>CAYPJU010000197.1:0-1604 GCA_964411125.1 uncultured Bradymonadales bacterium | reverse complement strand
CAGCGCGATTCGCATCGGGCTCTCGTGGGTCAGCCCAATAGATCGCGATCTTCCCATCGGTATCTGACGATAGTGCGCGCGAGTCGTAGGTAAGGTGGAGTCGCAGCTCAGGTCCTCGTTCGGAGGTCCGCACCTCCAACTCCGGCAGCAAGCTATTGTATGAAGTCGCTAACGCCGATGCGTTCGCTATCGTCAGCGTCACGCAGACGACGGCCGCGAAGAATAATTGTCTCATGATCCCTCCGTGTTCGTATTGCTGAAGAACCGCAGGACGGCCCCTTGGAGCGTAAGCCTCTGGGTGATTCGCCCAGGCTTCCCTCGCAGCTCAAGTTGTGATTAGCAAAAGGCACGGGGGGGGGGGCAAGATGTAATTCCGGTCACAAGAGTGACGAGATGCGGGCCGGGCCGGACGGGCCGGAGGGAGTGACGAGATGAGATGAGGGTTAGACGACATCGTAAGCCGATGAATTTTAATGGTTAACAGCCAGGAACCCATCGCAGATCCGCTCATAGGGCAGCTTTTCTGACACTGGAACCAAAAAAGAGCGCGAAGCGTTGACCGTTCGACCGAGGGCGGCTTCCCGTAAGATCCGGGGACGGACTGCGGAGCGGCTTCGAAAGGACGTTTGGGGGCGGAGTTCGAGTGTGGCCGAGTCAGAGAGATGCCGCGGGGTCGGGCGGAGGGCGATGACGGGGTGTGTAGGGAGGTCAGGCTGCCAGTCGGAACTCACGCGGCACACGCCGCCTCGCCCGGCACTCGCAGTCGCACCAGCCTGGGGGCGTCGGGCCAGACCCGCCGCCAACCATGCTCGACATGATCGAGAAGCGCTTCGGCTGAGCCGAAGGAACCATGCCTATCGCATCGAGACCGGTTCCGAAGCGGTGGTCTTCTTGCGCTCCGGCACGTCGCCGAACTTCCGCAGCTTTTTCGGCACGTCGAACGACACGTCGGGCAGCTCGCCGCCGTATAGGGCGCTGTAGGTGACGTAGCTCGTGAAGACTTTGCGCACGTAGCCACGCGCCTCCTTGTACGTGATCGACTCGACGAACGCGTCGAGCTCGCGGTCGCCGTAGCGGTCGATCCACGACTCGAGCGGCGCGCCACCCGCGTTGTAGGCCGCGAGGGCGAGGGGGATGTTGTCGTGGGCCTGCGCCGTGTGCAGCCGAATGTACATCGAGCCGAGCTCGACGTTCTTGCGCGGATCCTTCAGGTCGCTGCGACGAACCTTCGTCGGCTCGGGCAGGTAGCGCGCAACGAAGGCGCCGGTGCGTGGCATCAACTGCATCAGGCCGACAGCGCCCGCCCAGCTCGCGACGCGGGGACGGAAGCCGCTCTCCTGGCGGATGATCGCCTGTACGAGGAACGGCGAGACGTGGTGGCGCGTCCCGTACTCGTGCGACAGGTCCATGTAGTCGAGCGGAAACGCCGTCCCCCAATCGCGCAGCGTCGCCCACGTCGGGCCCGCCTCGTCGATGTGCTTCTTCATGATCCAGTGCGCCCAGTTCGGGTGCCCGTTCGCCAGGTAAATCGCGGCGAGCAGGCGGTGGGCGCCGTCGGGCACGGGGTGGATCGAGACCTGGTCGCGCATCTCACCGAGCGCGTC
>CAYPJU010000196.1:0-1682 GCA_964411125.1 uncultured Bradymonadales bacterium | reverse complement strand
TGGGCTTCGCCCAAACCCACCAGGGGATTCTCCCCTGGACCCCAAAGTTTTCTTCCTCGAGCCCCACAACTCACAGTCAACGAAATCAACACGTTACGAAGTTAACGTGAGGAAATCCGCGGTTCCAAGGATGCAATCCTTGGTGGGGTGTGGGGCAAAGCCCCACGGTGTTCAGCTAGAACGACACCCTCGTCCTCGCCCGACCCAGAGCACGGCAGGGATGCCGTGCCACCAAATCGCGTGCCCGGCAGGATGCCGTGCCACCATCTTACCGTCCGAACCACCTCGATCCCGCCTACAGCGCTATGCAGCGCCTTTCGAACCCGATAGAGTGCGCCCGTGGCAAAGAAAGACTGGGAAAAATTGGCGGGGGAGAAGGGCGAGCGGGTCTCGTCATCGAAGATGGAGCGGGTGCTGCGGCTCGGTTCCGTCGGCGCGGGCGTCGCGGCGTCGAGCTTCGCCGGCAAGCTGAAGAGCTTCGTGACCGGCGGCGGCGACGAGGACGAGCGCCTCAAGGAGACCTACCGCAAGAACGCCGACCGCATGGCGTCGGTGCTGGGGCAGCTAAAGGGCGCGTCGATGAAGGTCGGGCAGATGATCTCGGCAGACCCCGAGATGTTGCCGCCCGAGTTCGCCGAGGGCCTCGCGTCCCTGCAGCGCGACGCGCCGCCGATGACCTGGACGACGATCAAAGACCAGATCGAGACGGCGCTCGACCGGCCGATGGAGATGGTCTTCTCGCACTTCGAGCCCGACCCCGTCGGCGCCGCCTCGATCGGCCAGGTGCACCGCGCGACGCTGACGACCGGCGAAGACGTCGCGGTGAAGGTGCAGTACCCCGGGGTCACCGATGCGCTCAAATCGGACCTCGAAACGCTCAAGTCGATGCTCGTCTGGGGCCGGCCGTTCGTCGCGAAAGACCAACTCGACAACTACTTCGCCGAGATTCACGAAGTCTTGATGACCGAGGCGGACTACGAGCAGGAAGCCGCAAACCTCGCGCGCTTCCACGAGCTGTTCGCCGATCGCGACGACATCCGCGTGCCGCGGCCGTTCCCCGAATGGACGCGCAAGACCGTCCTCGTCATGGAGTTCTGCGAGGGGACGAAGCTCGACGTCGCGCTCGCGGAGATGGAGCCGCAGGCTCGCAACGACATGCTGGAGCGTTGGCTCGGCATCTTCGTCTACATGTTCCACGAGCTGTGCGCGCTGCACGCCGACCCCCACCCCGGAAACTTCCTCATCGCCGACGACGGGACGCTCGTCCTGCTCGATTTCGGGTGCGTGAAGGACTACGACCCCCGCTTCGCCGACGCGATGCTCGAGATCGTCATGACGACGTGGGACGACGAGCCCGAGCGAGCGCTAGAGATCTACCAGGAGCTCGGGTTCGGCGGCGAGACCTTCGACACCACGAAGGTCGATCCCGACCTCATCACCGAGTACCACGAGATCATCCTCGCCCCCTTCGTCGAGCAGGGGCCATTCGAGTACGCCGGGTGGATGCCGGCTTTCGACGGGAAGAGCTTCATCCTGAAGAACCCGTCGATGATGGGGATGACCCCGCCGCGCGACGCGCTGATGTATCTGCGCCTGCTGTCGGGCATCAAGGGACTGCTCGGCAAGTTCGAGGCCGTCATCGACGTCTCGAAGCTCGCGCGGGAGACCGCCGTTCGGCGCGG
>CAYPJU010000195.1:0-1689 GCA_964411125.1 uncultured Bradymonadales bacterium | reverse complement strand
CGTGCGTTGTTGATGAGAAGCGCCAGCTTCTCGGCGCTCTGCTTCTTCGCCAACTCACCGGCTGCCTTCTGCGCATCGGCGACGTCCACGCCAAAATACCTCTTGGAGCAGTAGAGGTCTTGCTGCGGGTTCCTGCCGCCCCAGTACTCTGGCGTGAAGGAGACGTAGGGCATGAAGTGGGCCGAGAGCGACTGCGGGGACTCCTCGACCGCATCGTCGCCTGAGCCGTCCTCTTCGGCGGGGACATAGATCAGGGTTGCACTTCCCCCGAATCCGATGCCGAACAACCGCAGGTCCTGTGCCCGCTCATCTTGCAGCTCCTTGAGCTTCTGGCGAAGTTCGTCGTCCTTTTCTTCGGCTTCTTCGACTTGCGTTTTCAGTTCTGTGAGCGTCTCCGAAACCTCCGCGATCTTCGACTGGTTATCGATCTCCTCCAGCTTCTTCTTGATGGTCTTGAGGTCGGTCTCGATCGGCTTGAGGTCAGTCGGCGTCGGGAAGGTGGGTGTCGGAGGTGGAGCCGACGTGGCCGGCGGTTCTTGCGCAAGCGCGTTGGACGACAACATCGCGGACATGACCATGGCGGTCGCAATCGTGCGTTTCATCTGGGTCCCCTTGGTTTTGGTTGAACCCGAAAGTTATCGCGGAGACGGGGTGGTTGAACAGCGAGAAATTCCGCCGCAATCTCCCCAAACACGTCGAACCACGCAACTTCAGCGCGATGAACCCTGGCCTGGGCCCTCGAACACGCTGCCCGCCCTACTCTTCCTGAGCGACGCGGCACGCTTCGTGCCCGCCGCTGTAGAAAACTTCCGCCAGTAGTTTCCTGGTTGCGATCCGATGTGGTCTCAGAAGCCGACGTGTCTTAGCCTTCGGTGAACGAGGGCCTCGCCAGGGGACAGTCATTCAGCGAAGTGAGCGAGCAGTCATGAAGGGGATCAATCTGAGGGTGGTGCGTTCTGGTCAGCCGCCCGAGCTTCATCCGCGGGCGGAGTATCGGGTGGTGCTTCCGACGGTCGAGCTGCGTGGGTCGTTAGAGGAGTCACTGACCGCGGTCATGGAACGCGTGCCGGGGGTTGCGTCGGTCGACGCGACGAGCATCGTCGAGGCGTCGCGGTGGGAACGGTTCTGCATCGAGTGGATGGGTGCACGCGCCGGGGTGCCGGTGAGGTGGGCGCCCGAGGCTCCGGCGTGGGGGCACTCGGTGTCGCGTGCTCTGCAGAGTCGCGACATCGCCGGGTGGAGTGAAGTCCCCGAGGGGGTGACGGTGCGGCGGGCGGCGACGCGGCGTGGGGAGGCGCGGGCGACGGTGGGGTCGATCCGGGCGTGGCTTGCGGAAAATGGGCTGACGGGCGAAGCCGCGGCGCGGGCGCTCGACGACGTGGCGATTCTGGTGCCGGGGCGGCCCGAGGTGTTCGCGATCTGGCACCGGGAGCTCGACTTCGCGGACATCCCGACGCGGTCTCAGCACCTCGAGTCGGTGGCGGTGCAGTCCGTGGCGCGATGGGTCGTCGCGCTCGCGCAGCTCAAGCGGTGGGCCACGAGCCCCGTACCACGGGAGCACCTGCGGAGCGTCCTCGAGCCGAGGTTCTGGTCGCAGCGAGCGGTCGTGGGCCCCGGGTCGAACGTCCGCCTGCGACGGGAGCTGCGGGGTCTCCTGACGAGCATTCGACGCGACTCGTTCCGGTACGG
>CAYPJU010000194.1:0-1891 GCA_964411125.1 uncultured Bradymonadales bacterium | reverse complement strand
CAGGCGGCAGGTCCACACGTGTCGCCTTCGGCTGGTGTTCAAGGATCGTAGGCGCGCAGCTTGAGCTGGTTGTCATTGAGCATCTCGATGCACGAGTTCCGGCCGAGTAGACCGCCACAGTACCAATTCGGCTTGCCGTAATGTGGCTGCCCTTCCTCATGGGGTCTCGGAAGAAAGCGAGCGGGAGGCTCGGAATGGAGCCTCTCGCACCTAACCGGGTGGCGGCTTGGGCCCAGGCTCTCCCACGCCGCCGCCACTTCACCGGCTGTCGGGGAGCGCTCGTCGAACAGGGGGTCGTCGGCATCGAGCGTTCCATCACAAAGTTGGCGCAGAAGGCGCGCCTGGGCGTCAGATACCTGCCGATTGATGGCGAGCCACGGGGTGGTGGCGGCGAGGCCGACGAATACGGCGGAGACGGCGAGGAGTGCGATCCGGACGCGATGGGCGCCGGGACCGTAGTGGGGGAAATCGAGCAGTGTTGGGAGCAAGTACTCGACGATCAGGCCAAGGAACGCGATCAGCCAGATCGGTCCAATGATCCAAGGACTCACATCCGACTCGAACGCGGGGGCCGTGGCGATCACCACGAAGAGAAAAGTCGGAACGGCGAGCCGGTGTGCGAGGACCTCACCGATCGTGGGCGATTTCTCTTTCTCGGGCGGCCTTGGCCTACTGAACCTACTTTCGAAACATACACTCTGGCGTTGAGGGGAGCATGCGCAAGAAGATTTCGTGGGTGCTGGTCCTGCTGCTGTGCGCGGCCGGCTGCAAGAGGGACGGGGGCGATCCCGACCGCCTGGAACCCACCGACAGTGAGGAGGACTTCCAACGGGTCTTCCCGACGACGATGCAGTGCGACATCTCGCCCTCCGCAACGGTGGGTGACGTGTTTGATCGCGTGGAGCTGTCGGGGGCCGTTCCAGACCTGGAGGAGATTGCGATTCGGGTGACTCATCGGGACGTCGACTTGCCGATGCTGGCGACGGTGTTCAAAGACGATGGTGGGACGTTCTTCAGCGTTCCGCTGCCGCCCGAGCCGCGAGAGGGAGGAACGCTCACACTCCAGATCACCAACGGCGAGGAGTCGTGTGAACCATTCGAATTCGAGGTCCGACCGCTGGCCGCCACCGAACTGAGCCGGACGCAACAGTTGATGGATGAGCTGGAGAGGGAGGCGTCGGAGGGTCTGACGTCGGTGGGTCTGACGGCGACGGAGGCCGACTCCCTCATCGGGCTCGAAGACGGAATCCTGAAGGTTCAGTCGGACGACGCCGAGGTGATCGGTCGTCTGATTTCCTACTACCTGACTCTGTCGGACGAAAACCCGACATCCCTCGCCAGGCTTCGTTCGAGTCTGACGGACGATGAGTTGTCGACTACGTCTGCCTTGATGGAACAGTGGCGCAGACAAGTCGCAGCGGAACCCACCGGTCTCGTCCCGCACAGCGCGCCGGCAGCGCTGACCTCTCTCGCGGCGTGCTTCTCGCTCGAGGTTCCGCAGGAAACTACAGCCGAGAATCTGAGCGAAGCGATCGCAACGTGCGGACGCCCGGCTTGCAACGTCGTGCGAGCCTATGACGATGCCGCGCTGGATTATGCGAACCTGATTTCGTCAGGGCTCGGATCCGCACTCGGAGCCGGAGTGCTGACGTTCACGTCGATCAGCGTCATCTCGAAGATTCATTCTGCGATGCGCTGCGCCGAGTTTCCGGAAAAATTGTTCGCGGTACAGGTAGAGCCCGGCTCCCTCGATTTCGAAGAAGACTTCGAGGGCGAAAAGCCAATCGTCGTAGAGGTCACGGCGGTATCCGGGCCGGCGTTCAACATCTCGGGGCGTGCTGCGCAGGGGTTGCTGCAAATCCTGGGGGTTGGGATCGGCGTTCAGGGGGTG
>CAYPJU010000193.1:0-2041 GCA_964411125.1 uncultured Bradymonadales bacterium | reverse complement strand
CGCGTGGACCGCGGCGCTCCGTCGCCGCGCCACGGATGCGGCCATGGAGCAACCCTGCTCCGGCACCGCGGTAGCACGACACCAGAGTCGTCCCCCCTCAGATATCTGATGCTCCGTGCCTCGGTGTCGGCGTTCGCACGCACCGTACGGGGCCCGGGCGTCGCGGCCGCGCGCCGATTCGCATCCGCGACCGCCCGTTGGCACGTGATCTGCTCTACCTCCGTCACGTTACGTTTCAAGACGGTCGGCGAAACAAAGTCGACCTCGTCTCGAGTTCTTCGCCAAAGGAACTTTCGTGAGCTACACTAACCTTGCCTTCCCCTGCAGCGGAGTTCAGCCCATGCGGTCACGTTCTCGAGCCCTTCGGTCCGGCGCGATCCTCGCCATGATGCTGGCGCTCGTCACGCTCAGCGCGTGCAAAGGCTGCGAGACCCCGGTCGAAGAGACCGACTTCTTTGGGCCCACGACGTTCGGGGAGTACGAGTTCGACGGCGTGCCGGACATCGAGGCACCCGAACGGGTCTTCTTCGGCGACGTCGCCGTGGGAGAACGCAAGCTCGTGACCGCGGAGATTCAGAACGTCGGCCGCGCGACGCTCAAGTACAACGAGTGGAAGCTCGAGGGAGACTTCACGCTCTCGTTCGTCGACCGCATCGATCCTCCCGACGAGACCGAGCGAAGCTCGTCCGTCCTGATCGCGCTCGAGTACGAGGCGCTCGACACCGAGGAGGCGCGTGGCACGCTGATGATCGGGTCGAACGACCCGGACGAGCCCGAGACCGTGATCGAGCTCTACGCGAACGCGAAGTTCCCGTGCCTCGAGACGCTCCCCGCCGAATCCGTCGATTTCGGCGAGGTCGAACAGGGCGAGTCGGCGACCCGCACGGTCGAGATCCGGAACTGCAGCTCGAACGCCGAGACGACCTTCTCGCTCGGATCGCTGCGTGGCGACGACGAGTTCGGCTGGGCGCGTGAGCCCGAGTTCGACTCGATGACGCTCGGCGTCGGCGAGTCGGTCTCGATCTTCCTCGACTTCCAGCCCGAATCGGCCGGCGAGTTCCGCGGCACCCTCGACATCGAATCGAACGACGAGTTCCGTCCGCTCCACGAGCTCGAGCTGCGCGGCACCGGAGCGCTGGGCGTGTGCCCGACGCCGATCATCCATGCCGAACACCCGAGCTTCGGGGAAGTGGTCGCAAACCCCACGGCCTCGATCGACGCGCTTCCGCTCGACCGCATCCGGCTGACCGCGGAGGACAGCCGCGCCTACGACGGCAAGATCATCGACGAGTACCAGTGGACCTTGATCCGCCGACCGACCGACAGCGCCGCCGCGCTCAGCAACGGGTCGGGGAGCATCCCGCAGGAGCTCTACCTCGATCTGTCCGGTGAGTACGTCGTCGAGCTCGACGTCATCGACAGCGAGGAGGTGCCTGCGTGCCAGCCGGCACGGGTCACGATCCGCGCCATCTCCAACGAGGACATCCACATCCAGCTCGTCTGGGATACCCCCAACGATCCGAACCAGCTCGACGCCTCGGGCACCGACGTCGACCTCCACCTCTTGAACCCGAACGCTCCCGGCGCGGCCTGGAACGACGACCCCTGGGACTGTTTCTGGCAGAACCTCCTGCCCGACTGGGGGGATCGGCGTCCCGAAGGCGTGACCTCGGTGGACTGTGAGCGCGATCCGGACCGCCCCGGCTGCCAGGACGACCCGTCGCTCGACATCGACGACGTCGACGGCTGGGGCCCGGAGAACATCAACCTGAACAACCCGCGCAACAACTGGACCTACGCGATCGGCGTCCACTACTTCTCCGACCACGCGTACGGGATCAGCTACGCGACGGTGCGCGTCTTCGTCGGCGGCATCCTGAAGGCGGAGTACCGTCGTCAGCGGCTGATGCACGACCAGTTCTGGTACGTCGCGGACATCGACTGGCCTTCGGCGGAGATCCGCAACGACGGTCGGATGTTCGACGACGGGTTCCCGACCGAGCCGTGAAAAAAACTTCGGGGTCCAGGGGAGAATCCCCTG
>CAYPJU010000192.1:0-2042 GCA_964411125.1 uncultured Bradymonadales bacterium | reverse complement strand
TGGTGCAAGCACGACAACGACGTCCCCGAGGCGATGTGGGAAGCGCGCAATCTGATGCGCGAAGCGGGCCACGTCCCGGCCGTGCTCCGCGGGTTCGTCGACTTCTTCCTCGAAGAGAATTCGCCGCACCCGGAGTCGCCTCCCCTCTCGCAGGTGAGCACCGACCTCGACGAGGTCTTCGACCCCACGTCGACGCTCGTCTTCATGCCCGACTGCGAAACGCGCCATCACTACCCCGAGCTGATCGCGCGCACCGGTCGGCTCATCGAGAAGGTCGTGGGACGCAAGGCCCGGCTGCACACCCGCGACGGCGGTGAGGGGCATGCCTGCTGCGGGTTTCCGCTGCTGTCGGCGGGAGACCGGGATGCGTACGACCGTTACCGGCAGGGCCTCGAGTTCAAGCTCGCCGGCGCCGAGATGGTGCTGACGGACTGCGCCGCGATGGCTGCACTGCACCGCCCCGGCGGAAGCTTTGGCGAAGAGAGTCCGCTGCGCGTCGTGCATCTCGTCGAGTGGCTCGCCGAGCATCGCAAGGAGCTACCGATCGCATCGCCGCTGCCCGCGGATGAGCTTCGGCTCCACGACTCGTGCTTCGTCACGCGGCACCTCGACCTCGGCGGAGAAACTCGCGCGGTCCTCGCGGCGCTGGCGGATGGACCGCTGCCGGAGTTTTCGACCTGCGGAGACGATGCCCCGTGCTGCGGGGGCCCGAGCCACTACCACGTCGTCGCCCCGACGGCGTCGAAGCAGTGTGCGAAGAGCCGTATGGAGCAGAACGAGCGTGAGGGAGGCGGCACCGTGGTGTCGGCGTCCGCTACCTGCAAGAAGGCGTTCCGGCGGGTCGGCGGCGAGGCGATCGACCTCCTCGAACTCGTGCTGCGCGCGACCGAATCGGACGAGCCATGACCGACCACAAACTACTGCGCACCTTCGTCGTCGCGAACCCTCGTGCAGGGGCGGGACAGGTCGAGCGCGAGTGGGCCCACATCGAGCGCCTGCTACGAGCGCAGCTCCCCGAGCTCGACTACGCCTTCACCGAGGGTCCCAACCACGCGACTCTATTGGCGCGTGAAGCGCTGAAGAACGGCTGGGAGATGGTCGTCGCGATTGGCGGCGACGGCACGATCAACGAAGTCACCAACGGCTTCTTCGAGAAGGTCGACGCAGCCGAAGAGTTCGAGCGCGAGGACGGCCACTTCGTGCCCACGGCTTCAGCCGGCGTCGAGCCGATCAACCCAGACGCCGTCCTCGGCATCTTGCCGATGGGGACCGGCGGGGATTTTCGTCGCACCGCCGGAATCATGGGGACGCTCAGCGAAAACGTCGAGCGCCTGGGCGGGCCGGACACGCGCCCTTGCGACGTCGGACAGCTCGTCTACGTCGACCACGACGGCAAACCGGCGAACCGCTTCTTCATCAACATCGCCAGCGCCGGGTTTTCGGGCGAGGTCGACAAAGCGGTCAACAACATGTGGAAGGGGCTCGGCGGCGGACTCTCGTTCCGCATCGCCAGCAGCGTCGCCTGGCTCGCCTGGAAGAACCGCCCGCTCGAGGTCGTCGTCGACGACGAGGCGCCGGTACGTCGCGACTACTTCATGGTGACGGTCTGCAACGGCAAGTACTTCGGCGGCGGCATGCACGTCGCCCCCGACGCCGAGCTCGACGACGGGAAGTTCGAGGTCGTCTTCCTGGAAGACCTGTCGAAGTGGGGGAGCGCGACCCTCATGAAACACATCTACCAGGGGGAGCACCTCTCGATGTCGGAGGTCTCGCGTCGCGAGGCCCGCACCGTCTCGGTCCGGGCGCTGGAATCGGCCCCCGTCCTCCTCGACGTCGACGGCGAGCAGCCCGGCCGCCTCCCCGCGCTGTTCATCGCCCACGAGAACGCGTTGCGCCTCAAGGTGTGATCATCGGTGGGCGGGCGCCTCGCCCGACCCAGACCAGCGGTGCGGCATCTTGCCGCACTTCGGTGGTGCGGCATCCCGCCGCACTTCGGTGGTGCGGCATCTTGCCGCACTTCGGTGGTGCGGCATCTTGCCGCA
>CAYPJU010000191.1:0-2131 GCA_964411125.1 uncultured Bradymonadales bacterium | reverse complement strand
TCGATCATGTTCGCGATGATCTCCATCGCGTTGAGGAACGCGAGGCACGCGTTGCCGACATCGAAGTTGAGGCAGTCGGGACGCAGGCCGAGGTTGCCGTGGACGGTGCTGGCGATCGACGGCTCGATGAAGTCCTTGGAGACCGACGTGTTGACGACGATGCCGATCCGGCCGGGGTCGACGCCGGACTCTTCGATCACACGACGGGCGGCCAGGGTTGCGGCTGCGCTCGGCTGCACGTCCGCGGGAAAGAACCTTCGTTCCACGACGCCGGTCAGGGTCTCCACCAACCCCGGCTTGTGGTTGAGGCGGCCCAACGTCTCCTCGAACTGCATCTCGAGCTCGTCGGACCGCACCCGTTCGGGCGCGTCGATGTGGGCGAGGCCCTCGATGCTGACACGGCTGAAGATCACGAGGCGTCGTCTCCGGTGGAGTCGATCGTAATCTCGGGCCCCATCTGTTTCCCGGAACGCGCGGCGTCGACAATCATGTCGAGGACCAGAAGCGCGACCCCGACGCTGATGAACGCGTCGGCGATGTTGAACGTCGGCCAGCGCCACTCGTCGGTGTACTTCCAGACGATGAAGTCGATGACCCAGCCGTACGCCACGCGGTCGATGAGGTTGCCGATGGCACCACCCGCGATCAGCGAGAGCGCCCAGATGGTCAGTTGCTGTTTGCGCGTGACGCCCCGGAGCATCATCGCGATCACGACCACGGCGATGAGACTCACCAGGACGAAGAAGGGCTTTCGGAGCGGCGAATCGGCCTTCGAGAGGATCCCGAACGCGGCGCCGGGGTTTCGGGTGTACTCGAACTCGAAGTACCCGGGGACGACGATTACCTTGCGGTAGGTCACATGAACGACGTCGCCGCTCTTCAATACGTGGTTGGGGACGAGTCGCTTGCCGTCAGGGTTCTCGACGTAGCGGGCGACGATCCCCTTCACCTCCGATTCGGTGTTCTTTTCGAACTCTCCGCCGATGAACTCGAGGACGGTCTCGCCCTCGTCGTCGGGCGACACGGTGAGGACCAACGGATGATCGAAATCACTGTGAGACGCGGCGAGGCGCGACGAGGCGACCTGCTTCGTCCACTGATCGGCGACGATGCAGACGAGCACGATGAGCGCGAACTGTACGTATTTCGCCATCCCAGAGCCCGAGGAAAGGGAGACGAGGTGTAGTGGATCGCCGGGTGGTTGTCGAGTCTTGGTCGCGGCGGGGCGAAGTTGCGGATTCATGACGCTCGTGTCGCGGCGCAGTGACGCTCCTTGGCGCGGCGCTCCGTCGCCGCGGGCCTTGCCTCAACGAATCCACACCGTCTTTCGGTTCACGAACTCTAAGATTCCATGCCGCGACAGTTCGCGTCCGTAGCCAGAGTCCTTGATGCCTCCGAACGGCAGGCGGGGGTCGCTCTTCACGATGCCGTTCACGGCGACGTGTCCGGCGTCGATGCGGGCGACGAGGCCCCCGACGTCTTCGCGTTTGGTCCAGAGCGTTGCGCCGAGGCCGAAGTCGGAGTCGTTGGCCCACTCGATCGCTTCGTCGACGGAGTCGACGACCGAGATCGACGCGACGGGACCGAAGGTCTCCTCGCGGTTCGCGGGGTTTTCGCGGCCGACGTTGCCGAGGACGGTCGGCGGGTAGAAGAAGCCCTTCCCTTTCGGAATCTCACCGCCGCACAGGAGCTCGGCGCCGTCCTCGAGCGCACGTTCGACCTGATCATGCAGCTCGGCGCGAAGGTCTCCACGGGCCATCGGGCCGATGTCGGTGTCGGGGTCCATCGGGTCGCCCACGACGAGCGCTTCCATGCGGGCCACGAACTTCTCGGTGAACTCGTCGGCGACGTCGGCGTGCACGATGAAGCGCTTGGCGGCGATGCAGCTCTGCCCGTTGTTCTGCGTGCGGCCGATGATCGCGCCGTCGACGGCGTCGTCGATGTTGGCATCGTCCAACACGATGAACGGATCGGAGCCGCCGAGCTCGAGCACCGACGGCTTGAGCGTCTCGCCGGCCGTCTTCCCGATGACGCGTCCGGCGGGGACGCTGCCGGTCAGCGTGATGCCGCGGATGCGCGGGTCGCGCATCACCGCCTCGGACTGGTCGTGGTCGCAGATCAGGGTCTGGAA
>CAYPJU010000190.1:0-2206 GCA_964411125.1 uncultured Bradymonadales bacterium | reverse complement strand
ACGCGCACCAGATGCTCGGAAGCCTCGATGAACGCCGCCGCGCGCTCCGCCGTCATTACCGCGCTCGGCTCGATCGGCTCGCCTTTCTTGTTGAAGTGGAAGCCCGACTCGTTCTCCAACGCCTCGTCGAGCAGCACCGGGACGATGCGCGACGCGTATTGCTCGGCGGTCGGAGTCATCAAGCCGATCAGCCATTCGACGACCCTGAACCGCACGCTCTTCGTCCCACCGAGGAAGTTCGCTCGTATGTCCGTCTGAATGAGACCCGGGTTGAGCCCGAAGACCCCGAGCCCCTCGTAGCGACGCGCGGCATCGACCACGAGCGCTTCGTTCGCGGCGACCGTGTTCATGTGGGCTGCCATCTGCTGATACTCCCGTTCTGCGTTGAGATCCTCGGGCACCCCCGCCTGGCCCGTCCCCGGAAACCCCATCACGAACACGCGCGGCCGCCGGTTCCGCGCCTGCCCCAGGCGGTCCGCGAGCTCGCGGAGGATGACGAACCGGCTCATGTAGCTGACGGCGAGGTCGAGCTCGATCCCCTCCTCGCTCACCTGCCGTTGGGGCGCACTGAAGATCCCCGTGGTGAAGACCAGGATGTCGAGCTCCTCGGCCGCCAGCGACGACGCTACCCGTCTCCCCTCGGAGACCAGGCTGAGGTCGGCACTCATGAATTGGATGTTCGGGTGGTCGGCGTCCCGGAACGTACGCCCCACCACGGTGACGTTCGCGCCGCTCCCCGCAAGTTCCCGCGCGATGGCGCGGCCAATCCCGCTCGTGCCTCCCACGACCGCGACGTTCAGCCCCGAGCGTTCCAGCCCCTTCCCCTGAAGGTGCACCGTCTGTTTTCTCGTTCCGTTGATTCCCATCGTCCTTGCTCCGCTTTGGTTTCTGTCAGTGACTCCATTCTATGCGTTCCGAATGACCAGTTAATGGTTGATATCGAGACTTATCGTTCCATAATCAGAACGATGTCCAACTTCGACCACATCAACGTCTTCGTCGCCGTCGTCGAGCACGACGGTTTCGCGGCCGCCGGCCGCCATCTCGGGGTCGCCAAATCGACGATCAGCCGCAAGGTCGCGGAGCTCGAAGAGCGGCTAGGGGTCCGGCTACTGAACCGCACGACCCGCCAGATCAGCACGACCGACATCGGCGAGCGTTTCTACGGGGAAGCGAAGATCGGGATCGACGCGCTGCTCCGCGCCGAGCGAGTCGCCGAACGAGCGCTCGACGAACCGCGCGGAACCTTGCGCATCACGTCGATCGCCAACGTAGCGGCCCTCGACATGGGCGGCCTGATCGATCGATACCTGCGAGCCTACCCTGAAACCTCCATCGAATTTCGCGCGGACGCGCGGACCGTCGACCTCGTCGCCGAGGGGTTCGACGTCGCCCTCCGCGCCGGCCCGATGCAGGACTCGACCCTGATGACCCGCGTGCTGCGCACCGTCGATGCCATCCTGTGTGCCGCCCCCGACTACCTCGAGAGCCGGGGACGACCCGAACGCCCCTCCGATTTGAAGGACCATCCCTGCATCTTGCTCGGAACCGAGCGCCTCGCCCGCGGTGACCAGTGGCGGCTGACCCGCGGCGCGAGCGAAGAGACCGTCTCGGTCGGCGGGCGGGTCCGCGTCAACGACCCCGCGTCCGCGCATCCGCTGTGCGTCCGAGGCCACGGCATCGCGGTGCTCCCGGAGATCGTCGTACGGGACGACCTCCAATCGGGGCGCCTCGAGCATGTCCTGCCGGACTGGTCGGGCGGCACCCTGCATCTGCAGGCGGTGTTTCAAGGCAGCAAGTTGCTCGACCCCAAGACTCGCGCGTTCGTCGACATGGCGATGGAACACTTCGAAGGCTTCTGAGGCCTGGCGGGCCGGCCCCGCGCAGTTATCGCCCGCAGCCGGCGCTACGATTCGCCCGCGAAACCGCCAGACGACGCTGCGGCGCACCGGCTTCCAGAGCGTGTCGCGTAGAGGTGTTGTTTCGTTTACCGATTCCCGATTCCCGATCCCACTTTCCCTTTCCCTCCATGGCTCCCGCGAGTCCCCGCGGCCTCGATCGAGCCCCCCAGAGCCCTCACATTTCCGTTGCCCCTGCTCCCGAATCTTGCTAAACACGCGTCCCCTTGGGGCGCATAGCTCAGCGGGAGAGCACATCCCTCACACGGATGGGGTCGCTGGTTCAATCCCAGCTGCGCCCACTAAAA
>CAYPJU010000189.1:0-2344 GCA_964411125.1 uncultured Bradymonadales bacterium | reverse complement strand
AACCGCTAACCGCTAACCGCTAACCGCTAACCGCTAACCGCTAACCGCTAACCGCCAACCGCGAACCGCGAACCGCCGACCGCATTCTCCCCAGCCCCGGGAGGTGCTACTCTCCGCCCATGCCGGAGCCGATTCGAAAACTCGGGCGCTACGAGCTCCTCGAAAAGATCGCCAAGGGGGGGATGGGAGAGATCTACCTGGCCCGCACCCGTGGTGCAGCCGGCTTCGAGAAATCCTGCATCATCAAGACGATCCTCCCGCACCTGGCCGAGGAAGAAGAGTTCATCGAGAAGTTCCTCGACGAGGGGCGCATCGTCGTGCAGCTCGTCCACGGGAACATCGTCCCCGTCTTCGACATGGGGGAAGAGGAAGGCGAATACTTCCTGGCGATGGAGTACATCGCGGGACGCGACCTGCGTGACGTCCTCAAGCGCGTCGCCGTCACTCGCGAGACGGTCCCGTGCGACCTCGCGCTCTTCATCACCAGCGAGGTCTGCAAAGGGCTCGACTACGCCCACCGAAAGACGAACGAGGAAGGCCGGTCGCTCGGGATCGTCCACCGCGACGTCAGCCCGTCGAACATCCTCATCTCGCGCGAGGGCGAGGTGAAGCTCATCGACTTCGGGATCGCGCGCGCCGCCGACAAGCTCTCGAAGACGATCTCCGGCCGGATCCAGGGCAAGTTCTGCTACATGAGCCCGGAACAGGCGTCCGGGCAGAAGCTCGACGGCCGCTCCGACATCTTCTCCGTCGGGGTGGTCCTCTACGAGCTTCTCACCGGCTTTCGCCCCTTCGAGGGCGACAGCGACCTCGGCAGCCTCGACCTGGTCCGAAAGGCGGAGTTTGATCCCCCCAGCACTTTCAACGCCGAGATTCCCGACGAGATCGACGCCATCGTCGCGAAGGCGCTCGCGAAAGACCCCGACGACCGCTACCGGACGATCGACCAGCTCCAGGTCGCGATCCTCCAGTACCTCTACACCACCGGCACCAGCCCGACCTCCAACGACCTGCAAGCGTACCTGAGCGAGCTCTTTCAGGGGGGGCTCGAGCGTAAGGAGCTTCGCGCAGCGCGCGAATCGGGGCCGCCGGGCGGCAAGCCGATGTCCCTCGACGACGCGCTCGATTTCGAGCTCGGGCTCCTCGAAGACCGGGGCGACATCGACCCGCACCAGACGACCGCGGTCGGTGTCGGCACCCCCTCGCTCGACCTCGACGCAGGGGCGGGTGGTGAGACGAAACAGGAGCTCCAGCACACACCCTCCACGGCTCGAGAGCCGGTACGAAAGGGACCAGTCGTCGGCGAGGAACCCGCCACCCCACCCGCGGGCGAGGCGAAACCTCGGCGCCTCTGGCCCGTCCTCGTCGTGCTGGGCCTCGTCGCGATCGCCGCCGCCCTCGCCTGGTCGACCGCCGAGAGTGGGCGCGGGACGATCGCCGTGCAGAGCGACCCGCCCGGCGCCCGGATCGTGCTCGACGGAGTGTCGGTCCTCGGCAAGCGAACGCCTCACACTCTGGAGGTCGACCTCGGCCCGCACGAGATCCGGCTCGAGAAGGACGGCTACGAGTCACGCACCCTCACCGTGGCGGTGACGAACCCCGGAGCGCGCGTCCAGGTCTCCGCCGAAGATGCGCGGCTGCGAGAGATCGCTACCCCGAAGGCGCGGTCGATCACGGTCACCGCCACGCCTCCCGAAGCCACGCTCTTCGCGGGAGACGCGCAGATCGGCCGCGGTTCCGGCGCGGTGGTCCTCGTCAAACCGGACGAGACGTTGCGGGTCGAGGCGCGCCTCGACGGCTGCAAGACGACCAAACATTTGGTGAACCACAGCCATCCCCACGACACCCTGCAGATCCAGCTCGACTGCTCCGACGATGCCACAGACGCCGGCCACCGTGAGGTCGATGCGGGTAGCCCGAAACCCGAAGAACCCGACGTCCCCGTCAGCTTCACGATCGACACCGCCCCTTCGGGCGCCGAGATCTCCGTCAACGGCGTCGCGGTCGGCACCGCCCCCGTCGAGCACCGCGCGCGCAGCAAACAACGCATCACGATCGAGGCGAGCAAGGAGGGCTACAAGTCGGTGAAGAAGCGCGTACGCGTGGGGTCGATTCGCGGGAACACACTCACGTTGCGAATGCGCGAGCAGGCTGCCCCCCGCGGCTGCCTCAACGTCCGCCTTCAGTACCCCGGCACCGCCGAGATCGCCGTCGACGGCGATTGGATTCCCGGACCGCACAACTACCGCCTCGAGCGACACATGGTCGGCAGCGGTGAACGACAAGTGCGCGTTCGAAACACGTCCATCGAATTCGACCAGACCTATCCGGTCACGATCGCCCC
>CAYPJU010000188.1:0-2556 GCA_964411125.1 uncultured Bradymonadales bacterium | reverse complement strand
TTCCGCGTCGCCTTTCCTTCTGACCGCAACACTTACAGCGGGGCCGCGCCGCGGGGCCGCGGCTGGAAGCCGCGGCACCATAGAAGTAAGGCACCGAACCAGGCGCGCGGCTGGAAGCCGCGCCACCGAAGCACGGGCGCGGCTGGAAGCCGCGGCACCGAGCAAGGGGCGCGCGGCTGGAAGCCGCGGCACCATAGAAGTATGGCACCGAGCAAGGGGCCGCGGCTGGAAGCCGCGGAGCGAGAGTCACGGCCCGGCGAGGTCGCTGAGTACATGTTCCGGCACGGTACGGCGTCGATCTGTTGGTGGTAGACGAGGCGCAGCGGATCAAGAATCGAGAGACGCTGACGGCAGAGTCGGTCAACTCTCTCCGGACGAGGTACTGCTTCGCACTCACCAGCACGCCGGTCGAGAATCGGGCGTCGGACCTGCACTCGATCATGGATCTGGTCGACCCGACAATCCTCGGTCCCTTCTGGCAGTTCGACCACGATGACGTGCTGAACATCCGATCGGCCGTTCGGCCTGCGATCTTGCGCCGCCGTCGTTCGATCCTCGCCGACCAGTTGCCCACACGTCGAGACGAGCGACGGGTGGTACGGATCACCGAGGAGCAGTTGGGGTTCCGGCGGCTGAAAGTATCCGCTGCCGCGCAGGTGATGGCGGAAGCCCGACGTCAGAACCGAAAGCTGACCCCCGGCGAGAATGCGCTGATCATGAGCTATCTGACGAGCGCACGGATGGCCTCGAACGGCATGTTTTTGATCGACGGCGAGACGATGGAGAGCGCGAAGGTCGACGAACTGACCCGGGTCATCGAGGAGCTTCGCGCGGAGGGACGAAAAGTCGTCATCTTCTCCGAGTGGGTCCGGATGATCGAGTTCGTCCGCGAGCGGTTGAACAAGCAGGGGGTGGGGAGCTTCTTCCTCCACGGCAGCGTGCCGGGCTCGAGGCGGTCGGACCTGATCGACCAGTTCGCGAAGTCACCCGATGGGCATCTGTTCTTCTCGACCGAGGCAGGCGGTGTGGACCGAGACGTCCGCATCATCGACATCGTGGGGACGGGATACGAACTGTCGGGGATCGGACACAAGCTCGCTCGCAAGCGCGAGGTCGCTGATTCGATTCTCGAGCCGAACTCCACGGTCGCGAAGCAGCGCCCCACCCCGAAGCAGCTAGCCTATTCGGCGCTACGCTTCCTCGACCCCGCGGGCTGAGCCGCGATCGCTCCTGACGTACTCTCGGCATCCGATGCGACGATCTGACGTCCACGGGGCGTCACCCCTCGAGTGTCCGGTAGCGGGCCGGCCGGTAGGGGCCTGATCGAAACCACCACGGGGTGCGAAGCCCTGGGAGTTGAAAGGAGAAGGAAAGCGGGTATCGGGAATTGGGAATCGGGAAACAAAACAACACCTCGACGCGACACCCTCTGAAAGCCACGGCACCACAGCTAGCGACTGGAGCCGCGGCTGTGGCTGGGGTCGCCTGCCTCCTTTTGTCGCTCTCGCGTCCCCGCTACAGTTCCCGGGGCAGAGAGAAGGAGAACAATGCGAGCACCAGGACCATCGGCAGCAGAATTCGTAATGGGGGTGCGCAGGGCCGGGTTTCTCGACTACGTCGGGGACGCGTGGAAGACCTACGGAGATTTTTTCGAGGTGCGCATCGCAGGCAAGCGCCTGTTCTTCGCCATGCACCCCGACGCCGTCACGCAAGTCACGGTGAAGGAGAGCGGCAGCTTCGACAAGATGGCGAGCTACGAGGGGGTCCGGAAGTTTCTCACGGGCGACGGACTGGTTGCCGCGCGCGGGTCCGGCGACATCTGGAAGCAGCAGCGGAAACTCATGGCTCCGTTCTTCACGCCGTCGGGTATCCGGACGTTCGCAGACCAGATGGTGGAAGACTCGCTCGAGCTCGCCGGGCGCTGGCGTGAGCTGGCGGAGCGGGAGGAGCCCGTCGAGATCGGGCACGAGATGACCCGCGTCACCGCCAGCATCATCCTCGGGACGATGTTCGGAACGAACTCCATCGAGTCGATCGACCGCATGAAGGATGCGGTCGAAGCGATGGTGTCCTTCGTCAACCAGCGGATGGTCGGCATCCCGGTGCCTCTGTGGGTGCCGACGGGGCGCAACCGTCGTTACGTCGCGGCGAGAGACCTGGTCCACGACTCGATCTCGAAGCTGATCGCGGAGCGCCGCGCGACGGACCCATCCGAATGGCCCGACGACTTGTTGTCCCGGTTGATGCGGGCCGAGGACGAGGAAACCGGGTACACCATGTCTTCGGACCTGCTCCGCGACGAGGCGATCACGATCTTCTTCGCGGGGCACGAGACGACGGCCCGCACGCTGACCTTCGCGTTCTATGCGCTCGCCGCGAACCCCGAGGTCGAGCGGGATCTGCACGAGGAGCTCGACCGTGTGCTGGGTGGCCGGTCCCCGACGGTCGATGACCTGCACGCCCTGCCGTACACCCTGCAGGTCGTCAAGGAGGTGTTGCGGCTCTATCCTGCTGCTCCGTTCTACGTGCGCGATGCGGTCGAGCCGGTCGAGCTGG
>CAYPJU010000187.1:0-2568 GCA_964411125.1 uncultured Bradymonadales bacterium | reverse complement strand
TTCCGTCGAGCGGCGGGCGACACTAGAGCGTCGTTGGTCCCGCGTCAAGCGCTCTCCGAAACGTTCTTCGAGAAGAATCATTTCCTCGAGCGGCGGGCGACACTAAAGCGTCGTGAGTCCCGCGTCAAGAGCCCTGTAGAACGTTCTCGGTTGAGAAACATTCCCCGGAGCGGCGGTGAACCTATGGGGACAGTGTCGGGGCGTCAAGCAGGTCTTCATTCTTTGTGCTCTACGAGGATCTTCGCGGTCTTGGTCTCGGGCACGTATACGGAGTTTACACAGGCAATACAGTCATTTATGAGAGATCGCTCGCCGCGGAGCGAGGATCTTCCGACGCCATTCTGGCCGGATCCTGCGCCTGGAGGGTGATCGGTCCGGCGAGTGCGTAGAGTCGTGCACATAATAAGGTGTATGAGGGCGACTCAATCCCGTTGCCCGACCGTCGCGGCGACGATCGGTTCCACCAGTTGATCCACCAGGCGCCAGAGCGCCTCGTCCGTCGTTCGCGGCAAACGCCCCGACCAGATCTCTATGCAGATGCCGTGGGTCACGACGCTCGCCCGCCAGGCGAGCGCGTCACGCTGTCGCTCCGTGAGTGTGGTGTACCGTTGCGACTTCCCCAAGGGGCGCGAGAAGCTCGTCCGAAGCGCGGCCCAATCGGGAGGATTGGGGTGAGGGTGTAGGAAGAGCGCTTCGTAGAAACGAGGGTAGTCCGCAGTGAACCGCGCGATCGCAAACGCCGCACTCCGGACGGGATCCCCCGGAGAGGCGACCCTCGAGTCGATCGTCGCCAGAAGTCGCTCGATGATCGTCGCGACGACCGCGTCGTTAAGCGCCTGCATGTTCTCGAAGGTGGTCGAAACGGGAGCGGTCGACGAGCCGAGCTCCTTCGCGACCGATCGCGCGCTCAGCGCGGCCAATCCCTCGAGGCGCACCACCTGCAGCGCCGCTTCCAGGACCGTCTCGGGAGTGTATCGTGTCTTCGGAGGCATCGCGCGACTCTACCACGGCGGCATCAAAATACCACCCGTCATATGACGGCTGTCATTTTTAGCTTGATCCTCCGCCCCCGATAGATTACAGGTGTCATATTACACGATTGCGACACCACGGAGACCCACGATGACCGCAGCCGCGAAGCAAGAAGACGTCGCCCTTCACTCGGCCCAGCTCGACGCCGCCCTCAACCTGCAGCGAAAGGCGGCGATCGTCGCCGGCGGGGCGATCGATCACGTCGGCCGCGTCGAAGTTGTCCCGATGGAAGACTTCGACATGGGGAAGACGATCTTCGGGGGAATGCAGGGGACGGTGCCTCGCACCGTGATGCGGGACAAGCTCGCCAAAGAGGTTATCTGGAACGACATGGCCGCCAAGGAGATCGAGTCGGCCTATGGTGAGATCATGGCCGCAGGGCCCCGAGCCGAGGTGAACCCGGACCTGGTCGATTTCATGCATCGGGAGTGCGACTTCTCGATGGAACACGCGGACGGCACGTTCCTCGAGCACCTGCTCTTCTGCCACGACTACGCGGCTCATCACTACCCGGACCATTCCCCGAACGTCGCCCTGCTCCATTCGATCCTCGGCACCGCCACGAACGAGTTCGCGATGCCTCTCGGGAAGTTCTCCGCCCTCAGCGAGCGCCTCACGAAGTTCGAAGCGCTGCAGATCGAGGCGTTTCCCTCGCTGCTGCGGCTCTTCTACGACCAGGGGCTTCTCAACGAGCTGACGGCCAACCTGCATCGTCTCGACGATCTGCAGGAGCTCCACTGCTACCGGGTGATGGACAACAAGCTGCTCGTCCTCAACGCCGAGGAGCTGTGGCACCAGCTCAACTACCACCTGATGCACTTCGTCGACTTCATGCCGTCGGCGAACTGGTGGATGCGCCGCAACGATCCACTACTCTTGATGTTCCGCGAGCTCTCGACCTTCCTCGACAAAGCAGGGCAGCGCCGCGCTCGTGTCGACGTCGCGTTTCCCAGCGTCCCCAAACCGGCGGTCGGCGAGCAACCGACGATCGTCGGTCGGATCTCGGGCCTTCTTCCCTCCTCCCTCACCCTGAAGTTGGCTCGCAAGACCATCCGAGAGTACTCCCAGCAGATCGGCCACAACCTCGACTATAAGCTGGTCTGGAGCTAGACGGGGCCGGACAGGCTCCCGCGCTCGGGGCCCGATGCCGGCGAACGAAGACGAAGCCCGGGCGCGAAGAGCCGGGCACGGCTAGTCGCAGTCGTACTTGTACCGTGTCGTCTGAGCGGATGGTGTCGCCGTATCGAGGCCTCGCAGTCGATGCCGGGCGACGACCCGATCTCGGTCGTCGTACTCGTAAGTGATCACGTCCGTCCGCGGAGTCCGTGCGACCTCGATGTCGTCGTTCGGTGTCAGACCGCGGCGACGGCAGGCGGCAGCGATCTCTTGCTCGTCGGGGGTACTACAGGAAGCTTCCTCCACGGACGCCGCCACGAGCCGCACCGGAAGCCCACCCTCGGTCCGAACCTCCCAGTCCCGGCCCGAGGTGAAATATGCCCCCATCGCCGCTCGCTCGGAAAGCTTCACCAACGTTCC
>CAYPJU010000186.1:0-2671 GCA_964411125.1 uncultured Bradymonadales bacterium | reverse complement strand
GGACGCCCGCTCACCGATGTCGGTCGCACGACGTGCACCGAGCCGCTGGTTCAGTTCACGAACGACGGAGCGCGGCGGTCTACGCGGCGACGCGCAGCGGTCGGGAACGCACTCGGCTCATGCCTCGACGACTCCTGCCGCCGAAAGCCCGTAGACGACGGCGCGCCGCAGGAGCTCTTCGCGTAGGCTCGACGGATCGTCGAGGCCCATTCGCTCCAGGTGACGGTCTGCGGCGTCCGGGATGCGGATCGCGTCTTCGAGAGCGCCACCGGAAAACTCGGGGAGGCGCCCGCCGCGGGTGTCGTCCACGATTCCCTGGAGGTTGCGTAGCGCATCGACGAGGTCGAGCTCGACGTCGTCGAGCTCACTGCCGAACGGCGTACGTGGAATGAGCCCTTCGGCGCGCAGCGGAGCGATCGCGCCCGCAATCACCTCCGGCCGGTTCCTGCGCGCCCGGTCCGATGGGCGATAGTCGGCGCGGACTTTGGATGACCGCTTCGCCTGCTCGACGAACTCGTCCTGAAACCGCGCGTCCATCACCTCGACGAGGGCATCGACGACCTCTTCGTCAGTCTTGCCGCGCAGATCTGCGACGCCGTACTCGGTGACGACGATGTCGCGCAGATGGCGAGGAATGGTCGTATGGCCGTAGCTCCACCGGATGTTGCTCGTCACCTTTCCGCGCTTTTCGCGGGTCGACGAGATCATCATGATCGCCCGTCCGTCGCGCAGCGCATGCGCCTGGGCGACGAACTCGTACTGACCGCCGACGCCGCTCACGACCCGACCATCCTCGAGCGCGTCCGAGACGATTCCGCCGAGGCCGGTGACCATCATCCCTTCGTTGATGAACCGGGCGTGACGTCTGTGGGCCCGCTTCGTCTCCTCGTCGCCGTACAACAGATTCGTCCAGAGCACGCTCGTCATCTGCAGACGGTGCTGCTCTTCGGGCGTCAGCGCTCGGAGCCGCTCGTAGAAATCCGGCGAGCCGAGGTAGAAGCCGCCGTGAAGCACGACCCCGTCGTCGACCTCGCGGCGCAGCACCCCTGCGTCGGCCATGTGCATCAAGCCTTCGACGAACATCTCGGTGCACGCGTAGAGCCCTTCGTCGAACGAGCCAAGCCCGCCCCATTGTGCGACCAGCGCGTCGGTGCCCGGAGCGTGCGCGAGGGCGTCGTAGGCGCGCGCGAACCCGTCTTCGTCGCGGTGCCGGAGGATGGTGGACCACGCCACGGCTTCGCCCATGTTGCCAATCCCGACCTGGATCGTCCCACCGTCGCGCAACAGCGCGGCGACCCGCAGCCCGATCGCATACTCGCCGTCGGTCGGGGGCAGGCGCGGTTTCGCGAAGGGTTCGAAGTCGAGGTCGCGGTTGTCGAGGATCGCGTCGAACGTGTCGGCGTCGACCTCCGCCGAGCGTCCCAGCCGGGGCAGGCGACCGTTGGTCTGCGCGACGAGCATCGGGCGGCGCTCCATCGTGTGGAACTTCGGGAAGAGCGCGAGCGTGAGGTCGGGGTTGCTGCTCAGATCGAGCCGGTCGTCGGCCGGCGCGACGAGCTGCGCGATCAGGTCGAAGTCCGACTCGAGCACCTCACGGTACACGTCGGTGAAGTTGGCGCTAAGGTACTGTCGCTGCGCGCTCTCGGAGCCGAGCAGGCTCCCGGGCGGGTAGTAGAACTCGTTCAGCACGATGTTGTCGGGGAGTTCGCCCCGCGCGCGAAGCTCCACGTAGCGCAGGTCGGGGTGCCCGGCGTAGAGGCGCTCGATGATCGGCCCCATGAGCCGCCGCTGCAGTTCACTACTTCCGGCGGCTGGCGTCGAAAGACTCAACGCGGTGGAGATCTGCAGACGGTCCAGCTCGCCGGCTTCCGCGCGATGCGTGAGCTCGTTCACGATGTGGTTCGGCTTGCCGATGCCGAGCGGCAGCGCGACCTTCAGGCTTCGTCCCCGCGCGGCGATGATCGCGTCGACGATCTCGGGCGTGTGTTCGAATCGTTGCAACGGTCCTCCAGATTCCATGCAGGTCCCCTAGGGTGTGCGCCGCGTCGGTCGACGTCCAGTGACTGTTTGGACAACTCGTGCGTTTGGATGACCTCGTGCAGCACCCCGCCTCATCGACGCCGGCAGGTCGCTTGGCACGGCGGCAACGCCATCCCCGACAGTTGCCCGGAGAGATGAAGGGCGTCCCCATGGACGCTCTTAGCCTTTGGCGCCTCCGACAACCCGGGTCAGTTCATTGTGCCGTTGCGAAGAAGGCGGCGTCCTGAGTAGCCTATCGATTCTATCCGAGAGTTTCCCATGGATTCCGTGACCAGCGATTTCGACTTCGACTCGTTTGTAGAAGCTTCGGGCGAACATTTGTTGTTCAAGTCTCTTGCACGCAACGACCATCGCTGGGCGGACCCCAATGGTCCGCACCAAGCGGGTGTCTTGATCCCACGGGAGTTCGCAGGCTTCTTCGGAATTCCGGAGGTGGTCGACCAGAACACCGCGCGCGAGATCCCGATCGACTGGTATTTCGACGGCGATGTTGTGCGGAAGGTCGGGAATGCGCGTTACTACTGCGAAGGCAACCGGAGAGACCGTCCCGAGCTACATCTGACGCGACTAGAGCGAGCCCCCTTTCGTGCCATCTCGGATGGTTCGCTCTTGGTGCTCAGCAAACGAGCGG
>CAYPJU010000185.1:0-3041 GCA_964411125.1 uncultured Bradymonadales bacterium | reverse complement strand
TCCACGTCCGGACCTCCACCGTCTTCCCTTCCTGCGAGGCGACACTCGCTTCGTCCGGAGGCCTCGCGTAGCCGAATCGAGGTTCGAGGGGCGTCTCTCCTCTGTCGAGCCGTCCGTTTCCGTTGCGGTCCACCCAGGCTCGACAGGCGTCCGCTGGCCCGTCGAGCGCCCGGTGGGGCTCCATGCGACCTGCAGAATCTTCAGCGGTGGCAGCCGACGAAATCATCACGACCAAGAGGGCCAGCCCCGATGGGACGCGTCTCATACGCCCCTCCCCGCCAGCGCTTCCCGCATCAGCCGCAGGTGCCGCTCGATCGCGAAGTGCGCGAGGAAGACCGAGACGAGCACCAGCAATCCGAGCCCGGCGAGCACGCCGTACATCCCCGTCAGCTGGTTGGTCTCCTTTTCCGCGCGAAGTTCCTCGAGTTCTCGTTCGTACCGTGCAATCTCCAGCGCGTGCTGCTGCTCCAGTTCGTACACCGCGTCCTCGTGCTCCCGCAGCGACGTGCGATAGTCGGCTTGAAGTTCACGGTGCGCCTCGGCCGTGGGAGCGATCAGCTCCGCGCGACGTTCCAGCGGAGCCTTCGCGATGACGGCGTTGAGCGTCGACAGGATCGCATTCAGCTCCGGCAGGGAATCGCCTTTCAGCTCGGACCTGATCGCGGTCTCGAGAATGTTACTCACCCCTTCCTTCTCGAGCGTCCGCTCGTACCGCAGACAACCGTAGGGGCTCGACCGCGTGCACGTCCGCAAGTAGCTGTCTTTCCACGCGTAGTGCGGCTCGGGGAAGAGCGCTTTGAAGTCGGCGAGCAGCTTCTCGAAGCGTTCCGCCTCGGGATCCTTTCGGTCTGCGCCGTCCGACTCTTCCCTGGTGGCTGTCACCCACTCCGGCTCGGCGGAATCCTCCACCGCCGTAGCTCCCTCGGCCTGGCGGGCGATCCACTTTTCGACGTCCGCCAACTGCAGCGCGCTGGGGGGCGCCGGTGGAGCCGGCATCGTCGGGGCCGCCGGCTCGTCGGGCTCGATCGCGACCAGCCCCCGAGCGCCGAACACGACCCCGCCGACGAACGTCAGGATCGCCAGCCCCGCCAGGAACAGGAAGTAGCCGCGCGCCGTTCGAAAGACGACGCGGCGTTCGAACTTCTCTAGCGAGTCCGCGCCGTCTTCGCTGCGCGACTTCGCCTTGGGTGGTTTGCTTTCCTCTTTCATCGAATCCCCCGGTGGGTTGGTCATGGACATTTTGGGCATCCAGATGCCCGGCAATCGTTACGGACCGCCTGCAGTCGCGCGGAATCCCACACGGGGTCAGCCGGTGAAAAACTGGCGAGCTCGTCGTGGTCGCTCTTCAGGCGGTTGAAGGCCTTGCGGCACGGAGCCCCGCAGTCGCTCCTTCGCATGTCCTCGAACGCCTTCAATCCCGCCGCGACTTTCCGACACATGGGAAACTTCGACCGCCACGCCTTCTCGGTCGCGGCCTGACGCCGCTCCAGCTCGGCGACCTCCTTCTCCGCGACGACGGCCCACGCCTCGCGGCGCTCCCGCACGAGGCCCTCGCACGTTTCGTCGAGCTCGTCCGTCCAATCGACGACTTCGCACCACTCCGACGACGGGGTCTTCTCGCTCAACGACGCCTCGAGTTCGGCGGCGTCGAGTCGTTTGACGTCGGTCGCCAGCCGGCTGCGCCCCTGCTTCAATTCACCATGCAGTCGCCCGAGGAACGGCTCGTAGGCTGCTCGCAGGGATTCGCGGGCCCCGTCGGACGAACAGTTCTCGCCACGCAGGCATTTTTCGAACGCCGTGGATCGTTCGCGGAGAAGTACGACGTCGCGCGGGGAGGATATGGCGCGAGCATACGCGGTGTGCACCCGCCGCAGGGTCTCTTCCTCTCGCTCCCCCAGAAACCGCGCGGTGGCGATGGCCTCGCCACCGCGGGTCACCAGCCCCTCGAACGCTGCTCCGCTCTTCGAGTCCGCCACCAGCGACACGAGCACCCGTTTCAACGCGTCGCCGGCCTTCGACTTCACCCCTTCGCTCAGTTCGGCGACGCGGCGGGCCAATCGCTCCACGTCGCGATCGTCGGCGTCGAGCTCCGCGACGTGTTCCTCGACCTCGACCAGCTTGCTGGAAGCGCGCACCAGCAAAGAGACATCCCCCTCCCCCGCCAGAATCTCCGCGACCTCGTCGAGCAGACGCGCGGCCGCGTGGGCGTGCACACAGCCATCGAGGTCGCCCTTCCAGACGTCTCCTGCCGTACCGTCGGCCTCATAGCTCACCCGAACCTCCTCCCCCAACATAGTCATCGGGCAGAGCCCTTCGTCCTCCCGAAAGGCGAGCTCGATCGTTCCCTGCACGAACCCCCGCTCGATCGTTTCTTCGCCGAACGAGACGAGCGCGCGGCCATCCACCGGTCGCGTGTCGCAGATCGCGGTCGCGCCGGTCGCCACGCGCCGGGTCGACTCCACGGGCTCCCCGACCGCGTTCGGCCGGCTGGCGTTGTAAACCGCGAAACCCCGGTAGTAGCCGTACAGCCCGCCGAGCAGGGCCGCAGCCCCGGCGAGCGCGACGACGTCCGCCGGGTGAAGCGCGTCCTCCGGCGTCTGACGGTACCCGTCGGTTTGGGACCACTGCTGGTACGCGACCCCGGCGCCCAACCCGCTGACGACTCCCGCCGTCGACAGGACGAGGGAGAGCCCGAGATTTTTGGCCGGGCGCCGCTCGTAGGTCTGCGATCGGACCTCGGTCACTGTCACGGGGGTACATTCGATCTCCCGGCCGACCGCCGCCTGCAGGCTTCCCTCGTCCCAGCGCACCTCAGAGACGCCCATCGAGCCTGGAGCCTCGTCCACCGCGGCCGACTCTTCGACGACGGTCTCCTCGACCTCGGTCTGGACGGGTCCCACCCCGGCACAGCCCACGGCTGCCCACCCCATGCATACGAATCCGACGAACCGGCGCATCGATCCCCTCTCGTGACAAATCTCTCTTGGACGGACAGATTGCGTCAGCGACCGGCACGCCTCGTGCCGATGACGGAAAACGTG
>CAYPJU010000184.1:0-3103 GCA_964411125.1 uncultured Bradymonadales bacterium | reverse complement strand
GAAGTTCCAGCGGTGGAAGTTCCAGCGGTGGAAGTTCCAGCGGTGGAAGTTCCAGCGGTGGAAGTTCCAGTCGTGGAAGCTTGCGGCGGTGACGAGATGTCGCGGTGGAGCCGGGCTTCGTGCAACCCCACCAGCACCAGGGGACCTCCCTTGGATCCCCGAAGGTTTGGTTTCATCGACCGAAGATGATCGTTTCGCGTCGTAGGAGCCTGGATACCGCGTAGAGCGCCGCGGCGAGGTAGGCGAGCGACGTACCCCAGACGATGGCGACGTGGATCGGGTCGAGCGCATTGCCACCGAGGACGTCGTTCATCGCCGCGACCTGTCCGAGGGCCGGGAGCGCCATCATCCACGCGGCGGTCGGCTGCGGGTCGAGCATCAGGTAGAGGGCCGGGGCGATCGGCACGACGCTGACGAGGCTGAGGTAGGTCTGCGCCTCCTTGAAGGTCCGCGCGAACGTCGCCACCAGCATCTGTAGCGCCGACGCGAGAAGCGCGAGCGGGGCGAGCAGCAGGTAGGCGGAGGCGGCGTGGCCGAGGCCGAACCGCAGCGGCAGGCCGAACTCGCTGGTGTCGACCACCTGCATCGTGACGACGAATCCGAGGATGGCGACGCCGACGACCCCCAGCGCGAACGTCGACGTAGCGAGCCACTTGCCGAGGACGATCTGCCACCGCGGAACCGGGTTCAAGAGCAGCGGTTCGAGCGAGTCGCGCTCGCGCTCGCCGGCCGTCGCGTCGATCGCGACGTTCATCCCGCCGGTGAACGTGGCGAGCAGGAGGAGCAGCGGGATCATGCCGAGGAGCTGGACGCTCGACTCTTCGGGGCGCGAGACGCTCCGCTCGCGCAGCGCGATCGGCCGGGTGACGCTCGGGGCGATGCCGCGGGCGATGAGTCGCTGGTTGGTGAGCTGTTCGGCGTACGCGCCGAGGAGCTGCCGGACCATCCGGATGTCGCGTTGCGATGCCTGGTTCGAATCGTCGACGACCAGCTCCACCGGCGCCGATCGCGACTCGCGGAATCGCTCGGTGAACTCTTCGTCCACTCGCAGCACGAGCGGCACAGCGCCATCGGCCACGGCCGTTTTCGGGTCTTCGGGAGCGGCGACGATCTCGGCGCCCGCCGCCTGGAAGAACGCGATGAGCTCGGGCGCGTGTTCGGCGCCCTCGACCGGAATCTCGAGCGAGAACTCGCCGACCTGCTGTTCGATGAGGCTCAGCGCGAAGATCAGCAGGAACGGCCCGAGGATCGGCAGCAGCAGCGCGCCGAAGACGCTGCGGCGGTCGCGCCAGTGGTCGCGCATCTCCTTGAAGTAGACGACGGTGATCATGGCGCTGCCTCCTCACCGACGAGCTCTACGAACGCGTCTTCCAGGGTCGCCGCGCCGGTCTGTTCGAGCAGCGAGCCGGCGGTGCCGCGCGCGGCGAGTTTGCCGGACCGGAAGACGACGATCTCGTCGCAGAGGTCGGCGACCTCCTCCATCCGGTGGCTCGAGAAGAGGACGCACGCCCCTTCGGCGGCGAGGGTGCGGACGGCGGATCGGACGGCGCGCGCGCTCATGATGTCGAGGCCGTTGGTCGCCTCGTCGAGCACGACGTTCGGGGGCGCATGGATCAGCGAGCGCCCGAGGGCGACTTTGGTGCGCTCCCCCTGCGAGAACCCGGCCGTGCGTCGGTCGATGATCTTCTCCATCCCCAGGAGCTCGACGAGCTCCGCGATGCGCGACTCGATGTGGTCGCGCCCCATCCCCTGCAGTTTTCCGAAGTACTGCAGGTGCTCACGTGCCGTGAGGCGTGGATAGAGGCCACGGCTGTCGGGGAGGACGCCGAGCTTGTTGCGTGCGGCGGCGGGGTTGCGTTCGACGTCGATCCCGTCGACCGAGACTGCGCCGGCGTCGGGCTTCACGAGCGACGACAGCATGCGGATCGTGGTGGTCTTCCCGGCACCGTTGGGGCCGAGCAGCCCCGTGATCTTCCCGTTCTCCGCGGTGAACGATACTCCGTCGACCGCCCGGACCTCGCCGAATCGTTTTGCCAGCCCCTCGGCGCGGATCATCGGATCGCTCCCGACGGGGTCGAGAAGAGGGCTGGGGTAGCGACACCTTCGCAGTCCAGGCCCACCTGCAGCGGCTGCTCGCTTTCGAGGAAGTTTGCGATCGCGCTCGCTGCACACGGGAGCGCAGACACCCCGTGGCCGGCGGCCGGCACGACGTGGTGGACCGAGTTCGGCAGCCGCCCGGTGACGAGCTCCCCCCACGACGGCGGGGTTACGGGGTCGAGGTTCCCCGACAGGATCAGCGTCGGGTGCTCGGTCTCGATCGGTTCGAAGTAGTCGGGGGGCATCGTCGCGGCGGGCCACATTTCGCAGGCCCGCACGAGGTGGCGTAGGGGCGTCGGCCCCAGGAAGTCCTCGCCGACCGCGACCCGCTCGGCTGCGGTGATCTGCGGGACGTCTTCGGCGCAGACGATCGACAGAAACATCCCGTCCGCCAGGTCTTCCCCGACCTGTTCCTGGATCGACAGGAACGCGGCGAAGAGCGGCGCCCACTCGCCGTCCGACGCCCGCTGTAGCGCCAACGGAAGGAGCGCCGAGACCGTGGGCGCGTAGAGCACGGTGCGGACGAGCGTCGCGAAGACGTCTCGGTCCACCGTCACCGAGACCTCTTCCCCGGTGCGGGGGTGGGCGAACACGACGGGACGCGGCGCCGTCTCGAGCGCCGTCAGCAGGTCGCGGAAGTTCGCCTTCGCGTCCCCGAACTGAGCGCGGCACGGGCCCTCTTCGTCGCAGCGCGCGAGGAGCAGATCGAGCGCACGCTGTGCATCGCGGCCGGCGTACATGACGAGCTTGATGTCGAGGGGGGCGACGCCGTCCAGCACCACACGGCGAACACGCTCGGGGTGGCGTCGCATGTAGACCAGCGCCGCGCGCGTCCCGTAGCTCCCGCCCCACAGGTTGATGCGATCGTAGCCGAGCTCGGCGCGGACGGCGTCGAGGTCGTCCATCGCGACCGGCGTCGTGTAGTGACGCGCGTCCCCCTTGAGCTGCCGGGCGCACTCGGCGACCTCGGTCGGGTCGAACTCGCTGTCGAGCATCTCGGCGAGCG
>CAYPJU010000183.1:0-3207 GCA_964411125.1 uncultured Bradymonadales bacterium | reverse complement strand
CGCAACGACAGCGACCGCCGTGGACGAAACGAGCCTCTCTGCCAACGCGACATTTTCTGGTAAGGGTCCGGTTCGACGCGTGATCTCTCGGAGTGATTGAGATGATGGACGACAACGGCATATGGTCGCGCATCGAAGCGGCCGAAGCCTTCTTGTTCGAGGGCGAGTACGATCAGTGTTTCGCCCAGCTCGACGTGGTGTTCGACGAGATGTCCGCGGAGGCCGATGCCCCGGAGCTTTTGGCGGCTGCGCTGCGCACACGGGGGCTTTGTCTCACAGAACTCGGGATGCTGGATGCGGCCATCGAAGACCTGCATCGCGCGCATCGTCTCGAAGCGGACCACGAGCTTCCTGAATACGAATCCACCGCGCAGGCACTCGCCGCGGTCTACGACTACGCCGGACGGCACGAACGAGCCGAAGAACTGTTTCGAGAGTTGGTGACGTTCAGCGGCCGCGAGCACGGGAATTCCTCGGCAGAGCATGGCCAGGCGTTGGCGGGCCTCGGCGTGTGCCTGGAAGGTCAGCAGAAGTTCGGAGAGGCGAAAGCAACACTAGGCAGAGCCGTCGCGGTGCTGCACCAGTCCGATCCTCGGGGTCATGGGATGGATGTCGCCTGCAACGGACTTGGGAACTGCGCGATGGCAACCGGCGATTTCGACGCGGCACTGCATCACTACACCGAAGCACTGAAGGTTCGGATCGGTCTCGTCGGGGAATCCCATCCAAGAGTCGCCGTCGTCCGGCATAACCTCGCATTGGCTCTGCACGAACTCGGCCGAAACGCCGACGCGCTCGAACATGCTCGGATTGCCGTCGAGCTTCGCCGCGCTCAGCTGCCGGCCGACCACCCCTGGCGGCTCGCAAGCGAGGATCTTGCGGAGACACTGGAGCGGTTGACGATTCACTAACCCGCGCTTTCCAACGTCCTCGTCCTGTGTCGGAACGTTCGCAGAAGATTTCAATGGTCCGGAACGCGGCTGGAAGCCGCGGCACCACAGGGAGAACGCGGCTGGAAGCCGCGGCACCACAGGGAGAACGCGGCTGGACACCGCGGCACCGCCACGGTTGCGCGGCGACGGAGCGCCGCGCCACGTGCGTGGCCAAGTCCTCTCACTGCTGCTTCAAGCATGTGCAGATTCCCAATCCTCGCGAACGGCCGCCACGCTCGTTCGGAGGGTCGTGGAGGCCCCCGTCTGGACCGCCGCCAGGAGTTCCGAGAGCGACGTGGGTCGAACATCCGCCGACTCGACCGCCGAATGAATCTCGGGCACGTACCGCGCCAACCGCATCGATGCGTCGATGTCTTCATGCGTGGAATCGACGATCCCGAGCGACTCGAGGTAGCTGCGCCAGCGATCGAATTCGGGGGGCGGAGGAGGCTCGGTCAACCCGTCGATCGGCGTCTGCAGTACCTTCAGCGCGTCCGGCGATCGCAGCGTCCGGTAGCCGTGGACCGTCAGCGACTGGCGCAGGCATTCTCGGAACGTGCTCGAGACGTTTTCGGCACCGACTGCCTGCTTCACGTTCTCCCAGCCGTGATGGGACAGCCACATCGCAGCGATGCCGGCGACGCAGGCGGTCGCGTAGCTGGTGCCCCACGTGCTTTGCAGCATCACCAACCCCTGCGTCACTGTCCCCACCGCCTTGCTCCACCCGGCAGCGAAGATCTGTTCGCCGGGACCCCAGAAGTCGATGTTCGACGCGGTGCTCGCCCAGCCGCGACGCCGAAAACCGGGACCGTAGGCGCCCATCGAGATCACCTCGTCGTACTCGGCGGGATAGATGGCCAGACGTCCCGTGTAGTTGCCGGCCGCCGCCACGATGATCACGCCGCGGTCTACCGCGTCGCGGACCGCCTGCCGCAGCGCGGGCGAAGGTAGCGTGCCGAGGCTGATGGAGATGACGGCGCATCCCGACTGCGTCGCGTGCCGGATGGCGTCGGCGATGGGCCGTGGGTTGAGGACCATCGGCTTCTTGCACACCCGCAGCGGCACCACCTTCGCGCGAGGCGCTACGCCGATCTCGACCCCCTGCAGAGCACACCCGGCGAGTACGCTGGCAGTGCCCGTGCCGTGCGGCCACGTCAGCACGTTCCCCTGGTCGAACGAATCGTCGATGAAGCTTCGCGCCCGCTCTCGGTCGATGATGCCGTGCAGGCACGGGTGATCCGTAATGCCCGTGTCAGGATGACCGATCAGGATCCCCTCGCCCATCGCGCCCGGAAACTGTGCGCGTGCCTCGAGGATGTTGAGCGCCTCCAGATGCCACCCCGCCTCGACCTGCTCCGCAGCGTCGAGCAGATCCGCCGGCTCCGGCTCGCTGTCTTCGAGGAGGTCCAGATCGATCTCCCTGTCTCGCGCGACCCAGAAATCCGGCCTCACTTCGACGCCGTGCTCCGCCTTCAGCGCGTAGACAGCGTCCCACGCGCGCCCCGGCGCCACGTCCAGTCCGCTGACCGGAACGAGATACCGCCCCACCCCGTCGTCGTCGGATTGTACCCTCCACCCGACGTCGAACATCTCGGCCAGGCCGGCACACATCCGACCCCGAACCTCGTCCGCATCTTCGCCGGGATCTAGACCGACCACGAAACCCTGAAACATCGTCGTCTCCCCTCGTTACGGCGACGTCGGCGCAGTGCAGCACGTGCCGACACCCCAGTCTGAACGTGAACTGTAATCTTCGTGCTTCGGTTGCGCTCTCGCAACCCTCCCAGCAGCTGCAGCTGGCCCTCTCCGCGTTCTTCCGACGCAGACGCTTCGCCGGACTCCACCGAAAGCTGCGAGGGCGACGCGTCCGGAAAGAGCGGGAGCGACGCGCTACCCACAACCTCCAGTTCTCGCCCGCCAACCTCGCTTCGCTCGGGCCCCTTTCAAGGCCCCCCAACCATCGCCCGGGCAGAGCTCTCCCGTCTCCGCGAACTGTGCAGTTTCGCGACGGGTCAATCTCTGGCCGCCTCCGGGACCGGCGAGAGCGCAAACATCGCCGGCCCGGGAGGAACCTCTGGTCCCTTCCGTTATCGGCAGGTTGAACCTTCCGTTGCGAACTTTCTCGAGGGACTGCCCTGACCGCCAGGTTTCGTGCGGGCTCGAGGCGTTTCGAAACGAGCCGGGCGAGGACGCCCGCTCACCGATGTCGTCGCCCCGAGTCGGGCGAGGACGCCCGCTCACCGATGTCGTCGCCCCGAGTCGGGCGAGGACGCCC
>CAYPJU010000182.1:0-3276 GCA_964411125.1 uncultured Bradymonadales bacterium | reverse complement strand
TTCGGGGTCCAGGGGAGAATCCCCTGGTGGGTTTGGGCGAAGCCCAACGGCCCCCCTTTCGCGACAGCCTCTTCGAGCCAGGGATTGCATCCCTGGACCCGCGGATCCTACTGAAAATCCTGTGCGCTGACGGAGCGTTTGCGGGCGCCCTCCATCAGTTCGTCGTGCAGCCGCTGGAGCTCGCGCTTCTTCTGCGCGTACCAGTTCTCGTTGGCCGACGAGCGCTGCGGGATGACGATCGAGGCGATGATCTCCTCGTCCTGAATCTGGTACCAGATCTGGTTCCCTTCCGAGTAGACGTGCAGGTCCATGTCGGTCCGCTGCGCATTGAGCCCGCGGCTCTCCGCCTCTTTCTGCAGATGGAAGAAGAAGTTTCCGGCCACATCGGCGGGAAGACCCGTCTCGACGTAGTAGGTCTTGGTGCAACCCGTGGTGGTGACGGCTACGCTGAACACCAACAGCAACATCAACAAGTAGCGCATTTTCGTCCTCCTATTGAGTCTCGGCCCCCTTCGTAGACCGAGAACGACCGTGGATCAACACTTCGGCGGGCGGGAGGGGGCGAGACTTCCCCAGAACGAAAAAGGCGGACCTTTCGGCCCGCCTTTCGCGATCTTTCTCGGTGAAGCGAGATTACTTGAGTTCGACGGAACCGCCGGCCTCTTCGAGCTCGCCCTTCATCTTTTCGGCGTCGTCCTTGGAGACGGCCTCTTTGATGGTGGACGGAGCGCCTTCGACGAGGTCTTTGGCTTCCTTGAGGCCCAGGCCGGTGATCGTACGGACCGCCTTGATGACCTGGATCTTCTTGTCGCCGAACGAGGTGAGGACGACGTCGAACTCGTCCTTCTCTTCCGCTGCTTCGGCGGCGCCGCCAGCGGCGGGGCCGGCTGCGACTGCGACGGCTGCGGAGGCGTCGACGCCCCACTTGTCCTCGAGTTCGGTCTTGAGCGCCATCAGGTCGATGATGCTGAGGTTCGAGAGGTAGTCGACGACCTGGTCTTTCGTGATGTCTGCCATTTTCGTTTCTCCTTATGACCCGCGCACCATGGCCGGGCGTTTTGTTTCGACCGAACTCTCGCAACGAGAGCTGGCCATGTTGCGTTACTTGTTACGCTGCTTCTTCTTCCTTCATGCGCTTCGCTTCGAACACCATCAGGAGCGACTGCGGTCCTGCGGACAGGGTGCGCAGCAGCTGGATCGGTCCGGCGTTGAGCGTGAGGAGGAACTGCACGCGCAGCTCGTCCTTCGTCGGCATCTCGGCGAGACGTTTCACAGCGTCCATGTCGAGCAGTTCCCCATCGAGGTAGCCGCTCTTGAGCGTGAACTTGTCCTGGTGGTCTTTGGCGAAGTCTTTGATGATCTTCGCCGGGCTGACGGCGTCTTCGGTGCTGTAAGCAATCGCGACGGGGCCCGACAGCTCGTCGGTGAGGACCTCCATCTCCGTACCCTTGATGGCAAGACGCATCAGGGTGTTCTTGATGACGTGGTACTCGACGTTCTCTTCGCGGAACTTCGCACGCAGCTGGTTGATCGTGTTGACGTCGATGCCCTGGTAGCTGGTCAAGATGACCGACTTGGCACCGGCGAGCTGGTTGCGAAGGTTCTCGACGAACTCTTCTTTCTCGGTTCTATTCACAATGCCTCCAAAACGAAAAACCCTCCGCGCGTCGTGCAGGAGGGTCTCGTGAGTCGTCCGGTCGCACTTCGTGCGGCCGTTGGCATCCGTGGGATGCCGGTGACGTCTCGGCGGGCCTTACGAGGGCGAACCCTCACCTGCGTCTGTGACGTGCTATGGGCGATTTCGTGTGTCTATACGTACTCGCGGAATTCGACTCACGTCGGCGGCGTACCGCCTTCGAGGACGGGCTTCTTACCGAAACCCGAGAGGGTGTGCAACCTCTTCGGCCGAGAAAGTGCTTCGGCCGAAGAGGAGCGGGTTCATCAGATCATTCCGGCGGCGTAGCTCGTGTCGAGCTTGATGCCGGGGCCCATCGTCGAGCTGATCGAAATCGTCTGGAAGTACGGCGCTTTGGCGACGGCCGGCTTGAGGCGCGCGAGCGTCTCCGAGACCGCGACCAAGTTGTCGCGCAGCTGGTCTTCCCCGAAGCTGACCTTTCCGATCGGCACGTGGATGATCCCGGCCTTGTCGACGCGGAACTCCACGCGACCCGCCTTCAGTTCGCTGACGATCTTGCCGACGTCGAACGTGACCGTGCCGGTCTTCGGGTTCGGCATCAGACCACGCGGTCCGAGGACACGACCGATCTTACCGACCTGGCCCATCATGTCGGGCGTCGCGACGGTGACGTCGAAGTCGAGCCATCCATCCTGGACGCGCGCGACGAGCTCCTCACCACCGACGAAGTCGGCGCCGGCAGCTTCCGCCTCGCTCGCCTTCTCGCCTTTGGCGAAGACGGCGACGGTGACCTTTTTGCCGCGGCCGTGAGGCAGCGACACCGAGCCACGGACCATCTGGTCGGCGTGTCGGGGGTTGACGTTGAGGTTGAACGCAGCGTCGACCGTCTCGTCGAACTTCGCGAAGGACGAGGCCTTCAGCAGAGCGACGGCTTCGTCCAGCTCGTAGCGGTGCTCGGCGTTCACCTGAGCTGCTGCGTCACGATATTTCTTTCCGTGCTTGGGCATCAGATACCTCCTTAATCGATGACGTCGACACCCATCGACTGGCACGTTCCGGCGATCTGCCGGGCTGCCTGATCGATGTCGTCCGTGTTGAGGTCGGGGAGCTTGATTTCGGCGATCTTACGCAGCTGTTCCCACGTGATCTTTCCGACTTTGTCCCGGTTGGGGACACCGCTACCCTTCTTGAGGTTCAGCTCTTTCATCACGAGGACGGCCGCGGGCGGCGTCTTGGTGATGAATTCGAACGAGCTGTCGGCGAACACCGTGATCTCCACGGGGATGACCATCCCCATGCTGTCTGCCGTACGCGCGTTGAACGCCTTGCAGAACTCCATGATGTTGACGCCGTGCTGACCGAGCGCGGGACCGACGGGCGGCGAGGGGTTGGCCTGCCCACCCATGACCTGCAGCTTGATTTTGCCGCGTACTTTCTTTGCCATGTCTCATCTCCTTGGCCGCCTTTTCGACGGCTCGCAGTAAGCGTCGTACCTCGAATCGGCATGGCGACCGATCTTCACGACTCCTGCGGAATCCAATATCCCCATCCGACGGAATGTCTGACGAGGGCGCGCTTTGTAACGCCGTGCCCGCGGGAAAGCAAGGGAAATGGGCGCTCAGCGCCCATTTCCCTTGCCT
>CAYPJU010000181.1:0-3282 GCA_964411125.1 uncultured Bradymonadales bacterium | reverse complement strand
GTCACCGTCTACCCGAAGCTCGAAAAGTTCCCCGGGTCCGATGCGTTCGGCTACATCGACACCGAAGTTCTCCCAATCTTCGTCGACATCGAACCCCTGGTGCGCGTCACCCGACCGGACGCACTCGAGACCGTCACGTTCTCCGTGATCAACGCCATCGACCCGGCGCTGCGCTGGGACTACCTGAGCGACCTTCCCGTCACGACGTCCGTCGCCAGCGGCTCCATCGATGTCCGTATGCCCCCGACCGTGGAGGAACTTCCCTATCTCTGGCGTGTGGAATCAGCGAGCACTTCCGGCCTGCGAGCCCCCGAGCACGACCCACCCCCCAGGGTTGCTTCCACTCTCTTCCTCCTCGAAGACCTCTACGTCACCCCGCGCGCAGGGTGTGTCCAGTCAGGCGACGAGATCTCTCTCCATGCCGCAGCCAACGAGGGCGCCGTCGTACAATGGAGCGGCCCCGGCCTCTCGTCCACCGAGGGGACGACCGTCGAGTTCACGGCCCCCGCTGTGGCAGCCGGCGAGACCGAACTCGTCACCATCGACGTGTCGGCCTCCACGCCCAACGGGACGGTGTTCGACCAGATCCAACTGCTCGCGGGAGACTGCACCTGCCGTGCAACCTTCGATTCTTCCATGTGGCACGACGTGGTCGCGTTCCAGGCGACGCTCACGCGAGCTCTCGACACCTCCAGCGGAGAATGGGGGTATACCGCGTTCTGGGGACCCTACATCATCTTGTGGAGCTCGACCCGCGAAGAGCTCGCCACAGGCACGTACCCCGCTTTCTTCGACTCCACCAGCACCGAGTTTTCGACGGACGGTCGCAGCGGCCTGCTCGATATCGCGGTCGACGATGACGGAACGTTCGAGGCTTCCTTCGTCGGCATCGTCACCGATATGCAGGAGCCACCGACCGAGTTCCTCACGCACGCGCACTTCACTGGCGTTGCCGACTTCTCCGACAACGGACGATCCGTCACCGCCTGCCGTAGCCAGCTGCTCTACGACGCTTGGGCACGCGGCAGGGACTAAACTCCGCCCCTTGCCTCGACGACCCCACCCAACCTCATCTCTCCCGAGTTCTGGCTCTCCGACCTCCTCGTCCGTGCCGCGCGCGCCCGACGACTGAACGGGCGCCGCATCGACGTCTGAGTGCGTGGCCTGAGCGGCGGGCTTATCACGGCTTATCACGGGCGCCCTTGACGGAGACCGCGAACGCGATGGACGGTGTTCGAACACGGCACATCGGACGACGGCTATCTGCTCGTCGTCTGTACTCGAAAGGTGGAGTCGGTCTCCATTCAGGGGAGGTGAGCGACGTGGCAAACATGCAACCCGCCGAGATTCCTGCAGGAAGGGAGGTCACTCGATCGGAACGCGAGTTCTTCGAGATCCTGCAACACGGCCTTTCCGACGAATTCTGGGTCTACCATTCCCTCCCTTTCGTAGAGCCGAAGCGCGGCTTGCAGGGCGAATCCGACTTCGTCGTCCTGCACCCGCAGCTCGGGATGCTCGTGATCGAGTGCAAGGGCTACGGCGTGAAACGCAACACCGCCGGTCAGTGGGTGCGGACGTTCCATGGCCGTGAGCAACGCCTGACGAAAACCCCGGCCGAGCAGGCCGTCGAACAGGTGAACCACATCGTCGAAAAGCTGCAGACCCCACTGCGTCGCGCGCTTCCCGACTGCCACGGCCGCTTTCCCCTCGCCTACGGTTGGGCAGTAGCGTTTCCATTTACTCGCTGGGACGAAGAAGAGCTCCCACCCGATTTCGAGCCCGAACTCATCATCGATGCAGACTGCCTGGCGGACATCGAGCGCCACGTCATCGAGGCGTACAAGTTTCATCGTCGACGGTTCACCGAAAGCGCCGCGCCAACACTGTCGGACGACGACTTTCGGCGCTTTCGCCTGCAGGTCTTCAGCCCCGAGGTCGACCTCGCCCCGAACCTCGCCGGGGCGATCGAAGTCGAGCGGAACCGTCTGCTTCGTTTGACCGAAGAGCAGGCGAAGATCGTACGGCTCTTCATGGTGAACCGTCGGCTTCGGGTCCACGGTGCCGCGGGTACCGGTAAGACCGTGCTCGCCCAGCATGGCGCGCTGATGCTCGCCCGAGAGGGCAAAGACGTCCTACTCATCTGCTACAACCGGAACCTCAAAGACCACCTGCGGCAATCGATCGAGGACCTGCCAACCGACCCCGGTTCGGTCTACGTCACGAGCTTTCACACGCTCTGCAACTACGCCCACTGGCTGCTACACGATGCGCCGATGCAGGTACCCGATGACGAGGCAGCCGCGGCGGAGTTCTGGATCGAGGAAGCTCCGCCCTTCGTGCTCGAGGCGCTCGAGAAGAAGAAGTTCGCGGGATGGGACGCCATCGTCGTCGACGAAGGCCAGGACTTCGCCGAGTCGTGGTGGACGGTGCTGGAAGCAGGACTTCGCGAAGAAGACTCGCAGATCTGCGTATTCTACGACGACGCCCAGACCATCTTCGACCACGGCGCGACGGTCCCCGACTACCCGGCGGTCTTCCCGCTGCTCGAGAACTTTCGGAACACGAAGCGAATCTCGGAGGCGATCACCGAGCTCGGCGTCGCCGAGATGACGTCGCACGAGCGGTGCCCCGACGGGGACGTACCCTCGGTGTATCAGCAGCCGGGCCCCAGCAAGACCGTGCGAATGGTGGGCGAGTTGCTGACGGACCTGCTCGAAAAGCAGCGGCTGCGCCCCGAACAGATTGTCATCCTGTCTCCGCGCACCCCCGCGAACTCGGTCCTCGGCGAAGTCGCCGAAATCGCCGGGGTCCCGATCGTCCATTCGCTCGACGACCGAGCCCGCGGAGTGCTCCATACGAGCATCGGCGCGTTCAAGGGCTTGGAGGCGGACGCGGTCATCATGGTCGACATCGACCCCGGAGACGAACGCTGCGACGCGAACACCCGGTATGTCGCTGCGTCTCGCGCCTGCCATCGTCTCTACGTGTTTCAAAAGGGGAACTGGCAGGAGTCGAGCTGCTGAGGCGACAGGCGGCAGGCCGGTACGACGCGTGCCCGGCTGTCTCGAGGTGCGAAGGACGGGTGGTCACGTCTGCCGTCGTGGTTTAGGCTAAAGGTCCACGGGGAGCATTTCGGGAACCTACGCATGATGTCTCGCGAAGCGAAATCGGCGCTGTCGAAAACGGTCCGCGCTCTGCGCGCACGCCTGCTGGAGGACCTGCAGAAGGCCGTGCAGTCGCACTACCAGTTGGGGGTGGCCCGCGCCGACGACGCGAGGCTGC
>CAYPJU010000180.1:0-3360 GCA_964411125.1 uncultured Bradymonadales bacterium | reverse complement strand
GGGCCGAAGAGCTCTTCGGGAACGGTGAACCTGGTGAGGAGACGTTCGAAGTAGTCGGCGTCGGAGAACGCGAGGCTGAGCCGACGGGCGACGAGGCTCTTCGCGGTCCCTGGGGGACCGATCAACAGCAGGTGTTCGCCGGAGAGTGCAGCGAGCAGGCTGAGTCGCACTGCATCGTCGCGCTCGACCAGTCCGGTCAGCAGCTCGTCTCGAAGCTGTCGAATCTTGGTGTGGAGTTTGTCGTCGATGGTTGGTTTCATTTTGAACCTCTTCAAGGGTTGTCGAAAGGCCCTGATTTGTTGCCCTTCACTAGCTCCACGCACGGGGGGCGGATCTGTGACACACTATTTTCGATTTTTTTCCTTCGGGGTGATGGACCGCATGGCGACTGGGCCTCAGGGGCCCGGGTCTTCGTTCGATCGCGTGGGTGACCGCGATCACTCCGCGTCTTGACGCGGGCGAGTCGACGATGTGGTCCCCGCGGAACCACATCGTCGGCCTCCGAAGGCCTCAACGCTCCACCGGTTCACCCTCGCGGACGTCTCTTCGCCAGGCCGACTGCGTCGGCCAGGGTGAACCCGCGCCGCTCGATCCTGCTGGCAAGACGCCGCGGTGGGGGAGGGCTGCGGCGGTAGACGGTCACGACGACGTCCTCGGAGCCGTCGACCACGACGACGACTTCGAGCAGATCGGCAGGCGTCGCAACCTCGAGTTCGAAGAGCCGCTGCTCACCATCGCGGGATTCGCGGCCGGTTTCGAAGATCACTCGCACGTCCTCTTCGCTGAAACCTCGCTGAGACATCCGCAGCCGGGCATGATCAGTGAAGCGGAGCGGAGGGCCGGTCAGGGGCTGAACGTTCGAGCTGACGGAACGGTTCGCGAACCTCGCCGGGACGGAGGGGGAAATCTTTCGAAGCGCGCGCTTCACGCTGGCCTGAAGCCCTCCCAGGGATCCATCGTTGAGGATGAAGGCGTCGAACTGAGTGGGCTGAAACGCAGATGCTTCCCGTTCGGTCGCATGGCGCCCCGCCTCGCCGGGAGCTCCAGCTCCGGGCCGGTCCAGCAACAGGGTGAACGCGCCGAGTCGTCGGGCTTCATCGAGCTCCTTTTGAAGTCGAACATCGGGACATACGACCTTCAGCCCGGCCTCCAGCGCGTCAGATACCTCCCGTGACCACGTCTCGATCAGGATATCTGCGTCCTCGGCGCGCATGGTGTCGCCCAGCCTCTGGTACAGCGTCCTCGGGGTGACTCCCCACCTCGGATCGACGACGTCGCGCCGAGAACCCCAGAGTTGGTCGTCTTCGAGATCCCATTTGTGCTGGGCCGCTCGCTTCAAGGCATCGGCGATCGCGATACGACGGTAGCCGCGCTCGACCAGGTAGGCAGCAGCCGTGTCTTTTCCAGCGCCCGAGACTCCTGCGATCGCAACGAACGGTGGAGTGTCCTCAGCGTTCCAGTCGTAAATCCCTCCCCGCTCGAGGTACGCGTCCCGCGCGAACGTGACCTGAGAGAACGCTTCGTCGATGCCGACGGCGAGGATCGGCTCGGAGTAGGTGTGCCTGCCCGAGGAGCTGTCGTAGAACCGGCCCGCGGGGTCGATCATCGCATACGTCCCACGCATCTGTTCGTTCGCTTCGCTGACGAGCTCGACGCCGAAGCTCCTGACCTCCGCATGGTGTTCCAACCAGGCACGGAACTGTTCATCGTCGATTCGGAAATGCTGGATCCGCGCGCCGTTCTGGTCCTGCACCGGCAGAACCTGAAACACTTTCCACCGCTCGGGTCGGAGCTGCACGACGAAGTCCACCATGGACTCATCGAGATTCATCTGATGGACAACGGTGTTGAGCTTGATTCGTACGCCGCTTCTACGAGCCTTGTCGGCGTGCGCGACCAGCTCGGCGGGCGTCAGCGACCGCCCTCGCTGGGCGCGTCCGCTCGCGAGGTTCGTCTCCTCGACGACGCTGTCGACGCTCAGCACCAACCAGTCGAGGTGGGGATAGAGCCGGTCCCCAACGTGGTCGAGCCGAGAGCCGTTGGTGACGACCATCGTCACCAGCCCCAGGCGCTTTGCTTCGGTCAGAAATTCGGGAAGATTTCGTGAAAGGGTCGGCTCCCCTCCGGCGAAGGTGATCTTCTCGACGCCGGCGGCAGCGAGTTGTCGCACGATGGCGAGCTGAGCCTCGAGCGGAAGCTGGCCCTTGCCGAGGTACTCCGCGGAGTCCTCGAACACGGCGAAGCAGAAGCCGCAATTGTAGTTGCAGGCGTTGAGAATGTGGAAGTTGACGGACGGTGGAAGTGCAACGTGTGACATGGAGTCTCCTGGTTTCGCGGAGAGTCATCCCTCCGCTTTCACCCTGCTCCACGCGCACCCCCTCAAACTGTGACACCTTTTTTTACTTTTCCTGTTCGAGCTCTTTCGACGCCTTGAGCCACGCGGTTTTGAAGCGACTGCGAGCCCTTTGGAGTCGCTTTCGCGCAGCGGTGTGGGAGATGCCCAACTCTTCGGCGATCTGGGGGCCGGTGTATTCGGCGAGGTCCAGACGGAGGACTTCCTGATCGTCCTCCGAGAGACGGCACAACACGTCCTCCGCGCTGGGTTGAGGCTCCTCGGGGGTGAAGGGCTCGGTGGCGTGAGTATCAGGCACGCGGTAGCGGCATCGAGTGCCAGCTCTCATTCTCTCGACGTCGACGATGGCGTTTGAGACGGACTTGACGAAATAGGGGGTGAGGTCCCGCTTCGCCTCTTTCGAGTGGGCCTTACAGACCCGGGCCATCGTCTCCGAGACGATGTCCTCCGGGTCGATCCCGAAGAACCCTCTTGTCTTCGCGCGCGCCCGCCTCACCTGGAGCTCGTACAGGCTCTGATCCCCCGCCCCCACGTACAGTTCCTGAAAGCAGTCGTTCCACCGCGCTTCTTCGGACGCCGAGCGGCTGAGGCTGGAATTCGACCGACCCGGGCCAAAGCCGAATCCTCCTTGAGTAAAGAAGAGTTCCTCGCGTTCGACGCCGATCTCGGCGATCTGCATCTCCACCGGTTCCGGCAGCTCTGCTTCGGCGAGAAGGTCGCCCCCTTTGACGAGGATTACCGCCCCGAGGACGAAGTACGTAGGGAGGAGAATGAAACCTGCCAGGCCCGCGACGAAGCCGGCCCAGTACGGGCGGGCGGTGAGTACATCCCAGCCGAAGCCACCGAGCTTGAAGGCCGTCCCAACCCCCGGAATCAGCAGCAACATCAGGAGCACGTTTTCCGTCTGTAGCACCAGCGCCACTACCGCGAAGATGACCGCCAGCATCGACGGAATCCACATCGCGGCGAACATCATCGTCTGCAGAGCGGTCAGCGCATTTGAGGTC
>CAYPJU010000179.1:0-3370 GCA_964411125.1 uncultured Bradymonadales bacterium | reverse complement strand
GTCTTGCGCCAAGTCGCGATACGCGAGTGAGGACGCATTTGATTCACGAATCTTCGGGGATCTGCCGATTTTCTGCGACTACCAACCGATAGTTGACGACGACGAGTACGGTTCCGATGAGTTTCTCCCATGATGACCCTTCGATTTCCTTCAGTAGGGCATGCTGCGCTCGTAGTGTGCGTGATTGTTAGCGGCTGCGGCTCTGTGCAGGAACCAGAGTGCATGCCGACGGGTGAGCGTGTTGACGACGGTCAGAAGGCCGACGTTTTCGTAGGTCACTGGGAAGTGAGGTTTCAGACCGTTGACTACAGCGAAGTTATCTTCTGGGATATGGCGTCTGACGGCAGCCTGACATGGTACCCGCCCTGTAGTTCGTCCCCAGACACCCCTCTTCAGGGGAATTGGTCCGTAGACCATAATGACCCGCAAACCCTGACTATCACGCTCGAGAACGGGGCGCGGGTGCAGGAACCGTTTAGCGTCGGCGAATCATGGATCGACGTGGGTGGACCAGAAAACTCACATCGGCTGTACCCCGCAGAGTGCCTTGGGGCAGGGCCCACAGGGTGTGTCGAACAGGATCACTAGTTTCCACGGCTAGGCTCTCGGCTCTCCCCGGCGGGCGCGTTTGATCTACTCACAGAGGTTCGTGTGATGAGCGAACGAGCCTACTCTTCCATTTCTTCCAACTGCCATTTGAGCCCCACCTGCCCCAGCAAGGGGCGGGTGGGGCGTGCGCCGAAGGGGCGGCGCGACGCGATGGGGCGGGCGTTGGTGAGGTTGTCGACCTTGAGGTAGGCGGTGAAGCCGGCGCCGAGGGCGTAGGAGCCGAGGACGTCGAAGATGAGTTGTTCGTCGGTCCGCACGCCGTCATCACCCTGGCTCGCCACCTCCCGCATCGGGCTGACGTACGTGGCGCCGAGGTTCCAGCCGACGCGACCGCGCTCCAGGCCGATGCGGCCGGAGACCTGATGCTCGGGGACGTAGGGGAGCTCGTCGCCGACCTGGACGACGCCGAACTGGGGGTTCGACGACGTGAACGCGGTCAGGAACTCCGTCTGGGTGAGGGTGTAGGCGAGGCGCAGGGGGATGTCGGTTTCACCGATCTCGAGGCGGTGGGAGGCGACGGTCTCGAGCCCGTAGATCCAGACGCGGCCGGCGTTGAACTGGTCGTCGACCGTCGACTCGTCGCAGCCGGCCGAGAAGGTGCACTCGCCGAGCAGGTTGCGGTAGTCGCTGAAGAAGCCGACGGCTTCGAGCAGCGTGCTCGACTCCGAGCGGAGGAATCGGAGCCCCGCTTCGTAGTTGGTGCTGAGCTCGGGGGTCACGTCGTCGGTCTGGCCCGGCGCGACGGGGCTGAAGCCGCGGTGGACGCCGGCGACGAGGCCCAGGTGTTCGACGATCTGGAAGTAGGCGCCGACGCCGGGGAGGAGGACGGCCTGCTCGCCTTCGGCGACGTCGTCGGAGAGGTTGTCGGTGAGGGTGCCCTGGACGAGCTCGGCGCGTAGCCCGGGAACGAGGGCGAACCGCCAGAACTGGATTTCGTCGCGGACCCAACCGGAGTAGGCGAGGGTGCTGCCGCGGTTGTTGGTGGTCGCAAGGTCGTCGCCGGCGACGACGAGGTCGCCGTCGAGCATGTCGTAGCGCTGCTCGGAATGGCGCCGGTCGATGCGGTCGTGATGGACGCGGCCGCCGAACTTCAGCTCGTTCTTGAAGAGGTCACCGCCGGAGCGAAAGCCGGCTTCGAGTTGGACCCCCTGCGAGACGAAGTCGCGGGCGTTGGTGCCGATGAGGAGTGCTTCCTCGGGCTGGCGGGAGTCTTGTTGGCCGGTGAGGATCTCGTAGAAGACGCCGCGCGTCCCGGTGGGGTTGGCGAGGATCTCGTCGAGCGGCGTCGCGGAGTCGAAGCCGTTCACTTTGCGCCAGACGCGTTCGAAGTCGTGGCGGTAAGCGACCGCGGTCAGCGCGAACGGCGCTCCGATCTCGAGGCGGTAGCGGAGCTCGCCGGTGGTCCGGTCCCAGTCCATGCGGTCGAGCTGACTGCCGGCGTAGCGGCGGTCGGGGTTTGCTGCGAAGTCCTCGTCAGTGAGGCCGAGGTAGGTCTCGTTGGAGATCTCTCGGGAGTATCCGAGCTTCAGCCGCAGGGAGTGAAACAGGACCGAGGCGGGGTCGCTGTTCACGCGAAGCTTCGCCATCAGCTCGGTCTTCTCGAACCCCGTGTCTCCTCCACCGTCGAGATTCTTGTAGCCGTCCGATTGCCACTGCACCCCCTCGAGGAGGAACCCGAACTGATCCCAGCTCTTGCCGTAGTAGGCGTGGAGCTTGCCGGTCAGGTACATCCCGAAGTTGAGGTCGGCGCCGGCGGTCTCGTCCCACGGGATGGGACGCGACACCCAGTTGACGGCGCCGCCCACCGTGTGGGGCCCGTACTGGATCGCGGCCGGGCCCTTGTAGACTTCGACGCCGACCATCCGCGAGGCGATCGGGAAGTAGTAGGCGGCGGGGGCCGAGTAGGGCGCTGGCGCGAAGAGGACGCCGTCCTCCATCAGGGTGATCTTTTTCGAGCGTTCGGAGCTCGCCCCGCGGATGCCGATGTTTGGGCGCAGCCCGAAGCCGTCTTCGCGGCGAACGTGGACCGACGGGACCTGCTGCAGGTGGCTCGTGGGGTCGTCGTATTCGAGCGCCTCCATCTCTTCTTCGTCGAGCTTGCCGGCCGCACCGCCGACGCGCGCGAGGTCTTCGTCGCTCATCAGGACGGTGTCGACGCGATAGTCCTCTTCCGCTGGCTCTTCCCACTCGGCTTCTTCGACAGCCCCGTCTTCCTCCCACTCGTCTTCGGGTGGAACGGCTTCCTGCGCGACGGCGTGGGACGACGCGACGATTCCGAGGAGTAGCGCTACTGCTTGCCACGTTTTCACGGTCTTGTTCGTTCGAGTCGGGGGGGAGGGGCGGTCGGTGCGTCCAGAATCCAGTCAGCTTGCGACAGGCCGTCGGAGACCGTCATCAGGTCGACCTCGGGGTCGACGAAACGGTGAGGTGCACGGCCATTGAGCGAGACGAACGCGTCGGCGAAGACGCGCGCGTCCGGGCCGGTGTTGTCGCCGATGTGGTGGGCGAGGCGCAAGATCATATCGGGCTGCACCGACATCTCGCGCTCCTGGTGGCGCGTGAGGTAGCGCGACGGTTGGACGTGGCGCACGCGGCCGTCGGTGTCCTCGACGCGGAACGTCACGGTGCCGTTCTTCTCGCGGCAGAGCACTTTGAACGCCCAGCGCATCCCCTGCTCGTTCCACAGGATGTTGCCCTCGTACGCGAGGAAGCGAAGCGGCATCGCGACTTGGAGGAGGCACCAGCACACGATGAACGTGCG
>CAYPJU010000178.1:0-3537 GCA_964411125.1 uncultured Bradymonadales bacterium | reverse complement strand
GCGAGCTCGGTGACGAGGGCGAAGTCGGCTCCTTCCGAGTGCTTGCTGTCCCGCAGAATCTCGGCGAACTCGGTCACGGCGGTCGCGAAACGGAAGCCCACCGTCGCGTCTTCGATGGTCGGTTTCACCTGCGACAGCTTGATCGACTGCTCCTGAAGCTGGCTTTCTTCGCCGTACTGCGCCTTGTGGCGGAGGCGGACTTCGGCGAGGAGACCGGTCGCCGACTCGGCGTCGCCATCGATCTCCAGTTCGTACAGCGCGGTGACGGTGTGCCCCGGGCCGATCTCACCGGCGTCGACCGTGTCGTCGTCGAAGTCGTCGTTGTCGAGCACGCGGTTCTCGTAGCCGACGAGCCGGTAGCGGACGACGGTGTCGCTCTGGAACTCGAGCTGAATCTTCACGTCAGATGCGATGACCTCGAGCGTCGACGGGAGGTCGGTACCGAAGATGCGCTCCGCTTCGCCGAGGGTGTCGACGTAGAAGTAGTTACCGTTTCCGTCGCGAGCCAGGGCCTCCATCGTGGCGTCGTTGTAGTTGCCCCGCCCGTACCCGACCGACGTCAGGCTGATGTGCTTGTCACGGTAGTCGCGGACGAGCTGAACCAGCGCGTCGCCGGTCTTTCCGACGTTGAAGTCGCCGTCGGTCAAGATGATGACACGGTTGTTTCCACCTTCGATCTTCGCCTGCTCGGCGAGCTCGTAGGCCTTCACGATGCCGCCCTCGCCGTTGGTCGAACCGCCGGCGCCGAGCCCGTTGATCGCGTCGAGGATCTGGTCGGACTGCGCGACTTCGGTCGGTGCCAGCAGCACGCCCGCCGAGCCTGCGTAGGTGACGATCCCGACGCTGTCCGACGGCCGCAGGTGATCGACGAGCGCCGTCAGCGACTTCTGGACGAGCGGCAGTTTGTCCTCGCTCGACATCGAGCCCGAGGTATCGATCAGGAAGACCAGGTTGGTCGGCTTCATGTCTTCGATCGATACGTCGCGCCCCTGAATGCCGACGCGGAGCATGTGATGCTCGATCTCGTCGGTCGTCGGGTCGTCGCCGAACGGGCTCGGCGCGATCTCCATGTTGATGGAGAACGGCTGATCGGCGGGCGGCTGCGGGTAGCCGTAGTCGAAGAAGTTGATGTACTCCTCGACGCGGACCCCGGCCTTCGCCGGGAGTCGACCGGCCAGCAGGTCGGACCGGCCCAGGGTGTACGACGCGGTGTCGACGTCGATCGAGAAGGTCGACGTCGCCTCCGTCGCCGAGTCGATCCAGTCGTTTTCGAGCCACTCCTCGTAGTTCTCGCCGTCTTGCGGATTCACCACCGGACCGTCGGGCGGGGCGGGATAGTATTCGTCTTCCCCGGCGTACGCCCCGTTGTTGTAGGCGATGCCGTTGTTCTGCCCCTCGCCGTCGTAGTCGTCGTAGTCGTAGTCGTCGTTCGACTGCGTACCGTTTCCGCCGTTGTTCGCCTTGCCGTTGTTCTCGCCCCGAACACCGCCGTCGCTCGCCTCGCCGCACGCTGCGATCAAAAGTGCCGCGCTCAAAAATCCCAGTCGATTCATCTTCATGGAAAACCCTCCGTTTGGTTGATGCAAACCCCTATCGCAAGGCGAGTGCCAACCAGCGCATCGAGAGCAAAAGACCAAACAAATCAAACAGATCGCACACCACCCCGCACCTTTCAGCTCCGTACGGAGCGACTCTCACGTCCGAGACCACACCGTGGAACGTATGGTCCGAGACAAGCCCAGGGCACGAAAGGGGCGCTCGCCCAGGTTCCATGCGGGGTTGCGCGCCATGACGTCGAAGTCGCAGCCCGATCAGCCCAACGGGTCACACCTACACCGTCGCACACGGGCCGTAAGCACGATTCATGCGGGGATCCGACGCTTGTCAAAAATCTGAGAGTGGGATCGGTCAGCGCGCCGCTGGAGGCTGTCGCCAAAAGCCGACTTTCGAGCGGATGGGTGGAGCGCAGTCAGCAGGGGCAGTCGAAATACGGTGGGGAGACGTCGGTGGTGACCCGCCACACGGCGCCGACGCGCTCGATCAGCGCATGGTCGGTGACGAAGACGGGCTCGCCGGCGACCAGCAGCGCCGTGCTCGGCAGCCGGTGACCGCCGGCTTTCGTGTCGGTCAGCAAGACGACCGAGTCACCGCGAAGCTCGAAGATCGCCCAGGCTTCCCCGAGGAACGAGCCACAACCGCTGCCGGCGGCGGCCGCAACGCTGACGAAGCGCCGCCCCTCTCCTTCGAACATGCGCACCGTGGGCTCCGCGCCGCCGGTGACGTCCCACGGTCCCTTGCCGCCGGACTGTTCGAACTGCTTCTGGATCTCTTTGTGGCTGGCGAGGCCGCGGAACTTCTGCAGCACCCGGTTCCTGACGTCCCCTTCCGCGGCTGCCGTCCGAAGCGCCAGCGAGTCGGCATCGGCCGCGCGTGCCCACAGCGCTCCGTCGCATGCCTTGTCGAGGCGCCCCACGACGACGTGCCCGCTCCCCTCGGCGAGCTGCCAGATCTGACGCGCCACCTGCGCGTCGTCGAGCCGCGGTGCATCCATCTCGCCGTCCCACCGTCGGACTTCCCCGAAGTGCGGCACGGCGTGCGCCAGCACCGCGAGCCTGTCGATGCGCGCAGTGCACGGACGTTCGCCACCACCCAGCTTCACCGACTTCCCGACCAGGTCCTTCAGCCGCTTCGGCGCGTCGGTCACCGTAGCGATCGCCTCGCCGCCGCGGGCGAGCAGCGTCGGAGATTCAGTCCGGACGCCGGTGGTGTCGGTCGACAGAACGAGCAGGTCGCCGAGCACGATGCCGGCCCGCATCGGGTCGTACTTCGGCTGTTCGGAGCCCGCGGCGTCCAGAGGTTTCGAGGCGAGCATCTCTTCGCGAGCGATGACGAGGCGGTCGCCCTCTTCCGTCAACACCAGCACTTTGGGCCCGACGTCCTGGTAGTCGCCGGACGCCCAGGTCTGCTCGAACCGCACCGTCGCCGAGTCCGCGCCAGCCGTAATCCGCACGTCGTCGATCGATACGCGCATCGCCTTCTGGAACATCCGCCCACGGTCTTTCAACCAACCCTCGCGTCCGTAGCTGAACTTCTTCGGCCCGACTCGCTTCACCCCCTCGAACCGCGACGCATAGAGCTTCTCGTACGCGTCGAAGTCCGACCCGTTCTGGGCCGCGAGCCACGCCTCGACCGTCTTGCGCGCCTCGCTCTCCGCCACTGACTTCACCGAGGCAGGTTCCGGCGCCGGCTCGACCTCCTCCACGACCGGCGGCGTGGGGGCCTCGGGTTGGGAAGCGACGGGCGGGGCCGGCTCCTCACACGCGGCGGCGAGCAGAAAAAGCGCGTAGACAAGCGACGTTCGCATACAGACCTCGTTCCTCGGAATGACTCAGTCTCTCGCGCAACAGCGACAATTCCAACACGGAAGCGCCGCTCCGCTCACCGAGTTAGGCCTACAGAGTCGCGGCAGACGAGGCTGTCGCTTTAGCTGAACACCGTGGGGCTTTGCCCCACACCCCACCAAGGATTGCATCCTTG
>CAYPJU010000177.1:0-3564 GCA_964411125.1 uncultured Bradymonadales bacterium | reverse complement strand
ACCGCTAACCGCTAACCGCTAACCGCTAACCGCTAACCGCTAACCGCTAACCGCGTCCTCAGCCCTTCACGCCGCCCGCGGTCAGCCCCCCGATCAAATGTTTCTGCAGGCGGAAGAAGAGCGCCATGACGGGGAGTGAGACGAGGATCGCGCCGGCGGCGAAGTATCCCCACTGGGTGGAGTAGTCGCCGACGAAGCGCTGGAGCATCACCGGGAGGGTGAACATCTTCTCGTCACTGAGGAACGTCGCGGCGAGGATGAACTCGTTCCATGCGGTCATGAAGCTGAAGAGCGCCGTGACGACGATCGCCGGGCGGGCGAGCGGCAGGATCACCTTCGTGAAGATCGTCCACTGGCTCGCGCCGTCCATGATGGCCGCCTCTTCCAGATCCTTCGGGATGGTGTCGAAGTACCCTTTGAGCGTCCAGACGCAGAACGGAATCGCCGACGTCGAGTAGACCAGCACCAGACCGGTCAACGAGTTGAGCAGGCCGAGCTCGTCGAGGAGGATGTAGAGCGGGATCGCCATGACGACCCCCGGAAACATTTGCGTGACGAGGAAGCTCGCTAGCCCCACCTGCCGGCCTGGAAATCGGAACCGACTGAACGCGTACGCGGCGGTGCACGCGAGGACGACGCCCACCGCGGTGGTGACCGCCGACACCACGAGCGAATTGAAGAGCTGTCGCCAGAAGAGCCCATCCCCCATCGTGAAGATGTGGACGAAGTTGTCCGGCGAGACCTCGGTCGGGAAAGGGTTCCCCGACATCGAGAACGCCTGGCCGGGTGAGAGCGCCATCTTGACGACCCACAGCACCGGGTAGAGCGCCGCCATGCAGGCCAGGATCAGCACCAGATGGGTGGCGATCCGACCGGTCGTCTCACGGGTGCGCGACATGGGGCCTCAGCCGCGCTCGAAGAAGCCCTCCGGGTACCGGCGGGCGAGCTTCTCGATGTTTTGTTGGAACGTCTCCGCCGCCGACTGCTGGTCGAGCGAAGCGAGGGCGTCGACGTAGACTCGGACGAAGTGCGCGATCTTGTCGGCGACCTCGTCGAATCCGCGGCCGTGAAAAGCATGCTTCTTCACGAGCTCGCATGCGCTACCAGCGGCGCGATGGGCGGCGCGGGTAGCGTCCTGCGGGCTCCGCTCGGTCGGCTGCGGCTCGTAACCGTCGGTCTCCACGCAGTGGAACATGACGTAGGAGTACCAGTAGCCGTCCCCGATCTCGTCCGACGAGGGGGCTTCGTCGATCTCGGCGGCCTCGCCGGCGAGCCCCAGGGCGCAGTTGCAGAGCAGGTCGGTGCGCGCGCGCTCACGGTCCCCTTCGAACCCATCTGCCCAGAACATCAGTTCGGGCGGGACGGTCCGCAGGCTCAGCGACTGGTAACGGCTGCTCTTCATCAGGTGCCTCCTCCGCGAACGCCGATCTCGTGCAGGTAGTCGAGCAGGTCTTTCTCCTGCTCCACGTGGACCGCGAATGCCTGCGGCCCGAGCCGTCGCTCGACGTATCGGTTGAACTCCGGCGATTCGGCGAGGCGATCGCCGTCGGCGGCGGAGTCGAACAGGACGACGGTGAGATCGTGTAACACGTTCGCCTTGGCGGGGGAATCGAGCAATCCGCGCAGTCGCAGGTACTGTGCGGCGGGGACGCCCCCTTCGACCCGGGGTTCCAGGAACGCGATCAGCTCGTGGAACGGGTCCTTCGGCCACTGCTTGCGGACCAGCTCCGGGTCGATTCGCACGATCCGAAAAGCGCGGCCGTTCTCGGCGATCTCGGTGATCGCGTCGAGCGTCCACGACGTCACGATGTCGACGCTCATCGGAGCGAGCTCGATCTCCAGGGGCCCCACGAAGAGGAGCGATGGAGCGAGCGGCCCGAGGTAGTCGATCGCCAGCGCCGTGTCGCGTCGGTAGGCGCGATCGAGCCCTTCGAGCTCCGTCGTCGCGCAGAACGTCGTCGATGGCCCGAGCCGCACGAACTCGACGTCCTGGTTCTCGTGCCGGAGTTGCCCCACCACGATGTCGAGCTGGTCGGGGTCGGGGTGGCGGAACAAGATCCCGTCGGCGTAGACCGCGACGCGTCGGTGGACTCGCTCCCAGTCGTCGAGCTGGAACTTGATCGAGTCGGGGAGCGGCGTCATCCCGCGCTTCTCGAACAACGTCTTCACCTCTTCGGCGGTCGCCCCGTTGGCGTAGCCGCGCTGCACGGTGCGGGCCGTCAGCGCGAACGTCGCGACGCGGTCGGCGAGGCTGCGACGCTCGGCGATGCGGTAGAGTCGATGCAGGACGTCGAGCCCCGCAGGATCGAGCATCACCGTGATCTCGAGGTTCGGCTGGACGATCAGACAGGGCGCTTTCGTCGGCGATAGCGCCGGCGGTGGGTCGTACTCGAACGCGAGCCGTCCGCGTTCGTTGAGGCGGAAGACGTTCTCGCCGTCGCGCTTGCCGACCTCGGCAAACCCGGCCCAGACCAAGGCTCGTTTGAAGATCGCGTGGGCGAAAGCCATCGTCGCGACCTCGTCCTGAAGGGCGCGCTCCAGGTAGTCGTCGGCCCGCTCGAGGCACTTCTCGACGAACTCCTCGATCGGGATCCACTCTCCCCCGATCTCCATCCGGCGCAGCACCGAGAACATCGCGCCGCGCGCTCCGATCAGATGCTCGCCGGTCGGGACGAGGAGCGAGAGGTGTTCGGCGTCGACGTCATGCGGCTCGGTGTAGCGATGGCTCGAGAGCTCGTTCCACATCCGCAACCGTCCCAGGGCGCTCACGAGCTTGCGAGTCCGTACCGGCATCGGCGCCCCGAAGAACGCGTCCATCGCCGCGGCGTTGGACTGCAGCTCGCTACCGGTCTCCGACGTCGAGACAAGGCCGAGCTCGATCGAAACCGCGAGCAGGAACGAGACGTGGTCGATTTGCTCGTGGTTCGACAGGTCGATCTCCTCCCCGATCTCGGTCGTTCCCCCCGGCATCACGATCCCACGCGCGATACGCAGCACGCTCCGTCGGTTCGGTGCTCCGCTCTTGTTCAACCGCAGCGGGTCGAAGAGGAGGCCCCAGGCAATGTGCAGCAGGTTGAGCTCGAGCGTCTCGGCCGAGCCCGTCGAGATGTCTACGACTTCGTCGCTCATTCTTCCTCCTGGATCGCTGCGAGAGCCGCCGCCGAAGTCGTCACGTCACCGACGATGCGGGGAAACGTTCCCGCCTCCCAGAGTGCCTCGCGCAGCGCGGCTACGTGATCGACGGGGAGAGCGATCGCGCGGTCCCCGAACCGTACGTGCGGAATCTCGTCGATGTCGACGTGAGCGAGGACTTCCGCCAGAGAACCAGGCGAATCGCAGTGAATGAGGGCGAGGTGACGATGAACGGCGACGGGACTGCGCATAGATGGGGACCACCAGAAGGGGGCGCAAAGGGTAGGTGCGTGGCACCACTTCTGCAAGTGCGCGAGCCCCGCGCTCCGCACCCCGCGCTCCGCGCCCCGCGCCCCACGCCTGCCTCACGCCCCACGCCTCACGCCTCGAGCCTCGAGCCTCGAGCCTCGAATTGGTCCGCGTCCCTTTTCC
>CAYPJU010000176.1:0-3726 GCA_964411125.1 uncultured Bradymonadales bacterium | reverse complement strand
AACAGTACGTGAGGCGTCGTCGGGCCGACGGTGCAAGCCAGAATGCGGTGTCGAAGGAGGTCGGAGTGAAGTGGTCGACACTGCGGCGCTGGGATGTCGAGGTCACGACGCGGTCGGCAGGGATGGTTCCGGTGCGCATCACCGCTGAGCCAGCGCCGACACCAAGTCCGTTGTCGCTCGTGACGCCGTCGGGGTATCGGCTCGAAGGGTTGGACGCTCGTGACGCAGTCGCCCTGTTTCGCGTGCTGTGATGTTCGCGAGCCGTCACACGCGGGTGTGGGCGTACCCGGCGCCGTGCGACCTGCGCAAGGGCTTCAACGGACTGGGCGGTCTCGTCGAGCATGCGCTGTGCCGCAGCGTGCTCGGCGGTGACCTCTTCCTCTTCGTCAATCGCCGCAGAAACACCGCGAAGATGCTCTACTGGGACGGCACGGGGATGTGCATCTTCCACAAGCGGCTGGCCGAGGGGACGTTCCCGAAGCTGTGGGCGCGCGAAGGCGTGGAGCCTACGGGCATCGAGTTGACACCCAACGAGCTCGCGCTCTTCCTCGAGGGCTGCAAGCTGCTCGAGACCCAGTCGCTGTCGACCCAGGACAAGACCCAGAAGTGGCTTGCGCCGCAGAGCAGGGTTTGATCTATTCGACGCATGGGCGTCGACATCGCAACCGAGAAAGACATCGAGCGGCTCCGAATGTTTTCGGAGCTCCAGGCTCGTGAAAATGCTCGGTTGCGACGCAAGCTGGCCGCCGCCGCCCGCGAGATGGCGAAGGTCGAAGGACTAGACCCCCAGGCGGTCATCGAGGCATTTCTCGCCGACGTCGCAGCCGGGGTGAACGGCACGGACACGCCGTCGAGCCCGCTCGACTCGAAGTCGGAGCGCTGGTCGGCACCGCCCGACGAGGACGCGAAATCGGGCGCGCCGCAGACCGGTCACGGCCCCACGGACCAGCCTGACCTGCAAGTGCAGGAGCAGCTCTTCGAGCTCGACGAAGCCGACTGCATCTGCCCCAAGTGCGGGGGAAACCTGGTCGCGATCGAAGCCCTGACCGAAGACTCCGAAGAAGTCGACGTCTTCGAAGTTCGCTACGTGCTGCGGCAGATCCGAAAACAGAAGTACCGCTGCGACTGCTCGGACTGTCAGCACATCGAGACCGCGCTGGGGCCCGACGTCGCAAAGCCGGTCCGCAACGGACGGTACACGCTCAATTTCGCGGTGCAGGTGCTGCTCGACAAGTACGCGTCGCACCTGCCGCTCGACCGCCAGTCACGGATGATGCGCGAGCACGGCCTGCGGGTATCGAGCCAGACGCTGTGGGATTACGTGTGGGCACCCCAGGAGTACTTCCGCGCGACCAGAGGTCGCGCAGGGCGCCTGCGCCGAGCACCTGACCCCGACCTACGAGTCGCTGTGGAGCGAGGTCTTGTCCGCCGCGGTCGTGGCGCGGACGAGACGCGCTGGCGGCTGATGGGCAAGAAGAAGGACGCGAAGCCGCAGATCATCGCGCTCACCAGCGACGCCGGCGTCTGGTACGGCATCGAACACGACAAGACCGCGGACACCCTCGACCGCCTTCTCGGCGACTTCGCCGGCGTGCTGATCGCGGACGGCCTCAACATCTACAAGTCCGTGCGCGACCGGCGCACCCTCGCTTTCGAACGGCTCGAGACCGAGCGCCCGCCGTTTACCCTCGCCCAGTGCTGGGCGCACGCGCGACGCAATTTCATCCAGGCCTCACGCGGTGACCCCGACGTCGAGGAACTCATCCTGCGGGTGGGCAGACTCTACAGGCTGAAACGCGCCTACGACCCCGACCATCACGAACGGTGGCAGGAATGGGTCGACGTGGTCCTGCGCGGCATCCAGCAGTGGATGGCCGAGCAACGCCCCTTGCCCGGCAGCCAGCTCGAGCAGGCGATCGGCTACATGCAGGAGCGATGGACCGCGCTGACGCTGTTTCGTGACCGCCCCGAAATCTGGCTCGACAACAACGGCACCGAGCGGGCGCTGCGTCTCGCGATCCAGGGCCGCAAGAATCACTACGGCTCACGAAGCGAGCGCGGGATGCACGCCGCAGCGGTCATCTACTCGCTCATCGAGACCTGCGACCGCCTCGACGTGAACATGCGCGACTACTTCACCGCCGCGCTGACCCGCACCATCGACAATCCGGGCGCCGTCTACACCCCCGCGATGCACCTCGCCGACCTCAGCACCTGACCTGCGGCACCTTAGTCTACGACGTCCACCGCCTTGCCGTCCCGGTGGAGCGGCGAGCATGTACGAACTTGTGAATCTCAGACAAGTGAGCGACGGCCTGATGTCCACCGACGGCAGTGCCGGCTCACGGTTGCGGGGCCATTCCGGATTCGACGCCGTCGTCAGTACTCGAAAGCGATCGTGTAGGGCGCTCCATCGGCGAATGCGTTGACGTATTGTGCGGGAACCTCCTCGAACGAATACCAGGCTGGACTTTCCGCAACGGTCCCGGTGGAGATGCAGTCCCCAGCCGAGAGGGAGAACAGCGGCGTTCCGATGGCGACGCGATCGCGACCATAGACCAGTTCACCCTGAAAACGAACGATTTGTGGCGCTGCCGCACTGCCGATTGTTATCGGTTCATCACAGGCCTCGTCGATGAAGAGCGATGACTCAAGTTCGGGTACGCAACCCATGGTTCCGGTGGCGAGGCTGTACATCCCGCTCCAACGTTCGTTGCCCCGCATCGAAACCGCGAAACACCCGGGCGCGCTGGTGCGAGGGGGCAGTTCAAGCGTTTGGGGCGTCTCGATGGGAACGACCGGAATCGCCTGAACCTCGACGGCCGCTCCGCCCGAGTCCCGCAGCACCCAGCGCGGATGCACGCCATCTCCGTGACCCGACCCAAGGTTTGCATCGTCACGAACCTGCTCGGCGTCGACCATGCGCTCAGCGAGGTCGCGAAGAGTGCGAGCGTCGTCGGGGGACGACGCGTCGACAGGAGGCACTGCTTCGGGCCGGTCCGAGCATGCTGAAGCGAACGCAAGCGTTCCGCCAGTGAGAAGATGAATAGCTTTCATGGTGTTCCCCTGAGAAGGTGAGCACACCTTATGCGGAGATGGGGTGAAGCGTCACCTCAATCCGGCAAACCCCACCCGACGTCCCGTGGTGTCCTCGGTCGGTCCAAAGACCGGGTTCTCGGCCGGTCCAACTGCTACCAACAGCCGCTAGAAATGTTTGACGTCTTCGCCACGAGCGCTGGACTCGTCTTCCGAGTCGAAAAGCTCCCCACCGCCACGCGAACGCCACCAGTTCGCCAGTTCGAGACGACTGATCCGGATCGGCTTTCCGGGGCCACCGCCCCCGAAGGCCTTCAACTCACCAGCCTGTATTGCCCGGCGGAGCGTCTTCGGGCTCATCTCGACTGCGTCCGCGGCGGCCTGCAGGGTGTAGACTAGGGGCTCGTTCATCACGATCTCCTCGAGCGGGATTGCCCGTGGAGTATACCCGCCAGACCGGAGCATTTCGACCGCCCGTACCAACCGCTCGTCCGCAAGCCGTATCGCTCGAAAATCAATTACTCGGCGTGGCGACTTCGTGCCGGTCACGAGGCGCGGTCCAGCACGTTGGACACGCTGGACGCGCTGAACCTTCGACCGGAGCGATTCACGAGCCCGGCAAGCTCAAGCCGCTTCGCGATCGCACGAAGGCTCAGACCCGCGTCGCGATATTCGACGATGGCTGCGACG
>CAYPJU010000175.1:0-3902 GCA_964411125.1 uncultured Bradymonadales bacterium | reverse complement strand
CTGGAAGCCCGCCCACCGATTGGTGGCGCGGCATCCTTGCAGCGCAGGAGTCGCGCGCGTGCATGGGTACCGATTGGTGGCGCGGCATCCTTGCCGCGCATGAGTCGCGCGAAACGCGCGCTCACCGATTCCCTGCCTCAGGCCAGATGATTGAGCAACTGCGCGTGGATGCTGAAGGGCTCTTCCCCCTCGGCAGGGACTTCGCGGGTGTAGGAACCGTCGGGGTTGAGAACCCAGGCGAAGGTGTTGTCGGCGAGCGCCATGTCGAACGCCTCGCGTTGCAGTCGCTTGCGGATCGTCTTTCGATCGGCGGGCGAAGCCTGTTCGACGCGGCGGAAAAGGTTGCGGTGCATCCAGTCGGCGCTCGCGATGAAGTACTTCTCCTTGCCGCCATTGAGGAAGTGGTAGACGCGGGCGTGTTCGAGGAAGCGGCCGACGATCGACCGAACCCGAATGTTGTCGGAGATCCCGGGCATTCCGGGGCGTAGGCAGCAGATGCCTCGGACGACGAGGTCGATCGACACACCTGCCTGCGAGGCGCGGTAGAGCGCCTTGATGATCTCGGGCTCGGTGATGGCGTTCAGCTTGGCCTGGATCTGCGCCGGTTCGCCGCGTTCTGCGGCGGCCTGCTCCGCGCGGATCATCGCGAGCAGCTCCTTGTGGAGCGTGAACGGGGCTTGCAGCAGTTTGTCGAGGTCGTGTGCGCGCCCGAGCCCGGTGAGCTGCAGGAACATCTTGTGGACGTCGTCGCAGATCTGCGGGTCGCTCGTCATCAGGCCGAAGTCGGTGTACTGGCGCGTTGTGCGGGGGTGGTAGTTGCCGGTTCCGACGTGGACGTAGCGCTGAATTCGGCCTTCTTCGCGGCGCACGATCATCGCCATCTTGGCGTGGGTCTTGTAGCCCACGACTCCGTAGACGACGTGGGCGCCAGCGTCTTGCAGACGGTTCGCGATCGCGATGTTGCGTGCCTCGTCGAACCGAGCACGCAGCTCGACCACGACGGTGACTTCCTTGCCGGCGCGGGCGGCATCGACCAGCGCACGGGTGAGAGCGGAGTCGGCGTCGGTGCGGTAGAGCGTCATCTTGATGGCGAGGACCTCCGGGTCGGTCGCCGACTGCCGGATCAGGTCGATGACCGGGAGGAAGCTCTCGTAGGGGTGGTGCAGCAGGATCGACCCCTGGTCCCGGATGACGTCCACGACATCGGTGCCGCGCGCGAAGACGGGGGGGAGGGTCGGGACGAGCGGACCGTACTTGAGGTCGGGCCGGTCGACCGACTGCGGGATCATCAGCAGACGGTTGAGGTTGACGGGGCCGTTGACCTGGAAGAGATCGTCGGCGTCGAGGCCAGTCTGGTCGAGCAGGAACGACGCCATGTCCTCGGAGCAGTTGTCCGCGACCTCGAGGCGGACGGCGCGGCCGTAGTTTCGGGCAAAGAGCTCGTCCTCGAGCTCGAGCCGCAGGTCCTCCATCTCCTCCTCGTCGACGAAGAGGTCGCTGTTTCGCGTGACGCGGAACTGGTAGCACCCCTTCACCTTCATCCCCGGAAAGATCTCGTCCACGTGCGCGTGGATGATCGAAGAGAGGAACACGAAGTCCCATTTTCCGTCGGCGATGCCGTCCGGGAGCTGGATCAGTCGGGGGAGGGAGCGCGGCGCCTGCACGATCGCGATCGACGCGTGGCGGCCGAACGCGTCTTTCCCGGAGAGCGAGACGATGAAGTTCAGCGATTTGTTGAGGACGCGCGGGAAGGGGTGTGACGGGTCGATCCCGAGCGGCGAGAGGACGGGCAGCACCTGCTGATGGAAATAGTCCTTCACCCACTTGCGCTGTTTCTTGCTCCACTCCGTCCGCTTGACGAAGTGGATGCCCGTCTCGTCGAGCGCGGGGAGGAGCACCTCGTTGAGAATGCGATACTGCTCGTCGACGAACCCGTGCGTGACGGCGCGGATCGCTGCGATCTGCTCCGAGGGCGTCATTCGGTCGGGGCCGAGCTGGTAGGCCTCGGCGTGAACCTGTTCTTTGAGGGACGAGACACGGACCTCAAAGAACTCGTCGAGGTTGGTGCTGGAGATGCAGAGGAACTTCAGCCGTTCCAGCAGCGGGATGGAGTCGTCGACGGCGAGGGAGAGGACGCGGCGGTTGAACTCGAGCCAGTTCAGCTCGCGGTTCAGATAGAACAACGGGTTGTCGAGATCGAGCTCGCCGGGGGGCACGTTCTCGGCGACTTCGCTGATCTCGGCGAGGATGTCGGTGGCCATGTCTTCTCCTGAGGTGACGACTTCAACGGTAGATCGAGCGCGTCGAGGTGGCAAAGGATCCGCGTTTTCGCTATTCACGGTGCCGAACTCGATCCTCGTGACCAGGAGCACCGATGCGCCGGATCTCCCGCCTCTCCGCCCTTCTCTTCCTCACCCTGCTGACGATGCCGGTGTCGGCGAGCGCTTTCCTTCTCGACATCGCCGCCGGCGCGAAGGGAGGGATGAACGGATCGCTGGTGTCGGCTCCGCCAGAAGGTGACACCTTCACGATCGACGGCAACGAGTACTTCATCCCCCAGGGGCCCGAGTTCTACGGGATGTTCGGGCTCGGCGGCGGGTTCGGCGGTTTCCTCGAGCTTCGTGCGCTCGACATCGTGGGGATCGAGACGGGCCTGCACTTCTCCTACGACAACGGAACGGGCTGGGAGGACAAGAACGCCGTCGATGGTACCAACATCGGTCGCGTCTACCAGGAGCAGCGGACGACGTCGCTTCGGATCCCGGTGATGGCGAAGGCGTCGGTGCCCGGCTTCGTCCGGCCGACGTTCGGGCTCGGGATCGAGATCGTGAACCAGAAGAAGTCCGAGCTGAAGTACACGGCGGACGTCTTCGACGTGAGCTCCTACAACACGCGCTACACCATCACGCCGTCGACCTACACGACGCTGGCGTTCTCGTTCGCGCTCGAGATCGATCTCGGGCCGATCCGCATCCCGATCGAGCTTCGCGGCAACTACAACACCGCGTTCCGAAAGGATCTGGACGAGCGGGTCGAAGCGTCGGGGAACCCGTCGTTCCCCAACTTCGAGTACGACGGGAAGTACCAGGGCCACTTCGCGCTCTACACGGGGATTCTGTACAGTTACGACCTGATCTTCTGATTTCCCCCGCCCGGCGGCCTCGATGCGACGCCCCTCGCTCCTTCTTCCCCTGCTGTTCGCGACCGCCTGTTTCGGAGGCCGGGAACCTCGCGACGAAGTGTGCGAAGAGATCGCGGCGCTCGCGAACCAGCCCTCGATCCTCGCGATCGGCGATTCCGTCTTTGCCTGGCGGCAGCAGACGTGTCGAACGATCCCCGACATCGTCGCCCTGGAGCTCGACCGCCGGGTCGAACACGCAGCGGTCAACGGAGCGCGCGTGACGGGTGGAGACCACCCGATCGTGGGGCAGTACCGGCCGGGCGCATGGGAGTGGGTCCTCGTCGACGGTGGCGGAAACGACCTCAACAACGAATGCGAGTGCGGCGTCGACTGCGACCCGGTGCTCGACGAACTGTTGAACGAAGAGGGGACGCGGGGGCAGCTCGCGGGGTTGGTCGAGCGAATCCTCGACGATGGCGCGCGGGTGCTCCTCTACGGGTACTACGAGGTCCCGGAGACGGCGAACTACGGTTTCGACGAGTGCATTGCCGAGATCGACGAGCTGCGCGAGCGGCAGGAGCGGCTGGCGGCGCGCCACGACCGTGTCACGTTCGTCGACGGCCGCGACGTGGTGACCGTCGAGGGGACCCCGGAAGCGTACGCCTTCGACGACGTGCACCCGAGCAAGGAGGGCGCGCGGTTGGTCGGCGAGCTGATCGCGAAGCGGATCGAAGAGACCGAGCGGGAGTGAACCGTGCGCGGCGGCGGAGCGCCGCGGTCC
>CAYPJU010000174.1:0-4046 GCA_964411125.1 uncultured Bradymonadales bacterium | reverse complement strand
GCCTACAGCGCGTCGGCGCTGGAAGCGTATGGGCAGTGCGGGACGAAGTACTTCTTCGGCAAGATGCTGCGGGTGTCGGACCGCCTGGATCTGTCCGAGGCGCTCGAGCCGACGGAGACCGGCACGATCATCCACAACGCCTTCGCGGACGCTGCGCACGAGATCGTCGACCTGGCGAAGCGTGAACTCTGGTCGATGTGCATCGAGCCGGGCGAATCGAAGGACGAAGCGGTAGAGCGCATCCAGGCGGTCGTGGACCGGCATCTGGTGCGAAACGTGCGGGCGTTCCTGGAGGAAGAAGCGTCGATGTCGGAGCACCTCGTCGAGGCCGTGGTCGCGCGGTGGAGCGGTGCGCTGCGGCAGTGGGTCGAGTCGCACGTCGTCGAGCGACTCCCCGGCGTCCCTTCCGACGAAGAACTCGGCACCGACACGGACGTCGCGAAAGCACGCGTGATGCTGCAGAGCTACGACGACTCGATCGCGCACGTCCTCGACCTGAAGGCTGCCGTCGAAGCGGGAGACGTGACGTCGATGTCGGCGGCGAAGTCGTTTCGGAGCACCGGCGGCAACAAGGTGCTCACCGGCAGCAAAGTCGCGGAGCTCTTCAAGGAAGGAAACTACGACGCCTTCGTCGACGAGCTTCGCGAGGCACGACCCGCCGCGGAGGCAGCGCTGGAGGAGGCGGAAGCAGCCGCACGCCTGGTGTGGGCGTCACACTTCAACCGGGATGTGGTCCACGCCGAGCTCGCGTTCGGGATGGAGCGTTCCGACAGCGATCCGCACAGCCTCGCCGAGCCTGTCACCGTGCACGTCGAGGAGCTTTCGATACCGGTGCGCGGACAGGTCGACCGCGTCGACTGGGACACTGACCGCGGTCAGTTGGCGGTGCGAGACTTCAAGACCGGGCGCAGCAAAGGTGCCGCGAAGCTCGGGCGAGAGATTGCGGCCGGCATTCATCTTCAGCTCCCGCTCTACGCGATGGCAATCGAAGAACTCGCGCGTCTTGGGAAGCTGCCGCACCTTCGAGGGGCCGAGACGGTCGAGGTGAGCCTCGAGTTTCCGCGGCACCCGCCGATGCGGAAGCGGTACGCGACCGAGCTGAGGCTCGACCAACCCTCGGGCTATCTGCTCGGCGACGAGCCGGTCCGCTGGGGGACGCTCTCTCGTGAATGGCTCGGCTCGCACGTACGAAACATCGAGAGCGGGCACTTTCCGCTGTTTCCTTCGGCGTGCCCGGTGGAGAACACGGGATACTGCGACTTTCAGCGCTGCTGCGGCTATACGGCGGAGTTCGGTCGCCGCGCGGAGGAGCCACGACCGCGACGACCGCTCGTCGAGCCAGTCGACGGCGAGGGTCGCAAGGTGAAGTATCCGTGTGAGGCCGTCAGCATCCCCGTGTGCCTGGGCGGCGAGGTCGACAGCGGCGAGGTCCGCGAGGCGCACGAGGCGGCCGGGCTGGCGGCGGCGGACGTGGGGCGGGACGTCGCGATCGCGGCGGGCGCCGGCACCGGTAAGACGTACAACCTCGTACTGCGCTACCTAGCCGCGCTCGCTGACGGCGTCGCGCCGTCCGAGATCCTCTGCATCACGTTCACGCGGCGGGCGGCCGCCGAGATGAAGAGCCGGATTCGTGAGGCGCTTCTCTCCGAGCCCGCGGGCCCCCAGAAAGAGTTCGTCGAAAGGCTCCGCGCCGACCCCGAATCGTTTCGGCGGCTGCTGCTGGCGCTGTCAGCGGCTCCAATCACGACGATCGATTCGTTGGCGGGGAGGGTGTTCGGCGAAGCCGAGGCGTACCGTGCGCGCCGTGCCGGGACGGAGCGACCGGCGCCGGAAGTCGTCACCGACAACGACGTCGCCGACCAGCTGCGGACCTTCGTGCGGCAGTCGTTCCTGGACGGCATCGAAGGTGAGGACCCGCACCTTCGTCACCTCTCGGAGAGGCTCGATCCGATCAAGGTACGCGAGCTGCTTCAGGAGGCCTGCAGACGGGAGATCAGCGACCGGATCACGTCGCTCGCCACGCTCGAGGAGCGGCGCGACGCCCTGCTGGCAGGGTGGGACCAGGTGATGGCTCCGGCCGCTCGCGACGTGCTTCAGCGGATGCGAAGCTGGCCACTCGACCAGTTCGAGGAGCTGCTCGAAGGAGCGCTGGCGGAGACGGCGAAGTCGAAGCAACCGAGCGACGAGGGCGCCGAGTGGATGAAGGCCTTCATCGCCCGCATGCGAGACCCGAAGCCGTTCGCGGACGGCGAGGCGTGGCGGTGGATCAGCGACGTCTACAACGGGTCGATCTCGCAGGGGCGGTTCGGGAAAACGGGACTCTCGTCCCTCTTCCGCGAGCATTTCACGGCGCTCAAGGACGGGCTGGACCAACACGACCCGTCGCGCGGTGCGGCCGTCAAGGCGTGGGCGAAAGAGCTCGACGCGCTGCCGGAGTACGCCGGGACCGCGGCGCACGCGACGTTCGTCGCACAGCGCTGGTCCGAAGCGTTTCGCGACTACCTCGTCTCGCTCGGACGCGTTCGCTTCAGCGACGTCGAGGTGCTCGCCCGCCGCGCCCTCGCCGACCCCGAGATCGCGGCAGCGCTCGCCGGTCGCTTCGCGTATCGCCAGGTGTTCGTCGACGAGGCGCAGGACACGTCGGACTCGCAGATCCGGCTGATTCAGGCCGTCGCTCGGGTGGCATCGCTCGCCACCGGCGAACCGTGCCGCGAGTTCGTGGTGGGGGACGTGAAGCAGTCGATCTACGCGTTCCGCGGCGCCGAGGTCGACGTGTTCACGCGACGGATGGCGGAGGGGGCCGAGCGCTTCACCATCAACCGACGCAGTACGCCGTCGCTGATCCGGGCGTTCAACACGCTGTTCGAGGCGCTCTTCGGGGCGGAGGGGACTGGCGGGGCTTCGCTCGATCCGCGCGCCGGGGTTCCTTTCGAGCCGCTTGCGTGGCCAGAGGACCGCGCGGATACCGAGGAAGCAGCGATCGAATTCCTCGTAGCGCCGGGCCAGTCGTGGTTCCCGGCGGAGGCCGACGAAGACGATGTTCCGCCGGAGGACGCCGACGAGGAGGAGGAGGAAGAGTCGAGCGAAGAGACGTTCCGCGCGACTCTGCTGCAGCGCGGGCTGGCGCGCCGGATCGGCGAGCTCGTGGAGGCGTATCCCCCGGGCGACCAGGGGGCGTCGGTGGCGATCCTGGTCGGCTCGTGGCGGCGGGCGGACTTCTACCGCGACCTGCTGAGCGCGTACGACATCCCCGCTGCCGTCCAGGGAGGCCGGGGCCTCTTGAACTCGCCGGAGGTCGACGGGCTCGTGCAGTGGCTGGAGGCGATCGCGTTTCCCAACCGGCACATCTCGTTTCTGGGGTGCCTGCGCGGCCCCGGCATCGCGCTGTCGGACGCCGGGCTCTATTGCCTGCGTGCCGGGCACGGGGTGACGGGGCTGGAAGGGGAGCCGCCGTTTTCGCTGAAGGGTGCGGCGGTCTACGGGGCGTGGGACGCGCAGGAGGCGCTGCGGGCATGGTTCGCCGCGGCGCCAGACCTCGACACGGACCGTACTGCCTACCTCCTGCAGAGCGACCACCAGAGCCTGCAGAAGTTCAAAGCGGTCTGGGCGGCTCTGCCGTCGCGCCTGGGCGTCGAGGCGCCGAGCGAAACGATCGCATGGCTCGCGGACACGCTGGGGCTGTGGACCTTCTGGCACTCGCAGCCGAAAGGGCGGCAGGCGGTCGCCAACATCCGGACGTTCCTCGACCTGGTGCGTGACCTCGAGGCGAGCCTGGGGCAGGACCCGTGGCTGCTGCTGCGGCGCCTGGACGAGATGCGAGACAACTCGGATCCGGCGGCGGGGGGCCTCGACGCGAGCGGCGGAGCGCCGGTCGTCATCACGACGTACTGGCAGGCGAAGGGCCTCGAGTGGCCGGTGGTGGTGCTGCCCGACCTCGACAAGACGAAGGTGCGCGGGCAGACCCGGGGCCTCGGCGACAACCGGATCTGCATCGTCGACGACGACCTCGCCGTGGTCCATACCCCCGAGGTTCGCGTCAGTCGTCC
>CAYPJU010000173.1:0-4135 GCA_964411125.1 uncultured Bradymonadales bacterium | reverse complement strand
ACGGCGCACGCTTCGAAGTCCTGGTATTTGCCGTCGGGGTTCAGGTCCGCCTGAAGCTCCTCGAGCGGCATCGCCGTAGGCAGGTCGCGCTTGTTGTACTGGATCACGAACGGGATCTTGTCGATGTCGTACCCGTAGGCCTTGAGGTTCTCTTTGAGATCCTCCATCGAGATGATGTTCGCTTCCTTACGAGCGCGCTGCGAGTCCGCCACGAAGATGACGCCGTCGGCGCCCTTCATGATCAGTTTACGGCTGGCACTGTAGAAGAGCTGCCCCGGCACCGAGTAGAGGTGCAGGCGCGTCTTGAACCCGCGGATCGCGGGCAGGCTCAGAGGCAGGAAGTCGAAGAACAGAGTTCGTTCCTGCTTCGTCTCGAGACTGATCAGCTTACCGCGAGCATCCGGGTTGGTCCCCTGATAGATGAACTTGATGTTCGTCGTCTTCCCGCACAATCCCGGGCCGTAGTAGACGATCTTCAGGATGATCTCCCGCTGCGCGTAATTGATGAACGACATTCACACTTCCCGTGGTCAGTGACGGGCGCCATACGCGCCGTTGGCCGACTAACGCCGATTCGACTATTCCTTGCGCCTTCCTCGTTTTGTACGGCAACCGCTCGGTGGTGTCACTAAGATTTTGGTACCTGCCGGTACTCTCGAATCTCGGACCGAGCGACCGTTCGAAAAAGCTGCAATATCGGGGGTCGAACCTGTCGGCCATTGTATACACCGACTCGGCGCATGCGCAATCTTAGAATGTTCTCTGCGCACCGGCGATCCTCCCGCGACGGCCCCGCAGAGGCCCTAAGTCTCGAACCCTCGCGGTGATTCGCCGCCCCGGTGACGGACCGGGTCCCGAACGACGTCATCCGCGGGACAGAGTCACGACCGTCTCGATGTGCGCCGTCTGCGGGAACATGTCGACAGGCCGTACGCGCCCGATCGCCCAGCCCGCCTCGCCGAGACGCCGCAGATCCTTCACCAGCGCCTCCGGATTGCACGACACGTAGACCACCCGATCCGCACCGATCTCCGAGAGGGCCTCGAAGGCCACTTTCGACAGGCCGCGACGCGGCGGATCCACGATCACGACGTCCGCTTCGGGGCGCAGCTCTTCGAGCACCGCACCGACGTCCCCCGCGACGAACTCGGCGTTGTCGATCCCGTTGCGGCCCGCGTTCCCGCGAGCGTTCGCCACGGCGTCGTCGATCAGCTCGATCCCGAGCACCGACGCCGCCGAGCCCGCCAGGCAGAGCCCGATCGTCCCGGTACCGCAGAAGAGGTCGAGCACTCGCTCGGCTCCGCTCAGCCCCGCCGCCTCGACGACCAGCTCGTAGAGAACTTCGGCACCCCGCGTGTTCGTCTGGAAGAAGGCGCGCGGGTGAATGTCGAAGTGCAGATCCCGTCCCGCCACATGCAGCCGCTCCGCCAGCGTGGGCGACCCCTGCAGCAGGTGCTCGATGAACCGCGTCGGCTCGCCGCGCACCGCCCGCTGCTCGGTCCAGTACACCGAGGTCGCCCCCTCGCAGACCGCCGCGAACGAGTCGATCGCCCCTACCATCGCGGCGCGTCGCTCGGTGCCGTCGTCATGCGCCGTCACCAGTTCGACGAGTCGCTCACCGGTGTTTTTCCCCTCGCGAACGATCAGCGAACGCAAAAACCCCGATCCCTTGCGGCCGTCGAACGCCTCGAGCTCATTCGCCTCCGCCCAATCACGAACCCGCGGAACGAACTCCGACACGAACGGCGACATCAGGAAACACTCGCGCTGATCGACCGATTCGTAACGGTAGCCCGCAGGGTGCATCCCCAGATGCAGCCGCTCCTCCTGCGTGAAGCTGAACTCCATCTTGTTCCGGTAGTACCAGCCGTCGTCGCTCGTCGGAGTCACCACCTCGACCAGCCCCGGATCCAGCTTCGCCCCGGCGAAGAGTCGCTTCAGATGCCGCTCTTTCGTGGCGAGCTGATGCCGCAGGCTCAGGTGCTGGGACGTGCAGCCTCCGCACCCCGGATGCTCGTCGGAGACGAAGTGCCGGCAGCGCGGTGCGATCCGCATCGGCGATGGCCGCAGCACCTCGATCACCGCCGCGTCGATCCGCCGCCGGCGCGAGGTGCCGACCTCGACCAGCACGAGATCCCCCGGGACCGCCCGGCGGACGTGGAACACCAGCCGCATCGGCTGTTTTCCCGGCCCGAGCGTGCACTCGACCGCTCCGACGCCAGAGCCGTCCCCGTCGAGCTCCTCGATCTCGATCTCGAACCGTTCTCCGCGACGCGGTTTGTGAGGTAATTCGAGCGGCACGTACCGTCGGGGGGCCGCCGCAGGGCAGCCGTTCGAGTAGGGTCAGCCTTCGACGTCCTTGACGTCTTTGCCGCTCAACACGGAGAACGGCTCGGTGACGACCGGATTACGACGCTTCGTCGCCGTCTGGTCCGGGGTCTTCATCAGCAGCCATCGCTCCGTCGTCCCCTCTTCGATGCGCAGCAGCGTGAACCCCCCCTGCAGTTTCTTTCCTTCGATGTGGAAATCGAGCCGCCCTTCGTCCAGCCCCTCCGGGATCGACAGCGGCTCGCCGTCGATGTGCACCGCACGGTACGGCCCACTGTCCCACACGATCACCTTCCCCTGACGCTCCCCCGTCGTCAGCACGCCTTCGAATTCGATGTCGACGTCCTCTTCGTCGATCGGGATCGCCAGCCGCTTCACGCGCGGATCGGGCGACGGCCCCTTCGGGACGACCCAGGACCTCACCTCGCCATCGACCTCGAGCCGAAAGACGTAGTGGTATTCGATGTTGTCGTACTTCTGGATCGAGAACCGCGGCTGCGAAGTCATCGAGCACTCCTCCGAAAGATCTATCCGAAAGGTTCGCACAAACGCCTCGCGTTGCAAACGGTGAGGTCGCGGTTAGCGGTTAGCGGTTCGCGGTTAGCGGTTCGCGGTTCGCGGTTAGCGGTTAGCGGTTAGCGGGGCCAACCTGGATCGTTCGCGCCGCCCACCATCTCAGGCCTCACGCCTCGAGCCTCGAGCCTCGAGCCTCGAGTGCCCGATACCGCTTCTCGATCCGCTTCGTCGCCTTCTTCGACACACCGCCGAGGACCTCGATGGCGTTGCGCAGGCGGGCCCGCGAGATGTCGGGCCCGAGGATCGCCATCGTGTCGAACATCGGCGTGGAGGATTCCTTGCCGCTCATCGCGACGAAGTACGGCTTGATGAAGTCGCGGAATTTGATCTCCATCGCGTCCGACAGCCCCCGCAGGGTTTCGCTGATCGTCTCGGCGTTCCAGTCCGACAGCTTCTCGAGCTCCCACACCGAAATCTGCAGCATCTCGAGCAGCTCGTCGTCGTCCAGACGGGTCGAGCTCTTCAGCATCTCCGGGTCGACCTCCGGGATCCCCTGGAAGAAGTGGGCGGTGAGGTCGATAAGATCGGACAGCTTCTCCACGCGCTCCTGCACGAGGGGCACGATCTGCATCATGTAGTCGCGGTTCGCGGCCCACGCCGCGACACGGTCGGCGAAGTCCTCGGGGGTGCGGTCTTCGCGCAGGTACCGGCCGTTCAGCCAGTCGAGCTTCGCTACGTCGAACACCGGCCCACCCATCGACACGCGGTCGAGCTCGAACTTGTCGACCATCTCGGCGAGGGTGAACTTCTCTTCGCCGTCGGGCATCGACCACGCCATCATGCCGAGGTAGTTGAGCACCGCCTCGGGCAGGTACCCCATCCGCTCGTAGTACGTGATCGACGTCGGGTTCTTTCGCTTCGAGAGCTTCGACTTGTCGGGGTTCCGCAGCAACGGCAGGTGCGCGAGCTTCGGCGGCTCCCACCCGAAATGCTCGTACAGCATCAGGTGCTTCGGCGCCGAGCTGATCCACTCCTCGCCGCGCATCACGTGCGTGATCTCCATCAGATGATCGTCGACGACGTTCGCCAGGTGGTAGGTCGGCAGCCCGTCCGACTTCATCAACACCTGCATGTCGACGGTCGCCCACTCGATCTCGATGTCGTCGCGGAAGTGGTCCTTCACGACGCACGTCCCTTCGCGCGGCACGACCATCCGCACCACGTGCTCCTCGCCGGCCTCCACGCGACGCTTCGCCTCGTCGGGGTCGATCGACATGCAGTGCCCGTCGTA
>CAYPJU010000172.1:0-4166 GCA_964411125.1 uncultured Bradymonadales bacterium | reverse complement strand
CCGCTACCCGCTAACCGCTAACCGCGCACAGCGCAGCGCGCAAAACGGCTGGTGTGAGCGAAGCGAATCGTTTACGACGTTGCGGAATCCCAAGAGTGAACGGCGCCGGAGAACGGCGCGCTGATTTGGAGTGAGTATGAGTGAAGCGATCGAACTGACGGCGGACAACTTCGAAGACGAGGTCGTGAACAGCGACATCCCGGTGATCGTCGACCTCTGGGCGCCGTGGTGCGGGCCCTGCAAGTCGATCGGCCCGATCCTCGACAAGCTCGCCGGTGAGTACAGCGGGAAGGTCAAGGTCGCCAAGTGCAACGTCGACAACGAGAAGGAGCTCGCGCAGGCCTTCAACGTGCGCTCGATCCCGATGGTCATCACGATGAAGGGACGCGACGTTCAGGACGTCAGCGTCGGATTCCGGGGTGAAGCGCCGCTGCGCGAGATGTTCGAGAAAGCAAAGGACCTCTGAGTCCACGCGTCACTCTCGGCCGCGCTCGATCGCCCGATCGAGCGCGTCCTCGAGAATCAAGAGCTCGGCGACCTGGTCGGAGACGTCGTTTCCGGCCGAACGGAGACGCTGCAGCTCGCGCACCTTCTCCATCAGTCGTTCGAAGACCTCGTCGACCTCGGTCCTCCCCTCTTCACTGAGCTTCGAGCGCCACTCCGCGCGCAGGAGATGCGTTCGCTTTACGTAGCGGTAGACGTCCTTTTCGAATTCGGAGAGCTCGGGAAACTCTTCGAGCAGGCGTGTACGGCGACGGCGCTCGACGAGGAAGACGCCGACCCCGCCGAAGAACACGATCCCACCGACCACTGCCGCGACGATTGCTGCGACGAGCGAGATCGGCTCGCCGGTCACTTGAGCTTGTCTTTGAGGAGGTCGCCCAAGGTACCGAGGCCGCGCGAGGTGTCGGTGTAGTTGCGGGGCCCGAGGTCGGCAGCGTCCTCGACCTCGGCCGCGGACTTCATCGTCAGCGCGATGCGATGACGGTCGGGCTCGATCGACAGGACACGGGCGGTCACCTCGTCCCCCTGCGTGAACTTCGCGTGCGGGGTCGACTCGCGCGCGAGCCCCATCTCGCTTCGGGGGATGAGCGCGGTGATTCCCCCACCGAGCGACACGAAGGCGCCGAAGTCTTCGACGTTCTCGACCGTGCCGGTGACCTCGGTGCCAGGCTTGAAGTTCTCAGTAGCCTGGTCCCAGGGATTGCCCGACGCAGACTTCATCGACAGTGAGATGCGTCGACGCGCGAGGTCGACGTCGAGCACCTCGACCTGCACCTGCTGGCCGGTCGAGACGACGTCGGACGGACGCTTCACGTGATCCCAGCTCAGCTCGCTGACGTGGATGAGCCCCTCGATGTTGGGGGCGACTTCCGCGAAGGCGCCGAACGACTCGAGCCGCGTGATCGTGGCGTCGACCTGGGCACCGACGTGGAGCTTTCGCTGCACCGTGTCCCACGGGTCCTCCATCGAGTCCTTCATCGACAGCCCGACCCGCAGACCACGGGGGTCGGAGGCGTCGATGTTCGTGACGGTCACCTTGACCTCTTCACCTTCACGCACGACCTCCGACGGATGATCGACGCGGCTGAAGCCCATCTCGGAGACGTGCACCAGACCTTCGATGCCGCCGATGTCGACGAACGCGCCGAAGTCGGCGAGCCGTGTCACCGTGCCTCGAAGCTCGCTGCCGACCTGCAGGGTCTGCAGCGTGGTCTCGCGCGCCTTGGCGGCCTCTTCTTCCAACAGCGCGGCGCGGCTCACGACGATCGAACGCCCGCCCTCGCGGATCTCGGTCACGCGGAACTGGTACGACGCCCCGAGGTGGACCGACGGGTCTTCGGTGTAGGCGAGCTCGATCTGCGAGATCGGGCAGAACGCTCGGACGCCGCCGAGGTCGATCTCGAAGCCGCCCTTGTTCTTGTCCGCGACGCGTCCGTTGAGCGGCGCGCCCGTCTCGAGGGCGACCTCGATCGCCTCCATCGCGGACTCACGCGTCGAGAGCTGGTCGCCGAGGAGCACCGAGCCTTCGTTCTTGCCGAGGACGTACAGGTCGTACCGGCCGCCCGTCTCGAGCCTGAGGTCCCCTTCCTTGTCGACGAAGTCGTCACGCCGCGCCATCCCGTCCACGTTCCCCGGCAGCTCGAAGTAGATCCACTTCTCGCCGACCGACGTCACGAGCGCGCCGACCTTCTCGCCGACATCGTACGTGACGCGCGGGGGGGCGCCGGCGCTCTCGGCGAGCATCGCTTCGAAATCGGCGAGCGACGCCTGCTCGACCTGAGTCGTCTTGATGTCCTTCTTCTTTGGCCGACCGCCACCCCCCTTCGGCTGCGTCGACATGTCGACGACGCGCCGACCGAGGTTCGGCATCTCCGGGGTCTCGGGCTCTTCGACCGGGACCGGGTCGTTCGGCGACTCGACAGGCGGGCTCTGCGGCACGCCTCCAGGCGGCTCTTGCGCCGGAGGCGTCTCGGCGGGGTTCTCCGCCGGAGGTGGTGTCGGCGTCGGTTCCTCGATCTCGTTCGGGCCGGGGGTCCCCGGCTCTTCGACAGGCTGGTCCTGTTTTTTGCGGACCCGCGGCTGCACTTCGTCGTCTTTGTTGGCCATCATCGCTCCGGTCGGCTCTGTGCGGGGTGAATACCAGATCGCGCCCCCGGCAAACAACTGCGGAGTATCCCGCTGTCCCGAACTTCGACGCGAAGAGAGTTTCGTCATCTGAGCAACGAGATTTGGGAGTCCCAAGGGCATGCGTGGCGCGGGACTCCTTTCCCGCGCAGAGGGCGGCGTCTGCGTGGCGCCCCGCGTCCCGCGACCGGCGCGGAGGCCGGTCGTCCACGCCGGGACGGAGCCCGGCGGTCCCGGAGCCCCGAGGTCCCGAGACCCGGCGGTCCCTCGACGCCCGCCACCTACCACCCTCCCGGCTTTACGTGTTACGCTCTGCGAACCGTGAGACTTCCAAGCCAGACACCCGATTCGTTTCGTAGAGAGCTCGCCGAGATCGTCGGTGGCGAGAACGTCCTGACGACCGAGCCCGACCGGATCGCGTACAACGCCGACTGCTGGCCGCGTGGCATCATCATGGCGCGCGGGCGGCGGATTTACCGGCACCTGCCGGGGGCAATCGTTCAGCCGAAGAGCGAACACGAGGTCGCCGGCATCGTCCAGTGGGCGCGGCGTACTTCGACACCGATCGTCCCGTACGGCGCGGGTAGCGGCGTTTGCGGCGGAACGCTGGCCGATGGCGACGGGGTCGTCGTGGACCTGAAGCGGCTGAAGCGGATCGTCGCGGTACAACCCGAGGACATGACGCTGCGGGCGGAGTCCGGCCTCATCGGGATGAACCTCGAGACCGAGCTCTTGCGTCAGGGCTTCACGCTCGGGCACTACCCATCGTCGCTCTACTGCTCGTCGCTCGGCGGGTACCTCGCCGCGCGTAGCGCCGGGCAGTACTCCAGCCGCTACGGAAAGATCGAGGACATGGTCGCGTCGATGCGGGTCGTCACGGGGGCCGGCGAGACGTTCGACACGGCGCCGGACGCGACGTCGAGCACGCCGCGCAAGCTGGTGCTGGAGGGGACGGCGGACGCGACGCAGCTCTTCGTGGGGAGCGAAGGGACGCTGGGGCTCATCACCGAGGCGACGCTTCGCATCCAGCGCAAACCGTCGCGGCAGATCTACCGCGGGTTTCAGTTCCGCGACGTGCCGAGCGCGCTCGACGCGATCCGCACGCTGATGCAGGAAGGGCTGCGCCCCGCGGTCGTTCGACTCTACGACGAGTTCGACAGCCTGCTGGCGAAGCGGAAAGGTTCGGGTGGCTCGGCGGGGGCGAACCTGCTGAAGAAACGGCTCGGCGGGCTCGCTGCCGAAGTGCTGCCGGTCGACGTCGCCGACGCGGCGAAGGACGGCGTGTCGACGGTGACGCGCGCGCTTCTGGGCCGCATCCTCGGGCAGCCGCTCACGCTCAACTCGCTGATCGACGTCCTTCCGGCGGACTGCCTGCTCGTCATCGGTTTCGAAGGGGACGGGGCGATGGTCGAGGCGGAGGCGGACTACGCGTTCGACCTCCTGGGGCGCTACGGGATCGACCTCGGGTCGGAGCCTGGCCGGCACTGGCTCGAGAACCGCATGTCGGTGTCGTACAAGCAGTCGCCGATGTACCACGC
>CAYPJU010000171.1:4303-4414 GCA_964411125.1 uncultured Bradymonadales bacterium | reverse complement strand
ACCGATGAGCCCGGCGAGGAGTAGGGTCGGGCGAGGACGCCCGCCCACCGATGGCTGGGTCGGGCGAGGACGCCCGCCCACCGATGGCTGGGTCGGGCGAGGACGCCCGCC
>CAYPJU010000171.1:0-4203 GCA_964411125.1 uncultured Bradymonadales bacterium | reverse complement strand
CACCGATGGCAGGGTCGGGCGAGGACGCTTGCCTGGGGACGGTATGCTCATCGCCTCGCTCCGAGGTCGGGGAAGCTCGCGTCGACCTCGTAGCCGTCGACCCGCTCGATCACGACGAGCGTCGTGTCGAAGATGCCGGAGACCCCCGCGAGGTCCTTTCCGGTGTCGAAGCTCGCTTCGAACTCGCCGGCGATCCGCGAGTCGTTGGCCCCGTCGTACGCTTCGAGCTGCAGGTTGCCCGATCGAAAGCGCGGGATGTCGACGCCGTCGGAGCGCCCCGTGATGTCACCGACCTGGGTGAGGTCATAGTTGCCGATGACGATCTGCTCGTCGCGTCGAACGGTGACGCGCACCGGGACCTCGTCGTTCTCTCGGACGAACTCGATGGCGAGCTCGCTCGGGTAGAGACGCGCCCGGATCGAATCGTGGTCGAGCCTGTAGAAGTCGCCGAGGCTGCCGACTAGCGACGCTTCGTCCTTGCTGCAGCCGGCCGCGCAGGCGACCGAAATCACCCCCAGAATCGTCGCCAGAAATCTCACAGGTTCGTCGCCCTCGTCGCAAATTTCACCTCGTTGACGATCGAGCCGCTCGACGTGTTTTCGCACTGGTAGGCGACGTGCGCGATGCCCGCGGCGTCGAACTGCAGCGTCGGGTACTGGCCGCAGAGCCCGTTGTCCGGCCCGGGGTCGACGACCTCGTGGTACCAGACGCCGCGGTCGCGGTAGGCGAAGACCAGGCCGTCGTCGCCGGGGTTGCAGTCTCCGAATGTGCCCGAGGCCTTGTTGCATCGGTAGTACGCGACGCCGAGAGTTCCGTTCGGGCTCTGCGCGATCGTACCGCGGTAGCCTTCGTCCCATGCGGAGTCGCCGACGTCGGAGACTTCCCACCCGTTCGCGAGCGACGCGAACTGCGCGTCGTCTTTCAGTTCGGCGAGCTGGGGAAAGCCCCGCGCGCTGTTGTAGAAGAGCACCATCGGTGAGCCGTCAGGGGCGAATGCCAGCGACGGGCCTTCGGAGGTGCCCTCGCCGAAGAGCTGCACGCTCTCCCAGGTGGAACCGCCGTCCGACGAGCGTGTCAGCCAGACGCCGAGCCCTGCGCCCTGGCGGTTCTCGGTCGCGCGGTAGTAGGCGATGTAGATGCGCCCCTGGCTGTCGAACGCGACGCGGTTGTAGTCGCCCCCGCCGTTGCCGAAGTCGACGGCGATGTTCTGCCACGACCCGGGCTGGCCGAGTGCGAGCTCGAGGTCGGCGCGTCGCATGTCGTCCGATTGAATCGAGCCGGCGTGCACGTCCTTGTAGGCGATCGCGAGCTCTCCGCTCGACGACCTCGCGAGGCCGGGCCAGTAGCCCACGACTTCACCGAAGTCGCTCGCGGCGTCCCCCGTCGCAGCCTCGCCGCTCGATGCGACGACGCTCTCGGACGACCAAGTGCCGGGTGCCGATCGCGTCCAGAGCCCGACGTCGTTGACCCCGCAGTAGAACGGAACCATCTCGAGAAGAGGTTCGCCCGTCATCGCTGCGAGCATTGGGCTCGAGCCGTCGTGGATGAGATCGAGCCCCACCGGCTGACCGACGTGCAGGAGCTCCGAGACGACCTCGGTGGCCCAGGCGCCGCCGGTCTTCTGCGCGTAGTGCAGCGGCCAGACGATGCGCTCGGGCTTGTTGTCGGTCGCGACTTCGCAGAGTCCGTCGGAACGTCCGCTCGTCGCGAAGTAGGCGAGGGCGTGTACGCCGCCCGCATGAACGTAACGTGTGTGTAGGCCGACGTTCCCGGAGGCGACGACCTCGCTCGACCACGTCGGCGTCACGCCGTTGTTCATCACGACGCCGTTGTTGGGATCGGTCGTGCCGTTGTTCGTCGCGCCGTTGTTGGACTCGCCGGGACCGCATGCCGCGGCGAATGCGAAAAGCATCGGTATCGCGGCTGGAAGCCGCGGCACCACAGTGGGGGTCCGTCGTCGTGTCATTGGGGCTGTCCACATCCGTCGGGGTAGAGCTGACACGGCGGAACCGAGCAGTCGTTCGTGATCTTCTCGACACAGAATCGATAGTTCTGGTCCGAGTCCCAGTCGCGCGATTCGGGGCGAATGTTGAGGTCGTCCGAGTAGAGCGCGTTCAGGTCGCGCACCATGAGGTAATAGTAGAACGGGTCGCCGTCGTGGCCCTGGTAGGCGTAGAAGCAAGTGTCTGCGGCGGTCGTCCCGCCCAGCGTTCCGCTCAAGCCGCCCTGCATCATCTCTTCCTCCACGTCGTATGCGCTGAACCAGAGGCTGCCCCCGCGGTAGATGTTCATCACCGTGTCGACCGGGCCTCCGTCGACCTCGTAGTGAACCCGCATCGTGCAGTCCTGGCCGGGACAGGGATGCTGATAGCGGAACCAGTCGAGGTCGAACTCGTAGCCGATCGACCCCTCGATCCAGTTTCCACCACCACAGCAGTCACCAGCCGTGCAGTCGTGCACCGGTATGTCGACCGCGAAGGGCCGATGGTCGCCCGACCGGAGCGGCTGCTGAATTTCGTTCGTGAAGAGGTTGTTCACCTCGTGTTGATCGGGGTCTGCGCGCACCCGCACGTTGAGGGTGTAGGTCGTGTCGGGGGCGGAGCCGTCGCTCTGGAAGTCGCTGACCCGCAGGTAGAGGAGCGTCTCACCGGCGAGCGGCATCGACACCTTCGCGCCGTTCATCGGCGGCGGGTTGCTCCCCGGCGTGCATTCGGGGGTTCGCGGCGGGCACTCCCAGAACCGCTGGCGGACGTTCGCGCCGCACGAGCCTCCGGGCAGGCACGCGGTCGCCCCCGCGCAGAGGCCGTCACCAAGACACGTCTCGAAGAGACCGGCGCAGTCGAGCGGCTCCTCGCACGCGGCGTTCAGGCTGTTGCAATCCTCGTCCGTCTGGCACGCCGTCTCCGGGTGCGCGCGAACGACGGTCAGCGAACCCTGCACCTGCGCGGCGAGATCCCACTGCTGCTGAGGAGATAGCGATCCGGTCTGAAGTTCGAGCTCCGCCTCCAAAATCCCCTGGTCGCAGCCGGCGAGCCTCAGTTCGAACCAGTCGTCGTCGCCCGGCGAGCCGATCGTGCCGATGTGCTCGATGCGCGAGCTGAACGCCGCTCCGCAGTTCACCGCCGAACCGGCGATCGGCGTCGCCTCGTCCGGGTGGTTGTTCGGCTCGTTGGGGTCGTCGTCGTCGATCAGCCGCACGGTGAGGGTGTAGGGGACGCTCGGGTCCGCCTGCTGGCCGTCGTCGTCGGAGACGACGAGCGTGTAGCTTCCGGCCGCCGGAGGAACTTCGAAGCGCTGGATTTCGGTGGCGACGACCGACCCCGAAGGGTTGGCCTCTTCGACCAGCAGTTCACCGTCGGTGGTGAAGAGCCGGACGGTCGGCTCGTACTGCGCGATCTCACTCACGAGTTCGATCGACAGGAGCTTGCCGTCCGGGACGTCGATCGTGAAGTGATCCTCGTCTCCGCGGCACGCGATGTAGCCTGTCTGCGGTGACCCGAGCTGGATCGCGCTCGCGTTCGCCCCACCGTCGTTCGGTTCGTTCGAGTCGGGGTCGATGCCCGACGACGTCGTCAGCTTGTAGGGGTGCCGAAAATCCTGCGCGTCGTTGCCCGAATCACGCACCACGAGGAAGTACTCCCCCGGATCGACGCAGTGCGTGAAGTTCAGCTTCGCCCCGATGTCCGTCGACGGCGGCTGCGCGACCGCGACCCCCGGCTCACCCCCTTCGATCCCGAACAGCGCGTACGACGGCTGCACCGCGCTCAGCGGCGCGGACATCTCGAGCCCGATCGTGAAGAGCTTGTTCGTCGAGGGGATCGTGATTCGAAACCAGTCCTCGTCCTCGACGGGGCAGACGAACCCCTCGATCTCTTGCCCCAGCGTCAGCGCCTCGGCGTCGGCCGGCGTCGCCACGTCGTCGCGCTCACACTTCGATTCGCCGACCGGCGTCTCGATGTTGTTCTCGCCTTCTTCGGCCGGGCAGGCGACGAGCATTGCTGCGAGCAGCGCGACCGCGATTTTTGGATCATGGTTCATCGAACAACTCCACTGTGGCGCGAGTTCGGTGAGCCCGCGTCCCGCGCGACTCTGCTTGCGTCCCGAGTTCGGTGAGCGCGCGTCTCGCGCGACTCTGCTTGCGTCCTGCGTTCGGTGAGCGCGCGTCTCGCGCGACTCTGCTTGCGTCCTGCGTTCGGTGAGCGC
>CAYPJU010000170.1:0-4476 GCA_964411125.1 uncultured Bradymonadales bacterium | reverse complement strand
GTGTGGGGCAAAGCCCCACGGTGTTCAGCCAAAACGACACCCTCGTCCTCGCCCGGCTCGTTTCGTCCACGACGTTCGCCGGAACATCGCCAACTGCACGCGCCACGCGCCATGACCCACGGGCGAGGGGCGAGTCGGCAAGTGGTTCGCTCGCCGACGTGAGAGCGAGCGCCCGAGAAGTCCGATGGCCTGCGACAGGAGCCTGCCGCATCCGAACGGACCTCGCGCCGGTCTCTCTACTTGTAGGCGACGACGGCGCTCGATGGACCGGCGAGGGGGATGACCTCGGTGCGTTGGAATCCGGCCTCGCGGCACCACCCGTCAAAGTCGGCGGCGGTGAAGTCGAAACCACCGTCGGCCCCGAACTCGATCAACATGTTGAGCGACATCAGCAGCCCGAACGCGTTCTCGCGACGCTCGTCGTCGATGATCGATTCGATGGCGACGAAGGCGCCCCCCTCCGGCAGGGCGTCGTATGCTTTCCGGATGAGCATCTTCTTCTGCTCGAGGTTCCAGTCGTGCAGGATCATCCCCATCGTGATGACGTCGGCGCGCGGTAGTTCGTCCACGAAGAAGTCGCCAGCGACAGCTTCCACGCGGTCGGCAAGCCCTGCCGATTCGATGTTGCGCTGCGCGATCGGCTCGACCGGCGGCAGGTCGAAGCTCTTGCACGACAGGTGCGGTTGTGCGGCGGCCACCATGCACGATAGCTGTCCCGTGGCGCCGCCGACGTCACAGAGCGACTCGTAGGACGAGAAGTCGAACTTCTCCGCGAACGCCGCGAAATTTCCGGCGGAGATCCCCGCCATCGCGTTCATGAACTGCTCCAGCTTCTCGGGCTGGGCGTACAGCTTCGCGAAGATCGGCTCGCCGCCGTCCTTCGTCTCGCTCTGCGGCCGACCGGTCTTCAGCGCATCCGTCAGAGTGTCCCAGAAACCGTAGAGGCGGTCGTTCGCCATCTCGAGAATGCCGCCGATGTAGTGCGGACTGGTGCGGTCGAGGAAAACTCCGGAGTCGAGGGTGTTGCAATACTTCGCGTCGTCCCCCGACCCTTCGCGTTCGAGGAACCCGAGCGCCACCAGAGCGTCGGGGAAGTCAGGGACGCTACGCGCGTGCAGTTGCAGCGCATCCGCGATCTCGGCGCCGGTCAGCGGACCGTCGGCGAGCCGGGTGAAGAGGCCGAGTTCGACGGCGGAGAGCAACGTCTTGGTACCAAAGAAGCCCATCCCGACCTGCATGATGTGTGAAGGGTCGGGCACCGGCGCAGCACCCTCGGCCGGCGTGGCCGGCGGAATGTCGACACCGCTCGTCAGGAACGTGACCTCGCGCGGGCCTGCGACGCCAGCCCGAGACATCGCCTGGCGCAGCTCGGCAGACGCGAGGAAGTTCTCGAGCTCTTCGCGGGTCTCGGCCTGATGAAACACGATCACCTCGTCGCCGCGGTCGCCGGTCCGGTGGACGGCGTCTCCCATGATCCCGAACGAGCTGCGAAGGCTCTCGAGCGAGTCGTACACCGCCCGCCACGCTTCGTAATCCTGAACCTGGTGGCGAACCGCGATGGCTGGAAGCGGACGGTCGGTGACCTCGGCCGACTTGACGGACTCGCTGAAGGTGACGCGCGGAGCTCCTGTGACACCCGCCCGCTGCATCGTCTCGCGCAGGTCGGCGGAGTCGAAGAAGCGTCTGGCCTCATCGGCGGATTCGTACCCGAGCACCACCACAACCTTCGCGCGGTCGTCCGCCCCACGGTAGACGCGTTCGCTCGTGATCCCTGCTTTTCGTCGGGCCGGGGCGTGGTCGGCGAAGTGTTTCGCCCAGGTGTCGAAGTCGGCGACGTCGTGGTCGATCAGCGCAGCGTCGAGTTTCGGCATTTTGTCTCCTCTCTCTGGTTTCGGTCGCGACGGGACACCCCTACTGGCATCGCCGCCCTCTCCGGTCATTGGGTATGAATCGAGAATGACTCCTGCGAATTCGTTTCGAAAGAAAGCAATTTGCATATTGCTCCTGCTTTTATGCAGGCCCTCGCCGAGCAGCCGGCGGCCCGCTCAGATGCTGATCTCGATCAACAAACGGTAGAGTTTTCTCAGGCGCTTGGAACACGTTCGACGACGTGTAGCAGTTGCAGGATGCTGCGCTTGCGCATTCTTGTTGCTGTTTGTCGTGCTATTTCGCAGAGTGACTGGATGGATTGGACCAACCTGGAAACGTTTCTTGCGCTCTACCGACACGAAACGTTCGCGGGAGCGGCTCGCGAACTCGGCGTGAGCTCCACCACCGTCTCGCGACGGATCGATCGGCTCTCCGATGAAATCGGTGCGGTGCTGTTTCAACGCTCCGGCGACGGGCTCGTGCCCACCGCCGCAGCCGAGACGATACTTCCTGGCGCAGAAGCAATGCAGCGGCAGGTCGACCTCATCGAGCGTCGGATGAGCGGCGACGAGGACCGATTGTCGGGAACGGTACGGCTCGCCGCCGCGCCCGAGTTCGTGACCCACTTCCTCGTCGACCACCTGCGCGCTCTGCAGGATCGCCATCCGCGCTTGGAGCTCGAGCTGATCGTGGGACACGGCCTCGTCAATCTGGCTGCCGGGGAGGCGGATCTCGCTATACGCTTCGGTCGTACGACGGCGGGTGTGCCCCTCAGCTCGGACGAGTCGTCCGATTCGGTGGTCGCGCGAATGCTGGGACCGACCGCGATCGCGGCCGTCGCTTCGACGGACTATCTGGCCCGCAAGGGACGGCCCCGCCCCGGCACGCAGCTCGTCGGGCACGACCTGATCCTTCCCGGGTCCGCCGCACTGCCAGGGATGGACTACCTGAGGAGCCGTGGCGAAGGCGCGCACGTCGCGCTTCGCTGCGACTCGCTCGCGGCCCTTACCGAAGCTGCCGCGTGCGGACTCGGGATCACCGTGACACCGATGTTCATGGTGCCACGGTTCCCGACGCTCGAGATCATCGATCCCGAGATCGACGGACGCTCGAGCTGGCTCCTCATGGCTCGCGACCTGCGCCGAATGGCGCGCGTGAGGGCGGTTCGCGACTTCCTCGTCGAGCTCTACGTCCGCTGGGGCGAATACCTCGGGGGAGCGCTCGACGACCCGCCCGAACCCCTCCGCGTCTGAAGGAGCGCGGTTCGCCGGCCATGGTCGCTCGTACCTGCCGAACCCTGCGCGAACGTCCGCTGGCAGCACGAGCAACGGTGAAATCGTCGGTCCTGTCCAGGACATCGGAGCAAGTCTTCGAGGAGTTCGATCGGGACGCATGTGCGCGACTTGACACCCGGTGGGTCACCCTCCTAGGTGATTCCTTCAGTTACAAACTCATGGAGCAGACATGAACGATCTCGAGTTCGAGATTTCGGGAATCAGCGCCCTGAAGGGACGCGTGATCGACATCGACGAGTGGGCCCGGATGATGCAGATCCCCGACCGGCACTCGGACGGATTTTTGGGGGGCGAAGCCATCGCGAAAATTCTGGGGATTCACGGGAAGGCATGGGATCCGGAAGTGTTTACGACGATCGCGCCGGTGGTCGCGGCGGGCCGTGCCGCGATGGAGTCGGCCCGCATCGGCCCCGATGACGTCGACCTGCTGGTGTTGGTCACTTGCACCCCCTACCACATCAAGCTTGGACAAGACGGCTTCCACGTCGCCCGTGAACTCGGTCTGAGGGACGACATCCCTGCCATGCAGTTGGAGGCAGGGTGTGGGGGACTCGCGCGGGCGGTACAGATGGTCGGTTCGACGACCGCGGACCGTGTTCTCGTGGTCGCCTACAACGCGGTCAGCCCTCATGCCACGGGCATCTACCGAAAGAACCAGCTTCATCCGTTCGCCTCCACACTCTGGGCTTCGCCCGGGATCTTCTCGGATGCGGTCGGAGCGCTGGTGATGACGCGCACGGAAGGCGGGGACGGGTTCCAGTTCTACTCGCGCGACCAGCGCGCATTTGGAGACGGGCCCGGGTTCGAAGATCCCATCGTCCATTACCCTGGCGGGGGAACCGCGCATCCGCCCGGCAGCACCGGGGCCGAGGAACTCAGCGCTTACGCCATGAGTGGAAAGATCATCGCCGAGTACTACTCGAAAGGGATGATCCTCAACCACCAGACGCTCTTGGAACGGCGACCGACGCTCCTGTCGGACATCACGCGCTTCTACACGCACCAGGCGGGGCCTGCGATGGTCGCGAACTTCCTCGACCTGGTCGAGCTCGACCCCGCCCTCGCCCCGACCAATGCCGCTGAACTCGGAAACCTCGTCTCGCCGTGCACGATCGTGCTGCTCGACGACGATGTCCGAGCCGGCGCGGTCGTCCCGGGCGACGAGATTTGCATCTCCGTCGTGGGGGCCGGACCCGAGCGGGGAGCTTTCGTCACGCGAATGGGGGACTTCCAGGTCGTCGAGCTTCATCGAGACGACCTCCTTCACTGAACGGCGCTCCGTCCCAGCTCAACCGTGGCGCGGCGCTCCGTC
>CAYPJU010000169.1:0-4852 GCA_964411125.1 uncultured Bradymonadales bacterium | reverse complement strand
TGCGCCTACTGTAAGGCAGGTCTCGACAAACCGAAGAAAGCCGGCCGAGAGGAGCACCCATGTTGATGTCACTCGATAAATACCGCGATCACGGGCTGTTGTTCCTGCGCGTCGGCCTCGGGATCGCCTTCATCGCCCACGGCCTCCCGAAACTGGCGGGCGGCCCGGACAAGTGGGCGAAGATCGGCAAGGCGATGGGGGAGCTCGGGATCGACTTCGCCCCGACGTTCTGGGGCTTCATGGCGGCGGTCGCCGAGACGTTCGGCGGCCTCTTCCTCGCGCTCGGGCTCGGCACGCGCTTCGCCCTCGCGCTGCTGGCGTTCACGATGATGGTCGCGACGATCAAACACATGGCGGCGGGCGACGGGTTCAAAGGCTGGTCGCACGCGGCCGAGGCATGCATCACCTTCGTCGGGCTCTTCTTCGTCGGGCCAGGGAAGTTCAGCCTCGACCACAAGCTCTCCGGTAAGAAGTGAGCCGCGCGGGACGAAGCTGTCGTTTTGTCGGAACACCCTGGGGCGTCGCCCCAGACCCCACCAGGGATTGCATCCCTGGACCCGCGAGTGTTTCGGGGCCCCTTTCTTCGGCGGGGAACGCTACTCCACTGACGAGGAGACCGGCTTGCGTACCGCGAGGTAGAAGAAGACCGCCGTGGCGGCCAGGGAAAGGCCAATCCATATGATGCCCCAGACGACGGAGGGCATGTAGGTGAGCTCGGCGAGCTTCTCCGCGTCGGACCCGAGGCCTCTTCGGGCAATGACGTCGTCGAAGATGTCGAGTGGGGCGTAGAGCAGGCTCGCCCCGCGAGAGCGCCCCTGGCCGTCACGATGCGAGTACGCATCGCATCGTTGCCTGGGCAGTTCCCAAGGTTATAGGCTGACCTGACGCCGGGCGTTCGGGACGACCCTGTGGCGCCGACAGCAAAAACCCATCGCCCAGTAGCCCTCCCATGACAAAAGCCCGCACTCTGTTCGTCGCGCTGCTGCTGCCGATGCTCGCAGTCGCACCCGATACTTCCGTGACGCCGGAGGCGGCCGCGCACCCTCTCGTGGGCGTCGACTCCTACATTCACATCGGCCAGATGTTCAGCACCGGCGGCGGAGCACGTGTCGACGAGCTCCGCATGGCGAGCCTCGGTTCCATCGGGCTGACGCTGTATCCCACGTCGACGATCGGCGTACGCGCCGGGGCCGGCAGTCTGCTCGGTGTTCTCGGACCGTCCTTCGAAGTGAGCCTCGCAGGCGAATTCCACCCGTGGGGCGCGGCAAAAACGGGACTTTTCGCCCGCCTCGGCGGACGAGGAATCCTCAACATTCTGATCCGATGCGCCAACCAGGACCCGTCCTGTCTCGCGGAACGTCAGCAAGCCGAAGAAGATCGACCTGCCGCGGACGCGATTGGCGCGATGGTCAGCGGCTTCGCCGGAGAAGCGGGCATCGGCGCGCAGCTCGCCGTGCAGGAGAAAGGCGCCTTGTTTCTGTACGGTTCCTATCTCGGAGGACCGTTCAGGGCGCAAGGCTTCATCACCATGAAGCCGGTGGAGGGCTACTACCACGGCTACCTCGGAACGATCGGCCTCCGCCTGTTCTTGTGAACGTCACCAGCCACCGTCACGTATTCGGCTGTCACAGAGGGTTGCGCACCAGATCAACGGGTTGCGACGTCGCCTCCCGAGAATTCGCGGGTCCAGGGATGCAATCCCTGGTGGGGTGTGGGTCAAAGCCCCACGGTAGTCGCCAGGGCGACAGCGTGGTTCCCGAGGCTGTCGGCCGAGAAATCTTCTTGTCATTCATCCCGCGCTCCTCTACACCGCCCGTCCCTGCCTCTGGTCGTCTCTGACTGAATCACGCAGCAACCAACAAGCGATGGAACCCCGCTCCAATCTGTGCGCCACTGCTGCCCGGTAGGCAGAAGTGTAGTGCTCTGCGCTCCGTCCACGGAGCGCGAGCGGCGCCTCTCGAGCCAAACCCGGATTGTATGACGGAAGTATTGAAGAGAGTGAAAACCGAATGGTTTTCGAACGTTCGCGGCGACGTGCTCGCCGGGATGACGGTGGCGCTGGCGCTGATCCCGGAGGCGGTCGCCTTCTCGATCATCGCGGGGCTGGACCCGATGGTTGGGCTGTACGCCTCGTTCTGCATCGCGGTGACGATCGCGTTCGTCGGAGGGCGCCCGGGGATGATCTCGGCCGCTACCGGCGCGATGGCGCTCCTGATGGTGACGCTGGTGGCCGACCACGGCGTCGAATATCTCCTCGCCGCGACGATCCTGACCGGCGTGCTGCAGCTCGTGCTCGGCCTCGCGAAGGTCGGGCGCTTCATGACGTTCGTGCCGCATCCCGTGATCCTCGGGTTCGTGAACTCGCTCGCGATCCTCATCTTCATGGCGCAACTGCCGCACTTCGTGGGGGCGGGGTGGATGATGTATGCGATGGTCGCGGCGACGCTCGCGATCATCTACGGACTCCCCTACGTCACGAAGCTCGTGCCGTCGGCGCTCGCCGCGATCATCCTGATGACGCTGGTGGCGGTCTTCGGCGACTTCGGTCTCAGCACCGTGGGGCAGATGGGGGAGATGACGTCGGCGCTGCCGATGTTCGCGTTGCCGCTGGTGGATCTCTCGCTCGAGACTCTGTCGATCATCTTCCCGTATTCGCTGGGTCTCGCGTTGGTCGGGATGCTCGAGTCGCTCCTGACGGCGAAGATCGTGGACGAGGCGACCGACACGAAGAGCGACAAGAACAAGGAGCTGCGCGGGCAGGGGATCGCCAACGTCGTCGCGGGTTGCTTCGGCGGTATGGCGGGCTGCGCGATGATCGGGCAGTCGGTCATCAACGTGAAGAGCGGAGGGCGCGGGCGCCTTTCGGCGCTGGTCGCCGGATGCTTCCTACTGTTCCTGGTCGTCGTCGCGGGGGACGTCGTCGCGCGCATCCCGATGGCCGCGCTGGTCGGCGTGATGGTGATGGTCTCGATCGGCACGTTCGACTGGGGTTCGCTGCGGCAGCTCCACCGCGTCCCGATGGGGGACGCCGCGGTGATGCTCACGACGGTGGCGGTCGTGGTCTACTCGCACAACCTCGCCATCGGCGTGCTCGTCGGCGTGCTGATGAGCGCGGTCATCTTCGGTTGGAAGATCGCGCAGGTGTCGGCCGAAGAGCATCTCGAAGACGGCGGGAAGCGCTACGCGGTCCACGGGCCGATGTTCTTCGCGACGACCACGGAGTTCAGCGAGCTGTTCGACCCGACCGCCGATCCCGAGCACATCGTGGTCGACTTCAGCGGCTCTCACATCTGGGACCAGTCGGGCGTCGCCGCGATCGCGAGCCTCATCGGCCGCTACAATCGATACCAGAAGCACGTCTCGATCATCGGGCTGAACCACGAGAGCGAGCGCCTGATCAGCAGGCTCGGCCTGACCGCTTCGCAGCACTGACCGCGCCGCGCCGAAGCCACGGCAACCCTCGCCGGCGGGCCGGCATCTCACTCCCACCCGACAAAAGGAGAACGAGATGCCGAAAGCAATCTGGAATGGGCAGGTGATCGCCGAGTCCGACGAATTCGAAGAGGTCGAGGGGAACGTCTACTTCCCGCGTGGCGCGATCGACCAGCAATTCTTCGCGCCCAGCGACCACCACACGACGTGTGGATGGAAAGGGGTGGCGAGCTACTTCCACGTGGAAGTGGAAGGGGACCGAAACGAGAACGCGGCGTGGTACTATCCCGAACCGAAGCCCGCGGCGGAAAACATCACCAACTACGTCGCGTTCTGGAAGGGGGTCGAGGTGGTGCGCGACTGAACACAGGGTTCGCAGAGACGGCTTCGCGCTTTGCCGCGGTCGCGTTACTCCGGAACTGGTCTCGGCCCGCGGTTTTCCCCCCAGCCGAGCGAAACGCGCCAACCGCCATCCTCCTCGACGAGGACGACCTCCTCGGTGACCGTGGTCATCGGCGGTGATTCGCCTTCGACCAGTGCGCGCTTGCTGAGCTCGAGCTGGGTACGGTTGGGAACGCTGCCCTGTTTGGTGAACTCCCCCAGCACCTGCTTCTCGATCGCTTCGAGATCGGGCTGCTCGACGCTCGCACACACCCGTGCGGAGTCACCGTCGCGGCGGACCTCGCCGAGCTCGTAGGTGCGCTTCACGTTGGCGAAGGCGTCGTGCATCGTCCCCATCTTGCGCTGAAAATCGCCGAGCGTCGTCCCGCGGCGGTCGGCGGCGCTCAGCGTGTCGTACGCGTCCGTCATCCGGAACGTGTAGATCGCGTCGAGGTAGGCGGCGGCGGCCTTCTCGGGGCTCGTGTACGTCGGGAGCGCCCGCTCCGCGGCGGGGGCGGACTTCGTCGGTCCGTCACAACCAAGGCTGGCGACGGCGAGCGCCATGACGAGGAGCCAGCGCTTCAAAACTCGAGCGCCGGGGCGGGCTGGCGGGCGCGGCGAAACGTCTCGATCGCCTGGTCCATGACGGATGCGACCGCGTCGTCGTCGGACGTGAAGTCGAGGTCGGACGTGTCGATCTGAAGCAGGGGCGTCGCGTCGTAGTGCTGGAAATACTGGACGTACATCGACCGCAGGCGCTCGAGGTATTCGGGGTCCATGTTCTTCTCGTACGACCGCCCGCGCTGTTTGATGCGCGACAGCAGCACGTCGAGCGGCGCCGTCAGGTGAATCACGACGTCCGGCTTCGGCACCTGCGTCGACAGGATCGAGTACATCCGGTCGTAGAGCGTCAGCTCGTGGTCGTTCAGCGTGAGGCTCGCGAACAACCTGCACTTCGTGAAGAGGTAGTCGCTGATCGACATGCGCCCGAAGAGGTCGTCCTGCGCGAACTGCTCCTGCTGCCGGTAGCGGCTGAGCA
>CAYPJU010000168.1:0-4966 GCA_964411125.1 uncultured Bradymonadales bacterium | reverse complement strand
AGGGCGTGGGGCGCAGGGTGTGGGGTGCAGGGTGCAGGGTGATGGGCGTGGGGCGCAGGGTGTAGGGCGGACGCCTCGCTGACCCCTGGGCGCGGTTCGCGGGTAGCGGGTAGCGGGTAGCGGGGCACTGCGCTTTCGTTCGACGTTGCCGGCGTGAGCCGGCGTCCGCGCGAAGCGCGGTGTAGCCCGGCGCGTTAGCGCCGGGGTGTCGAGCACACCGCACACGCCCGAACGCTCACCCCCTCAACCCGACGCGCGCTTCAGGCGATCGCGGCAGGCCTCCCACTCCGCGTCCGCGGGTGGGGGTTCGACGACCAGTCGGTCGGCGCCGACGGCGTCGACCTCCCACAGTGCGGCGTAGAGCTGCTGGGCGTAGGGGCCTGGATAGCGGGGGAGCTGGATGGCGAAGGATGCGCCCGGGGCGGCGTCGAGGTCGAAGCCGATGTAGGCGGCGCCGGCGTGGCGCTCCTGGTCCCACGGCTCGAGCATCACCTTTGCGCGGGGGGAGTAGTGGCGGGCGGACTGTCCGGGGCTCGGGCGCGCGACTTCGTCGGAGACGGTGTCGATCGCGCGGCGCACGGGCCCGACCACCGCCTCGAGCTCGGTGTGGGAGACCTCGCCGGGACGCAGTAAAACGGCGCCGTCGGCCGTGATCGCGACGACGGTCGATTCGATGCCGACGGTCGTGGGGCCGCCGTCCAGCACCAACTGCACGGCGTCGCCGAGGCTGGTGACGACGTGGTCGGCGGCCGTCGGGGAGACGCCGGTGTAGCGGTTCGCGCTCGGGGCGGCGATCGGGAAGCCGGCGGCGGTGATCAGGTCGCGGGCGACCTCGCTCTCGGGGATGCGCACGCCGAACGTGTCGAGCCCCGCGGTGACCGCCTCGGGGATCGCGTCGGTCTTCGGGAGCACCAGCGTCAGAGGCCCGGGCCAGAAGGCGTCGGCGAGCTTTTGCGCTTGCTCGGGCCACTCGGCGGCGAGCTCTCGCGCGGCGTCGACGGTCGCGACGTGCACGATGATCGGGTTGGTCGTGGGGCGCTTCTTCGCGGCGAAGATGCGTCGCACGGATTCCTCCTGCAGGGCGTTCGCCCCGAGCCCGTACACGGTCTCGGTCGGAAACGCGACGAGTCCTCCCCCCCGCAGGATTTCGGCGCCGCGCGCGATCCCCTCCTGGTCGGCGGGGACGACCTCCACGTCGGGCGACACCGTCTCGAGCTCGTCGCGAGGTTGCACCGCCCAACCGAGTCGCGCGGCGGCTTCGCCGGCGATCTCGTCGCCGTGGTCGATGACGACGGCGAGGTCGGAGGCCCATTCGAGCATGCTGAGGTCGGTCTCGGAGTCGCCGAAGACGATGCGGGGGCGCACCCCGATGTCGCGCTCGATGACGCCGACCTTCCCTTCGCGGAAGAGCGCGGGGGGTACGAGCTGGTCGGTGAGGGTGCCGTTCTCGACGGTCACCTGGTTGCCGATGACGCGGTCGGGGTCGACCCCGAAGAGGAGCGACGCTGCGGCGCGGACGGTCCAGACGTTGGTCGCGGAGACGACCCAGACTTCCCACCCCGCTTCTCGCAACACCTCCATCGTCTCGCGAATCGCCCGGAACGGCGCGATGCCGAGCTCGATTGTCATCCGCTCGCCGCGCTCCGTTTCGAGGACTTCCTCGCCGAGCGGTCGGCTCCACTCACGGCGAACACACCGACGCGACATCGCGTCGAGCTCCCCCTCCCGCAGTCCGACCAGCAGTCGCACCGCCCACGCGTAGGCGGCCGCCTTTCCTTCGCGGGCGAGCTTGCGCGGGTAGATCGCGTTCATCTCGGCGCGGTAGCGCTGGTAGAGCGCCTCGTCGCGCGAACCTTCGGTCGCCTGGAGCTCGTGCACGATCCCGCGGATTTCGTCGCGCCCGTCGAGCGGGTCGATCAATTCCCAGAAGGCGTCGAGGTCGTAGCGATACGCCATCTGGTCGACCAACCAGCAGCCGAACAGCTCGCCGATGTCCCCGCGGATGCAGGTGTTGTCGAAGTCGAACACGGCGACGGATCGGTCCGCCGATCGCGCGACGACCTCTCGAATCCGCTCTTTCACCTCGGGGCGAAAGCTCACTTCTCGGTCCACGGCGGCGGGAGAATCGGCGGGCGTTCGTTGGACTGCTGGGTGCGCTGCAGCTCAATCTCCGTCGTCAGGAGCGCCGGCGCTACGGTGGAGACGGGGACGTACCCGGACTCGGCGCCGCAGTAGCCGTTGAAGACGCCGGTCTCGGTGCTCGCGGCGACGATCTTGTTGATGGCGGTGAGGGGCGTCCCGACCAGCTCGACGCCGCGGACGAGCGTCTCTTCGCCGGTGTCGGGGTCGACCTTGTAGATCATGCGCGGCGAGCCCTTGAAGGCCTGGTATCCGTAGCCCGAAGTGTTGGTCGAGCCGCCGGTGATGTCCTTGATGATGAGGCCGAACGGCTTGCCCTGCCGCTTCGCCTCAGCCATCAACTTCGCCTTGAGCTCGTCGTACGGCATCGACTTGTCGGCAGACGCCTCGACGATCGTGTTCGCCATGCGCGCCATCGGTTTCTGCAGCCCCTGGGCGCGGCCGTGTCCGTTCGACTTCACGGAACCCTCGATCGGCGTGCGGCTCTTGAGGTAGCCGCGCAGGACGCCCTTCTCGATGAGCTGCGCTCGCTGAGCGGCGACCCCTTCGTCGTCGAACGCGTAGTTGCCGTTGAGCTCCTTGCCGTCCCAATCTTCCTTCGTCGGGTCGTCGTAAACCGAGAGGAACGTCGGGATCACTTCCTTGCCGACGCGCCCCTTGAAGGTGCGCCCCTCCTCGTCGTCGCGCTGGCGCTCGCCCTCCAGCCGGTGCCCGACCGCCTCGTGGAAGAGCACGCCGCTCGCCTCAGGGGCGAGGATCGCGGGGCCGGTGTAGGGGTCGATCGTCGGCGCGTTTCGGAGCGCCACGAGGTCGGTGACCATCTGCCGGGTCTCGGCCTTGATCGTCTCGAGGGTCGGGAGCTTCGACGCATCGCGGGAGTAGTAGCTACGCCCGTTCTCGAGCATCATCCCGTCGGACGCGCGAGCCCACGCCTCGATCTGGATCGAGTAGAGGGTGAACTCGTCGACGAGCTCGGCGCCCTCGGAGTTCGTGATGAACCGCGTCGTCTTGGTGGCAGAGACGGTCATCGCCGAATCGAGGAGCTGCGGTTCTTCGAGCATCTGCTGCGAAACCTGCTGAACCGCCTTGCGCCACTTCGCGCGGTCGAACGAGAGTTCGCGGTTGGGGCCGCGGTTCTGGTGCGACTTTTCCTTGGAGAAGCTCGGCACCGCGATCTTCTCGTCGGTCGCGTAGACCGCCCCACCCTTCTTCGTCAGGAAATCACTGACAGCCTTCTTGTAGACCTCGTCGGTGATGAGCCACAGGGTGCCGCGGATCGCGCCCGGGTCCGCTTCGAGGGGGACGATTCGGTCGGCGGAATACTCCGAGATGCGGAACGACTCGGCCTCGACGTTCGCGAAGTTGTCGAAGTCGTAGTCGCCGACTCTGACTTCGACGTACGCGGTGCGAGTCTGCGTCGTGTCGTCGTCGGTGATCGAGCCGTACTTGCCGGCGATCGACTCGTGCACGACGTCGCGGACGGTGTAGCCGATGAAGTAAGGGGTCTCGTACTCGCGAAACCGCAGCCGATTCATCGAGCGGTCGAGCTCGGCGTTCATCGCGCCGAGGATCTCGGCGCGCTGCTCGGCGGTGAGAGTTGCTACGGTAGGCGCCGAGTCGGCGACGTTCGGTTTGGCACCGCAACCGGCCAGCGAGACGGCGGTCACGAGGAGAAGCCGCCCGGTCCGGGCGGCGAGGCTACCAATGGCTTTCGGCAAAATCTGTCCTGCGGAGGGCGAAGAACTCACTCGTCGGTGAGGCCCTGCATCTCTTTCCACTGCTCGAGCGAGCGGGGATCGTCGGCGTCCATCGGGCGGACCCACTCCGCTTCCCAGATGCCGCCGCCCGAGTAGGCGTCGTTGTAACCCCACTCACCCTTGAGCTTGACCTTCTCGCCTTCCTTGACGAGCTGCAGCCAGCCCTTTCCTTTCACTTCACGGCGCGCCTCGGACTTGTCGCCGGGCTCGAGCCACTGGAACTTCATGACGTTGCCGTTTGCTTCCCCCTCGAGCGTGCCGCCGAACTTGTAGGCGTAGATACCGTTCACGGCGTCACCCTGCTGACGCAGGTACATGTGCTCGAACTGCGGGGAGTACCAGACTCCCGCCCAGCTCTGTCCGGCGGGGAGCGGTTGCGGGTCCGGGATCGCCGTCTTGGGTCCGCAGGCGAAGGCGCCGAGCACCAGGGTGATCAACAGGATTGCTTGGATTCGCGGCATTTCGTCTCCGTCCGTTCGCTTCCAGTAGGATTGGGGCTTGGTCCCCGTCATTCGTTCGTGGCGATTTTGTTTTGCGTCTCAGCGGGTGCTTCGTCAAGGAGCCTGCGCAGGATGTCGGCGACCCGGTCGCTCTCGATCAGCAGTTCCCACTCCTTCCCCGAGAGGTAGGAGTGGCGGGTTCCGCCCTGCGCCGGGAAACTCAGTTTCACGGTGACCTCGTTCCCCTGGCGCTCCACCGCGACGATCTGAACGTCGCCGTCTCGAGCGCCGAGGAGGTCGTGCTCGATGCTCCGAAGATGTCGGTAGATGCGCCGCGCACGCTTCACCATCGACGCCTCGTAGGCGTCGAAGTTCTTGTTGCGGCTGAACCCGACCTCGTCGTCGCGTAGGAGCCGCCGGACGATTTTGTGTGTGAGATCCATCTCGCCCGCATCGTACACCGTCTGGCAGGTGGGGAAAACCGGGACGGACGGACGGAGGACGGCGAGCGACAGGCGGCAAACCGACAGGCGGCCCTGACCGCGCTAGCCAGCTAGAGGTGGGGGATGGGTGTGGGGCGATGGGTGCAGGGCGATGGGTGCAGGGCGATGGGTGCAGGGCGATGGGTGC
>CAYPJU010000167.1:0-4995 GCA_964411125.1 uncultured Bradymonadales bacterium | reverse complement strand
CGATCCAGAACCCGAAGTAGAGGAGCGCCGGAACCCGCCACTGGATGAAGAAGAGCACCACCCACAGCTTCACCTTGGGGAACAGCATGAAGTAGGCTCCCATGACGCCCGCGATCGCGCCCGACGCGCCGACGAGCGGGACCAACGGGTCGGACTGCATGATGACCTGCAGCACGGCGGCACCGAAGAGCGCCGCGAAGTAGAGCAGCAGAAAGGGCCACCGCCCCACCCTGTCCTCGACGTTGTCGCCGAAAATCCAGAGGAAGTAGACGTTCCCGAGGAGGTGGACGATCCCACCGTGGAGAAACCCGTGGGTCACGAGCGTGTGGAGGTATCGACCTTCGAAGATGTTCGCGGGGACGAGCCCCCACTTGCTCAGCCAGGAGAGCTGAGCCGCCTCCCCGGGGAGGTCGATCAGCGCCATCATCTCCCACGCGTAGACGAGCACCAGCAGCACCGCCAGCGTTCGGATCACCCACGCCGTACCGTACACCGGGTTCATCACCTCGACGGGCATTCCGCTGACGAGCTGAAAGAGGTACGTCGCGACGCCCGGCTTCTCGGTGAACTCCTGGGCGCGGAGGAGCTCCGCATCGGACAGCATCCCGTCCACGCCCGGGCCTGCCGATGCCGCGCGGTACCCGTCGGCCCGCGACTTCTCCACGATGTCGCGAAGTTTCGCAGCCTCCCCGGGGTCGAAGAAGAGCGAGCCGCAGTCGTCGCACTGGTCGATGACGACCGAGCGCGTCTCCCAGGGGACCTGGTAGCCAGTCATCGGACTGTGATCGACCGGGCACGTCAGCTTCTGCCCGGTCGTCGGGCGGGCGAGTTCCTCTTTCCAGTAGCGCGGCCGAGCCCATTCTCCCAGATGTCCATCGATCGAGCCCGGCTCGACGAGCATCCCGCCGCACCGATGGCAATGATCGACCTCCGTGCCGTGGTATCCGATGGCGACCATCGGATAGGTACAACGCGGGCAATGCCGGGGGTTCGCCGGGCGCCAGATCCCTGTCACGTCTTCCATGACTCGATGATAGGACGACGAGCCTCTCCAGGCCACTTTGCATTCGCGCTCGGCCCCGACTTCGGCACGCGAGCATCTGTGCGGACGACGTTGTCTCGCTTTCGTCCTCGGGCTACCGTGGCGTCCCCCATCGAGGAGTCCCGGGATGCTCATCTTTCGTCCGCCGACCGTCGCCCTGATCGCCGCACTCGCCTGGAGCGCTTGCGGAGGCTGCAGCAACAACGGCGTCACACCAGACGACGCCGGAACCGAGGACGCTGGCGCAGACGCGGCCGTCGCTCCGGACACTGCCACCGATCCCGACGACACCGGAACGCCGCAGCCCGACGCGGACGTCGCGGACCTCGGGGCCGACATGGGCGCGTGCACCTACGCTCCCGAGTCCATCGAGCCGATCCCCGCCCCGGATCGAATCCACACGCCGCGATGGGCCTTCATGCCGTGGATCTCGAAGGACATCTCCGACACCGCGGACTCCTACGACTTCGTCAACGGTTTCATCGACCGGGACATCCCCGTCGGCGTGCTCGTCCTCGATTCGCCGTGGGAGGACAACTACAACACGTTCATCCCCAGCTCGACGCGCTACCCCGGGTTCGAACAGCTCGTCAGCGACCTGCGCGACGACGACATACGCATGGTGCTGTGGGTCACGCAGTTCACCAACTCCGGCTCGTTCGACGCCGAGCCCGACGGCGACGTCTACGTCGGCCCCGCCTCGAACTTCCAGGAAGGCAAGGACTGCGGGTTCTACATCAACGACGGCGAAGAGTACTTCTGGTGGAAGGGGAAAGGCGGGTCCGTCGACTTCTTCAACCCGCTCGCTGCGCAGTGGTGGAACGAGCAGCAGAACTACCTGCTCGACGTCGGCGTCGCCGGGTGGAAGCTCGACTTCGGCGACGAGTACGTCACGACCGACGTCGTTCAGACCGCCGCCGGCCAAAAGACGCACCAGGAGTATTCGGAGGCGTACTACCAGGACTACTACGAGTACGGCATCCACCGCGTCGGGCACGACGACTTCGTGACGATGGTGCGCGGCTACGACAAGTCCTACGAGTTCGACGGTCGCTTCTTCGCCCGCCCCGAACACGCGCCCGTGGTCTGGGCCGGCGACAACACCCGCGACTGGGCGGGGCTGGAAGACGCGCTCGACCACATGTTCCGGTCGGCCGCAGCGGGCTACGTCGTGGTCGGGTCCGACCTCGGCGGCTACCTCGACCGTAGCGACGCCGGACTCGCCGGCCCTCGCATCCCGTTCGACCGGCTGAACTTCCACCGCTGGACCGCGATGAGCGCGATGTCGCCGTTCATGCAGCTCCACGGACGCGAGAACCTGACGCCCTGGACCCTGCCGAACGACACGGACGTCGACGAGTCGGTGGCGGTCTACCGGTTCTGGGCCAAGCTCCACACCGAGCTCATCCCGTTCCTCTACTCCGTCACCGAAGAGTCGTACGCCGGCACCGCCGACGGCCTCCTGATCCCGCTCGGCGAAGAGGCGAGCTGGGCGGGCGATTACCGTTACATGCTGGGGGACGCGTTCCTGGTCGCGCCGATTCTCGACGCGACGGGCATCCGCGACGTCGAGCTTCCGGCGGGCAACTGGTACGACTTCTGGACCGGTGCCGCCGTCGCCGGAGGTCAGACCGTCACGGCCGACGTCTCGGCCGATCTGCTGCGCCTCCCCGTCTGGGTGAAGGAAGGCGCGATCGTCCCGATCGATTCGAAGGACGACGTCTCGGGGCTCACCGACGGAAACCTCGGCGACACGATGACGGTCCTCGCCTGGCCTGGAGCAGCTAACGCGCAGTTCCAGCTCCACGACGAGAGCGGCACCATCCAGCTCGAAGCGAGCACCTCGGGCACCTCGACCATCTTCTTTGCGGACAAGGCGCCCCGACGGCTCGTGGTTCGCCTTCGTCGCAGTGCGGCAACCACCACGGTCAACGTCGAGTCGGCCCCCGTCGCCGAGCTGGCGTCGCGGGACCTCCTCGGCACCACGGATGGCTACTTCGTCGACGGCGATTTCGTCTGGGTTTCGACCGCCGCCTCACCGAACCCGGTCACGATCCAGGTCGACTGAGTGATGCTCCGAAAGACATGGCTGCCGCTCACCCTCGCCCTGGGCGCGTTCGCGTCGTGTGCATCCTCCTCTACCGGTACGAAGAGTGGTGTCTCCGACGCGCCCGTCGTCGGCGCCGAAGACCCGGGCACGCCCTCCCCTCCCGTCGCGGCGGAGCGTCTGCGAACTCTGCTGCCGGACGGACAGCCCGCCCGTCCACTCGTCGCCGCGCCGCGCGAGTTTCGGCTCGTCCTGTCGCAGCCCGGCGAGCCGACGATCGTCCTCCCCGTCCCTCGCTACGAGTTACGCGCGGAGGACTGCCCGTCCGGCGAGGCACCGGGCGATGCGACCGAGCGCGAGCGCGAGTCGACCTGGCAGCTCTTCCACGACGAGGAACACGCCGTGGCGCTCGAATTCGGCGCTGAGGAGGTGCGGGCGTGGTTCTGGAACGAGGTCGGCGGATGCCTCGTCCCTCTCGACACGCAGGCGGGTATCGACATGTCGATGCCCGTCGAGATCTACGGTCCGCCCGACGCCGAGGTCGCCCGCGTCAGCGTCCGCCGGGGTCCCGACGACGTCGAGCCGATTCGCTCGGAAAAGGTCCTCCGCGACGACCTGCTGCTCGAGCAACCGGGCGCGGAGGTGCTCGTCGTCGAGGACACGCGGCTCGCGATCGTCAGCCCCGACGGCAAGGACCTCTTCAGCGTCGAACGGCCGGTTTCCGACCTCTGTTTCGAAAACGAGCTGGTGTTGTACGACGAGCCGGGGCGCCCCCCGTACGTCGCCGTGACGATGTCGGCGGTCACGAGTCGCACCTGTGGAGCCGAGTCCGAGGCCGCGAACCAGACCTCGCACGTGTCTGCCCGTTCGACCTGGGACGAGGCCGCGGGGATGTTCCTCGAAAGTTACGTCGACATCATGTCCTACACCGGTCAGGCAGGAGACGTCGGCAACACGCATCACGACTTTCGCACCGTGCAGCTCGACGGCGCGCGCCTGGTCCGACGGAAGAAGACCGAGACCAGCGCGACATCGGTGCTCGGTAAGCGCTGCGCAAAGTCCGACCCCACCACGAAGACGTGTCTGCGCGAGACCGACTGCAGCGTCGACCGCACCGAGGTCCGCAGCGAGACGACCTGGGGCCTCTACCGGGCCGCCGATGGCATCACCGAGATCGGCCCCGCCACCCAGACCACCCGCACCACGGTCGACGGGTGCGCCCCATGAACGACGGCCCGATGACGATGAGAATCGGACAGACCTGGGAGGCCCGGCGAACCTTCACCCGCGAGGGTGTGCAACGCTTCGCGGAGGCCGTCGGTGACTTCGGCGAACACCACGTCAACCCCGACGCCGAGGGCCGTGTCGTCGTCCACGGGCTCTACACGGCGTCGCTCGCCACCGAGATCGGCGGATCGATCAACTACGTCTCGCGCGACATGCACTTCGACTTCCTCGCTCCGGTCTTTTCAGGCGACACCATCGTCTGCGAAGCGACGCTCGAAGACGTCGACGAGCGCGACAACCGCTGGCGATGCTCGATTCGCTTCACGTTCACCAACCAGGCCGGCGAAACCGTCGCCACCGGCTCGTCTCGCGGTGTCGTCTTCAAACGAAGCGCCCCCACCTAGAACCGCCGGTCGCGGGGACCGCCGGGCTCCGGGACCGCCCGGCTCCGGGACCGCCCGGCTCCGGGACCGCCGGGCTCAGCCCCGGCGTGGACGACCGGCCTCCACGCCGGTCTCCGGTCTCCGCTCTCCGACCCCAATTCACTTTCCCGGCGGTCGACGAAGCCGGGGCGGTCGGGGTCACCTGCCCCGCGGTCGTGCGGGCGCGCCGGGGGAGGGTCACGCGCGAAGTGAGCGATTGAAAGGGAGGTCGGAGGTCGGAGGTCGGAGATCCGAGA
>CAYPJU010000166.1:0-5007 GCA_964411125.1 uncultured Bradymonadales bacterium | reverse complement strand
CCAGGGGAGAATCCCCTGGTGGGTTTGGGCGAAGCCCAACGGAGCCCTCCGCCGCCCGTTCCCCCACTTTGCATGACCTCACGTCATTCGGCGGCTGCTCCGTCGACCAGCTTCGCCTTCATGAAGTTGATGAGTCCCCCGGCGGCGATGAGCTGAATCTGGCGCTCGGAGAGGTTGTGCCGCGCCGTGAAACGCTCGCCGTCGACCGATACTTCCACCTCCGACCCCGACCGGATCTGATCGAAGACGTTCTCGATGCGCAGGATTGCCCCCTGCTCGATCTTCGGCTCCCCGTCGAACGTCAGCGGGAGGACCCCGAAGTTCGCGAGGTTCTGCCAGTGGATCCGCGCGAACGACTTCACCAGTGCGACCTTCAGCCCGAGGTATCGCGGGGCGAGCGCGGCGTGCTCACGGCTCGATCCCTGTCCGTAGTTGTCGCCCGCGACCACCGCGTGTCCGCCCGAATCGCGCACCGCCATCGCGCGATCGTGGTACGTCGCGTCGAGCACATCGAACGCGAAGCGGCTGATCGCCGGGATGTTCGAGCGGAACGGCAACACCTCCGTTCCGGCCCGAAGGATCTCGTCGGTCGAGACGTCGTCGCCGAGGCTCAAGAGCACTTCGGCTTCGATCGTGTCGGGGAGCGGCTTCAGCTCGGGGAGCGTCTTGACGTTCGGCCCCTTACGAAGCTTCACCTCACGAGCCTTCTCGAGCGGCAGCGGTTCGACGAAGAGCCCGCTGTTCGGGAAGTGCTCCGTCGGCTCGCGACGCCCCGGGTACTCGAAGTCGAGCGTGCGCGGGTCGGTGATCTCGCCGCGAAGCGCCGATGCAGCCGCTGTCTCCGGGCTGACCAGGTAGACGAGGTCGTCCTCCGTCCCCGAACGATCGGGAAAGTTACGCGGGACCGTCCGCAGGCTGATCTCGTTCGAGGCCGGCGCCTGCCCCATCCCGATGCAGCCGTTGCAACCCGCCTGGTGAATCCGCGCGCCCGCCTGGATCAGCTTCAGCATCGTCCCGTCCGACGCCAACTGCTCGAGCAACTGACGCGACGTCGGGTTGATGTCGAACGAGATGTCCGAGGGGAGCGGCCGGTCGGCGACGATGTCCGCCGCGATCGCGAAATCGGCGAAGCCGGGGTTTGCCGACGACCCGATGTACGACTGGTAGATCCGCGCGCCGGCGACCTCGCTCACCGGGACGACGTTTCCCGGACTCGAAGGCTTCGCCACCAGCGGCACCAGCTCCGACAGGTCGATCTCTTCGGTCACGTCGTACTCGTGCTCGTCGGCGACGAGCTCGGACCAGTCGTCTCCGCGCCCGTGCAGCTCCAGAAACTCGCGAACGCGGTCGTCCGACGGGAAGACCGTCGTCGTCGCCCCGAGCTCGGTCCCCATGTTCGCGATCACGTGCCGGTCCATCACCGACAGCGCGTCGAGGCCCGGCCCCCAGTACTCGATGATGCGGTTCACGCCGCCGTCGACGCCGTGACGCCGCAACATCTCCAGGATCACGTCCTTCGCGCTCACCCAGTCGGGCAGTTCGCCCGTGAGCCGAACGCCCCAGATCTCGGGCATCTTCACGTAGAGCGGCTCGCCCGCCATCGCGAGCGCGACCTCGAGTCCGCCAGCACCGAACGCCAGCATCCCCACCGCTCCCGCCGCAGGCGTGTGCGAGTCCGAGCCGACGAGCGTCTTCCCCGGTTTGCCGAAGCGCTGCTGGTGGACGGGGTGACTCACCCCGTTGCCCGGCCGCGAGTACCACACGCCGAAACGTTCGCAGGCGCTGCGCAGGAACAGGTGATCATCAGGGTTCTTGTGATCGACCTGGACGAGGTTGTGGTCCACGTACTGCGCCGAAACCTCCGTCTTCACCCGGTCGAGCTCCATCGCCTCGAGCTCGAGCATCACCAGCGTGCCGGTCGCATCCTGCGTGAGGGTCTGGTCCATCTTCAGGCCGATCTCGGCGCCTGGCGTCATCTCCCCTTCGACGAGGTGCGAATCGATCAGCTTTTGCGCGACATTCATGTTGAGCCCGTGGTTCGAGTGCTTTCGCAGAACCTGCCCACCGTTCGGCCGCGACCAAACCCAGCCTCGAGCTCGGCCCCGATCCCGCTTCGGGCGTCACGCACCGGACGCGACCTCGATCCCCGGGATCTCCGACGGCCGCTCAGTGATCGCCTCCGCCACGACCCTCACGCGCGCGACGTACCGCATCGAGCGAGCACAAACGACGTGCATCTCGCCGCGCGCCGGCAGGGGGAGTCTGGTCTCGATCTTCACAAGGGGGCGCCACGGGTCGGCGGTCCCTTCGCTCTCGGCGAGGATCATCGCGCCGAGCCCGAGCTCCACCGCCCGGCGTTGGGCGAGGTAGTCGCTTGACGCGAAGCCGATCACGAACGGATCGAGCAGCGCCTCCAGCGTCGGCCGCGGTTCGACGTGTTCCAGGGAAACGCCCAGGTGATCCACGGGAGAAGCGCGCGTGACCGAGTTCGTGCGTCACCGACGTGGCGTAAGCCAGGGGGAGGGCGGGGGCGGCCCCCCTCAGCTCTCGTTTTCGTCCACCAGGTCTTCTCCGTTGTCCTCGTACGTCACGTTTTCGAGGATCGCGGTTCCGCCCTTCTTGATGTTGATCGCCGGACCTTCGCTGTGCCGGATCGTGGTGTTCGACACCTCGACGTACCCCTCCGAACCGTTGCTACCGCCCACCAGGAGCGAGGTCTTGGTGTTGCTGTAGTTGTTTCCGCCCCCGTATTCGATGACCGCGTGCTCGACCTTGTTGTCGGTGTTCAGCGATCGGAAACCCAGCCCGCCCCAGAACCCCGGAACCTCTTCCGCGCCACGCAGAATTACAGGTGCTTCCTCCGAGCCGCGGACGGTGATTGCTCCACTCGGTCCGGTTTGAAGGTAAACATCCTGACTGAACACCACCTCTTCACCCGGGAAAATCCGCAGGTGCCCCCCCTCCTCGATCTTCGGTGTCTCCGTGAGGAAGTAGCGAGCTCCGACTCCCCACGTAACTTCTTCCGTGAGTGTCCCCCCGAACACTTCGATGTCTAGGGGCCCTTCTGTGCCAAAGCCCACTCGGTGAGCGGACGAGAAGGCGGCACGCACTTCCGGGCCCTCAATCTCTTCAAACGTCCAGTTGCCGTTGTCGAGGACCTTGGATCCCCTCCCCAGCGAGATGCCATACCCGGCGGCATTTCGAACCGTGACATCGTTGATCCTCGCGCCTCCCTCGGGAACGCCCCCACCCAGCAGGGCCAGCGACGCATTGAGTCCTTGAAAGCCGTCGCCTCCGCCGTTGGCGAAGCTGACCTGATCGAAAGAATTGTCTTCCGAAACGGTCTGGATGAAGATCCCGCCCCAGAATCCGGGCATGTCTTCTTCGCCTCGGAACGCAATCGGCTCGTCGGGCGTTCCGTTGGCGGTAATAGCGCCGTCGGCGATGACTTCGATCCGCTTTCCGCTCGACGCGATCACCTCTGTACCAGGCGAGATTGTGAGGTTCGCTCGTACGTCGATGCTTTCCTGCAGAAGTATGGTCGGGCACTCCCATTGAGTTTCCTCGGTCACGTCCTCACTCACCTCGAGGACGCAGGGCTCGTCGTCTCCGTTGTTGTCGGCAGGCCCGCAAGCACCAGCGACGAGTGAAGACGCAACAACAATCAAGCGAAGGGTCTTTTTCATGCAGTTCTCCGATCTCAGTTCCGTACTAGGTTATGAGAAGCTTTGCTGGCGTCAATTCTTTGACGGTGACGGCTGCATGCAGCGAACTTCGGTGGCTTCCATGAGGTAGCATAGGACCCGATTTTTAATGGTTAGCGCAGCGGCCCCTGAGACCTCTTCGACGATGCGGAGGGACCTGTCACAAACTTCCCCGAACGTCCCCCAGCATTCCAACAGCCCCATCGAATCGAGTGCGCAAGAATAGTTTCGATCCGCGCTCATTTCGTGCCCGTAGACTTGACTTCCGTGAGGCTGGGCCGGTGCGAACCCGTCTGCTGAGTTGTGCCCTCGTACGAGATCGCAATCGCTTGCTTCGTCCCGGCAGAACACCTTGAAGGACTCGGAAACCAAGCACAGGTGAGCTTGCCCGGCGATAAGCTCACCGAACTCGATCTCCTCGCCTTCCAAAAGTCTAAAACTCTCTGATGTTACGACGTCGGACGTTTCCCCATCGCCGTCTGTGTCCTTGCACCAGATCTCACTCCCCGCCTCGGTGTTGCGCGACCAGCACGTGCGCCGACCGGAAACCGCCAATGCTACGGCCTCTTGGGAGCCCACGAGCGTCGTCGCTCGGATTGAGTTCGTGGCGCCCGTCGCGTTCCAGCATTGGATCAGGGGCAGTCTTGGCTTCGATTCGACCGGCTCCCACACCGCGCACGTGCGATTCGGACCCGACGTGATGTGAAGGATCGAATCCACGTCGGGGTCCCACTCATCGCCATCGTCCAGTAAGACCTTGTCCGCTTGCAGGGAAGCCAACTCGACCCCGTCCCGGAATCGCCAGCAATAAATGGCGTCCACCCCATCTCGTTCGCCCGTCGCGCAGACAGCTTGGTCTTCCGCGGAGAGCTCCTTGGCGAGGAAGCCTGTGGGCGGCTGGAGCGGGGTCGCTCCCGTGACCTGCGCTGAAAATCCGTCCGCGGGGAAGTCCGCGGGCAACTCCATGCACTCGACTCCGCCGACGCGAATTCCACAGACGTACTTGAGCGACACGGCGAGAGCAGTCCATCCGTCTGTCATCCCCTGGTCCTGATCACCAACCCCGTCCAGGCCCGACATGTCGAGCTCGCCCCCCCCGTCGGTCACGTCCTTCAACTCTACGGGGCGCTCCAGACACCCCCCGAACAACCCCACTAGTACTAAAATCCACCAACGCATGTGGGCATCATCCGCGAAACCTATCCCAACCGCAATTTCCCGCGACCGGGACGGAGCCCGGTCGTCCACGCCGGGGCAGAGCCCGGCGGTCCGGTCGTTAACCGGACCGGGCAACCGGGCAACC
>CAYPJU010000165.1:0-5022 GCA_964411125.1 uncultured Bradymonadales bacterium | reverse complement strand
GGTCCCCGGTCCCTCTTTTCAATCCCCGGGTCCCCGGTCCCTCTTTTCAATCCCCGGGTCCCCGGTTCTCCGGACGCGTGGGGCACCATCCGCTAGAACAATCCGCAGTTCATGTCCTGCCCCCGCACGGTCCACGTGAAGATGAGGCCAGGATCCAGGTTGCCGCCCGTGTCGTGCTCGGAGGTGCACCCGTTCTCGTCTTCGACACGGAGCTCGAAACAGCCCGGGTCCAACAAACCGCTCGTCGCAGAGTCGCCGGGCGCGAGGTATTCGTCCGAATCGATGACGAAGGTCCAGGTGGAGGTGCCGCACTCGCGATAGTCGAACACCCAGATCTCGTCCCCGGTGTCGTTCTCGATGCGAACCTGCACAGCGTCTTCGTAGAACTCCTCGTAGGGGTCCGGACCACATGCCGCTGCGACGAACGTGACCAGTGCGATGAACGATTTCCTCATAGGTCCTTTCTGTCTCTCGGGATGACACGCTCACCCATAACAAGCGCGTAGGCACGTAGCGTGCCGACGACGCAACTGGCGCCGTCCGCGAAGCAGACGCGCCCATCGTCGTAGCGCGCTGGACCTGTCCCTACGGTAGCGGTAATTGAGGATGTCCTTTCTCCGTTCCGCGAGATCCGATGACCGGCTCCCCCTTCACAGCGATTCCGGAAGAGGAGTGGGTTGCGTCGAACGATCATGCGTTCGCGATCCGCGACGGGTATCCGGTCTCCCCCGGGCATACGCTGGTCATTCCGAAGCGAGAGTTCGCCGACTGGTTCGAGGCGACCGCGGCGGAGCGAGACGCGATCTTCGAGCTGGTCGCGGACGTTCGCGAGCGGCTGCTCGCGACCCACGGGCCGGACGGCTTCAACGTCGGGATCAACATCGGCGCGGCCGCGGGGCAGACCGTGTTTCACCTGCACGTTCACGTGATTCCGCGTTACGACGGCGACATGCCCGACCCGCGCGGGGGTGTGCGGCACGTGATCCCGTGGAAAGGGAACTACAGACGGGGTCGGCCAAAGTCGCTGACGACGGGGCGGGCGGACCACTTCCTCGGGCACCTGCGGCCTCTGCTCGCCGCCGCGGAGTCGATCGACATCGTCGCGGCGTTCGTCCAGGACTCGGGGCTGGAGCTCCTCGAGGAGCGCATTCACTCGGCGCTGGAACGTGGGGCGCGGGTTCGGCTGTTGTGCGGAGACTACCTGCATCTGACGCAGGAACTGGCGCTCCGGCGACTGCTCGACTTTCAGGACGGGACCTCGGTGGAGGCGTCCGAGCGTGAAATCGGAGGCGTGTTCGAAGCCCGCGTCATCGAGACGGGGGCGTGGGCCCCGTCGTTTCACCCCAAGTCGTGGCAGTTTCACCACCCCGACGGGGGCTCGACGTTCGTCGGGAGCAGCAACATCTCCCGCATCGCGCTGACGCACGGGGTGGAGTGGAACCTGCGAGTGGAGGAGCGCGACGACCCCGAGGCTTTCGCGGCGACGACCGCTGCCTTCGAGGAGCACTGGCGGCAGGCGACGCCGCTCACAGCCGAGTGGATCGACGGGTATGCCGAGCGCGTCTGCGCGCGACCCGACGTTCCGCCCCTGCCGGGCGAGGTCGAGCTCGAACCCCTGCCGGAGTCACCGCGCCCGCATCCCTTGCAGCGACGGGCGCTCGACGCGCTCCGTCAGGCGCGCGAAGAAGGTCGACGGCGTGCGCTGACGGTGATGGCTACCGGGCTCGGGAAGACGTGGCTGTCGGCGTTCGACGTGCAGAACTTCGCGAGGGAGACGGGTAGGAACCCGCGGGTGTTGTTTCTCGCGCACCGAGCAGAAATCCTGCGTCAAGCGGCGACCACTTATCGCCGGCTCTTCCGGGATGCGAGCTTCGGCTGGTTCGCCGGGAGCAGGGACAACCTCGAGGCCGAATTCGTCTTCGCGTCGGTCCAGAAGCTCTCGCGCCCCGAGCATCTGCAGTCCCTCGAGGCGGACGCGTTCGACTACGTCGTGGTGGACGAGGTGCATCACGCGGCCGCGGACAGCTACCGTCGGATCCTCGATCAGCTCGCTCCACGTTTCATGGTCGGCCTCACGGCGACGCCGGAGCGAGCCGATGGTGCCGACGTCCTGTCGCTCTTCGACGACTACCTCGCCGAGGAGATCGGCATCGCCGAGGGGATCGAGTCCGACTGGCTCGTCCCGTTCCACTACTTCGGCGTCCGAGACACGGTCGACTTCGCCCCGATACCGTGGCGCGGCGGAAAGTTCGACATCGCGACGCTCGTCGAGGCAGTCCAGACGCGGGAGCGAATGGACCGTCTCGCGGAGGTCATGGCCGAACGACCGGGGAACCGGACGATCGTGTTCTGCTGCAGCATCGACCACGCGCTCTTCGTGCGGAACTGGCTGAATGACCAGGGTCACCGAGCTGCGGCGATCGTCTCCCACCATCCGGAGGCAGACGACCGGCAGGGCTCGCTGGACGCGCTGGCGGCCGGGGAGCTCGACTTCGTCTGTGCGGTCGACATCCTGAACGAAGGGGTGGACGTACCGTCGGTGGACCGCGTCGTCATGCTGCGGCCGACCGAGTCGAGCGTCGTGTTTCTGCAGCAGCTCGGTCGAGGACTGCGCGTCGCAACGTCGAAGGACGCGCTGACCGTGATCGACTTCGTCGGAAACCACCGGATCTTCCTCGAGCGGCTTCGCTGGGTTCTTTCGCTGGGGCTCTCTCGCGAGGTCGCGAGCCTTCAACGCTTTCTGGACGGCGACGCCCCCGACCTGCCGACGGGGTGCTCAGTCGAACTGGAGTTGGAGGCGAAAGAGCTCCTCCGTGATCTGCTCCCCCGATCGAGTCGTACGGCGATCGTCAACGTGTACCGGGAGTTGCGGGAGGCTCGCGGGGTCGCGCCGAGCCCCGGCGAATTGTTCCGGATGGGGTATGAGCCCCGCACAGTTCGGGCGAAGTACGGCAGTTGGTTCGGCTTCGTCCACGCCGAAGGCGACCTGCCGCTGCCTACAAACGTTTTCGAGGCCGTTGAGCCGTGGCTCCGGGAGATCGAGACGACCGCGATGACGAAGTGTTTCAAGATGGTCGTGCTGAAGGTGCTCGTCGACGGCGACGCGCTGACCTCCGGAATGGCGATCTCCCGGCTCGCACGACGCTCGTACGAATTGATCCGTCGCTCGCCCGAACTCTTCGACGATATTCGGGGTGTGAAGACCCTCGGAAATCCAGCGGACGTGGAACCCGACACCTGGCTCAGCTATTGGAAGTCCAACCCGATCGCAGCGTGGACCAACTCCGACTACTTCGCCGTCGTCGACGAACGGCTCGTGCCGCAGCTACCGGAGTTTCCCGCGGAGTTCCGGGAAGTGGTCGGCGAGCTCACCCGGGAACTGATCGACTACCGAATGGCCCGCTATCGCGGCTCGCGACGTGGCACCTTCTACGCCAACGTCATTCGCAACTCGAGCGGCAACCCGATTCTCATGTTCGGAACGCGCGGGACGTCTTCGAGCATCCCCGAGGGGGAGGTTGTCGTATCTGTCGCCGATGGTGAGCGTTGGACGTTTCGGTTCGTTAAAGTCGCGGTGAACGTCGCCTTCCGCCAGCACGAGACCGAGAACCGACTGCCGGACCTCCTGCGAGGATGGTTTGGCGAGGAGGCCGGCAAGCGGGGGGGCCGGCATCGAGTGCGCTTCGAGCGCGCGGGTGACACCTGGTTCGCCCGGCCAGTGGGCGGCCCAGATGTCTCTGCCCGTGAGGAAGCGGTGGCACGCAGGCTAGGCGGCGAAACGTACGAAGCGGCCTGTCTTCATCACGCGAGAGCACTGCTCGCCCGGGTCGAGATGCGGGAGGAACTCACGGAATGGGCCGCCTCCTATCTCGGGCGCTATTCTGACGAGGTCGTCACAGCCGTCGTCGACGACCTGCGGGCCGAGCAGGAGGACGTCCGCCGGTCTCCGAAGTGAACCGGTGTGCGAGGTGGAGCCGTTGGCTCACGCCTGACCCTGATCGGCCGGAGCGGTTGCGGGCCCGGCGCCCGCCGCTCCACCTGCGGCGCGATGCCGCAGCCAGGCGATCATCGGCAAGCTGACGAGGTACATCAAGATGCCGTAGACACCGGAGGGGAGACTGAATGCCGTGAGCTTCTCGGCCTCGGGAACCAGCAATGCGCCGATGGTGATCCCGAGCGTGGCGTTCTGGATTCCGACCTCGACGGCGATCGTACTGGACCGGGCTTGGCCCAGTTTGAACAGCCGTCCCGCGCCGTAGCCAATCCCGAGCATCACGACATTGAGCAGCAGCACGGCGGGCCCCAGTCTGGGGAGGTTGTCGATGAGGGTGCCCCACTCGCTCACGACCGCGCCGATCACCATCACAACGAACAACCCTGCGGCCAGCGGGCTCGCTACGCGCTCGAGCTTCGCGGCCAGCGCGGCTCTCTTCCCGCGAATCGCCATCCCGATGAGTACCGGCACGGTGACGAGGACGAACACCGACAGTCCGAGGCTCGCGATCGATATCGGAGGCGCGTCGGTCCCCATGAAGCCGTGAAGCGAGACGCCGACGAGCAAAGGCACCGTGACGATGGATAGCACGCTGACCACGGCCGTGAGTGAGATGGAGAGCGCCATGTCGCCACGGGCGAACTTGGTCATGATGTTGGAGCTGACGCCGCCGGGACTGAACGCGAGGATCATCAGCCCTACGGAGAGCTCGGGGGAGAGCCCGACCACGAGTGCGAGGCCCAGGGCAACGAGCGGAAGGACCACGATCTGTCCGGTGGCCCCCACCGCGAAGGCCAGGGGCTGGGTCGCGACGCGCTTGAAGTCGTCCAGGGTCAGCCCGAGCCCCAGGGAGAACATGATGAACGCGAGGGCGAGCGGGAGAAAGATGTCGATGATCATTGAAACTCCGGTCCCGTGGTCGGGCGAGGGTATCGCGCCTCTGGCGCATCATCCAAAACTTGCGGGTTTGCAATTCCGCGTCGCCTTTCCTTCTGACCGCAACACTTACAGCGGGGCCGCGCCGCGGG
>CAYPJU010000164.1:0-5122 GCA_964411125.1 uncultured Bradymonadales bacterium | reverse complement strand
ACCGGTCGTCTGCTGGAAGAGGTCGAGGTCGACGCAGAGGCCGAGCCGACCACGAACCCTTGAATCCTTCGCCGAGCGTTAGGACCTCGACTCGAACTCGGCGGCATGGGGGCACGGCTCGGGTGCGGCAATGGCGCAGCTCCCGATGATGCGCCCGTCCGTTCCGGTCTGGTACCATCGACACATGTCGAAGCGGCGTTTCGCAACTCCCATGGTAGGGCGCACGGAAGAAGCCACGTTGGTCGCGCAACGGAGTGGCCACCCCGGGCTGGTGACGGTCGTGGGCCCCGGAGGGATCGGCAAGACCCGTTTGGTGGAAGAAGCGCTCGCGACCACCGAACATCTCTGGGTGGGGTTCGCCGATGACGAGCATCCCGAGGATGTCATCGACCGAATCTCGCGAACGCTCGGCCTCACCGGGTCACCGACGACGGCGCGGGGGCTCGCCGTCGCGCTGGGCGATTCTCACGACGAGCGGCTGATCGTCCTCGACAACGTCGAGAGCTTGCTCGAGCCGATCCGTGCAGTCGTCGGCGAGTTACTCGCCGCGGACGACTGGGCCATCGTCGCGACGTCCCGAGTGCCTCTCGGGCTCACCGTCGAGCAGCGCATTCCGATGGAGCCGCTCGCCGCGGACGATGCCATCGAGCTTCTCGAAAACGAGGCTCGCTCGTTCGACCCGACGTTCGCGTTCGTCGACGCGGAACGCGAAGCGGCCCGGTCGCTCGCGGCGAAGCTCGACCATCTGCCTCTCGCGCTGAGCCTCGCCGCCGCCCGGCTCGACATCGTGGGTCCGGCGCAACTGGAGGCCCAGCTCAACTCCAACCCTCGCTTCCTCGATTCCCAACTCGCCGATCGTCCCGAGCGCCACCGTAGCCTCGACGCGACGTTCGATCTTTCGTGGCGCCTCCTCGACGAGCGGGAGCGAACCGCCCTGTGCAGCCTGTCTCTGTTCGACGACGCGTTTTCCGCGGCCAGCGGGCTGGGGACTGCCGGGCCATCGGAGCTCAGTGCCCTGCGCTCGGCGAGGTTTGTCGTGGCCCATGATGACGGCAAACTCCGGCTCCTGCGGACGATCCGCACCCGTGCCAGGGCGCGCTTCGACAGCCTGTCCGTCGAGGACCGCACGGCGATCTTGCGACGGCATCTCGAGGCGCTCGGGGGTCGGGACCTCGAGTTCGCAGAGGTACTCCACCTTTCCTCGGTCTTCGAACTCCTCACCGAGCTCGACGCAACGCTGGCCATCGAGGCGCTCGAGGCGTGGCGGAGGCAGTTGGCGCGTTTCGGGCCGAGCCCTCAGACGGTCCGGCTGCTGCAGCGTGCTTCCGAATTCGCCGAGCGGCAAGACCTTCCGCAACTCCCGGAACTCCTCGGGGCGCAGGCGCGTCATGGCAGCTTCTTCGGGCGTGCGGAGTCGGTCGACCTCGCCGAGCGCGCCCTCGAACTCGTGGAGGAAGCCGACGACCCGGCGGCCAAAAACACGGCGACCCTCAACTTGGCGGTGGTTCAACTGGCGGTCGGCTCGCTACAGGCTTCGATCGAGCGGGCCGTAAGGGCTCGAAACGAGACCCAGGATGCGGCGACCCGGTGCCGGGCAAGGCTCATCGAAGCCCACGCGCGCTACACGCACACCGGCGATCCGCGGGTCGGTCTCGAGAGCCTGCCCGACACCTTTCCCACGGAAGAGCTTCGCCTGCGCTGCTCGACGCTGCGTGCAACGTTCTTGCTGCGAGCGGGCCGCCTGCGGGATGCGGCCGATCTCGGCACCTCGCTGGTGACCGAGCTGGACCGAGCGGGATACGACTGGTTGCGAGGCTCGTGCGCTCAGACGGCCGGGATGGCTCTGGTGCTGCTCGGAGACTCGGAGGGGCTGGAGTACCTTCGAGAGTCCGCAGAGGCCTCGCACAACGTAGCCGACCGGCGCGTTCGCGCGCTGTTCCGATGGGGCTGGGGCAAGGAGTGGCTCGCCGGCGACGGACTCGACGAACTGCTCCGCGCCGTGTCTCTGGTCGGCACGGTCGACAGACGGCTCTACGAGGCAACGGCCTTCACGCTTCTGGGCTTCGCCTACCTTCGGCGCGGTCGCCCCGAATCGGGCCGCGCGTTCCACCAGGCTTTCCTGGTCGCCGAGCAGCAGGGGGACGTAGATTCCGCCGCTCTGAGCCTGGCCCTCGAGGCCCATGCCGTCCGACGGACGGGGGGCGCCGAACCATCGGGAACCGCTGAGCGCGCACGAGCGCTAGCCGCCCACTGCAACCATCTCACGCAGTTGACGGGAGCACTCTTGACGGACACCGCTCTGCAGGACTTCGACCTCCTCGATGCGAGCATCGCCTCGATGCGGCGACATCCGGCGCCGGTTCGGGACGACGGTTGCTGGCAGGTCCTGCGCGATGCGGTCGCCGTGGCGAGGCGTGAAGTTCCCGGCCCCCCCCAGGCGCGAGACCCAGCGCTGCAGGCGGACAAGGCGACTCTGGTCACAGACGCCGACTCTCGCTCGGTGCGTCTCCCCGATGGAGAGGAGCTGGACCTCAGCCGTCGCGGCGCCATCCGCCACATCCTCACCGTCCTGCTCGAGGCGCACCGGGCCGAGCCGGGGCGACCGGTCGCCGTCGAGACGCTCTTCGAGAGGGGTTGGCCAGGGCAGCACCTGGCGTGGGACCTGGCCCTCAAGCGCGTCTACACGGGGGTGTGGAAGCTGCGACAGCTCGGCTTCGAGGACCTCATCGTCACCACGGACGATGGCTACTTTCTGAAGCCCGACCTTACCGTCTCCGTTCGATAACGGCCGCCGCCTCCCGTGCGAAACGAGCGTCGAGATCCGATCGAGATCTATCGAGATCCATCGTGAGGAGACTGCGGTTCGCTGGCTCCCTACCGTCCGACCCAGACGAGCCGGAGTTTCCCGGCGAACAATGCACGGAGAGAACAATGAAAAACTGGATGTCCAAGATTGCCACTTGCCTTGTCGCGGTCTCCATCGTCGCCTGCGGAGAAGTCCCCGAGCCCGACGGTTCCGCGACGCAACCGGACGAATCGTTCATGACCGCCGGTAAGGCGGACGGCATGACCGTGAGCGAGCAAAGCCCGGAGGCTGCCGGGATCCTCGCGCTCGTCAACGAGGCGAGCTTCGAGGTTCTCGACGACTCCGACCACGTCGGTCTCGACATTCGGGCGGCCTACGGCATCGTCACGGTCCGCGAGAAGGCGCCGATTGCTTCGTTGGAACAGCTCGACGCCGTCCCGTGGGTCGGCCGCAGGGCGTTCAAGAAGCTGTACCGATACGCGCTGGAGCACGGTTACATCGCCACGGAGGGAGAGGTGACGCCGAACGAGGGTGACGACGCGACGCAGGAACCGCCCGAAGTCCCAGACACGGACCAGGGCCCGGTCGATGACACCCATCAGGAGCCTCGCCCGCCGAGCTGCGAGTCTTCCTCTTGCCCCCTCGGCTCGGTGTGCAGCACGACCGCCGACCGTTGCGAACCGGTCGGATGTTCGTGGGAGGCGGCGTTCGCCGAGCGCTACGGGCAAGACTTCCGACCGACCGACCTCGGGTTCGTGACCGCAGACGGCCGTGTGACCAGGGGCATTGCGGTGCTCGACATCGACGCCTCGCGCTCCAGCACCAACCTGTACGTGCACGGCTCCCGTTCGCGCGTCACCTCGGCGCGCTTGTACGAAGCCGACACCGACCGTGTCCTCGCCGAGCGCGCCGGCCCCTATACCTACGCGCTAGGGCATACCGCGTGGCGGCTCGCCAACGACCTCACCGCTTCGATGGAGAAAACCCTGATCCGTCAGTTCACGATGGAAGAGCCGACGGCGAACCAGCTCACGGCGTACCTCGAACTACTTCTCCACCGCGCTTCGGCCGGCGTCCCCGACGCCCATCGCTCGTCGTTCGACGACTACCGCCGGCGTCTCGTCGCGAAGGTGGAAGCGGGAGAGCTGCGATTCGACCATGGACACGGCCACGCGATCGCATTTTCCGAGTCCGAAATGCGGGTCGACGGAGATGTCTTCGCGGTCCAGTACTCGAACAGCTATGGCCTCCCTCCGTCCCTCGGCTTCCGCGGCCCATGGGGGACCCGATGGACCGGGGTGCCGTTGACGCCGACCTGCGGGGGACTGACGGTGGCGTCCTATGGCGGTGTGACGTTGGCGCGCTCGCGAGAAGCAGTGCCATTCGAAGATGCCCGCAATTCGTGCGAGCGCCTGGGAGGTACGCTCGCCTCCCTGCACAGCGACGTCGACCAGGCGTTCGCTCGGTCCCTGGCCGCGACGGGGCGCCCCTTGATCGGATTGACCGACCGCGAAGTCGAAGGCGACTTCCGTTGGATCGACGGATCCGTCGCCGACTACACGGACTGGGCTTCGGGAGAGCCGAACGATTCTCGCGGCGAAGACTGCGTGGAGCTGCGCGACGTCGGGGTCCACACGCAGTGGAACGACGTCGACTGCGAAGCGCCTCGCGAATTCGTCTGCGCGCTGTAGGCCCTCGAGGCCGCAACCAACATCACATGGAACGGGCGGATGAAATAGACCGGGACATGTCCTGGTCTGAGGTTCGCGCTCGGAGGACGTCCGCGACCCGCGGAACCTCGGAATCACGAGAATGCCGCTCGAGCTCGCCCAACGTGACGTCAGGTTTTCGACACCCTCCCGTCGAACAGGCCGACGCGCCTGTTCCGTCCGACGCGAAGGAGTCAGCTCTTCGATGCTTGCCACGTACCCCCGCCGAAGCCGGTCGTGGTCCAGTCTCCACTCATCGTGCAATCGTCGAAGTCCAGCGTCCCGGTGACGCTCGTCCCGTCCCTCGATCCGGAGACGTCACCGGCCTCGGTCACCGTTCCGGTGGCGTTGGTCGGGCCGACCGACGTGGAGAACGTCACCGTCAACGTTCCGTCTGCGTCGAGCGTGGCCGCGACCGCGCCGACATCGTCGCCCATGAACGTGCCGATGTAGTCCCCCGCGCATTGTTCGAGGTTCGTGCCCGCCGACGTGGTCCCACCCGAGGTGTCAGTCGTCTGCCCGTTGTTGGTGGCGCCGCCGTTGTTCGACGCACCGTTGTTCGACGCACCGTTGTTCGACGCACCGTTGTTCGAGCTACCGCCGTTGT
>CAYPJU010000163.1:0-5339 GCA_964411125.1 uncultured Bradymonadales bacterium | reverse complement strand
GCTCGACGTCGGGAGAGTCCAACAACGGGACGACCGGCGGTGGGACGAACGGGCAGTCGAACGGCGGCGAAGACGACTCCGCGACGAACAACGCGGTCCCCGACCACGACGCTCCCTTCTGCGACGTCTCGACGACGACCTGCTGCGCGCCCGACGACGACTCGTGCGTGCTCGAATGCATCGAGTCGGGTTGTGACCAGAAGTGCTCGGCGGGATCGCAGTGTCAGTTCGACTGCGCTGGCGGAAACTGCATCCAGGACTGCGCCGGCGAGTGCACCCTGGAGTGCTCCGGCGGGGATTGCGACCAGACGTGTCTACCGGGGTCGACGTGCATCGTGGAGTGCACGGGCGGCAACTGCACCCAGACGTGCGAGGGGGATGCCGACTGCGAGATCTCCTGCGCCGGCGCCAACTGCGACTGACGCAGACTGATGACCGATCCGATCCAGCGCCTCCACGACATCCGCGACCGGCTCGATCTACCGACCTACGATCCCGAGTCGGTCGCCGACGAAGTCGCGGCCCTCGTCGCCAACCCGGGGCTCGACGACGGGGTCGAAGACCTCGAAGACCTGCCCTTCGTCACGATCGACAACCTCGGCTCGCGCGATCTCGACCAGGCGCTCTTCGTCGAACGCGCCCAGGGCGGATGGTGGGTGCGCTACGCGCTCGCCGACGCCGCCTACTACGTTCGTCCCGGCACGCGGCTCTTCGATCTCGCGGCGCGGCAGGGCGCCACGTTCTACTTCCCGTCCTTCTCCCTGCCGATGCTCCCGCGACAGCTCTCCGAAGGGATCGTGTCGCTGAACCCGCACGTTGCCCGCCGGGCGCTCGTCTTCGACATGTTCGTCGACGACGCGGGCGAGGTTTCGCGGAGCACGGTGCGCCGCGCGCGGATACGAAGCCGCGCGAAGCTCACCTACGACGGCGTGCAGCGGCACTTCGACGCGCCCGGCTCACCGAAGGATCCGGTGTCGGGACACGAGTTCGAGGCGTCGCTCGGGGCGTTCGCGGAGGTCGGTGAGCTCAGGATCGCCCGGGCCAGGAGCCGGGGGATGATCGAGTTCGAGCGGAGCGAGCTCGAGGTGGACATCGAGCGAAACCGCTTCGTCGTGGTTCAGCGTCGGCGAAACGACGTGGAACGCTGGAACGAGCAGATCTCGCTGATGTGCAACACGGAGGGGGCGGCGATGCTGCGGCGCCTCGAGGGGCGCCTGGACGACCTGCAGTCGGTCTACCGCGTCCATCTGCCGCCGCTAGAGCGTCGGCTCGAAGAGCTCGAGCGCGACATCGCGACGATCGCGAAGCGCCACGACCTGCCCGACGAATGGCGGTGGAGCCCGCCGGAGAGCCTCGCCGCGTATCTGGTGCGGTTGCCCGAAGAACCGGCGGCTGTGCGGCGCGCGATCGACCGCCAGGTCCGCTACACCAACCGCGCGTCGGAGTTCTCGGATCGCCACGGGCCGCACTACGCCCTCGCCGTCGAGCAGTACGCGCGGTTCTCCTCGCCGATGCGCGAGGCGGTCGGGATCTTCACCCACAACGAACTCCTGGAAGCGCTCGACCTTCAGGCCGATGCGGTGCACGACGACGGGCTGCGCGCTCGCGTGATCGAACACGCGAACGACGCGAAGAACCTGCAGAAGAAGATCGACCGCGAGGTGGTCCTGCAGGCGCTCCACGATCAGTTCGCGGCCGAGCTGCGCCAGCGGCCCTGGCACCAGGGGACGATCATCGGACTGCGTGCCACGCGCCTCTACGTTCTCATCGACGACCCACCGCTCGAGGTGAAGGTCTACACCGAGGACCTCGAGGCGCAGGTCGGAGGTGGGCTCGAGCTGGATGGTATCGCGCTCCGCGGCGAAGATGTCTCGTTCGGGGTCGGCGACTCGTTGCGGCTGCGTGTCCGTGAGTACGACACTGCGGCGCGCCGCTGGCGGTTCGAGGTGGAGCGAAGCGGATGAGCGACCCAAGACCGGTGCGGGTCCGGGGAAGGTTTCCCTTCCTGAAGGCGATGCTTCTCTTCGCGGCGCTGCTGATCGGCGTACTGACCGCCTCCAACGCGGTCGCCCAGCAGACCCGCCCACCGATTCACGTCCAGCTCGTCCTCGATTCGTCGGGCAGCATGAAGGAGAACGACCCTTCGCGGCTCTCTCTCCTCGCCGGCATGATCTTCGCGGACCTCGCCGGACCGAGCGATTCGCTCGGGGTCGTCTCGATGCAGAAGAACCGGTTCGTGACCCGCGAGATAGCGCCGGTAGGGGAGAACCGCGAATCGATCCGTCGCGCCGTAGAGGACCTGCCCTTCAGCGGGCCCACCTTCTGCGCCGAGCCGCTCGATGCGGCCGGCGAGGGACTCGCGAAGCTCAGGAAGGCGGACGCCGGCGCGCGTCAGTTCGTCGTGTTTCTGTCGGACGGGGCGTGCCCCGACGACCACCAGCGTGGACCGCAGGACGTGCGCGATGCCGCGATGCGGCTCGAGCGCGCTGGCGTCAAAGTCTTCAGCATCGGCCTCTTCGGGACGTTCGTGGACGCGGGGGTCGATCCGACCGCGGACCTGCGCGCCATGGCATCGGTCACCGACGGCGAATTCTTTCGCATCGGTGGAGCGGGCGACCTCCCCGGGACCTTCGCCGCGATCCTCGGACGGATCGTCGGCAGCGAGGCGATCGAAGTGGAGCTGAAGCCCGGCGAAGACGTCTCGGTCGGTCTCGATGGCTATGTGTACGACGCCTCTTTCGTCGCGACCGGAGAAGGAGCGCCGGTGATCTTCGACAAGGCGGAGGGACCGGGCGGTGAGTCGCTGAAGCTGCCACACCGCGGAGGAAACGCCACCGACGGAGACGGGTTCTACACGGCCGCCTTCGACAACGGGGCGCGGCAGCACTACTCCGTCCTCCGAGTCGACGAGCCGACCGCCGGCAACTGGACGTTCAAGGTCGACGGGCCGCGATCGTTGCGCGGGCTCCTGATCCAGAACTACGCCCTCGACCCCGTCGTCTCCGTCGGGACCGGGGACGGCGTGCAGGCGGTCGGCACGAAGACGGATCTCCGGGGGTGGCTGCGCGGGAAAGACGGCGGAGTCATCGCCGACGCGAAGTTTCTCGAGAAGGTGAAGTTCGTAGCCTGGGTGAAGGGGCCCGACGGCGAAGAGCGCGAGCTCGCGCTGAAGGTCGGCTCCGACGGGAAATTCACCGCGCCTCTCCACCTCGACACCGCGGGCGCGTGGTCGGCGCGAGGCCGCGCGACGATGACGACAGGGGGGCTCGACAAGCGCACCGAGCCGATCGAGCTCCAGGTTTCGGCGGTCACCCTCGCGCTCGCCGACGGGCAGGGGGCGATCGACCTCGGGACGGTGAAAGCGGGCACTTCGGTAGGGCCCCACACGATCGATCTCGGCGGATCCGAGGTCTACGGGGCCGAGACCGTGACGTTGCGGCTCGAGGGGGTGTCCAACGCGACGCTGTCGGTGACCCAAGCCGAGATCACACCCGGCTCGACGACCGTCACCGAGAGCTTCGCCTTCGATACCGAGCACCCCGGCGGCCCGGTCGCAGGCAAGATCGTCGTGACGCTCGGCGGCCAGTCGGTCGCCATCGACGTCGTCGGTACCGTCGAGCCCCTCACGTTCTGGGAGCGGTGGGGTCGCCTCCTCCTCGCGATCGGCATCGGGACCCTGTTGTTGCTGCTCCTCGTCTTCGTGGTCCACGGCATCGTCTCACCGCATTCGTTCTCGAGCGACGCGCGGCTGAACTGGGGCGAGTCGAAGGACCGGCTGAAGAAGAACGAGATCGTGATCCGCGAGCTCCCCGGTACTGGCCGCGGTTTCTACCGCAACGCAAAGCTCGCGATCGGCGGCCCCTCCGGCTTTCCCGCCACCGGTGTCCAGCTCGCCACCATCGAGGCGACGGGGGCGTCGCAGGTCACGATCACGGCGGCCGAGGGGGCGGAGCTGCGCCTGGTCAACAAGTTCGACGAGTCGAAGTCCAAGCCCGTCGACGGAAACTCCGCCGCGATGCACGCCGGGGAGATCTATCAACTCGGCGAACTGTTCGTTCGGCTACGATGAGCCAGGCCGCTAAAATCTGCGTCAGACGAACTTGTAGCTTGTCGTAAGTACGGGTTTTTGCTGCTTGCAGACCGATTGGCGATTCGTCGGCGATTCGCTTTTTTCACAATTTCCGCAACGGAGCGAGGTCGCGGCCGGGAGGTCATGCCGCAATAACATTTGTTGTTGCCGCCTGTTTGTTGTTCCTTTCATGGGGCCGCGTCCAGCCGAACCACGACCTCCCCCACACTCGAGCCTCCTGCAGTATTCACGCATGACCATGTCACCCGTGACCCACTGAACAAGCGGTTGTAGGCGATCGGATCACCGTTGAAGTCGAACTCCGCGTAGCAGATTAGATCGTCGAGGAATTCGTCGTAGTCGTACACCTCGATGACGACGTCCCGGAACGCTTCGGCGGGGGCCGAAGCGATGACCACCTCGTCGTTCCAATCGGGGGTCGAATCATCGGTGACGACCGAACTATCGGCGGCATAGGTCATCTGGGTGGTGGCGTCGGTGAGCTGAACGAAGACAAAGGGGTCCATCTCGCTGTCGAAATCCCAACCATCGGTCCCCGACGGGCGCATGGCCGGAAGAGCGCCCGACAACAGGACGAGGTTCCACGTGGAAGTCGGGTCGACGACGCAGGTGCCGGTGACGCACGTCTGGCCGCTACCGCAACCGACACATGCATCACCGGACGCCCCGCACGCCTGGGCATCACCGCCGCCCAGGCAGACATCGCCGTCGCAACATCCCGCGCAATTCGTCGCGCAATCGGGCGCGATGCACTGGCCAGCGTCACAGGTGTTCGTCCCGCAATCGACGCACGCGCCGCCGCCAGAGCCGCATGTCGAGGCGACGTCTCCCGCCAGGCACACCTCGCCGTCACAGCAGCCGTCACACGTTTCGGCGCACGGTTTCTGGCACATCCCCGCCGAGCACGACTCGCCGCCCTCGCATGCGTCACAGAAGCCTCCCGCTGCCCCGCACACTGCGTCGGAGTCACCCGTGCGACACTGCCCGGACGAATCGCAGCAGCCGTTGCATGTCTGCGGGCCGCAAGACAGTGGCTCGTGGCACGCGCCGTCGGAGCACACGTAGCCGTCAGGGCAAACCTCACAGGCACCGCCCCCCTGCCCGCACGCGTCGGGCAAGGCCCCTCCCACGCACTCGCCGCCCGAGAAACACCCGTCGCACGTACCCCCGTTGTTCGAGCCGACGTTCGTCGTTCCGTTGTTGGAGGAAGCCGTGCCGTTGTTGGAGGAAGCCGTGCCGTTGTTGGAGG
>CAYPJU010000162.1:0-5536 GCA_964411125.1 uncultured Bradymonadales bacterium | reverse complement strand
GCGCCCTGCGCCCCGCGCCCCGCACCCTGCAGCGCGCAGAGCGCACAGCGCGTCAGGCGTAAGTTTGACACGTGTAGGTTTGTTCACCACAATCGCGCGGCATGTTGTACCGCTCCGAAATTCGCCGGCTCCTGGCGTCCGTGTCTCTGCCGATGTTGATGATGGCGTCTGGCTGCGCGACGAGCGGTGTGGACGACGTCCCGTGCGCGGGTGATACCGACTGTCCGATCGGGCAGTTGTGCGACCCGGAGACGCTGCAGTGCAAAGACGGGGCGATTGAGATCACGAACAACGGTCGTGTTCCGCCGGTGAACAACAACGGGACCCTGGACCGCGACATGGGCGGCGGCGAGGGCGATACGGGAGAAGACGGCGTGCAACCCGACGTCGGAGCTCCGGGGGGCAATGATCTCGGGGTGCCCGACATGGGGACGACGGACGCCGGTTCCCCCGACATGCCCGCGCCCGCGACGTGCACGCCCGCCTGCGCGGCGAACGAAGTGTGCAGCGACGGACAGTGCGTATCGGCCTGCATGCCGGCGTGTTCGGGGGGGCAAGTGTGCACCGCGAGTGGTTGCACGTTCCCCGACTGCACTGCCCCGGGTCAGCCGTGTGACGAGAATCGCCCCGAGCAGAACGGGTACGCGTGCATCTCCTACGATGGGGCTGGCCGCTGTTTCGACTACTGCGACACCGCCGGAGAGCCGTCGACCTGTCCGCTGACCGAGTACTGCGTCTCGGCTGGGACTCGGGCGGTCTGCGTACCGTCTGCGTGTGCGACCGATGCGGACTGTGGTGCCGACAGTTGCGTCGCGCTGGCGAACGAGCACAAAGTCTGCGTGACCGCCGGGACGACCCCGCTGGGGGGAACCTGCAATCCGGACACGAACGGATGCGTCCAGGGAACTTATTGCCGGGTCGAGGGAGCGTCGGGGGTCTGCTCACAGATCTGCGATCCTTTCGCGGCCTCCCCCGGATGCCCGTCGGGCCAGTCGTGCGCCTCGCCGCTGACCACCCGCACGAGCCTCTGCACCCCGGAGACGAGCATCGGGTCGACCCCGTTCGCGCTCTGTCGGGATCCCGGCGAGGCGTGCGACGACGCGATGTTGTGCTTCACCCAGCCGACCGACGGGGTCTGTCTTCAGTACTGTCGCGACGACGCGAACGACTGCGCGGGGATCACCGCAGGGGGGGACCCGACGGTGTGCCAGCTCTACGCACTTCCAGCGCGCGGCGAGCTCGGCGTCTGTCTGCTGCCGTGTGCGAGCGCCTCCGACTGTGGCGCGAGCACCGACTGGGTGTGCCAGTCAGGGCAGTGCCGAATCCGATGCACTTCTGCGACGGTCAACGAGGATTGTTGCGGAACCACTACCTCTTGCGGGTACACGTGCAATTCGAACGGACTTTGTGAATGATGCTTCCCATCGAAGCGATCCGAAAATGAGGAGAATCTGTAATGCATGACGTAATTCGAAAGAGCCTTGGTGTCGGTTGTATCGTCGCGAGCTTCGCCATGTTCGGCGTCGCCTGCGGCGGCGGCGCATCCAACAACGGCGACACGAACAACGGTGCCACTTGCGGTGCCGACCAGACGTTCGCGACCGTGAACACCGTCGAGAAGTGTTGGGACAACTGCGTGGATGGTGCTTGCGACGCAGGGTTTGCCTGCGAGAGCGGCCTGTGCGTGAACGTCGGCGGTGACAACAACGGCGCGACGAACAACAACGGCGTGACGAACAACAACGGCGTCACGAACAACAACGGCGTCACGAACAACAACGGCGTGACGAACAACAACGGCGTGACGAACAACAACGGCACGACCGGGACGAACAACGGGACCACCAACGGTGGATGCGACGAGATCGACCCGTCGCTCGGCGTCTGTGACCCGCTTTGCCAGACCGGCTGTGGCCCGAACCAGGGTTGCATCGCCGGGCGCGCTTCGGCGAACGACCCGCTCATGGCCCTCTGCCAGCCTTCCGGGGCCGCGACGCAGGGACAGACGTGCGATCAGAACACCGCGTGCGCCGTCGGCCTCGGCTGCCTCAGCACCGACGGGGTGACCTCCACGTGCCGCAAGTTCTGCCGCGCCACGGGTGGAGAGCCCTCGTGCGCGCAGGGGGAGACCTGCGCCCTGCTCGATCCCAACGTCCCCGATCTCGGCATCTGCATCGTCCCGATGGACGGCTGCACGCAGTTCCCGAACGACTCCTGCATGGACGGCCAGAACTGCTACCCGACTCAGGCGGGTAATCAGTGTGTCGCCCACGGCACCAAAGGAGTGGGCGAAGCGTGCTCCTCGCCGACCGAGTGCGGGGACGACCTCGCGTGCGTCGGACCGTCGGCCGACATGCTGACCTGTCGTCAGAAGTGTGTCGACATGAGCACCTGCGGCGCCAACGAGATGTGCGCGATGATCCAGGGCGCCGACTTCGGCGTCTGCGCTCCGAGCATGTGAGCAGGAGAACGACGATGCGGACAGTTCTGGTCATCGCGGCGCTCGGCGTCGCGGCGTGTGGTTCCAACAACGGTAGCGCTTCCAGCAACAACGGAGGCGCGACCAACAACGGTACCGCCGGCTCCAACAACGGCACTGCAGCGTCGAACAACGGCACCGCCGGATCCAACAACGGTACCGCGGCGTCGAACAACGGCACCGCGGCCGGCTCCAACAACGGTACGGTCGCCTCCAACAACGGAACGGCGTCGACGAACAATCAGTCGACGTCGGGTTCGAACAACGGCTCGACCTCGGCGTCCAACAACGGGACGCCGGGGTGCGACGAGCTCGATCCGGCGATCGGCCCCTGTGATCCGATCTGTCAGACGGGCTGCGGCGCGGACGAGCATTGCGTCCTCGATGGCGCGACGATTGCGTCGACGTGCGGTCCCGCCGGGGCGGGGGAGAACGAGGCGATCTGCGAGACCGACGCCGACTGCGGTGTAGGCCTCCACTGCCGATCGACCGGCGGAGCCAACCCTCGCTGCCTTTACTTCTGTGACGGCGTGAGCCCCGACTGCCCCGATTCTTACGAATGCATTCGATACCAGGGTGAGCAACGCCTCGGCGTCTGCATCCTCCCCGTCGAGTGAAGTGCCCGCATCGGCGTCGCGATCGCGCCGCCGTTTGACACCCCAACCGCGGAATGCTAGTTACACCGCGCGTTCGAGACGGCAATTTTCGGCCGTCTCGAAGCATCTTGGGGTGTAGCCAAGCGGTAAGGCAGCGGTTTTTGGTACCGCCATTCCCAGGTTCGAACCCTGGCACCCCAATGCGAGGCAACATGGCGATGCATGACCAGTTGAGGCTCTTCACCGGGAACTCGAACCCCGACCTGAGCGAGGCGATCTCCCGATACCTCGGGATCCCGATCGGCGAAGCTACGGTCGGTCGATTCTCCGACGGAGAGATCCAAGTCGAGGTCGGCGAGAGCGTCCGGCATCGCGATGTCTTCGTGATCCAGAGCTTGTCGTGGCCGGTCAACGACAACCTGATGGAGCTGATGATCCTCGTCGACGCGCTGCGTCGCGCGTCGGCTCACAGCATCACGGCGGTGATCCCCTACTTCGGCTACGCTCGCCAGGACCGACAGGTCGCCGCGCGCTCCCCCATCACCGCCAAGCTGGTCGCAGACCTCTTGCAGACGAGCGGGATCAGCCGACTCATCACGATGGACCTGCATGCGGGACAGATTCAGGGCTTCTTCACCTGTCCCGTCGATCACGTCTACTCGAGCCCGGTCCTCAGCATGGGGATCCGCGAGCTCGCGATCCCCGACGACGAGCTCGTGATCGTCTCGCCCGATGCGGGCGGCGTCGAGCGGGCTCGCCACTACTCCAAAGTCTTCCGCTGTCCGCTCGCGATCGTCGATAAACGTCGCAGCAAGCCGGGCGTCGCCGAAGCGATGCATCTCATCGGCGACGTCCAGGGACGGACGGCAGTCATCGTCGACGACATGATCGACACCGCAGGAACTCTCACTCAAGCTGCGGCGGCGATCCTCGACCACGGCGCCGAGAAAGTCTACGCCGCGGCGACCCATCCGATCCTGTCCGGACCGGCGGTCGAAAGAATCGAGCGTTCCGTGATTGAAAAAGTTCTCGTAACCGATACCATCCCGCGCTCCGATCAGGCCCGCGATTGCGAAAAAATTCGCGTCGTTTCGGTTGGTGAGCTACTCGGCGAGTCGATTCGACGGGTGCATGGAGGCGATTCGGTCAGCTCTCTGTTTCGACTTTCGAGTCGATGAATGAAGGAAGGAAGTATGTCTGAGGATAGAAGCAAATTCGTCGTCGAGCCCCGAGACAATTCGGGCAAGGGCGTCGCGCGCAAACTTCGCGCCGACGGACTGATCCCCGCTGTGGTGTACGGCGCTGGCGTGGACGAAACCCGTGCGGTCACCGCGAACCCCGAAGAGCTCTACAAGCTCCTCACCGGGCCGCGCCGCACCAACCTCGTCTTCGGTCTGCAGATCAACGGCGGGTCGTCGTACGACCGCGTCATGGTCCGCGAATACCAGATCGACCCGATCCGTCAGGAACTTCTGCACGCCGACTTCGTGTCGGTCGACCCGGAAGCTCCCGTCCGCGTCACGGTGCCTGTCACCACGACCGGCCGACCGCGCGGCGTCCGTGAAGGTGGCCGTCTGCAGATGGTCCGTGCCGAAGTCCCGATCGTCTGCAAGCCCGACGACATCCCCGAGCGTATCGAGCACGACATCACGCCGCTTCGTCGTGGCGACTCGCTGTTGGCGAGCGAGCTCGACCTCGGTGAAGGGATCGAGCCCGGCTTCGACGTCGACTACGCCGTCGCTCGAGTCATCGTGCCCCGTGGTACGAAGAAGGGCGCTGAAGGCGAGGCGGGAGCAGAAGAAGCTGCCGAAGCCTGACCCGGATTCGATCCGTGACCGATTATCTGCTGGTGGGCCTCGGAAACCCGGGGCCGAAGTATGCCGCTACTCGGCACAACGTCGGCTTCATGGCCGTCGATCGATGTTCGGATCGATGGCGAATCCCGTTGACACAGCAAAAATTTCATGGTCGTTACGGCTCCGGAATGTGCGGCAACAAGAAGGTCGTACTCCTCGAGCCGGATACCTACATGAACCTCTCCGGAAAGTCGGTCGCCGCCGCTGCACGGTTCTACGACGTGGAACCCGAGCGGATCGTCGTGATGCACGACGAGATCGACCTCGCCCCGGGCGCGACGCGCGTCAAAGTAGGGGGTGGCCACGGCGGTCACAACGGCTTGCGAGACATCATCGACAAGATCGGAACGCGCGATTTCGTGCGCGTTCGGATCGGAGTCGGGCGCCCCGAGCACGGTGACGTGACGAACTGGGTGCTCGGCCCCTTCCGACCCGATGAGTTGGACCAGTTGGATGACACGCTGGAAGAAGCGTGGCGCATCGCAGAGACGATTATCGAGAGCGGTCCCGAAGCCGCTCAGAACGAATTCAATGGACGATAAGGAAGTTCGACAGGCCGTCGAACGCCAAACGATTGGAGTGAAACAGTGAACCTTTGGACGATT
>CAYPJU010000161.1:0-5630 GCA_964411125.1 uncultured Bradymonadales bacterium | reverse complement strand
ACCCCTGCACCCTGCACCCTGCACCCCCGATACTACCGCCTCGACGAAGCCCCCGACCAACGGAGCCTGTTGAGCGCCGACGGCCCGGCCCGTACAATGCACCCCGCGCGTAGTCTCGCTTCAGGCTGAAGATGACCCCAAAGACCCGCCTCGGAGGCTTCGAACTGGAGGAGCCCATCTCCTCCGGGGGGATGGGTACTGTCTGGCGGGCGGTTCACGTCGTCACGTCACGTCCGGTAGCCGTCAAAGTGATCGCCGCGGAGAACGCTCGAAACCCTTTCTACGTCGAGGGCTTCGAACGGGAAGTTCGCGCCGTCGCGCGCATGGCGCATCCCCGCATCACCCGGGTCTACGATTTCGGGCGCGTCGACCCCGAAGCGGCCCGCCGCTCCGATGGCGCCCTCCCCGTCGGAGCTCCGTGGCTCGCGATGGAGCTCGCGACCCGCGGTTCCCTCTCTTCCCTTCCCGGCGTCGGCGACTGGAACACCCTCAAGACGATCCTCTTCGACATTCTCGATGCGCTGGCGCATTCGCACGCACGGCAAGTCATCCATCGCGACCTAAAGCCTGGCAACGTTCTGCTCGTGGAGACAGACGAGGGGATTCGGTGTCAGCTCACGGACTTCGGGATCGCCCACGCGAGCGGTAGCCAGTTGACGACGCGCGAGGTCTTCGCGAGCAGTGCCGGAACGCCCTGGTACATGGCGCCCGAACAGGTCGAGTCGCGATGGCGAGACTACGGACCGTGGACCGACCTCTACGCGCTGGGGTGCGTGGCCTACGAGCTCGCGTCGGGGCGAACACCCTTCGTCGGAAAATCCGCCGTCCGCGTGGCCCGCCAACAGCTGTTCTCGCCCCCTCCCCTGCTGGATCCGATCATCGACGTTCCCCCCGGGTTCGAGGCGTGGGTCCGGCAGTTGCTGGTCAAGGAGATCGAATACCGATTCCGGCGCGCCGCCGATGCGGCCTGGGCGCTGGAGCGCATCTCGCCGCGCAACGCGGAGCCCTTGACCGTGCCGAGCGCCGTCGTCGAGAACGCCGACGCTCCCACGACCCCGCTCGGTTTCGAAGCCACGCCGTTTCAGACGACGGACCTGCTCACCGGCGAGGCGGTCGAGACCGAGACCTACCTCTCCGTGCCCGAAGGTGCGCCACCTCCTCCTGCACCGCCGACCACCCCCGCCTACGAGATATCGGCGGCGCTCACCGAGTTCGGCCGACCGCCCTTCCCCGAGACGTGGGAGACCCCCGCCGATCGTCGGAGCGGCACCCTCCTGGGGTCCGGACTCGGCCTCTACCGGCTGCGCGAGCCGCCGATGGTGGGACGGCGCGAAGAACGCGATGCGCTCTGGCAGTGCCTCGGCGAGGTCGCCGTGGGCGGGGAGCCCCGCGCCGTCGTCATCCGCGGCGAGCCGGGAGCGGGTAAGTCGCGGCTCGCCCACTGGCTGGCCGAACGGGCGCACGAGCTCGGCGCCGTGACCCAGATGTGGGCGACCCACGATCCGGCGCCCGGCAAGTTCACCGGCATCCCCCCGATGCTCGACCGCTACCTCGGATGCACTGGCCTCGACATCGAGCGCTGCTACGACCGGGTACGCCGGCTGCTCACGCTCTACTCGAACGCCGGCCCCGACGTCGTCCAGCCTTTCGCGGCCGCGGTCGCGCACATTCTGCATCCGACCGAAGAGTCGCCGGAGGTCCCTGCAGTCCACTTCACGACCCCCGACGAACGTCGCGAGCCGATGGTTCAGATCATCCGACGCGTCGCCCACAGACGTCCGACCGTCGTCATCATCGACGACGCGCAGTGGGGCTTCGAGGCGGTCGAGCTCACGCGCTCTCTCCTAGCGGTCGACGCCCCCGTCCTCATCCTGCTCACCGTCCGCGATGCGCTCCTCGTCGAACGACCGCTCGAGCGAAACGCGCTGCGAGAGCTCGAGGAGCACCCCCTCGCGCGGGCGCTCGAACTCGGGCCCATCGAGACGGAGGATCACCTCGAGCTCATGGATCAGATGCTCGTGCTCGAGCCCGCGCTGCGGCAGGCCGTTCTGCACCGGACGCTAGGGCAGCCGCTCTTCGCCGCGGAACTCATCGGAGGGTGGGTCAAGCGCGGTCTGCTGCAATCGGGGCCCCAGGGCTTCCGACTGGCACCCGGCATCGAGATCCCCGACTCGCTCGACCAACTCTGGAATGACCGCCTCGACCGGGCGTTGAGCGCGCTCGACGACCCTCTCAGCGCGAGGAAGGCGCTCGAGATTGGCGCCGCCCAGGGGATGCGCGTCATGCGGCGCGATTTCATCCGTGCCTGCAAGGCGCTCGGCATCTGGGCCCCCGATCACCTCGGCGAAGTCCTCGTCGACAGCGGCTTTATCGAAGGCTCCGAAGATGGCGGTTGGTCACTGACTCACCAGTTGCTGCGGGAGAGCATCCTCGCGCGTGCGAAGCGCGAAGGGCGCGCCGCAGAGCAACATCGAGTACTCGCCGAGATGCTGGAGTTTCGCGAGGACGCCGATTCGCAGTTTCGACGGGCCCTCCACCTGATCGAGCTCGGACAACACGAGCCGAGCATCGTGGCCCTCCTCGCGGCCGCCACCGCGATGATGCGGGCGGGGCGCCTGCAAGAGTCCCACGCGCTCCAGGCGATGATCGACGAACAGCTCGAGCATCTCGACGACGGCCACCCACTGCGTGCCAAAGCGATCGAGCTGCGGCTCGCCCTGTTTCGAATCTTCAAGTCGCCCGGAGAGACTGCCGCATACGCCGAGTCGGTGCGCCCGATCGTCGAGGCCAACCGCTGGGATGGCACACACGCCCTGCTCCTGCGAGCCCTCGCCCACCGCGCCATGCATCTGGCGGACGTTAAGCTCGCCGGCGAGCTGCTCCAACAGGCCATCGCGAAGGCGCACGCCGGGCGACGCCCCATCGCCATCGCGTCGGCACACCACGCGCAGGGGATCTTCGAGCTGCGTCAGGGACACATCGACGACTCCGAAGCTCACTTCCGCGTCGCACGCGATCACTACGCGATGGAGAACGACCCCGAAGGCGAATCGGTCGCGATCACGGGCCTCGCCGAGATCGAGCGCGCGAGGGGCAATTTCCCCCGCGCTCGGCAGCTCAATCTGGAAGCGATTGGACTGGCCCGTGCCCACGGCCAGCGCTGGATTCTGGTGAACCACCTCGTGCTGCTCGGCGAAGTCTCGATGTCCGAAGAGAACTTCACCGAAGCCGAGCAGGTCTTTGGAGAGGCGCACTCCCTCGCCGCCATCACGAACCACACGACGCTGCCGGTCGCGGCCATCAATCTGGCGCTCGCGAAGATGAACTTGCCCGACCGCGCCAAGGTGGAAGAGGCTATCGTCCTGCTGGACTCGGCACGTACCAGGCTGGAACCGCAAGGACACCGCCTCTATCTGTTCTTCACGCGCATCGCGCGATGTTGGTGCATGGCGTTTCTCGACGACCGGGTGGAGTGGGACGCCATGATCGATTCCGTCCTCGACGACGCCACCGAAGACATGGCGCTGAGGGAAGCCGCCGAACAATCGCTGCGGGCGGCGGATCGCTGGCTCGCACTCGGCTCACCACGGCGCGCCGCTCAGGCGGTGGAGCTCGCCGACAAACTCGTACCGCAGGGGCACCGAAATGACCTTGAGCCGAAAATCGAATCGAGCCGAGAGCGGATTCAGCGCGCGCCCGTGGAACCACACTGACCGCGCCCCTCTCTGGATGACCACGGTCACCGCGGCCATCGTCTGGAGTTCGTGCGGCGGTGGGGGCGAGGTGCAGCGGGCCGAAGCTCCGATGACCGAGGTCACCGAAAAGCCCGAGGAGGTCGCGCCCGAACGACCCCGCTTCGTCGTCGTGCATCGCAACACCCCGATCCGACTCGCCCCTTCCGACTCGTCTGCGTACTTCCAGTACCGCACCCCCGAACGTCAGAAGGACCTCGAAGCGCGCTGGGCCGAAGATGCCGCCGAGGAAGTGGAGCGCGAGAAGGAACGCCTGGAGAACCGGAACGAGCGAGAAGCGAAGCGACGCGAGCGGATGCGAAAGCGCCGACGAAAACTGCGGGGGCAGAAGCGCCGAGATTTCGACGAGCGGGAGAAGCTTCGCAAAGAGAGGTTGCGTCACGAGCGAGCCACCGACGAGATCGAACGGTTCCGAAAGCACGCGAAGAAGATGAGGTGGGAGGCGGCCGATCGCTGGTGGATCCCCTTCCAGGTGGTCGGCGAACGCGACGGTTGGATGGAGATCCGACCGGTCCCGGCAAACACACCCCGAGGGCACTGCTTCCAGCGCAATTTCGGCCAGCTCGACCGGCTCGACGCGACGTACTGGATCCGAACCTCGGATGCCGCCACGGTCGTGACGCGCAACGTTTCGGTCCCCGTCTGGGCAGGCACCGAGGTGAAATTGAGGCCCGGTGTGGCGGTCGAGCGCGTCGAGGGAGACTCGGAGAAACCGCTCTTCCGAACCTACGTGAACGGCTTCGTCCTCGACCTCCCCATTCCCCCCGAGGCTCTCGGGGACTCATACCAGCCCGGCAATCCGTTCGAGGCGCCCGTGACCGATACGGTCTTCACGGACATCGCATTCGCCGAGCGAAAGCTCCTGATCGGAAAGCGAACCCCGTTCCCCTACAACCCTTTCGCGAATCTCTATGTGACCGGAACGCTCAGGGTCGACCACCGTTTCTACATCACGACGCAAACACCGTGCGGAGAGTACACCGTTCGAGGGGACAAAGACCTCATCCAGCCGGCAGGGGCTCGGGGTACCACTCGGCTCACCGCAGACGGTATCGCGGTGGATCCCCCCTACGCCATTGGAGGCGCGGTCGCGACGACCCCCGACGGCGAGCGATTCGGTAACGTGCTCGTCGACTTTGCGCTCGGCAACGAGATCGAAGGCCCGGAGGGGAAGAGCTGCTGGAGGACTGCGATCTGGGGGAAGGTAGACGCGGTCGTCAACCGTTCGGTCGACCTCTGTTTCGATCCCGCCGACGTGATGCGCGAGCCCCAGTGACCGCGGTCACTGAGACCCTGCTTCTCCTTCGTCGGATCCGAAAATCTTGTTCTTCAATGATTCGAATCGGTCCGGCCGCCACGCGGCGAGGATGCCGATGAAGAGCGCGAACCAGACGACGAGCTGAATGAGGAGCGGGAATCCTTCCACCATCGATTGGTCCTCGAGCGCTGCGTTCATCAGCCCGAGGAACGTCCCGATGACGGCCCCGAACGTCGCCCCTGACGACGCGTAGATCATCCGCTCCTGAGGCGTCACCACGTCCCCGTCGGCCATTCGATGACGACCGCTGGTCGGACCGCCCGGGGTCGTTCCCTGACCATGTAGCGGGCTCCCTACCGAAGGGGAGCTCTGACCTTCGCCGAAACTCGGCGCAGGCTGCCCCGGCACGCCACCGAAGCCGCCCGGCCCGGGAATCCTCATCCCCTGACTGAGCTCGTTGGGAAAGTGCTGTTGCTGTCCCCCGTGTGCGGGCTGCGTCCCGACGGGCTGGCCAGGCTGATGCGGCCCGCCGTGGTTCGGGTAGGTCGGGACCTGTTGGCTCGGGTGGTTCGGGAACCCCTGCTGGGCGCCCTGGTTCGGGTAGGTCGGGACCTGCTGGC
>CAYPJU010000160.1:0-5643 GCA_964411125.1 uncultured Bradymonadales bacterium | reverse complement strand
AACCGCCAACCGCCGTGACCCACCCGAAACTACACGTTCGCCAACTCCGCCCCGGCCGCGGCACGCCCGTCGTCCTTCTCCACGGCTTCATGGGGTGCGGCGCCGACTTCGAGGCGCTGGTGAAGACGCAGGAGTTCCCCCCGCGACGCGTCCTGGCGGTCGACCTTCCGGCGCACGGCGAGAGCGAGGATTTCCCCGCCGACTACGGGTTCGGTGAGACGGTCGATGCGATCCTCGATGCCGTGGAGCTAGAGGAACCGTTCGACCTGGTGGGTTACTCGATGGGTGGACGCATCGCGCTTCACCTCTGCGGCACGAACCCAAACCGCGTACGGTCGCTCGCGCTGATCGGGGCGCACCCCGGCATCGAGCACCCCGGTGACCGGCAGAAGCGGCTCGCCGTCGACGAGCAGCGGGCGGGTTTGCTCGTCGAACATCCGGCCGAGTTCGTGGCGGAGTGGGGCGAGCTCGACCTCTTTGGAGACCGCACCCCTTCGGCGTGGGGGGCAGTGAAAGAGCGACGTGCCGAGCAGGCCCGGTCACACGCGTACGGCTGGTCGCGGGCGATGCTGACGCTGTCGGTCGGCAAACAGGTGATGCTCTGGAACATCCCGTACGGCACCGAGAAGCCGACGCTCTATGTCGTGGGCGGGATGGACGAGAGATACCTGGCCATCGGCCGCGAGATGGTGGCGCAGAACCCCGGGCACGTAGAGCTCAGCGTGATCGGGGGCGCCCATCACAGCGCGCATCTCGATCGGCCCGGCGTCGTCGCCCGGCGATTGCGCGATTTCTGGAGCGCCATTCCGTGACCGCAGGTCCCGACGGAAAGCGGCGGATCAGCTTTCGGTCCGGAGCCCCTCCCACTGAGCTTCGGCGAGGCCCTGAGCCGCCGCGGCGCGGGTCGGTTGCCCGCCGTCGGCGGCGAGGCGGGCGGCATGTTCGGCGATGACGGCGACGTCGCGCGCAAAGTACGCCATGGCAGTGAACTGCTCTCGTGCGCTTTCGAAGAGCTCGTCCCAGGAGTCCCAGTCCCTCGACGCGGCCGCGCAGCACGCCAGCGCGAGTTGCAAGACGGGCAGCCAGTAGCGCTTGCCCTCGGCAGCTACTTCTTCCACCAGGTCGTTCAACATCGACCGGGCAGTTTGGTAATCGCCCGCAAAGACGCTGACGAGCGCGAGATTGGCGCGGGGAACGAGGGACGTCGTGCCGAGCAAGGCCTGCACGAGGATCGCGCTCTGCAGGTTCGTGCGGGCGCTCTCCCACTGGCCGAGAAGTCGATCGACGTCGCCCAATTCGTTGTAGATGTCGGCGAGGACCGTCCGCTGCTGGGCGTCGAGGGCGGAGGAGCGCGCCCGCACGAGAACGTCGCGGGCCGCCTCGTAGTCGCCTCGCTCGATGAGCAGCCGACCGCGCGACACGGCTCGAACCACCGCTTCTGTTTCGGCCTCGCCGAGGGCGCGATTGGCCCAGGATTCGGACTGCTCGAGTCGTCTCTCGGCGTCGTCGAGGTGTCCGCGGTAGAGCTGAGTCTGGGCGCTCATTCGCAGGGCTTCGGCGGCGAAGCGGGGCTCGTCCATCTGTTCGGCGATCGTCACCGCTTCGTCCAAGCACTCCAAGGCGTTGTCGAACTCCCCGCGTCGCCGGTACCCGATGGCGAAACGCTTGAGGACGTGGAATGCGACGTCCGGAGCGTCGTGTCGGCGCGCCTCTTCGAGCAGCTCGAGCAGCTCCACGTCATCGAGGTTCTCCCCTCGCCGCTGTCGGTCGAAGAGCTCCAGTTGCCGACGTCGCATCCGGATCACCTCGTCGTCGGCGAGCGCTCGCTGGACCTCCTCGAGGCGCTCCATGGCGCGAGCGGCGCGGTCTTCGTCGCCAGCGACTCGGGAAGCGAGAGCTACCGCGAAGAGGGGGGAAGACGCTTCCCGCCAGCGTCCGGCCGCGATCCAATGTTCACCGATTCGAAGCCCGTCGACGCGCGGATCTCCGACTTTCGTCAGCGCCTTGGCACACGCCAGGTGGTGCGCTTCGGCACGGCCCGCGTCGCGCGCGAAACGTCGCAGGCTCTCGCAGAAGAGTAGATGGACGAAGCTGACGCCCCACGGGCTGGTCCGCGCGAGGTCTTGCTCCGCCAGCCGGTCGGCGAAGGAGTAGTCGACATCCTGGATTCCGGCGGCCCGAGCCGCCTCTCTCAGCTCGAGCCACTCCATCTTGGGGCCGAGAAACGCGGCGAGTTCCAACACGGCGGTGTGCGACTCGCGGCGATCGGGGGGGATGCTCGCGAGGATCGTCTCGAGCCGCTCCCGCCAGACCTCGTGGATGTCGGACGGCAGGTCGTCCTGGTGGTCGCCGGCGGGGCTGAAGCCGTCGGGGCCGTAAACGAGTCGGCCGCCGTCCACCCAACTGCCGAGGAGTTGAATCGCGAAGAGCGGATTTCCCTGCGTTCTGTGGGCGATCGAACGTCGAACGTCTGGGCGCAGATGCAGCATGCGATCGAGCAACTCGAACTGCTCCAGAACGTCGAGGGGCTCGAGGGCGGTCCGTGCCACATCGGCGCGCGCGGTAAGGGCGTCGAGCTCGTCCTGCAGTTCGGGCGATCGCCCTGCGGTCCGTGCCGTGACTACAAACAGGACGGGGAGCTCTCCCTGCCGATGGATGTCGCCGACGAGGGGGAGCAGCTCTGGCCCCCACTGCACGTCGTCGACGACGACGACGAGCGGTCGCTCGCGGCTCATCCGCTCGAGCAGGCGGATGCTCGTCGCACGCCGCTCCGCGTCCGTCGAATGCGTCGTCGACGGGTTCTTCGACCGGCCGGGCTCGATGAGGTCGTCGAGCACCATCGCTTCCATCTTCGAGGCGAACTCGTCGGAGGCGAGGGATGGCTCGAGCTCTGCGAGGACCGTGCGAAGGCGTTGGAGTCTCGGTTCGCGTTCCAACCCCCAGAGACTGAACGCCTTCTTCACCAGGGCGGAGAGCCCCGAGTACGCGCTGCCTCCCGGAGCGTGAGGTGCCCAGACGACCGTTGCGGCGCCCAGTTCTCGGGCCCGATGACCGAAAGCGCGGGCAAGTTGGCTCTTGCCCGTCCCGACATCCCCTTCGACGACCACCGTCCGCGGCTTGCGCCGGGATGCGACGTCGAGGAGGGTCTCCCAGAGCAGGGCCTTCTCCTGCTCGCGGCCGACGAATGGGACCTCGCGAAGCCCGAAGAGCCCGAGTCCGAGGCTCGACTCGATGCGGGCCGAGGCGTCGTCGCGGGTCCGCCAGGTCGGGGGGAGACTCGGCGAGGGCCACGTCCTTCGCGGCGTGGGCGGGGAAGCGACTTCGCGTTGCGGTGGACGACGTACTTCGTCGGAAGGGGATGGGGGGAGAGGAAGAGTCTGCATCGCCGTGACCGTCGGGACCGGCGCGTCGACGTCACGCCGAGAGAGCAGCCGGGGGGACGGGGCGTCCCCCGAGAATGAGAGGAGCGCCGCGGCGGCATCTGCCGCGCAGCGAAAACGTCGCGTGTGGTCCTTGTCGAGGAGCGTCTCGATCCAGCGTCGGAGCTCGCCGGGGATCTCGAAGTTGGCGACGAACGGCGGTACGGGTTCCGTCAGATGACGCCGTGCGAGATCGACGAGTGAATCCGAGTCGAACGGCGGCCGTCCCGACGCCAGTTCGTAGGCGAGTGCACCGAGAGCGTACAGATCGGTCCAGGGCCCGGCGTCCCGCCACCGCCCGGTGAGCTGTTCGGGCGACATGTACCACGGCGTGCCGGCGCGGGCTTGCATCTCCACGGTGTCGGTTCCGTGCCGGGCATCGCCCGCCTGGGCGATACCGAAATCGCTGATGACCCAGCCCAGAGTCCCCCCGCCTCTCTCGCAGAGGAGGACGTTTTCGGGTTTGAGATCGCGATGAATCACATCGCGGGCGTGAGCGCAGGCGAGTCCGTCGAGAATGCCGAGCATCGTCGCACGAAACTGGGCGAAGTCGGTGACCTCGTACTCCCGAAGGGACCCGTGCGGCGCGTACTCCATCACCAGGTATGGAGCTCCGACGACGAAGTCCGCCGGAAGCGCCGCGGCTTCGTGTTCGGCAATCTGCCGGTAGTCGAAGACCCGGACGATGCCAGGGTGTTCGATGCCTGCGACTGCCTGCACCTCGCGCCCAAAGGCCGATCGGTAGCGCTCGTCGCCGGCGTACCTTTCGGAGATGACCTTGACGGCGACCGTCTGTCCTCCGTCGTGCACGGCGCGCCAGACCGAGGCCATTCCTCCGCGTCCGACGAGCTCCTCGATACGAAGGGAGCCCATCCTCATCGGACGACCTTCCGGAGTACGGCGAGCTCGCCCTGACCTGCCGCTGGTATGTGAGAATCCGACCACACGATGTCTCGACCGTGCCGGAGACGGCGGTCGGTGTAAACGTCTTTCGGGATCCAGGGGACCTCGACGTGCTCGCACGGGATTCGCTTCTCGCTCCGCTGACCGACGGGGCGGAGTTCTCTCCATCCATTCGTTGCGTAGGGCGGCCGACCGTGACTATCCTCTCCACGAACCCAACGAGGACCGCAATGTCGAAGCACTGGAAGCCACTCGAAAAGCTGACCTCCTGGCGAAAGATCTCGGTCGGAATGTGGGATACCCCGCGTGACCCGCAGATCTACGGCCACGAGCTGCTGAACGTCGCCGACGCCGTTCGATACGCCGACGAGGTCTCCGAGGCGTCCGGGGTCAAGGTCTCGATGACGGCGCTGATGGTCTACTGCTTGGCGCAGTCCTACCGCCGCTTCCCCGACCTCAACGTCATGGTCGTCAACGGCCGGCTTCAGAAGCGCGAGTCGGTCGACGCGTTCTGCCAGGTTGCGATCCCGAACCCCGACACCGGGCAGGCCGATCTCTCCGGCATCAAGATCACGGGCGTCGACGAGCTCGACGTCGTCCAGATCAGCCAGATCCTGCGCGGCCGCGCCCAGAAGGTTCGCGACGGTGAAGATCACGAGATCGAAGACACCAAGGCGCTGATCGACAAAGTGCCGCCGTGGCTCATGAAGCGGATGCTCAAGACGGTCGACTTCCTCACCTACAACGTGTCGGCCGACCTCGACAAAATCGGCGTGCGCAGCGACCCGTTCGGCAGCTTCATGGTCTCGTCCATCGCCGCGTTCGACATGCGCCTCGGCTACGCCCCCCTCGTCCCCGCCAGCCGCTGCCCGCTCGTCGCGCTCCCCGGCGCCGTCCACGACGCCGTGCAGGCGGTCGACGGCGAGCCGAAGGTCGTCCCGTCGATGTTCGTGGGCTGCACCTTCGATCACCGTTGCTTCGATGGCTACCAGATCGGCTTCATCGTCCGCACCTGCCGCGCGTTCATGGAACACCCCTACGACAACATGCCGCACCCATCTTTCTGGGAGGGGCGGGATCTCGCGGCGGCGCCGGATCCGAGGCTCGAGGCCTGAGGCATAGGTGACCGGCGTCTTCAGCGGCGGGGCGGGGCTACTCCTCAGCTACGGGGCCCCTCATCCACGTCGCCGGCCGCTGCTGGGTGGGCGCCGTCGACCGCGTCACCCCCCATCTCGACGACGCCCCCGGAATCCTCTACTTGCTCGCCGGCCTCACTCTCCACGCCGATCTTTGACCCACCGCGCGAAGCGCGGTCCCACAC
>CAYPJU010000159.1:0-5828 GCA_964411125.1 uncultured Bradymonadales bacterium | reverse complement strand
GACAACTCGGCGACCTTTGCGAACATCGACGTCAGGCTGCAGCCGATGCCGTGAGCGTCGAGGTCCTCAGTCGGTCTCTTCGTCCAGGAGATCGACGATGTGGGAGCCGAACCATTCTCGGACGCAACCGTGAAACTCGAGCATCTGGGGATGTGCGAGGTGCCGGCCGACTCGCCCGATCGCGTAGATGGTGGCGGCGGCGGCGGCGGCTCCCGCGACCAGGTAGAACCCGGTGAGCGGCTGTTCCCCCTTCAGTTGCAGTTGGCTCGTCCCGATGAAGAAGCCCGCGACGGCACCGAAGAAGCAGACCGCGTAGGCGGCCATGAACATCGTCCAGACGTTGACGTTCGGACCGTATTTACCGTGCAGGACGGCGCCGCCGGGCGCAGTCTCCACGATCAGGTTGAGGAAGGGAGACCAGAAGTGGCGGCGCGATTCGGGCACGCTGAATTCCACCTGTCGCTCGTAGAGCTGTAGGGCGCAGGGGCCGTCGGGCGTCGCTTCGGCCTGGAAGACTTCCATGACGGAGTCGGGTGCGAGGTCGACGCGAAGTTGGAATCGGGGTCTAAGCCTGGCGCTCATGGAGTCTCCGAAGCGGGGGGACCGCCCCGCGGGGTCATTTCTTCATGAACTCGGCGGTGATCGCGGCGAGGTTCGGGTCGGTCAGGTAAGTCTCCGCCGTGGTGTCGCCCTGCAGCGTCATGCGGAAGAAGGCGACGAGCTGACCCGCGGTGAACGGGCGGAAGGCGGCGTCGGGGCCGCTCGAACACGCCGTGCAGGTGAACCCGCACCCGGTCAAGTCGTCGTCGAGCATGTCGAGGTGACCGTAGTCGGGGGCGTACGCCTGGTAGGCCGGGGACGGTGCCGCGCCGTAGAAGACGGCGTAATTGTCGGTAGCCGGCGCGCACGACATGCCGAAGGGTGCTTCGATGCTCAGGCCGGCGCCAATGTGGAGCGAAGGGACGTTGGCTTGCAGACCTCCGTCGGTCACCCGCGTCTCGTTGGAGATGAATCCCCCGGCGCTGTCGACGGGGTCGATCCCGGCGACGGCGGTGGCACCGGCGAAGCCCGATTCGAGCGCGACCCACACCACCTTCCCGCCGCGCGAGTGGCCGGCGAGTCCGAGTAACGACGGCTCGACGTTCACGGTCGCCAGGGCGTCGAGGTCGGTGGCGATCCACTGGTAGAGCGCGACGGCGTCGACCGCTTCTTCGGGCACGCTCGGCGCAGCGAGGAACGAGGGCTCGTACATCTGTGGAGCGAGGACGACGAAGCCGTGGGAGGCGACGTGTTCGACGAGGGTCGTGTAGTAGTCGTCTTCCAGGAGGAATCCGTGCTGCAGGACGATGACCGGGTAGAGCCCGGGGGTCGTAGGCTGCGAGAGGACGAACTCCACGCCGGCGCCGCTCTCGGACGTCGGTACGGTGCGGGTCGCGACCGCGAGGGTCCCGACGTTGTACGGGTCGCCCGTGCCGACGTAGACGGCCGGACCCATGTTCATGTCGACGGGAGGGGCCATGTCGTCGGGAGTTCCCGCATCGCCGTTCCCCATGTCGACAGGCGCAGCCATGTCGTCGGGGCTCCCTGCGTCGTCGGGGCCGGAGGCATCGTCGGAGTTTCCTGCGTCAGCGGACGGTGCGTCGGCATCGGTCGACCCGGTCGCGTCGGGGCCTCCCCCCGCATCGTCGCTCGCTCCGCTGCCGAGGTCGATCACGATCGAGCCGGCATCCGACGGCGTGTTTTCGGTGGGGCCGCAGGCGAACAATCCAGCTGCCGCGGTGGCGATCAGCAACGTGCGAAACATTTTCATACAACACCTCCCAATTGCCCGAGGATTTAGCGGATTTGGCTGAGGACCGCAAAGTTGGACGCATGCCGAGATGGAAACGGTTTCTTTTTCCGCGGGGGCAAGTCCCGGTACAGTGGGTATTCCCGAGACCGAGACGACAGGATGAGTGCACCCGGCGAATCCACTTCGCGCGACGAAGCGATGGAGGAGAAGAAGGAGCAGTTGCGCCGCTACATGGAGGCGGATCGAAAGCTCGAGGCGGAGCGGGAGAAGCGCCGCCGCGGGCGCGCCGGATGTATCGGAACGATCGTACGGATCACGGCGGTCCTGGCGCTGTTTGCCGGGGTCGGGTACCTGGTCTGGTGGTGGCACCCCTGGGGGGTCGAGATCGACACCTACGACGCGGCCGAGCGCCCGGGTGCTTGCTCGCCGGGCGTGAGCGGGACGGTGACGGAAGAGCACTTCACGCTGCTCGGTGTGCGGGTTTATTCACAGGGTGGGGCGACGATCTGTCAGGAGTAGTGGGGTCGACGCGGCCCGGGATCGAATCGAGGACGACAATGGTACCGGACGAGCCGAGCGAACAGCAGGGGATGAACCCGGGCAAGCTCCTGTGGGCAATGGTGCGGATTGCGCTCGGCGGGCTGCAGAGTCTTTTGGGGTTCGCATTTCTGGTGGGTCGTTTCGGCGAAGGACCCGTGTTCGAGTTGGCGGTGCACGCACTGTTGTTGGTGACGGGGATCGCGTGGATTCTCGGTTGGAAAGCCCTGCGGTACCTCACGCCGCTGTATGCGGTCGCCGCGCTGGTCGGGCTCACCGTGATGGCCAAGGGCGACGTGGCCACGAGCGCGAAGATGTGGTTCCAATACTCGATGTGGGTGCCGGCCGTGCTCGCACTCTTGCCGGTGTCGTTCAGAGGGATGACCGCTTCTTCGCCCGTGGAGCAAGGCGTCGCGGTCGAGGTTCGCTTCAAGCGGTTTCTGGTCCCTCTGATGGTGCTCTTTTTCGGAACGCTCTTCGTCGGATTCCTGCTCGTAGAGGCGTTCAACGTACGCAAGGAGCTGGTGACGACCCGCGCTCGGACGCAATGCGAGGAGACGCAGGATCCAACGCAGTGCGCCGAAGCGGCCCGTAAGACGTACCTCGCGGCGAGCGCCCTGTCGGACGTCACGTGGGCCCGGAAGCAGTTCGAAAAGGCGTGTCAGAATGGGAAGAATCCGCTGACGTGCACGTGGGACGCGCACATTCACGGCGAATGGTCGCTCGATGCGCTGGGGCCGACGGAACGGTTGCTGAGACGGCGACAGCGCGAGGTTCTGACGGAGAAATGCAGCGAGGGAGACACGACGGCATGTTGGGCACGGTTGCAGATCGCGAAGCGGGACGGCGACGGAGAGTCGGTCGAGCTTCCGGAGCGGGTGCCCCCCTGTTCGAGGGAGATGCCGTTGGTCTGCGACCTGCGCGTGGAGTTGGCGAAGCGCGCGGGCGGGGCGGATTTGGCCGCGGCGAAGGGGGAGGCGTGTGACGCCGGATGGGAGATCCATTGCGACCGGGCCGTGCCGCACGGCGTGGCAGGATGCCACGCGGGGAACCTCGTCGCTTGTCGGGAGGCGGCGGAGGAAGCGACAGACCCCATCGTGGCGCGTGCATACGAGGCGATCGCACAACCTCCGTTCGAAGGGATCGGGTCACCCGAGCAGCGCCGCCGGATGGAACTCGGGTATCTAGGGACGGCACCCGACTCCGCAGAGGGCCTCCAGGAGGCGTGCGATCGGGACGTCGCGCCGGCTTGCCTCGCCCTCGGTCTGTGGGAGGTCCAAGACGAAACGAAAGAGTGGACGCCGGAGTATTCTGCGGGGCAGTTGGAGCCGACGTTCGGCCGAGCGTGTCGCCTCGGGATGGACGTGGCGTGCATCATGGGCGCGGCGCGTCTCCTCGATGGGATGTGGCCGTCGGCGGAGCGAGTGGAGAAGGGAAACGAGCTCGCCGGGATCGCCTGCGAGCGAGGCAACGCGATGGCGTGTTGGACGATGACCCATCACCTGGAAGTGGCGCGGGGCGACTACACGAAGCTGCGAGCGCTCGCCGAGCGTACGTGTCTGCTGGACGGTCGGGGGCAGACGAGCGCGTGCGACACGGTCGCAAACCTGGAGTCGCTCGAGAGAGAGGCGACGGACACCGCGCTCGATGACCGTGTATACTATGCGAAGATGCGCGACGTATGTCACCGGATGAAGCCGCCCGCTGCCTGCCGTCGCGCCGCGCAGATGGTGTTCTGGAGCGAGGCCGTCGGCGCGGGGCAGCGTGCGGTAGCCTACACGGGCACCGCGCTGGCGTGCGCTCAGAAGGACAAGTACGGGGGCTGCAAGATCCTGTTTGACGTGCACCACTTCTTTCCGCACGACCAGCCGCAGACGGCGGACGAACTTCGCGCGTATGCGTGCGAGCAGGGATACACGAAGGATTGCGGCGAAAAATGACCGCGGTCACTTCACCGGATTTCGCTCGAGCAGGAGAGCGGTGTGCACGAGACCTCCCGTGCGGTGCCAGTTTCCGGTGACGTCGAAGGGTTCGATGCCGGTGGGGGTCATGCGGGCGACGAATCGCCCATCTTCGATGACGAGGAACTCGGCGTGGAGGAAGTCGATCCAGATGTGGAGCAGGGGGTTTAGCGCCTTGTAGATCGACTCCTTCGCGCTGAACGTGATGGTTCGCCAGTCCTCGACCTTCCCGTCGAATCGAGTGACCTCGGTCGGCGAGAACAGGTGGGCGTCGAGTTTCGGGTCGACCCGGTCGGCGACCTCGACGTCGATCCCGAGGGAGGCGAGGTTGGACTCGAGGGCGACGGCGGCACCGAAGAAGCCGTCGGTGTGGGTGATGCTTCCGACGACGCCTTCGGGCCACATCGGGGCGCGGTTGTCGGCGCGACCGAGGGGAACATCGCTCACGCCGAGTCGCCGTAGCGCGGCGCGAGCGCAAGAGCGCCCGGTGAGGAACTCCTGGACGCGCTTGTCGACGGCGTTTGTCACCAGGGCGCGCTCTTCGGGGAGGGCGAGCTCGTCCCACGGGTGATGCCGGGTTTCGACCTCGGGGAGCGGCCCGAGGATCTTTCGGAGGGGATCGGAAGCCATCAGTCGCGTCGCCGCCTCCGGAACAGAAGGAGACCGAGCAGCGCCAATCCTGGGAGGTTGCCGGGATCGGCGGCGGTCGAGCACCCGAACGGCTTTTTCGTGGCGGGGGGCGGCGTCGGTTTCGCTTCGGGGGTCGGGTCCTCAGTCGCGGCCGGGACTTCTTCCACGTCGCCGGACGGCTCGATCGGTGGCTCGGCCGCGTCGGCCTTCTTCACGAAGGGGAGGGAGGTCTTCAGTACCCCGGCGAGGTCGACGGGTTTGGGCGGTTCCGCGGCGGGGCCTCGGGTATTGGCGCTCGGGCTCACGTCGATTCGTTCGGAGCCCCCGTCGGGTGGACCACCCCAACGTCCGAACTGCGGGTTCTCGCAGTTTGCGTCGCCGGTCCATTCGTGGCGGATGATATAGCGTCCCTGGAAGTTGTTCACAGAGCCTTCTTCGGCGCCGGTGGAGAGCGAGCCGTCGGGCAGGCGACGCTCGTTGCCGCCGTGGACGGGGGTGGCGTGCCGGAAGACGAGGTCTTCTCCGACCTCGTCGCGCCCATAGCGAGCGTGAAGCCGAGTCACGGTCCATCCGCCGGGGACGAACCTGCGGGGTGATGGACGAACGGTACGCCGTTTCGCCGAACGGTCTGGGGGCTGTGCGAGAGAGGGCTCGTCTCCCTCGGGGTCGACGAGTACGTCGGCGCCCAGGGTGAGCAAGTCTCCCTGCGAGAGGGTCGGTCCAGGGCAGGGGTCGCAGCTTGCGGTCGACCACGAGTACTCGGTGACGACGGCGCCGGGGTTTTCCTCGTTTGTCCTGTCGTAGAGCGCTCGGTAGAACCCCGCGAACTCGTCCTTGACGTCGTTGCTGACCTCCAGATTGGTGGGGATGAAGACGTTCGGGTAGTTCGCGACTTCGTATCGGCCGGT
>CAYPJU010000158.1:0-6035 GCA_964411125.1 uncultured Bradymonadales bacterium | reverse complement strand
GCGAAGAGGTCGTGCTCGAAGACGCCCATCGGGCCGTTCCAGAAGATCGTGCCCGCCTTCGCGATCAGCTCGCGGTAGGCGGCGACAGTCTTCGGGCCGATGTCGAACCCGGCGAGGTCTTCGGGGATCTGTTCGACCACGTCCACCTTCGACTCGTCGTCCGTATCGATCGACGGGGCGACGACGTGATCGACGGGGAGCTCGATCCGTTTGCTCGAGTTCCGGGCCCGGCGCAAGATGGCCTCGGCGGTGTCGAAGTGGTCCTCTTCGACCATCGACTTGCCGACCTCCTGGCCCTGCTGGGCGAGGAAGGTGTAGGCCATGGCGCCACCGACGAGGATCGCGTCGACCTTGTCGAGGAGCGACTCGAGCACCGAGATTTTGTCGGACACCTTCGCGCCCCCCATCACGGCGAGGAAGGGGCGCTTGGGGCTCTTCTGGAGGGCGCCGAGCGCTTCGATCTCCTGCTTGATGAGGAAGCCGGCGGCCTTTCGGTCGCGGCGGTAGTGCTCGACCATCTGGTACACCGACGCGTGTTTGCGGTGCGACACCCCGAACGCGTCGTTCACGTAGAAGTCGGCGATGCTCGCCAGGTCCTTCGCGAACTCCTCGTCCCCCGACTTTTCGCCGTCGTGAAAGCGGAGGTTTTCGAGCAGGATCACCTGACCGCGTTTGAGGCGCTCGATGCCGTCCATGACGTCGTCCCCGAAGTATTCGTCGGGGATCAGGACCTCCACCTCGGCGAGCTCGGCGAGCTTCGCGCCGACCGGGACCATCGAGTACTTCTCCTCGAACTTGCCCGACGGGCGGCCGAGGTGGCTCGCCAGGATCAGCTTCGCGCCGCGGTCGAGGATCCACCGGATCGACGGGAGCGCCGCGCGGATCCGGGCATCGTCGGTGACGTTACCGTCGTCGTCCTGCGGCACGTTGAAATCGACCCGCATGAAGACGACCGACTCGTCGTCGATCGGCAGTTGGTCGAGAAACCGGATTCCGGTGGTGTCCATCGAATCACCCGCGCTGTTCGTCGACGTATTTGAGGGCGTCGATCATGCGATTGGAGTAGCCGAACTCGTTGTCGTACCACGACACGATCTTCGCCATGTTGTCGCCGATGGTGATGGTCGCCTGGGCGTCGAAGACCGACGAGTGGGGGTCGCCGTTGATGTCGGACGAGACGATCGGGTCTTCGGTGTACCCGAGGATCCCCTTCAGTTCACCGTCCGCCGCCTTCTTCATCGCGGCGTTGATCGCGTCGACGGTGACGCTCTTCTCGAACGTGGCGACCAGGTCGACCATCGAGACGTTGTTCGTCGGGACGCGGACCGCCATGCCGTCGAGCTTTCCTTCCAGCTCGGGCAGTGCACGGGTCACGGCGATCGCGGCGCCGGTCGACGTCGGCACCATGTTGACGGCCGCGGCACGCGCGCGACGGAAGTCGCTCTTGTGCGGGGTGTCGAGGAGCGACTGGTCGTTGGTGTAGGCGTGGATCGTGGTCATCAGGCCACGCTCGATCCCGAAGGTGTCGTTGAGGACCTTGGCGACCGGGGCGAGGCAGTTCGTCGTGCAGCTCGCGACGTCGATGATCTGCATGTCGGCGTTGAACGCGTCGTGGTTCACCCCCATGACGAAGGTCATGTCGACGCCCTTACCCGGCGCCGAGATGAGGACGAACGACGCGCCCGCCTCCAGGTGCTTCGCTGCGTCGTCCCGTTTGCGGAAGAAACCGGTCGATTCGACGACGTAGTCGACGCCGAGGTCCCCCCACGGGAGCTTCGCCGGGTCGCGTTCTGCGAACACCTTGAACGTATCGCCGTCCGCGGTGATCGAGTCGCCTTCCAGCTTCACCTCGCCGGGGAACTTCCCGTGCGTGGAGTCGTACTTGAAAAGATAAGCGAGCTGCTCGGGGCTCGTGAGGTCGTTGACGGCGACGAGGTCGACGTCCGGGTCGGCGAGGGCGATTCGCCCGACGAGACGTCCGATGCGACCGAATCCGTTGATTGCGAGCTTGATGGCCATGGGGAGTTCCTCTTTCTCTTGATGTTCTGACGTACCTGCTTGCGAGCGGTGTACACCTTCGCGGGGGACTTTGGCAAAGGCGGCGCGGCGCTTCGAGCGCTTTCGGAGTGGTAAACGGCGAGCGACGGGAGGCAAGCGGTCAGGGGGGAGAGGTCGAGTGGAGGGGGTTTTGTGGAAATCTGTGGGGAGGGGGCGGGGGGGATCACGGTTTTTTGATGGGAGCTCGCGGAGTGGTGGCGACAAAGCCCTTGTATTTCAACGCTATAAGACTGATCCAGCGTGTTGGTACGGAGTTTGTACTACCGCCGGGCATCGACGAGTGAACCCCTGGACTTTGTGACTTTGGAAGCGAGAGAACGATGAACAAGCGATGGATGATGGCGATCGTGGCGTGTGTGGGAATGACGGCCTGTGGAAACGTCCCCGATGAGAAGGGTGGGATTCACAGCAAGGAAGAAGCGAAGAAGGATCAGAAGAACGACTCCAACACCGACTACTGTGACCTCTACGACTGGTACGGTGACGGGCAGTGCGACGACTTCTGCACGAACCCGGATCCGGACTGCGGCGTGCAGTGTGCGGCGGTCCCGAGCTGCCTCGACGACGAGTTCGAAGTCGCGACGTGCGACGGCGAAGCCGACTGCACGGAACGAACGCTGTGCGGTGCGACGATTTCGTGTGCCCGCGGCGTGGCAAACTGCGAGGCGTATCCGGCATGCTCGGATGGTCGACACGAGGTGAGCACGTGTGACGGAGAGTTCGACTGCGTGGAAGCGTCGATCTGCGGCTACACGATCTACTGTGCGGCGTCAGACAACTGCGCGGCGTACCCATCGTGCCCCGACGGGATGGTCGAGGTTCCCGAGTGCCGCACCGACGGCGACTGCGTCGAAGTCGAGCTCTGTGGCGCGACGATCACCTGCGAGCCGGAGACCTTCTGTGCCGCGCCGATGGTCGCATGCGCGGACGGTTCCGAACCGTACTCGCAGTGTCCGACCGACGCCGAGTGCGACGTCATCGAGCACTGCGGTGAAACCTACTACTGCATTCCTCAGCCGGTGTGTGACGCTGTGCCGTTCTGTGGTGAGGGTTACAGCGAGGTCGAATCGTGCCCGGCGGACGTCGATTGCTACGAGGAAACGGTCTGTGGGACGACGATCGCCTGCATGAAGGCTTGAGGCTCGAGGCTCGAGGCTTGAGATGTGAGACCGGAGATTGGTGAGCGGGCGTCCCGCCCGGCTCGCGAGGCGACGAAGGTCCAACGGCTGAGCGCGGACGCCTCACGCCTATTACTGGTTCTTCCTCACGCCTCACCACGCTTGGCATTTCCTCGGCCGCTCGATAGAAATCGAGGCCCCCAAGCGTGGAGCCTTCGATGACCACCCCGATCGACTACATCAACGAAAACCAGGAACGCTTCCTCTCCGAGCTGAAGGAGTTCCTCCGGATCCCGAGCATTTCGACCGATCCCGAACGCAAAGGGGACGTCCGGAGGGCGGCTGAGTGGCTTGCCGAGCACATGCGTTCGATCGGGCTCGAGAACACGGTGATCGAGGAGACCGAAGGGCATCCGATCGTCTACGCGGAGCACATCGACGACCCGTCGAAGCCGACGTATCTGGTGTACGGCCACTACGACGTGCAGCCCCCCGATCCGCTCGACCTCTGGAAGACCCCGCCCTTCGAGCCGGACGTCCGTGACGGGAAGATCTTCGCGCGCGGCGCGACCGACGACAAAGGGCAGCTCTTCTGCCACGTGAAGGCGGTCGAGGCGCATCTGGCGACGAACGGGTCACTCCCCGTGAACCTGAAGTTTCTGATCGAGGGGGAGGAGGAGGTCGGTTCACCGAACCTCGAGCCGTGGGTTCACGCGCAGAAGGACCGGTTGGAATGCGACGCCGTGATCATCTCGGACTCGTCGATGTACGGGCCGGGCATGCCGGCGATCATGTACGGGCTGCGGGGTCTGGCGTACTTCGAGGTCAAGGTGACAGGGCCCGACCACGATCTCCATTCGGGGCTCTACGGAGGCGCGGTCGCGAACCCGATCAACGTCCTCGCGAAGATGATCGCGAGCCTGCATGACGAAGATGGCCGGGTGACGATCCCCGGATTCTACGACGCGGTGCGCGACCTCGACGACGCAGAGCGCGAGGAGTGGGCCGCCCTCCCCTTCGACGAGGCGGACTACAAGGCGGAGCTCGGCGTCGACGAGCTGCACGGGGAGAAGGGCTACACGACGATCGAGCGGACGACGGCGCGGCCGACGTTGGACTGCAACGGAATCTGGGGCGGCTTCACGGGACAGGGGGCCAAGACGGTGCTGCCCTCGCACGCAAACGCGAAGTTCTCGTGCCGGCTGGTTCCCGACCAGGATCCGCGCGAGATCGAAGAGCTCGTGGTGTCGCACCTCAAGCGCATCGCGCCGGCCTCGGTGAAGGTCGAGGCGTGCATCCATCACGGCGGCCACCCCTTCATCGCCGAGCGAGACAACCCCGCGGTGCAGGCGGCGAGCCGCGCTTTCGAGAAGAGCTGGGGGAAGCGTCCGGTCTTCATCCGCGGGGGCGGCAGCATTCCGGTCGTGGCGACCTTCGACCAGGTGCTGTCGGCGCCGACGGTGTTGATGGGTTTCGGGCTGAACGACGACAGGCTGCACAGCCCGAACGAGAAATTCGACGTCGAGTGCTTCGAGCAGGGAATCCGCACCAGCGCACACCTGTGGGACGAGCTTGCGTGAGTCGTCCCGAGTGTCGCTCTTGTCGATGGTGCTGGCGCTGCTGGCGTCGCTGTCGGCGTGCTCCGAGTTTCCCTGTTTGGACGAGGCGCAGTCCGCCGAGCTCGAGCCGTTGACGTTCGACTACGCGCAAAAGGCGCGGTTCACCTACTGGTTCGAAGACGGCGCGCAGCGCTCGGTGATGGATCGCGAAGCGGTGCCGGAGCCCGCGCGCCACGCGGTCCTGGTCGGGCTCGCCGGCACGACGAGCGACCTGCCCGGCTCCATGCGATGGGCGGCCGACGTCAGCACGTCACCGACCGCGAATGCGACGCTCGCCCCGTCCTCGACGGTTCAGGAGCGAGCGTTTGCGGCGTGGCGAGGGGCGTGGACCGCGCACTGGGTCGAGGTCAACGCCGGGGTGACGGTGGCGCGGCAAGCGCTCCGGGAAGATGCGGTACGAGAGGAGGCCGAATCCGATCCGGAGCCGAGCGGGCCCGACATGATGCGGGAAGAGCTGGAAGAACGAGGGCTCGCTCTCGACGAGATGAAGCTCCAACGAGCGTTGCGGGTCGTCGCCGCGCGGCAGCCGCAACGGCGGGACTTCGGGCTTTCGGTAGAGACTCACCCGGCGTGGCTTTTCACGACCGCGGGCTGCGCGAGCTGTGATGCGGCGCGGGAGTGGCTCGAGTCGAACGGCGTCGGGTTCCACGAGCTGAGGTTGTCCGACCCTTCGAACGCGGCGTCGATGAAGACGCTGGCCCGTGAAGCGAAGCTCCCCGAAGGAGCGCCTTATCTGTGGTCGGGTCCGGTGGTGGTCGCGGGTTTTTCGCCTGCGGCATACTCGAAAGCGACGGAGACCCAGTGAAGATCTTCGCAATTCTAGGCGCAGCGCTCGCTGCGATTGCCGTAGGGACGGGCGCGTTCGGCGCTCATGGGCTGGAAGGACGGCTCGACGAGCGGATGCTCGACGTCTGGGAGACGGCGGCCCGCTACCAGATGTACCACTCGCTGGGGCTGCTCGCGGTGGCGTGGATCGCCGGCCAGGTCGATCACGTCGCCGCGCTCGTCGCCGGGTGGGCGTTCGTCGCCGGCATCGTGCTCTTCAGTGGCTCGCTCTACGTGCTCGCGCTCTCCGGCGTGCGATGGCTCGGAGCGATCACCCCGCTGGGCGGGGTGTCGTTCATCATCGGCTGGATCGCGCTCGCGGTGGCTGCTTCTCAACTCGGCAGGTGAAGCGGTAGGAAGCCCGCTCACCGATTGGTGGCACGGCATCCTTGCCGTGCATGGGTCGGGCTGGAAG
>CAYPJU010000157.1:3105-6102 GCA_964411125.1 uncultured Bradymonadales bacterium | reverse complement strand
CATGATCTGCATCGACTGCGAGGGCGAGACGACCGACCCGCATTCGTGCGAACGATGTGGCGCGGCGCCGCACCTCGACGGGCGTTACGAGATCGAAGCGGTGCTGGGACGAGGGGCGAACGGGACGACCTACCGGGCCCGCGAGCTCGCCACCGACCAGCTCTTCGCGGTGAAGGAGCTCCTCGTGCGTTCGATCGAGTCGCTCGATGCGATCGAGAACTTCGAGCGGGAAGCGGACGTGCTGCGTCAGCTCGACCACGTCGGCGTTCCCGACTACCACGAACACTTCCACGTCGAGCAACGCGGGACGCTGGCGATGTACATCGTTCAGGAGCTGATCGTCGGGCGTCCGCTCAGCGAGCGGCTCGCCGAAGGGTGCTGCGATCGGAAAGAGGCGTTCGAACTCGCCGCCGAGGTCGCCAAGATCCTGAGATATCTTCACAGTCTCTCCCCTCCGGTCGTGCACCGCGACATCAAGCCGTCGAACCTGATGGAGCGCCGGCGCGGCGGGATCGTCTTGATCGACTTCGGGACGGTGCTCGACGCAGTCGCACATGTCGACGACGGCGCGATCTCGATGGCGGGCACCGTCGGGTTCATGGCGCCCGAACAGATGGTCGGACGCGCTGGCCCGGCGTCGGACATTTACGCCTTGGGCATGACGATCGTCGCGCTGCTGACCGGCGAGGCGCAGGAGCGGCTCGGACCGCCGGACCTCGACGCGCTGTCGTTGCCACGCGAGGCGCGCGTGCTCCTCAAAGAGATGCTGGCGCGTCAGGCCGACGTCCGTCCGACGGCTGCGGAGGTCGCGCAGCGAGCACGCACGGCCGCCACCGCCGAAGAAGACGCCGAGTATCGCGCGATGGTCAGAGCAAACGACCAGCTCGCGCGATTTCCACCGGCCCCTCGGGGCATTCCCGACACGATGGTGTTTCGCAAGGACCGGCAGGGGAACAACGCGAAGATGATCACCGGCGCATTCGTCGCGGTCACCCTCCCGATGATGGTGCTCGGCGAGCTCGGGCTCGCCCTCGCCCTCATGATGGCGCTTCCGGCGTATCTGCTGGGTCTCGCTGCGATGTTCGTCTACGACGTCTTTGCACGCAAAGACCGCGAGCTCTACCGCACGGGCGACGTCGCCGTGGCGACCGTGCTCTCCCAGACCAAGCATTCCAACGGAAAGAGCACGTACTGGGTTCTCAATTTCTCGTTCCAAGTCGACGGCAAGACGCTAACCGGCTTCCAATCAATGCCGAGCAGGTCGAACATGGCGAACGACGAGCGGTTCATCGTGATCTTCCCCCCGGGCAAGCCCGACGCGGCGATCCCTCTGTCCCGTATCCTGGAGCACACCCCGTTTTTGCTGGAGACCCCGTGATCTGCGCGACGTGCGGAGCGACGACGACCGACGAAGTCTGCGCGTGCGGTGATTCACCGCTCCTACGCGGGCGTTACCGGCTCGAGGAGGTCCTCGGGGAGCACGGAGCGGCGCGAACGTTCGCGGCGCGCGGCGACGAGGGCAATGAAGTCGTCGTGAAAGAGCTGATGCTGCGGAAGACCGCATCGATGAAGGAGGTCGAGCTGTTCGAACGAGAGTCGCAGGTTCTGCGCTCGCTCGATCACCCTGCGATCCCCAGGCACCTCGACCACTTCGTCGTCGAGCGAGGGAAGACGGTCACCTTCTACACGGTGGTCGAGCGGGTGGACGGGGAGACGCTACAGGCGATGCTCGACAGCCGGCGCTTCGAGCAGCGGGAGGTCGCCGAGCTCGTCGTCGACCTGCTCGCCGCATTGCGGCACCTCGCGGCGCAGTCGCCGGTCGTCGTGCACCGCGACATCAAGCCGAGCAACATTCTCGTCGGCGCGGACGGCGTTCGCCTGGTCGGTTTCGGCGCGGCGCGCGTCGTCGCCGAGACGCTCCATACGGCCGGGAGTACGATGGCGGGGACCTACGGATACATGGCACCCGAACAACTCTTCGGCGCCGCGGGCCCGGCGAGCGATCTCTACAGCGTCGGGGCGACGGCGGTGGCGCTCCTGACGCGCACGAGCCCCGACGAGCTCCTCGACGATTCCCGCCGAATTCGCTGGCGACACGCGGCGAGTCTCTCGCGCGAGATGGCGGACGCGATCGACTCGATGCTCGCGCTCGACCCCGCGGAGCGCCCGAAAAACCTGGAAGCTCTGGCGCGCCGGTTCGAGGCTTCCGCCGACGCGCCGATCGTCGCCGCGGGTAGCACGGCGCTGACCGTCGCTCGCGTTTCGCCGACGTTCAAAGCCGTGACGCACCGCGCCCTCGAAGGCGGCACCATCTGGGGAGCCCCGGCACTCGCCGCGGTGCTCGCGCTCGCTGGAATCGTCGGGATGACGACGGATCCGCTCGGGATGGCGCTCTTCTTTCTGGTGCCGGTCGGGCTTCTCGTCTACGGGTTCTGGCGGTACCAGAAGGTGCAGCGGCAGTGGCAGCTCATCCGCTCGACGAGCCCGGTACCGGCCCTGCTGAAAGACCGTCAGGCGAACGCGAACTTCCACGTCGTGGACTTCGAATTCGAGCACGAAGGGGAGCGGAAGGTTGTGAGCAATCGGGTCGACCTGGAGCTCTACAGCGTCGCCACGCCGGGGACCGAAGCGGTCGTGTGGGTCGATGCAGAGGATCCGGAGCGGAGCATCTTCTGGCTCCTGGAAGACGACTGACCGAACGTCGTGTCGTGGTACGGGGCTCCGACCCTGTCCGCTCGTCAGGCGCGAATGTCGCGGAGTGATTCGTCTTTTTCGAACTGACCGACGACGTACGGGCAGACCGGCTCGATCTTCAGGCCTTCGGCGCGGACCCACTCGACGGCGGCGTCGAGCAGCTCGCGAGCGCGCCCCTCCCCTCGCAGGGAATCGTCGACCCAGGTGTGCGGGAAGACGAGGACGTCGTCGTCACGGCGCTCGTAGGTCATCTCGCCGACCTTCTCGTCGCCACGGTACAGGTAGAACCCGCCCTCGCCGTCC
>CAYPJU010000157.1:0-3005 GCA_964411125.1 uncultured Bradymonadales bacterium | reverse complement strand
TTGGCGCGGTGCTTCACGTCCTCCATGTCGATGAAGTCGATGATGATCAGGCCGCCGATGTTGCGGAGGCGGAGCTGGTAGACGACCTCGTCGGCGGCCTCGAGGTTGGTGGTGAGGATCGTCTTTTCGAGCGAGTTCGAGCCCTTCCCGACGAACTTGCCGGTGTTGACGTCGATGGCGGTGAGCGCCTCGCTGCGGTCGATGACGAGATGTCCGCCGCTCTCGAGGTCGACTTTTCGCTGCAGGGAGCGCTTGATCTCGGGTTCGATACCGAACTCGTCGAAGATCGGCATGTCGTACTCGTAGAGCCTCAGCTTCCCTTCGAACCCGGGGATGTAGGTGTCGATGAAGTCTTTGACGCGGTCGAACGCCTTCTGGTCGTCGAGGACGATTTCGTCGAGGTCGGCGCTGACGAGGTCACGTACGGCGCGAACGACGAGGTCGGGCTCTTCGTACAACAGGTACGGCGCCTTCACTCGGTTGTGCTTCTCGAGGATCTCGCCCCAGAGCTTGATGAGCATGTTCATGTCACGCCGCAGCTTCTTGTCGGAGATCCCTTCGCTGACGGTGCGGACGATGAAGCCGGTGCCGGGCGGTCGGGCGTCTTCGACGATGCGGCGCAGGCGCTTGCGCTCTTTGTCGGAGTCGATGCGTTTGGAGATGCCGATGTGGGAGACGGTCGGCATGAAGACGACGTAGCGTCCGGGCAGAGAGATGTGGCTGGTGAGGCGGGCTCCCTTGGTGCCGATCGGCTCCTTGGCGACCTGGACGAGGATCTCCTGGCCCCCTTTGAGGGACTCCTGGATCGACTGACGCTGTTTTCCGCGCCCGCGGGCCATCGACGGTTTGCCGTCCTCGCCGCCCTCTTCGTCCCACTTCGCGATGTCGTCGTCGAAGTCGTAGACGTCGCTCGCGTGCAGGAAGCCTGCTCGCTCGTGCGAGATGTCGACGAACGACGCTTGCATGCCGGGCAGGACGCGCAGCGTCTTGCCCTTGTAGATGTTTCCGACGATCCCGCGGTCGCGGGTACGTTCGATGTGAAGCTCGCTGAGAATGCCGTCTTCCACGAGCGCGACGCGAGTTTCGGCGCTCGTCGAGTTCACGACCAGTGTGTTGGACACGTTACCTCGTCCCCGAGGCGAACCAGCCCGACCATCAGTCCTTCATTTGTTGTCTTCGCGGACGTTTCGTCTTTGGAAAAACCTCGCAGAAGGCCGGGTCGACCGGAGCTCCTCGAATCTCAAAAGTTTTATGGGACCGCCCCGTAGAGCGGCAAAATTGTTTGTAAAAGCGTTTTGCGGCCGAGGCCCGGGGTCTTAAGGGACACCAGGCGCACCGGTTCACGTGGCGCGGATATACCACAGTTTCCGACACGTGTTGAAGTTTGTTCGTACGGCAGTCGTGGGGCGGCGCTCCGACGCCGCCCGCCGTGGGGCGGCGCGATTACGGCGTGACGTCGAAGGGGTAGACCGCGCCGCGGAAGAGCGACGAATTGTCCGTCATGTCACCGTCGATTCCGACCGCGTTGCTCCGCTCGTTCACCGACGAGACGAGCAAGTTGGCACCATCGTAGGCCAGCGAGAACCCGAACTGGTCGTCGGCATCGGCATTCGGCGCCTTGAAGTATGCGTTCTGCGCCCAGGTCCCCCCGGTGCGGCGGAAGCCGCACACCGCGCCGGAGTTGGCGGACGCGTTGCTCGACGGGTCGCCGTCGACCCAGGTCCCGGCCCCGTCTTCCTGGTACGCCCCTGCGTAGATTTGGTCGCCCTGGAAGACGAGGGCGCTCCACGACCACGCCAGTCGATCGCCGGAGTCCGGGTCGCTCGATTTGAGGAACGCTTGCTGGCTCCACGCGTTCCCCGAGCGCGTGTAGACGTAGAGGGCTCCGGAGGTTGGGGCGAGGGAGTCGTGGCCGACGGGGTCGATGCCCCCGATGCCGCTGGGGTCGCCGGCTGCGGCGACGACGATGGTGTCGCCGTCGACGACCACGTTCTGGCCGAAGTATTGCGAGGAAACGGCGTGGGACGCTTTCAGGTAGGCTTGCTGGCTCCAGGTCATCCCGGATTTTTCGAACACGTACGCAGCTCCGACGAAGTTGCCGCTGTCGTCGGTTTCGTCGCCGCCTACCGTGGTGGCGACGCTCCCCTCTCCGATCGCTCCTACGACGAGCGTCGTCTGGTCGAGGTCGACGGCGTATCCGAAACCGTCGTCTCGGTCGGTGTTCGACGCTTTGACGTAGGCCGTCTGAGCCCACGTCCCCGCAGAACGTTCGAACAGGTAGACGGCTCCCGCGCCGGGCGCGTCGTTGGTGTTCGCGCTCCGTTCACGCCGGTCGCGGAGCTGTCCTCGAAGCGAGCCCCGACGGCGATCGTGTCGCCCGAGACGGCGACGGACGTTCCGAATTGGTCGTCGCGCTGGGGATTGGATGCTTTGAGGTAGCCCTGAAGCGCCCACGTGGTGCCGGTACGGTGGTAGACGAACACGGCACCGCTGTAGAGCCGCCCGGCGTTGGTCGTGTCGCCGTCCACGCCGACGGAGTCGCTGCTCTCTTCCTTGGCGGCGACCACGAGGGTGTCCCCATCCAGATCGAAGATGTCCCCAAATCGGTCCCCTGCTCCGGGGTCGGGGGCCTTGATGAACTCTTCCAGCGCCCAGGTTCCTCCGTGGTTCCGGAAGATCCAGACGGCGCCGGTCGCATCGCCGCCGTCGTCGAGCTGGGCGGCGCCCACGCCGCTCGAAACGCTGTACTCGCTGGTGGTTCCGATGACCAACGTGTCGCCGTCGATGGCGACTCCGCGGCCGAAGAACCTCGGCGACGAGCTGCTCGGTGCGGTGGGCGGCTTGAAGTACGCCTGCAGGAAGTCGTCGCATACGAGGCCGACTTCGGCCGAGCACAGGTCGTCGCAGGTCGTGTCGTTGCCGGAGGCGTCGTCGCCTGCTGCGTTGGTCGTCCCCGTGGGGCAGGCCGTGCAGACGTTGGAGGCGACGTACTGGTTCTGCGCGCA
>CAYPJU010000156.1:0-6319 GCA_964411125.1 uncultured Bradymonadales bacterium | reverse complement strand
GGCGCGCCGCGCGGGTTATCCCGGAATCACCAGGCAGCATCCCTGCGAGCAGTAGAATCCGGACTGGCAGTCGGCCTGGATTTCACACGGCGTCTCGCCGCTGTCGCACTGGACGCCAGAACCACTGCCCGAGCCGGAGCCCGTGCACGTCCCGTCGCCGCCGCATGTTCCGCGGCAGTCGTTGTCGGAGGCGCAGGCGTCTCCGTCATACCCGCCGCCCGAACCGTAGCCGTCGCAGGTTTGGTCGCCCCCGCACGTTCCGCGGCAGTCGGTGTCGTCGACGCAAGCATCGCCGTCGAACCCTTTGGAGCCGCCGTCGCCGGTGCAGGTGGCGTCACCACCGCAGGTTCCGCGGCAGTCGGTGTCGCTCTCGCAGGCGTCGCCGTCGAAGCCGGTGTCGCCACCGAAGCCCTCGCAGGTGTTGCTGCCACCGCAGACGCCGCGGCAGTCGAGGTCGCTCATGCACTCGTCGCCGGTGAACCCGCCTTCGCCATACCCTTCGCAGGTGTTGTTGCCGCCGCAGATGCCGCGGCAATCGGAGTCGGCGACGCACGGTTCGCTGGTGAGGCCGGGGCCGTCCGAGCAGTATGCCGGGAGGTCCTGGATCGTCTTTCCGTAGCAGAGCTCGCAGTCGCCGCAGGTGTTGACGCACTCTTCGGTCTGCACGCAAGTGTTGCAGGCGTCGAGGTTGTCGGTGCTGCAGCCGTCCGACCCAATGCTGATGAAGACGGACCCGCTGTCGGTCGCGACTTCGCAGCAGCCGAAGCAGTCACACCCGTTCGGGGTGAGCGGGCGGCAGTAGTCGAAGCACTCCTGGCTGACGGAGCAGTCTGCGTCGTCCTGGGGCAGGTCGCCCGTGAGGCAGTCGGTGTGGTAGCGGCATCCATCGTCGCCGGCTCCCGAGTTGCCGTCGAAGAAGCAGTCCTGCCACTTCGGGTCCTTGTTGTCGCCGGGGATGCCGGTCGCGAAGGAGCCCTCGTCGTTGTCGTAGGGCCCGGTGCATTCGGGGTCCTGACCGTCGATGAGGCCGTCACCGTCGTCGTCCATGCCGTTGTCGCACTGACACGGTTCGGAACCGCAGAGCACCTGTCCGGAGCCGTTCATGTCGAACGGACCGCCGGTCGCCGCACCTTCGCAGAGGCCGGTGTCGCTGTTGCAGAAGCCGGCGCATTCGGTGTCGGCCTGGCAGGCGGAGCCATCAGGGAGACCGCCGCCGACGCAGATGTTGTCGGAGTTGCAGATTCCGTTCTGCGCACATTCGGCATCGCTGACACACATCGAGCCGTCGGGGAGCCCGCCGGTTCCGTTGTTGGTCCCGGTGCCGTTGTTGTTGGTCCCGGTGCCGTTGTTGTTGGTCCCGGTGCCGTTGTTGTTGGTCCCGGTGCCGTTGTTCGAGCCGGAGCCGTTGTTCGAGGCGGCGCCGTTGTTGTCGTCTCCGCCGATGCAGAAGCCGGCCTCGCCGCACTCGCCGGCGCACTCGTTGTCACGTTCGCAGGAGGTGCCGTCCGCGGCCCCCCCCTGGGTGTCGTCGCATCCGCCACACGCCGAGAACGCAGCCGCGCCGGCGATGGCGATGAATGTCAGATATCGTCGAATCATGGAGTCTCCCGTCACTGTGCAGTGATTTCGAAGGGGATCGTGATCTGGATCGGGTTGTCGTATTCGGTGTGGTCGTTCTTGTGCACCGAGAAGATGACGTCGTGCATGCCCGGCTGCAGGTCGACACCGGCGATGGCGAACGTCCCCGGGTTGTCCGCGGACTCGAGCAGCTGGTTGGCGGGATCCACCGCATCGAGATAGACGTGGTAGTGACCGGTGTTCGGCGCGTTCGCGCCGCCGATGGCGTTGCCGTCGAACGTGAAGTTGGTCAGCGTGAAGGTCGCGGTGACGTCAGTCCCGACCGGGCCGAAGTTGGGCCCCATCGAGACGTTCACGTTGATCGTACCACCGTTGGTGGTGCCGTTGTTGGTGCCGCCGGTGCCGTTGTTGGTCGCCACGGTTCCGTTGTTGGTACCGCCGGTGCCGTTGTTGGTACCGCCCGTGCCGTTGTTGGTCGCGGTCCCGTTGTTGGAGACACCGCCGTTGTTGGAGCCGGCGCCGTTGTTGCTGCCGGCGCCGTTGTTGCTGCCGCCGCCATTGTTCGAACCGCCGTTGTTGCTACCGCCGTTGTTCGAGGCACCATTGTTCGAGGCACCGTTATTCGAGGCACCATTGTTGGAACTGCCGTTGTTGTCGCCACAGCCGTAGAGGCCAGCAGCCACGACGCAACAGAACACGAAGAGTCTGCGCTTCATGAAGCTTCCTGGGTACGAGTTTTTATTAACCATTGACCTGATCAAGACCGAGGATACACCCGGTCGGAACGCGGTTCAATGTTTGCGGCGGGGGGAGGGTCCGACGCTAGCGCGAACCACTCAGTGTCTCGATGACCGAGGTGCCCTGCTTTGCGTAGTCGGGCGCCACGCGGTGGAAGAAGTCGTAGACCTCTTGCTGTTCGCTCGCCATCATTTCGTCGATCGTCCCCTCGGCGAGGATCGTTCCTTCGGAGAGCATCACGACGCGGTCGCAGAGGATCTTGATCGACTCGAGCTCGTGGGTGACGACGACCATCGTCATCCCGAACAACTCCTGAAAACGTCGCAGCACCGAGTCGAGGCCGGCGGCGACGATCGGGTCGAGGCCCGCCGAAGGCTCGTCGCAGAAGACGATCTCGGGGTCGAGGATCGTCGCGCGGGCGAGCGCGACGCGTTTTCGCTGACCACCCGATATGTCGGACGGCAGGCGTTTCTCGAGCCCTTCGAGCCCGACGAGGGCGAGCTTCTGCAGCACCATCTCCTCGATCACCGGCTCGGGGAGGTTCGTGTGCTCGCGCAGAGGGAGCGCGATGTTGTCGAGGTTCGACCGCGAACCGAACAGCGCTCCATACTGAAAGAGCATCCCTGTCCGCATCAGGTAGTCGTTGCGCTCGTCCTCTTCGAGCTTCGTCAGATCGACCCCGAAGAGCTTGACCGTGCCGGACAGCGGCGGCTGTAGTCCGACGATGGTGCGCATCAGCGTGCTCTTCCCGCAGCCCGAGCCCCCGAGCAGCGCGCAGATCTCGCCGCGATAGATCGTCAGGTCGATGTCGGAGAGGATCACCTTCTCGCCGTACCCGCAGACGAGATCGATGCATTCGATGATCGGTTCGTTCTGGCTCACGTCGGCCTCAGGATGCCTTCAGGATGGTGGAGACGGTCGCGAAGATGCTGTCGACCACGATGATCAGGAAGATGCTCGTGACGACGCTCTTCGTCGTCGCCCGACCGACGCTCGCTGCGCCTCCCTGGATGGAGAGCCCGGAGAAGCAGCCGGTGATGCTGATGACCCAGGCAAACAGCACGCTCTTCAAGAGCCCGTGGCCGAAGTCGTTGAGGGTGAGAGCTTCGACGGTCTGCTCGTAGTAGACGTTCGTCGACAGGTCGAGCATCAGGACCCCGATGATGAAGCCGCCCACCATGCCGATGAAGTCGGCCATGAGGGTGAGGATCGGCTGCACCAGTGTGAGCGCGACGACGCGAGGGAGCACGAGGAAGCGGATCGGGTCGATCCCCATCGTCTTGAGAGCGTCGACCTCTTCGGAGACCTGCATGGTCCCGAGCTCGGCGGCGATCGCCGACCCACTGCGTCCGGCGAGCATGATCGCGGTCATCATCGGCCCGAACTCACGGACCATCGCGATCCCGACGAGGTTCGCAACATAGATGTTGGCGCCGAACTGGGCCAACTGGTGCGCGGACTGGAACGCGATGATGAGGCCGAGCAGGAAGCTGAGCAGCAGGATGATGAAGAGCGCGTCGACTCCCATCAAGACGGCCTGCTCGATCGTCGCCTCGACGGGTAGCTTGCGCTTGCGGATGACGGTCAGAAGCGCCATTCGCCCGGTGTCGTAGACGAGTTCGGCGAGGTCGAGGAGCCGGTCGTAGGTCGCGAAGGCCCCGTCGCCGACGCGGACGAAGAAGCCCTCGTTCTCGGGGCCGGGTGCGGGCGTCAGCCTGCTCGGCATCATCTGTAGCGCGCGCCGGTGGTCTTGCGCGAGGTTTTCGGCGGCGAGGTCGAGCCCTCGCTCTTCGAACTCGCTCGACGCGAGGGAGATGACGGCGATTCCGGCTGACTCCAGCGACTCGACCCCGGCGAAGTCGAGCACCACCGGTTCCTGGCCCTCGGCGAGTTTTCGCAACTGGTCGTAGAGAGGCCCGGCGCTCTCCACACCGAGCGTCCCGGTGAGGCTCACGACGACGCGGCCCTGCCCTCGTTCGACGACGAATGGCTCGGTCATGGACGGGCGGGGGTGTCGGGGATCATGGAGGGGGCGGCCTCGAGGCCACCGGACGAGGGCGGCGAACGTTCCTCATCGAGGGACGCAGAGACCGATGTCGTTCTCGGGGTCCTGCGATTCGCAAAAGCCCATCGGCCCGCAGTCGACGTCACCCTCGCTCGGTCGGCAGGTGCGGTAACACTCGCCGCCGAACTGGCCGGACGGGTAGCAGACGAGCGCGTCGTCGTTGCACATCGTGTATTGAGGCTGGCACTGCTCGCCTTCCACGCTCGACTGGTTGTCGCGGAAGCAGATCCCGAGCGCCGAGCTGAACGGCAGGCAGTGACCCTCGAAGCAGTCGGTGCCGAAGGTGTTGGCGCCGCCGTGCTCGAACGGGCGACATGCCTGGCGGCAGCGGCCGCGGCCATTTCCCTGGATGTCGACACAGACGTACCCGTCCTGACAGTCCCAGAACGAATCGGGATTGCACTGATCACCAGGGCCGTTGGCGGTGTTGGTCGGCGTGCAAATGCCGGGTCCGTCGTCGACGTCGATGAGGAGGCAGCCGAGCTCGGTCGGGCAACTGTAGCTGCCATCGTCGGCGATGCCACAACTGCCGAAGCAGAGCCCGTTCTGGCCATCGCCCGAGTCGAACGCGCAGACGGAATTGGGGTCGGGGCAAGTCGAGCTGGGGTCGTCGGCATTGACGTCACAGACACCCCAACAGCGCGGCTGTGAGAAGCCATCGATCGAGATGCAGTAGAAGTCGTTGAAGAACGCTCCCTCCTGGGCGCACGGCTGCGACTGGTACTCACAGACGAGCGGGTCGTACGGGACGCAGGCGCACTCCGTGGTGCAGAACTCCGACATGCCGCATCCACCCGGGCAGCAGCCGTCGGTATCGCAGCCTTCATCGATGCCGCCGTTGCAGTTGTCGTCGAGACCATTCCCACACTGCTCGGGCCGGTTGGGGAAAACGCTGGGGTTATTGTCGTCGCAGTCGGGTCCGAGGCGACAACCAATTCCATACTGGTCGCCATCGGCGTCGGTGCAAGTCTGGGGGTCGACGCACTCTCCAGCCTCGCAGAAGAGTCCGTCGGGGCATCGCCTCGTCTCGAAGAAATCGCCGCGGTCGGTCGACACACACTCCTGGTAGCTGACCTCGGAGATGCAGCGACGAGCTGTCGGGCGACACTCCGACTGGTTGTTCGTCGGGTTGTTGAAGCCGTTGTTCACGCCGTTGTTGTCGACCCCGTTGTTCGTCGGGTTATTGAAGCCGTTGTTCACGCCGTTGTTGTCGACCCCGTTGTTGCTGCCGTCGTCTCCTCCCGCGTCGCGGTCTGGCCGGTTCGCCCCCGTCACGAGCGGTACGCAGGACCGCTCGAGGCACGTCAGCCCGCCCGCGCAGTCCGACTCCTGGAAGCACCGCTGGCCGGAGAGCTGGCTCCCCTGGCCGATGTCGACCGAACAGGAGACCCAGAGCGGAAGCGTCGTGAGAAGAATCGCAAGATTTCGAAAATTCATGTTCCGACCGCGGCGACAGATAGGAAACGTTCTAGCGCAACGCCGTTACCCATGCAAAATCACCCACTACTCTGCGGACCGGATCCATGCCGAAATCGCCGTCGCTGCATCACCTCGCCCTGGGCTCCGTCGACCCCGACGGACTCGCCCGCTTCTACGTCGACGTTCTGCAGCTCCGCGAGGTGATGCGGCACCACTACGACGACGGTTCCGTCCGGTCGGTGTGGCTCGATCTGGGTGGTCCGATCCTGATGATCGAGCACGTCGAACTCTCCCTGCGCGACGACCGCGCCATGCGGCCCGGGCTCTTTCTGCTCGCCGTTGGGATCGACGACGACGACAGGGAAGAGTGGGAGGCGCGGCTCGCCGACGCCGGCTCACCCGTCGAGGATCGGACGCGCTATACGTCGTACGCGCGCGATCCGGAGGGGAATCGGTTCGCGCTGTCCTCTTACGAGCCCTCCTGGTGAAATACGACCCATCGGTGGGCGGGCGTCCTCG
>CAYPJU010000155.1:0-6732 GCA_964411125.1 uncultured Bradymonadales bacterium | reverse complement strand
ACCACCGGCCGAAGGCCGGTCCCCCACCGCGCGAAGCGCGGTCCACCGGAGTAGGCGCTTTGCGCCTACTCCTCGCGCCTACTCCTCCGCTTCGGCGACCTGGTTGAAGTCGAATTCGACGGAGGTGGGGCGGCCGAAGATTTCGACGAAGACTTTGAGTCGGCTCTTCTCCATGTCGACTTCTTCGACGGTGCCGGTGAAGTCTTTGAAGTTGCCTTCGACGACGCGGACCTTGTCGCCTTGCTGGAAGCTGAAGGTCGGGCCGGTCTGCATCTTCCCTTCCTCGATGCGCTGGGTGATCTGCTTCACCTCGCTCTCGGGGACAGGGACGGGGTTCTTCTGGTTGCCGAGGAAGCCGACCACCTTGGGAGTGTCTTTGACGACGTGCCAGGTGTTGTCGTTGAGCTCCATCTTCACGAAGATGTACCCGTTGTAGAACTTCCGCTTCACCTCACGGCGCTTGCCGTTGCGGTTCTCCACGACCGTCTCGGTCGGGATGAAGATCTCTTCGAATGCGTCGGGGTAGTCGCTGCTCTTGATCCGCTCTTCGAGGGCGAGCTTCGCCTTGTTCTCGTACCCGGAGTAGGTCTGAACGATGTACCACTGTTTTTCGTTAGCTTCGGCAGCCATGTCAGGTACCCGGAATCAGGAGGAGGTCGGTCGCGTACTTCCAGAGCTGGTCGCTTCCCCAGAGGAAGACACTCAGGACGAACGTGAAGACGATCACGACGAGCGTACCGCGCTTCGTCTCGTCCCACGTCGGCCACGTCACTTTCTTCAGCTCGATGATCACTTCGCTGAGGTAAGTGCGGTAATCGTCACGCCGGTACAGATACACGGTGAGCCCGAAGGCGAGCACCACCGCGATCACGTGTGTCAGCGTGATGTCGTTACCGATGATCCCGAAGTTCGGGAGACGCTCGAAGCTCTCCCAGATCGCCGTCGTCATCTTGTTGAAGATGACGACGAGCAGGATGAACCCCAGGCCGTAGATCAGGTTGACGTATCGAGTAACTTCCATGCGCTCACTCTTCCAGCGCGGGCCGCGAACGACCCTCATTCATACAGGGGCAGAGGGGATCGAACCCCCGACCTGCTGATTTGGAATCAGCTGCTCTACCTAGCTGAGCTATACCCCTACGGTTGGCTTTCCAACCACCGCTAACGGCCAAAATTTCGGCCGAACCGGATGGCGGACCATACAGGACGCAAATCGAGAAAGCAACTTCCATCAGGCCCGCCCGAGGGCCTCGTTCACCAGCTTCCTCGTCTTCGCCACGACCTCGTCGAGAGCGACCAACTCGTGGTCTTTGTCAGCTCGCATTTTGAACTCGACGTTTCCGTCTTTTAGTCCTCGCGAACCGATCGTGATGCGGATCGGGGTCCCGATCAGGTCGGCGTCCTTGAACTTGTGTCCCGGCCGAAGGTCGCGATCGTCCAGCAATACCTCGACCCCCGCCGCTTGCAGCTCCTCGTAGAGCCGCTCCGACGTCGCCACCACCTCGTCGTCTTGCACCTGCAGGGCGAGGATCGTCACGTGGTAGGGCGCCACCGCCATCGGCCAGATGATGCCCCAGTCGTCGTGGTTCTGTTCGATCACCGCCGACAGGATGCGCGTCACCCCGATGCCGTAGCACCCCATCTCGAGCGGAACTTCCCGCCCGTTCTCGTCGAGCACCACGGCGTTCATCGACTTCGAGTACTTCGTCCCCAGATAGAAGACGTGGCCGACTTCGATGCCCCGATACGACTCGAACGTGCCGCCGCATCGGCCGCAGAGGTCGCCCGCCTGCGCCGTCCGGAGGTCCGCCCACTTCGTGACCGCGAAGTCTTCTCCCCAGTTCGCGTCCACGATGTGTTTGTCGTCTTCGTTCGCCCCGACGACGAAGTTCGCCATCGGCTTGACCGAAAGGTCGGCCAGGATCGGGACGTCGAGCCCGACCGGACCCGCAAATCCGACGCGGGCCGACGTCAGCTCCTTCACCTCGGCGTCGGAGGCGAGCCGCAGCTCTTCGAGCTCGGGCTCCTCGGCCACGAGCAGCGCTCGGACTTTCAGTTCGTTGACGTTCTGGTCGCCTCGTACGAGCACCGCGTACGGCTTCTTGTCCGCCATGTAGAGGAGCGTCTTCACGAACTCGTTCGCCGGACGCTTCAGGAACGCGCTCACCTCTTCGATCGTCCCGACGTTGGGCGTATCGACCACCTTGCGGTCTCGAAGCTCGGCATCGACGGACCGCTCCGACTCCGCCAGCTTGATCTCCGCCTTCTCGACGTTCGCCGCGTAGTCGCACTCGGTGCAGCTCACGATCTCGTCCTCGCCCGTCTCCGCGAGCACCTGGAATTCGTGCGAGCGGGAGCCCCCGATGTTGCCCGTGTCCGCTTCGACGGGGCGATACTCGAACCCGAGGCGGTCGCAGATCTTGCAGTACGCGTCGAACATCGCGTCGTACGACGCGTTGGCCCCTTCCTCGTCGAGGTCGAAGGAGTACGCGTCCTTCATGATGAACTCACGTCCACGCATCAGGCCGAAGCGGGGGCGCGGCTCGTCACGAAACTTCGTCTGGATCTGGTAGAGGTTCAGCGGCAGTTGCTTGTAGCTCGTGACCTCACCGCGCACCAAATCGGTGATCACCTCTTCGTGGGTCGGGCCGAAACAGAAGTCGGTCTGCTTGCGATCCTTGAAGCGCAGGAGCTCGGGGCCGTACTGGGTCCAGCGCCCCGACTCCTTCCAGATCTCGGCGGGCTGGACGGTCGGCAGTCGGACTTCGAGTGCCCCGGCGGCGTCCATCTCTTCCCGGATGATCTGCTCGATCTTGCGAATGCTTCGCCAGCCGATCGGCAGGAAGTTGTAGATTCCGCGAGAGAGCTGGCGGATGTACCCGCCGCGGATCATCAGCTTGTGGCTGACGATCTCCGCGTCCGCGGGATCTTCTTTGCGGGTGGGGATGTAGGCTTTCGAAAATCGCATGCGTACCGTCCGTCGAACGTTGGGCCCGCATACTTAGAATGTGCGGGCAAGCAACGCAACCCGCAGCCCCGGCGTCAGAGGGCGTTGACGCAGTCCGCCGCCTGGGAGGCGCATTGCGTGTCCACGCACACCTGCTGATCGCCGTTCGGGTCGCACGTGTTCATGCATTCGATCAGGGCCCAGAAGGCGCTCTGCGCGTCCGCGCTCCCGCCGGCGATGCAGGTGTCCTGGCACGTCGTGTCGTCTCCACAGTTTGCGACGCAGGTGTAGACGCTCTCGCACGAGGCGGGGTCCTGGGTGCTCGCGAGGAGCTTGATCCCGAAGATCGTCGCCTCGTGGAACTGGCTGCCGTCGGTCGCTCCGAGCACGAACTCGATCCGGTTCGCGGTGAAGGGGAGGGCGACCTGGATCGTCTCCTGGGAGAACGCCTGCTGCGCGTAGATGATCTGCCCGTCCGCCTTGATCTGGAACCAGCCGTCCCCGTCGTAGCGATAATCGACCTCGAGCGTACGCGACCCGATGTCTTCGCCGAACTCGCGGACGAGGGCGAGCTCGCCGGTCTCGAGCGAGATCGTCTGGCTGCGGCGGGTCTTCACCGCCTCGTAGCCGGTGCCGTTCGGGTCGAGGACCTCGACGCTCCAGCCCTCGGCGACGGTCCCGGGCACGTCGGTATTTTCGGTCGGCACGCCCGGCTGATCGAGTGAGTCCTCGAAAGGTTCGGGGCCCGCTTCCCAGCCGGCGACGCACCCTTCGCCGACGCACGGCAGGAGGCCGAAGTCGTCGTCCTCCCCGTCGGCGACGACGACCCCGATTCGCCAGCCGTAGAGCTGGTGATCGACGACGCCGTTGTTCGCGATCCGAAGCGACCAGTCCCCGCCGACGATCTGGTCGGCGAACTCGTGCAGCACGAACGGGACCTGGAAGGGTTGGGTCTGCCCCCCGAAGAGTCCGAGCTCCATCGCGGTGCCGTGGAACGCGACCGCGCCGGTCGTCAGGACCACGCTCTGCGAACCGTCGGCGTTCTCCAGCGTGACGTCGAGGTCTGCCACGAGGGCCTGTAGATCGAGCTCTTCGACGTTCGAAGCGCCGATCAGGTCGACGTAGACGGTGAAGCCCTGCGCGAGGGTGTCCGCCGGGATGGTGAGCGTCGGCGACGTGACCGTCTGCCCTTGCGGCAGGACGAGATCGTCACCGTTGTCGTACACCGACCACTCCTCGGTGAACTGGGCGAAGTGTCGGGTGTGCTGCGAGGTAGGCGTCGAGCACTTCCACGGCGCGGTGCGACAGCTCTCGAGCGAGACCTTCGCCTCGCGCGAGCAGGTCCCCTCCGACTCGGTCTCGAACGGCATGCACTCACGCTTCTCCCACACGAGCTGACTGCCGTCGTCGGCGCAGACGCAACGTCGACGCGTCCCTTCCATCGAGCATTCCTCCCAACTCCCGTTGGTGAAGACGCCTTCGGTGTCGCACGTCGCTTCGCAAGGTTGGCCGGTCTTTCGGTCGAGGGTCCATCCGTCGTCGATGTACTCCCACTCGAGGTTACTTCCGCCGCAGGTGACGAGGCCCTGAACGACGCCGGTCTCCGCGGCGAAGATCGCCGATCCGGAGTTCCCGCCGAAGATGTCGTGGGTCGTCGTGAAGCTGTTGTCGCCGGTCTTGAGCAGCTCGCCTTCCAGGGCGTACTTGCGCGGAAGGCCGAACGGATGCCCGATGATCACGAGCGGCTCGTCGGTGAGCTCGCTCGCCGAACCGCGGACCTCGAGCGGCGTGCGGTCGACGGGGTGTTCGAGCTGAACGACGGCGAAGTCGACCTCGCAGTCGAGCGTGGAGTCCCACGCCAGGACCCGGTGGCAGCCGACGACGTTTTCGGACGGTACCGTCGACAGGTCCGTCGTCTCCTCGTCGAGCGTGAAGTCGAACACGAACGAGGACTGCTCGCACGCCTGCTGGCTGGTGATGCAGTGGCCGTTGGTGACCATGATGTCGGGGGCGACGAGCCACGCCGAGCAGAACCCGGCGCTGATCTGCTCCCGGAAGCGCTCCCCGTCACACATCATGTAGGTGTCGCCCAGCGTCTGGAACCCGTCGAATCGGGTCCGGTCCCCTTCTTCCACCAGCGACTGCCGCTCGACGATGACCGCCGTCGAAGCCGCCACTTCACGGAGGAGGTCCGTGACCTCACCCGAGAACTCGTCGTACCGATCGTCGTCGCCGATGACGTCGCACTTGGCACCCTCACAATCGGGATCGTTGGGGTCTTCGGTGTCGGGCGCGCCGCCACCACAGGCGGTGGCGAGGCAGAGGGCGACGAAGAGGGGGCGTACTTCCTTCATTCCAGAATCCTCAATCAGGCTGAGTGCGAGCGAGCGTTTATCCAGTTCAAAGCCGGATGCTACCCAACCAGGCCCTGCGATGCGAGAAGACTCCGAGGTCTTTCAGAGAATTTCAGCTGAGGAGCTGGTGCAGGTCCGACGAGTAGTCCCGATAGGGGACGCGGTCGGGGGGACCGTCCGCGAATTCGAACCTCGGATCGCGTCCGAGCTCGATGATCGTCGAGGAGCGGGTCCCGTAGTCCATCTCCGAGATCGAAACCGTCACTGCATCGATGTCCTCGTCGCGTCTGTCGAGGAGCAGCTTCGCGAGCGCGCCGCGCGTCAAGTCGTCATCGGCTCGCAGCGCGTCGATCCGGCGTCGCAGACGCTCGGCGCGCTCGTTGGTCGCTGCCTCGAACGAGCGTTCGGTCACCACCGAGAGGCCAGGGTCGAGCACCACCCGACGCATCTGTCGGCCGTCCCCCCAGACGATCTCGGCGTAATCGCGGTCCATGATCACGAGATGAAAGGGGTTGTAGTCTCGAGCGTCGAGCGCCGCGATCCCGTCGGCGGCGACCTGCGCGTAGCGTTCCAGGAGCGCTTCGCGCACCAGCAGCCCGCGGGAGAATCGCCCCGGATCGGGGGCGACGCCGAACCGGTTCGTGATCGCGACGACGACGCCCCATTCGTTCACCCCGAGCCACGTCCCGCCGGCGACGTCGTCCGTCGGCGCCAGGATCGACGTCCCGGCGACCTCGCGGACCGTCGGTGGAGACGAAGCGCGGCCCAACGCCTCATCGCGGTTGGACGCGAGGAAGATCGGGCTCTCTTCGAAGTGTCGATGGGCGATGATCAGGGTGCACACGTCGCGCCCCCGGGGGGAGGTTCAGACGGCGAACGAGGTTCCGCAACCGCACGAACGCTTGGCGTTCGGGTTCGAGAACTTGAAACCGCCGCCGAGCTTGGTCGACTCGTAGTCGACCTGGGTCCCCTTCAGGTAGAGGTAGCTCTTCGGATCGCAGAAGACGCGGATCCCGTGCTGCGTGAACACGCGGTCGTTGTCCGCGGGGCTCTCGACGATGTCGAGCACGTAGTTGAGCCCCGAACAACCCCCTGCTTTTACGCCGACCTTGAGCCCGCCTGCGGCGAGCCCGTTCTCGGACATGATCTGCTGCGCTTGTTCTGCGGCTGCTTCGGTAATGACGATCATTTCTTACTCCTCACACGTCTCGTGCAGTGGGATGCCTCGCGCACGTGCACGTTTCATCTTTGTAGGGACCGCTGCAGGACCGGTCAACTATCGATGGGCCGGGGAGCGGGGAGCGGGGAGCGGGGACCGGGGAGCGGGGAGCGGGGAGTGAGGACCGGGAGTGAGGACCGGGGAGTGAGAACCGGGGACCGGGCTACCGGGCTACCGGGCTACCGGGCTACCGGGCTACCGGGCTACCGGGC
>CAYPJU010000154.1:0-6815 GCA_964411125.1 uncultured Bradymonadales bacterium | reverse complement strand
AACCGCTAACCGCTAACCGCTAACCGCTAACCGCTAACCGCCAACCGCTAACCGCGTAACCGACATGCTCATCTGGACCCTCTTCGGTGGATACATTCTCCTCACCACCTGGCTCGCCTGGCTGGGCCACAAAAAGACGAAGGACATCACGTCGTTCGCGGTGGGCGCCCAGGACATGAACCCGGTCGTTGTCGGGATTACGCTGGCCGCGTCGATCGCGTCGACGGCGACGTTCGTGATCAACCCCGGGTTCGTCTACGTCCACGGAATGAGCGCGCTGATGCACCTGGGGGTCGCGGCGGGGATCGGGATCATCGCGGGGCTTGCGATCATGAGCTTCGGGTTTCGGCGCATCGGCGCCGAGACGAAGGCGCTGACGATCCCGCATTGGATCGGGCAGCGGTACGAGTCGAAGGCGATGACCGTCTTCTTTGCGGCGGTGAACCTGCTTTCGCTGACCTTCGTGGTGCTGATCGTGGGTGGGCTTTCGATCGTGATGCAGCAGACGCTGGGGCTGTCGAACGTGGCGGCGTGCCTCCTGATCATCGGCTTCGTCTTCTCGTACATCTTCCTGGGCGGCACCTACGCGCACGCCTACACCAACACGCTGCAGGGCGGGATCATGGCGGTCATCGCCGGGGTGATCGTGCTGAGCGGCAGTGAGTACCTCTTTTCGGGCGACATGACCGCGCAGCTCGCTGCGGTCGACCCGAATCTGGCGCTCGCCGTGAACCCGGCGAGCCCGCTGTTCGGCAGCTTCTTCAGCGTCTGGATCGCGGGCTTCATCATCGGGTTCGCGCTGGTGTCGCAGCCGCACATCATGATCAAGGCGATGTACGTGAAGAGCGACCGCGACGTCCTGAAGTACCTGGGCGTCTGCCTGCTGGTCTCGCTGGCCTTCACGGGGCTGCTGCTGGTGGGGATTTACGCGCGGATGATGGGCATCCCGGCCGAGAAGTTCATCGATCCCGCGACGGGGGCGTTCCGCCAAGACCTCGTCATGACGGTCTACATCCTCGAGTCGTTCTCGCCGACGATGGTGGCGGTCATCACGGTCGCGCTGCTGGCGGCGGGGATGAGCACGCTGGACGGCATCCTGGTGGCGCTCTCGTCGATCGCCGGGAACGACCTGTTCCTGGGGCTGACGCGCAACAACGTGTTGAAGGACAAGACGCCCGAAGAACAGCAGCGCCTGGCACACCGCGCGAGCCAGGTGATCTTGATCGCGATGGGTGTTGCGACGTTCGTGATCGCGCTGAACCCGCCGAAGCTCCTCGGGATCTTCGGGCAGGTCGGCGTCTACGCGATCGTGGCGGCGAGCTGCATCCCGATCTTCTTTGGCATCGTGTTCCGGAAGGTCGGCAAGGCGCCGAGGTTCGCGAGCGCGGTCGTCGGCCTGGTGGTCCACCTGGGGCTGTATGCGTGGGCGAGCTGGGCGACGTCGAACGGCGTGTCGCTTAACGAGGTCGTGGCGGGCTCGACGTTCGCGTTCCTGTTCGACGAGGCGATGCCGCAGCTCGGGTTCATGAACCCCGGCGTGACGGCGACCTACGGGCTGATCGCGAGCGCGGCGACGGCGTTGCCGGCATGCGTTCTCAGCCTCAAGAGCGTTCGAGTTCGGAATCCGGCCCCGGAGTCGTCACTGAACGACGATCGACCGAGCGCACGCATTGCGGCCTGAGGGACGGCATCTGCACAGCGTTCAAGCCTTGCACAGGTGTCGGGTGATTCGGCGGCTACCCCCTACTTTCGCGGACTCGGCTCCCACAGCTCGCCGTTCAAATACACATCGCCCCGTACCTCCAGCCGAAGTAGGGCCTGGGTTATGAGCTCGTCAACCTCGTCGTCGGGCAGGCCTTCGCCCTCCAGCGGAGAATTCAAAACCTCCAGATCGCCGTCGATGGCGGTCAGGCAAGGTATTCTTCGGAGATCCGGGAGGTGGTTGGCGACCAGGCTCAGGTCCCTGACGTCGCTCAGGGAGCGGAGATGCCCCAGCATTTCCCCGTCGGAAGGAACGATCGACAGTCGCTCGTCGACCCGCCGCAGCCGCTCGAATCCCGGGAACAGCTGCGGACCAGAGATGCCAACCCGCTTTGCTCGTTCTAAACGGCCCAGTGACTCGACCGCTTCGAAGGGGCCGAAGGGGCCCATCCTCAGTGTACCGTTCACACGGACGAGGTCTTTGAGGGGAGTGAGATCCCCCCCGGTCCGAGTCATCGCAAACGATCCATTGAACTCCTGACATCCTTCGAGTTTTTCGAGGTCCGAAAATCCGTAAATGGCTCGTTCCTCCTCGCAAAGCCGAAGTTCGTCCGGGGCGATCGAGGGGAGCGGATCACAGACCAACGCCTCCTCTTCGAACTCGAAACCTTCGTCGGGTGCTCGACCCTCCCCGCATCCGAGGACCATCGTGGTGACCAACAACAGATGTCCGATGGCGGATGTCGCAATTCGTTTCATTGCCACTCCTTGATCCGCACGCCGTCTCCAGGAGCAACCGCGACGGAGGTAATCTTGTTGCCGTCGCAGTTTGGCCCGAGGCTCTGGCTGACCTGTAGAACCTCACCCGCGGCGACCGGACGGGACAACAGGATGCGTCGATGGCCGCCGTCGCCAATCTCGTCGCTCGAACCGTCGTACACCCGCACATTCGCCCCCGGAATGTGGTTCATCACGTCGAGGTAATCCTGCCCGTCACGCAGGGGCGTGACCTCTGGCGCCGGAATGTCCGAGCAAGTACGAGTAACGGTGAGGGATCGGGTGGCTGTAGTGCCAGTTCTGCACAATTGCTGGCTGACCTGGAACTCGTCACCCACTCCGAGTGGTTGTCCGGCGTAGGCCTCGTAATCCCAACGGGGATAGAAGTTTCGCGGCCATGTAACCAGGTCATCCAGAAGATTGCCGGCGCCGTCGCTGACTGTGACCGTAGAGCTTTCCAAGATGTTGCTGAAATTGAAGAGCGATTGGCCCTCGTAGATCTCAGGGGGGTCGACCCGCACCGAGCCGGAACCAGAATTCACCGGGGCGGGCGAAGCAACGACGGTGTTGGAAGGCGGGCTCTCATCACCGCACAATTCCTGTGTAGCGTACAGCTCTGTGTCGACTACGAACGGGCCGTCCCCCCACGCAACGGTGGTCTTCTGCGCGGATGGCATGTGAGCCGTGGTGGAAAGATTGCCAGCGGGGTCCTCGGTGTACACAATCACCGACGACCCCGGGATCTTTTCGCTTACGCCGACCCGGCCCCCGCACTCATGAACCAGGGTTGGCGAAATGCGGGGCGCAGGCATTCCATTGGGGTGGTCGACGAGGTAAGAGCGAACTTCCACCTCGTTTGAATCATCGGAAGGATATCCCGCGAACGTGGCTCGCGCAGTCACAGTGACCGTGTCGCCCTCGTCGATTCTCGGGATGCCGATCTCGGTGCCGCCCGGATCGCGAACGACGCCCCATCCGACGGCATTTCCATCGAAATACACGACGACGGTCGCCCCCAGTCGGACGCCAGTCACGATGACGCTTTCAGCACATTCGTAAATCGGATGTTGGAGGATCGGCGGAGATACGAATCCCGGGTCGTCCTGGTGACTTCCCGCCGTCACCGTCTGCCCCCCTGGGCCCGCGTGGGCCGGTAGATCGCACATGCTCTCCAGGAGCCCGTGAGACAGCTCGTACGGGGCGTAGTCCTTCCCGTACGGAGGCATGGTATTGAAGCTGCCCGGTCCGCCCACCCTGCCTAGTATTGAGGTACAATAACCTTGCAGTCCCGCGGTGATGAGCGGAAAGGCACCCCCCTGACCGCCGATATGGTGGCATTCCCCGCAGTCCGCAGCGCCTGGTGGTACCGGGGGAGGCAACATCGGCCCCGGGTTTTGAGGCCAATCGTCCGGCACGACGGGCTCGTACCAACTACCGGGCTCAAATGACGCAGAGTTCTCAAAGACATTGAACTCGATGTCGTCTGGATGTCGAACCCACGGATCAGCGCCAGCGTGGCAGTCTGAACAAACGTCTGCTTCGTCGCCCCCCACCGCGAGGTCCGCTCCGCCCAAGAACTCCTCGATGTCCATCAGGTTCCCACTGGGAGATCCCTGGAACTCCCGTTTGAAGTCGAAAAAGCATGCGCGGTTGGTGGATGTGCCCATGCATATCAGTCCAATAGCGAAAATGCCGCCCGAGTCGTCTCGGCGCAAAACGGAGCATCCGCCGGGGGGATCGCTGCTTTCCCAGGTAAGTAATCTGGCGTCGCCCCCGATGAAGTTGGTGTCGATGATGTCGTCGTCGGCGCTCTCGTGTAGCGTCCAGTTGTTTCCGTCGACGATCGACACCGTCGAGGGTACCGGCACGCCGAGCGTCCTACACTGCTCGATGTAGTCTTCTCCGACCAGATCCGTCGTGAGCGCCTGTCGGCGTGTTTGTGGCCCAGACGCAAAGCGCCGCAGATTCCGAAAAATCGAGCGGTCCACTGCGCTCGCCGAAGCGGCGGAGATCCTGGCTATGCCCAGAAGGTGCTCCAGCTCCCCATCGTTTTCCGTTAGTTGCGCGGACCGACCCAGATCGGATCGGGCGATCTTCTCCGTTTCGCCAAGGGCCTTCGCCCATTTGCGAAGCAAGTGTTTCTGCGTCGACAACGCAACTTCTTCAGTCAGTTCAATCCGAGCACCGGAGTCATCGAAGAATGCGCCGTGTCCAGTCGCCACGATGACGGGGGTCGTCGGGTCCAGCATCGAGGAGCGTACTGTGGGTCCGTCGTTGCATCCCAACGATGTCCACATCACTAGAGGCAAGGCAAGGCAAGGCAAGGCAAGGCAAGGCGGTTCATTATGATTTGTCCCCTGGAAGAATGCCGCGACTGCGGCGTGGGGAAACAGTACCGAAAGACCCAGGACTTGTCAAATGGGCGACCTGGCCGACGTCCGCATGGTGCCTGGGCGAAGTGGAACTCGTCCCGAAAACGAGCCTACGGAACATGGGGGGCGAGGTTGGTCATCCCGCTAAACCCGCCGAACTCCTCGGAGTTTTTTGCGAAGCTTGGCGTCTGCGCGATCGTCGCGGCGAGCTGCATCCCGATCTTCTTCGGCATCGTGTTCCGGAAGGTCGGCAAGGCCCCGATGTTCGGGAGCGCCGTCGTCGGCCTGGTGGTCCACCTGGGGCTGTACGCGTGGGCGAGCTGGGCGACGTCGAACGGCGTGTCGCTGAACGAGGTCGTGGCGGGTTCGACGTTCGCGTTTTTGTTCGACGAGGCGATGCCGCAGCTCGGGTTCATGAACCCGGGCGTGACGGCGACGTACGGGCTGATCGCCAGCGCTGCGACTGCGTTGCCAGCATGCGTTCTCAGCCTCAAGAGGGTTCGAGTTCAGAATCCGGCCCCGGAGTCGTCAATGAACGACGATCGACGGAGCGCACGCATGGCGGCCTGAGGGACGGCACCTGCACAGCGTTCAAGCGTTGCACAGTGTCGGGTGAGTCGGCGGCTGCCCCCTACTCTCGCGGACTCGGCTCCCACAGCTCGTCGTTCAAATACACATCTCCCCGTACCTCCAGCCGAAGCAGGGCCTGAGTGATGAGCGCGTCAACCTCCTCGTCGGGCAAGCCTTCGCCCTCCAGCGGAGAATTCAAAACCTGAAGATCGCCGTCGATGGCGGTCAGGCAAGATATTCTCCGGAGATCCGGGAGGTGGTTGGCGAGGAGGGTCAGGTCCCTGACGTCGCTCAGAGAACGGAGATGTTTCAACATTTTTCCGTCGGAGGGGGAGATGAACAGTCGCTCGTCGACTCGCCGCATTCGCTCGAATCCCGGGAACAGCTGCGGACCAGAGATGCTCACCCGCTTCGCTCGTTCTAATCGGCCGAGCGACTCGACGTTTTCGAAGTTGCCGAATGGGCCCATCGTCAGCCCCCCGTTTACGCGGACGAGATCTTGGAGGGGAGATAGGTCGCCCCCGGTTCGAGTCATCGCAAACGATCCGTTGAACTCCTGGCAGCCGTCGAGTTTTTCTAGGGTGGCCCCAGATATTGGCCGTCCTTCTTGTTCGCAAGTTCGAAGTTCGTGCGGAGCAATCGACGGGAGCGGGTCACACACCAATGCCTCCTCTTCGAACTCGAATCCGTCATCGGATGCTTGCCCCTCCCCGCATCCGAGAGCCACCGTGGTGACCAACAAATATCCAATGACGGATGTCGCAATTCGTTTCATTGCCACTCCTTGATCTGCACGCCGTCTCCAGGAGCAACCGCGACGGAGGTAATCTTGTTGCCGTCGCAGTTTGGCCCGAGGCTCTGGCTGACCTGTAGAACCTCACCCGCGGCGACCGGACGGGACAACAGGATGCGTCGATGGCCGCCGTCGCCAATCTCGTCGCTCGAACCGTCGTACACTCGCACATTCGCCCCCGGAAGGTGGTTCATCACGTCGAGGTAGTCCTGCCCGTCGCGCAATGGCGTGACTTCTGGCGCCGGAATGTCCGAGCAAGTACGAGTAACTGTGAGGGATCGGATGGCTGTAGTTCCGGTGCTGCACAGTTGCTGGCTGACCTGGAACTCGTCACCCACTCCGAGTGGTTGTCCGGCGTAGGTCTCGTAATCCCAACGGGGATAGAAGTTTCGCGGCCATGTAACCAGGTCGTCTAGAAAATTGCCGCTGCCGTCGCTGACTGTGACCGTAGAGCTTTCTAGGATGTTGCTGAAATTGAAGAGCGATTGGCCCTCGTAGATCTCAGGCGGGTCGACCCGCACCGAGCCGGAACCAGAATTCACCGGGACGGGCGAAGCAACGACGGTGTTGGAAGGCGGGCTCTCATCACCGCACAATTCCTG
>CAYPJU010000153.1:0-6886 GCA_964411125.1 uncultured Bradymonadales bacterium | reverse complement strand
AGCGCGGTCCCCCACCGGCCGAAGGCCGGTCCCCCACCGCGCGAAGCGCGGTCCGGGCATAGATGCGGGTGGGGTTTTGTTTGTGTAGGTGCGCAGTGGCGCCGTGGGCGCTAAGATCGTGGCTAGTTACCGGGACGGGTAGTACCGTGAGCAAGACCAAGAAGACATCGAAGCAATCGTCTGGAGGAGGTTTCTCGGGTTATCTCGAGGAGAGCAGCGATCTCTTCAACAGTATCTTCCTCGTCCTCCCGCTCTTTCTCGTCTATCAGGTCGGCGTCTTGATGACGGGCGGCATCCGCAATGGTGTCGACTTCATGAGCGACCTGATGTGGCTGGTGGCGGGGAACAGCCTCGGCGCTTACCTCGGCATCAACCTTCTCATCCTGCTGGCGTTCGGCATCGCCACGTACTTCCTGCGTGAGTCGGGGACGTTCCGGCCGAAGTTGTGGCCGCTGGTGGTGGCGGAGAGCACCGTCTACGCGCTGCTGCTCGGCAGCGGCGTGATCCTCCTGATGAGCTCGCTGGGGCTCGACGTCCTGCTGTCGACAGGACCCGACGGCGAATACGGCTTACTGACCAAGATCGTGCTGTCGTTCGGGGCGGGCCTCTACGAGGAGACCGTCTTTCGACTGGTCTTGATGGGAGGACTCTTCGCCGCCGGCGTGAAGTGGGGGAACCTGTCGAAGTGGGTCGCCGCGCTGGGGGCCGTGATCCTTTCGAGCTTCATCTTCAGCGCCATCCACTACGTCGGGCCGCTCGCCGACGCTTTCACGCTCGGCAGCTTCTTCTTCCGATTCTTTGCGGGGGTCTTGCTCGCTGGTATCTTCTACTTGCGCGGGTTTGCCGTGGCCGTATACACGCATGCGATCTACGACATCATCGTGATGGTGTTTCACTAGTTCGGCTTCGGCCACCCACAGCCCGTTCCTTCAGACCGCCACGCGCGGGGGAAGACCTGTCCGTGCCCAATTTTGGCGAAATCGTTTTGATCCTCATCATCATCGGAATCGTCTTCGGTTTCGGGAAGGTGGCGTCGCTCGGATCCAATCTGCGCAAAGCGAAGGACGATTTTCTGAAGGGGATCGAGGGCCCGGCGGAACAGCCGCAGCCAGCCATCGACATCACACCGGAGGGGAAGGCCGGGGTTCCCGCGGAACCGAAGCCGGGGACGAAGAAACAGCCGATCGAAGAAGCTCACATCGAGCCAGACGCCCACGACTGAGTAGAACCCGAACCTCTCGAGACGAAGATGCCCGACCTCAGCCTGATCGCAGCCATCACCTGGACCCCCAGCACGTTCTACATCGCGATGGGGATCGTTCACACGATTCTGATCCTCATCGGTTTCCGCATGCTCCAGGTGGACGTCGAACACAACTCGTTCGTCGGGGCGGTGCTCGCCGCGGTGATCATCAACGTCGTCGCCTACTTCGTGCGTGACACGGGGATCGTCGGGATCATGATCGCGGGCTCGGTCATTTTCGGAATGCTGGTCGCCATCGCGAGCGGCGAGGCGCTCAAGGCCGCGCTGATGGCCGCCGTCCTCGTCGTGGGATACGGATTGGTCGGCAGCTTCATCACCCAGCGCACCCCGCTGACCGTCGACGACATCGCCGGCTTTCCGCGCGTCGTAATGACCGGTGGGCTCGAGGCCGAGCCGATCACCGAGGACGACGCCAAGCGCATGAACGAGGCCAAACGGGCAGTGGAGTGACCATGAAAGCGCTCCTGTGCGTCGAGCATGGTCCCCCCGAAAAGCTCGAGCTGCGCGAGGTCGAATCACCCGAACCGGGCCCGCGCGAAGTCCTCATCGAGGTGAAGGCGTGCGGGGTGAACTTCCCCGACACCCTCATCATCCGCGATCTCTACCAGTTCAAACCGACCCTCCCGTTCGCCCCCGGAAGCGACGTCTCCGGCGTCGTTCTCGCCGCTGGCGAAGAGGTGACCCACGTCGCGCCCGGCGACGAGGTCCTCGCCCTGATCAACTGGGGTGGGTTCGCCCAAGAGGCGCTCGCCCCTGCGTCGCAGGTCTTCCCGAAGCCGGCGTCGATGGACTTCGTCACCGCCGCAGCGTTCCTGATGGTGTACAGCACCTCCTACCACGCCCTCAAAGATCGCGCCGAGCTGAGCCCCGGCGAGACGCTGCTGGTCCTCGGCGCAGCCGGGGGCGTGGGCCTGACGGCGATCGAGCTCGGCAAGCTGATGGGGGCCCGCGTCATCGCCGCCGCGTCCACCGCCGAGAAGCTCGCGCTCTGCCGCGAATACGGCGCCGACGAGACGATCAATTACGTCGAAGAAGACCTGAAGTCGCGGGTCAAGGAGCTGACCGAAGGGCGGGGCGTCGACGTCGTCTACGACCCTGTCGGCGGAGACCATTCCGAAGCGGCGCTCCGGGCGACCGCATGGAACGGGCGTTTCCTCGTCGTCGGCTTCGCCGCCGGGGAGATCCCGTCGATCCCGCTGAACCTCGCCCTCCTCAAGGGCTGCTCCATCGTCGGCGTCTTCTGGGGGCGCTTCGCGCAGGAGGAAGCCGAGCGAAGCTTCGGCAATACGATGCAGCTCGTGCAGTGGCATCAGGAAGGAAAGCTGAAGCCGCACATCGACCGCGTCTACGCGCTGGAGGATGCCGGCCAGGCGCTCCGCGACATGATGGACCGAAAGGTGAAAGGCAAGGTCGTGGTCGAGCCCTGACCTCGGCACGAATCGAAGCTTTGCGCGGGGCCCGTGAATTGGGTATCACCCTGCAATGCGCACCGCATTCTCGTTCCTCGCCGCCGCTCTCGTGGCAGCGTGTTCGTCGCCGCCCCAGACCCCCGCGCCGGCGCCCGACGCAGGCGCGTCCGAACAGGGCAGCGGCGGCGTTGACGCGGGCGTGGATGCTTCGGCGGCCGACGCGGACGATGCTGGGCCTCCCGATCTCGGACCGCCGACGGACGTCGGCCGCGACGTCGGCGAGCCGGACGAACAGCTCGGCCCTTACCCCGACCCCGGCGCCTGGCCCGCCAATCGCGGCCCCGGCGGTCCAGCTACGGCGTTCACCGAGGCTCAGCTCGACCAACACTGCGCCTACCTCGTCGGCCACGAAGAGGATCGCGACCACCACAACCTGATGGTGATGTGGGACGGCTACCTGATGATGCCGTGGGCGACCGACACCGGGAAAGGGGGGCTCACCTTCTACGAGTTCGACGATCCATGCTCGCCGACGCCGGTCGGGTCGACCTACACGCCGAAGATGCGCGAGACCCACTCGGTCGGGATCTCGCAGCTCGGCGGCGCCTGGATGGCGACGAACTACATCGAGTCGCTGGTCGAAGGAGGCGTCCTCTTCTGGGACGTCTCCGACCCGACGAATCCGCAGCCGGTGTCTTCGTTCTCGGTCGAGGACTTCTTCCTCGTCGATGCATACAAGCGCGTCACGCAGTCGGTCTTCTGGCAGGTGCCGTATCTGTACGTCGGCGCAGCGCAGAACGGCATCGTCGTGATCGACGCCAGCGACCCGATGAACCCCACTCACGTCACGACGTGGGAGGCGGAGCCGGTCGCCCAGATCGGTCAGGTGCAGGTCATCGGTGATCTGCTCGTCGCCTCGACGGCGGAGGGGACGCGCGCGTTCCTGCTCGACGTGTCGGATCCGAACGACGTGAAGCCGATCCCCGGGGGCGACTTCACTGTCGCGGACTCGAGCGGTCAGGCGCGCGAGATGTACTTCGGAAACACGACGGGGGGGTACGCGTATCTCACCCGCAAGGAAGGGGGCGGGTCGTTCTTCGTCTACGACATCCGAGACCCGTCCGCGCCGACGTTCGTCGGGCAGGCCGACTCGCCGACCGGCGGCGCGTACGTCTTCGTGCAGGACGACCTCGCGTTCGTGGGGGAGGGCGTCCGAGCGACGATCTGGGACGTCGCCGACAAAGCCGCACCGCAACTGATCAAGGAGCTGTCGCTCGTCGGTGATCTCGACACGATGACGCCGATCGGAAACGTCGCCGTATTGAGCGTCGACGACGATGCCGAAGACGACCAGGCCTCCGTCGTCATCCCCTGGCGCGCCGAACCCGACACGACCCCGCCGCGCGTCACGTGGTCGGTGCCGACCGACGGGGCGACCAACCTGCGGACGACGTCGCGTGTCGGCGTCACGTTCAGCGAGTTCGTCGACCCGAAGAGCGCATGGGAGGGGTCGGTGCGGCTCTATCAATCGGACCTGCCCCCCGACGAAGGGCGTGTCGCCGGCTACGTCAGCGCGCAGGAGACGATCGTGAATTTCTGGCCGAAGCGCGAGCTCGAGCCGAACACCCGCTACACATTCGAGATCCCGGCCGGCGGTGTGACCGACTACAATGGGAACGCGATCGAAGAACCCTTCCGGATGGAGTTCGAAACGCGGTGAGGACGAGCACGGCAGCGTGGAAGTCGGCGGCATGGGGGTTTGCGGCGCTCGCCGCGACGCTCGCCGTCGGCTGTGACCAGCCCGACGAACGGGTGCTGCCCGGCGTATCTCCCGGCGACCTCGGGGCGCTGCCCGTCGTCCGCCGGGACTTCGGCGCAGAGCTCCCCGATGCCGGGCACGACGCCGACCCGCCCGCCGACGCCACCCTCGCCCTCGAGGCGATCGTGCCGAGCCGGATCGTCGGCGAGGTTGGGGGCTTCGTCCTGCTCGACGGTTCCGCGTCGACGGGCGCCGTCGGCTACAAGTGGGACTTCGGCAACGGGGAAGGGTGGGACGCTCCGCGCGACCAGCCGAACGCGACGATGGTCTACGACGAGCCGGGTCGCTACCAGGCGGTGCTCACCGTGTTCGGTGCGGACGGCGACGAAGACACGGCGTCGGTCTCGGTCGCGGTCGTCGAGCCGGTCGTCTTTCGCCCGCGGCAGAGTTCCACCGTGGCGACCGCTGACGAGAAGTACCGCGCGGTCGTCGCTTCCCCCGACACCAACGAGCTCGTCGTGGTGACCCGCGGGCGCGACGAGTGGAAGGTGGAAGAGCGCCTGCTCGTCGACCGCGGGGCGCGCAGCGTCGCGATGACCTCGGAATGGTACGTCGTGGCGTGCGACCGGGACGGGACCGTGCTCTTTCTGTCGACCTCGGGCAGTGGGCTGTCGCAGCGGGTCTTCCTCGACAACGCGGCCTCACGGCCTGCCGGTCTGATCGCCACGGACGACGCCGTCTTCGTCACTCTGCAGGCGACCGGCGAAGTCGCGCGGATCGCGTTCGACAACGGGGTGCCGAAGGTCACGAGCACGATCGAGGTCATCGAGGACCCGCGGGGAATCGCGATGTTGCCCGACGGGCGGCTCCTCGTCTCGCGCTGGCGGTCGGGCCCCGATGTCGGCGAAGTCGCCGTCGTCTCGGCGGACCTGTCGAGCGTCGAGCGCTGGACGCTGCAGGTCGACCCGCGCGAGCCCGACGACACCGAGATCGGCGGGCTGCCGTCCTACCTCGGCGCCCCCGCGGTCGCCCCGAGTGGCACCGAGGTCGCGATTCCATCGCTGCAGGCCAACGTCGGGCAGGGCGAGTTCTTGAACGGCAAGCCGCTCACGCACGAGCACATGGTGCGAGCGATCACCTCGTTCATCGACCCGTCGACCGGGCTCGAATCGTTCGACGACCGCAAGCAGTGGGACAACCGCGGGCTCGCCAACGCCGCGACCTACTCGTCGTTCGGCGACTTCCTGTGGGTCTCGATGCGCGGAAACCGCGCCGTCGAACGCTACGACGTTCTCGGTCGCAGCGAGTCCGGGACCGTCCTCGACATCGGCTACACCATCGAGGGGATCGCGCTGACCCACGACGACCGCTTTCTGCTCGCCGACGCGCGCGATTCGGGGCAGCTCGTGATTTACGACGTTCGCGAACTCGGCCCCCGCCCCGAGCCGGTCGCCACGATCGAGCTGCACACTGAAGGCTCCGTCGACGCCCAGATTCTGCGCGGCCGGCAGCTCTTCAACGACGCGCAGGACACGCGCCTCACCGCACACGGGTACATCGCGTGCGCCCACTGCCACCTCGACGGCGAGTCGGACCGACGCACCTGGGACTTCACCGACCGCGGCGAGGGACTTCGCAACACCACGTCGCTTCTGGGCCGCGCCGGCACCGGCCATGGGCCGCTGCACTGGACCGCCAACTTCGACGAGGTCCACGACTTCGAGAACACGATCCGCGAGCACTTCGCCGGCACCGGCCTGATGGACGAAGCGGACTTCGAGACGGGCACGCGGTCGGACCCGCTCGGCGACCCGAAGGCGGGCGTATCGGACGACCTCGACGCGCTCGCCGCGTACGTGACGTCGCTCGATCGTCCCCTGGCGAGCCCCTACTTCACCGACCCACCCCCGGGCGTCGCCGAGGGCGAGGTGCTTTTCGAGCAGCTCGCTTGCGGCACGTGCCACGGTCCCCCCGACCTCACAGACAGCGACGACGGCACCGCACAGATGCCGGTGCTCCACGACGTCGGGACCATCACGCCCGCCAGCGGATCCCGCATCGGCGGACCGCTGCTCGGCATCGACACGCCGACGCTACGCGGCGTCTGGAACTCGCCGCCCTACCTGCACGACGGCTCCGTCGCGACCCTCGCCGGGCTGTTCGGCCCCGCCGCCGCCCTTGGACACGGCGGCACCGGAACGCTCACGACCGACGAAGTCGTTCAGCTCGTCGCCTACCTGCTGACGCTCGACTATCACTGAGCGGTCTGCGCTCTCGACAGCAAACTGACGAGCTGCTGCCGTGGAATTGGCGTCCACCGCCGAGGCCGCACCGACCTCATCACGAGATATCAGACGGCGAGAAGGCTCGGAGGAACGGGGTCTGTCGGACGTTTACCTCTCAGTTCATCTCCCTCCCCACAATCGCGCCAATCGCCAATCGCGCCAATCGCGC
>CAYPJU010000152.1:5440-7132 GCA_964411125.1 uncultured Bradymonadales bacterium | reverse complement strand
GGGCGCGCTTTGGCTACCAAAGCGAGCGGACCCCGCCGACGAGTAGATGCGATGCCACACGATACCGTGCCCCTGGAATTCGACCGCAAGACTGAGGAAGAGATGACGCTGCGGGCCACGACTCTTTGCGAAGAGTTGCGCACGCGACGCTCGGTACGGGAGTTCAGCGACGAAGAGGTGCCAAGAGAGGTCCTTCGTAAGGTCGTAGAGACCGCAGCGCAGGCCCCGTCGGGGGCAAACAAGCAACCGTGGTCGTTCGTCATCGTCACCGACCCCGCGGTGAAGTCGAAGATCCGCGCAGCCGCCGAAGAGCAAGAGCGCCGGTTTTATGAGGAGCGAGCGTCGGAGGAGTGGCTGGCCGACCTCGAGGCTTTCGGAACCGACTGGCGCAAGGAGTTCCTCGAGATCGCTCCGGCGCTCATCGTCGTCTTCGCGCAGACGAAGGCGCCCGACGGAGGACAACACTACTACGTGAAGGAATCGGTCGGACTCGCCTCGGGCTTTCTCATCGCAGCGCTGCATCACGCGGGACTCGCCACGCTCACACACACGCCGAGCCCGATGGGCTTTCTGAGCGAGATTCTGGGCCGCCCGTCGAACGAACGACCGTTTCTGCTGCTCCCGGTTGGCTACCCGGCCGCAGACGCCCGGGTCCCCGCCATCGAACGCAAGTCTTTGGACGAAGTACTCTTCGAGGTCTGAGGAGGCGAGGTCTGGTGCGCGGAGCCCGCCTCGAATACCCTCCGCGAAACCGCACGGAGTCTTCATGCCACGCCAAGCCATCTTCGACACGACCCGCCTCCCGATCATCGCCGCTCCCATGTTTCTGGTGTCGGGCCCCGAGCTCGTCATCGCAACGTGCAAAGCCGGGATCACCGGAACGTTCCCGGCGCTCAACAACCGCACGACGGAGGGGTTCGGCCAGTGGGTGGACCAGATCGTCGCGGAGGTCGGGGACGTCCCGTACGGCGTGAACCTGATCGTCCACCGCTCGAACCCACGGGTCCAGGCGGACCTCGAGGTCTGCGTCGAAAAGCGGGTCCCGCTGATCATCACGTCGCTCGGCGCCGTCACCGAGGTCGTCGACGCTGTCCATTCGTACGGCGGCATCGTCTTCCACGACGTTACGAACGCCCGACACGCCCGAAAAGCGATCGAGGCGGGGGTCGACGGGCTGATTCTCGTCGCCGGCGGCGCCGGCGGACACGCGGGGACGTTCAACCCGTTCGGGCTCCTCGCCGAGATTCGCAACTTCTGGGACGGGACGGTCGTCCTCGCCGGGGCTATCTCGTCGGGCCGTGACGCCGCGGCCGCGATCGCGATGGGGGCCGACTTTGCGTACATGGGAACCCGCTTCATCGCGACGAAAGAGTCGAACGCCCAACCCGAGTACAAGCAGATGTTGTGCGACGTCGGTCCGGGCGAAATCGTCTACACCCCGGCGGTCTCCGGCGTGAACGCCAACTTCATGGCACCGAGCCTGGAGGCGAACGGGTTCGACATGGAGAAGCTGCGGGATCCAGGGCACGTCGACTTCGGAAAGAAGCTCACGGTGAGCGACGAGGCGAAAGCGTGGAAGACGGTCTGGTCGGCGGGGCACGGCGTCGCTGCGATCCACGACGTACTCCCGGTCTCCGAACTCGTCGATCGCCTGGAAGCAGAATATCGCCAGGCGCTCGCAGCACTCACGGC
>CAYPJU010000152.1:0-5340 GCA_964411125.1 uncultured Bradymonadales bacterium | reverse complement strand
CTCATCGACGAACCGCTCGCACTTCTCGCTGAAACGCCCGGGTTCACCGCCGGAGCTGTGGTGTACCTTCCGACTCACACGGCAATATCGACGTTGTACCTCGACCAGCAGACCGTGAGAGCGATCGGCGGAATCTGGGACGCCAAGTGTCGAGCGCTCCGCCGGATCGGCGTGCGGGCCCTACCGGAGTCCGTCACATTCTCGACGTCCGGATGCGACACCACGGTCTACCGCCTCTCGAGCCGACCGGGCTTTGGGTTCGTCGTCATGACGGACTCCCGACTCGCCACGCTCGGATTCACCCGGAGAATCCTCGAGCGAGTAGAACAACTGATCATTCCTCTCCGCTGGAACGGAGTGCCCCCCGTCGAGTCGCGCCCGGCCCAACGCCGCGTGAGCTCGTCCGGTCCACCCGAACCTCGCCACTTGCGGTTGGTCCCATGAGCGTACTCCCCTCGATTGCTGCGGTGAACTCGAGCGCCACGCGCCAGTTTCCGTCCACGTGCTTCGTCGACCTGCTGCAGTTTCACGCGCTGCGGAAGAGCCCGATTCGACTCACGGTCGAATCGGAAGAGATGCAGCGGGGCACGCTGAGTGTCGGGAGCGGCCGAGTTCTGAGCGTCGAGACAGCGAGCGGTAAGAACGGGGTCGCCGCTTTCGTGGAGATTCTGTCCTGGGTGGGACAGAAGATCGTCGAGGTGAGCGGAGTAACGGAGGAAGAGCACACCCTCTCGCTACCTCTCGAGCGGCTCCTCCTCGACACTGCGGTGCGCGCTGCCACGCACGCACCGACGGAACCTCCCGCCCCTCGGCCCGTATCGGACCTCGCCGAACGGCCAGCTTCGAGCCTCGCCGAAGAAACTTCGGCGTACGAAGACGAGCCGGCGGAGGCAAACCAGTCCCCTCGGCTAGACCGGCAGCGGGTCGTTCGCCTTGCCCGTGAGCTGTCGAAGATCGACGGATTCGCGGCTCTCGCGATCTTCGACAGGAACGGAACGCCCGCCGCGACGTTCGGGAAGCCGACGGCGTTTGCGGCCCCCGATTGGCTCACGAGATTGATCGCCGAAGCCTCGCACGACTTGCACCGCTGCGACTTCCATCACGAAGGTCGGTTCGAGATTCTTCTCCTCGATCTGCATCTCGATGCCGTGCTCTTCATTCGTTTCGAACGAGAGCCGGTGAATCGGGGGATCGTGGAACACACCCTGCGGCGGGTCGGCTGCATTTGAGTCCCGAGTTCCTGGTCCGGATCAGACCGGCTCGATTCGTCCATCGAGACGAATCTTGTCACGTGTATCGACGATGGCGAACCGCCCCTCGTCGCTCCCTCGGGCCAGCTCGTATCCGGATCGGCCGAGGAAGACTGGCCGACGAAACTCGAACGTGAACCGCGTGGGATCCGACGGCCCGTCGAGCTCGAGCTCCGCGAGCGTTCGAGCGACGAGCCACCACCCGTGCGCGATCGGGTTCTTGTAGCCGAAAATGCGCGCCGTCCAAGGGTGCAGATGCACCGGGTTAGCGTCTCCCGAAACCCTGGCGTATCGGCGCCCGGCATTTGCGGGCGTCATGAACGCTCGCCGGTCCTTCCAATCGTCGTCATCCGTGGTGGACTCCCCGCGTTCGCTACCCGTTCGGTAAAACGTCGCTGCCGTGCTTTCCCATGCGAGATCCTGATCGACGTAGGCTCGTGTTTCGATATCAAACTCTATACCGTTTCGCACCTTACGAGGTGAACCAAACCACGTTTCGAAATCGACCTCATCTTCCACCTGTAGCGTTCGGTGCTGAACGATCGAGAATCGGGGATGAACCAACCCCATTGCGCGCAAAGGAAACTCGTCGTCCGTGAGAAGCGCGACGTGAACGGGAGTAACGAGCATTTGCGGATAGCCGACCGGAACTTCGGCCCTTGATCCGCAAGCGCTTCGATACTTCTCGAGACGACTCTTCAGGAGCGGTTGTGCTTCCAACCGGGCCTTCATCATCGGGAGCTCGTCGCCCTCGAACGGGGGGCGACGTTGGGTGAGGGCGGCGAGGTAGACGCGCCCCATGGAAGGTGGGTTTCGGAACGTGCGCATGGCCGCACCATCCCACAGAAAGCACGCTCGACCCACCCGAATCGTCAATCGTCCTCGGTGTTGAGGTAGCGTCGCACCGTCTTGCGGTCGATGCCGAGCAGTGTCGCGGTGAGCTTGGTGTTGCCGCCGGTATCGCGATAAACGCGCTGCACCACTTCGGTTTTGACCCGCTCCAGAGTCATCGGTCGGTACTCGAACTCGGGAGCCCCGTAGCCCAAGACGTCGCCGATGGCGACGAGGATCTCTTCCACCGTGGCGGGTTTGAGCAGGAAGTTGTCCGCTCCGTGACGCACCGATCCGACAGCGACATAGATCGCCGCACATCCGCTGTGGGCCAGAACGATTGGCGGTGACTCGCTCGCCTTCAACCCTCGAATCACGTCGAGCCCTGACCTCTCCCCCTGAAGATCGAGGTCGACGATCGCGATTCCGTATCCGAGGAGCGGGGAGAACACCTCGCCGAACGAATTCGCGACGGTGGGCTCGAAATCGTAGCGCGCGAGGCCGGCAGCGATACGGTGGGCGACAGTGTCATCGTCGTCCACGACGAGGGCGACGGGGCCCGCTCGTTCCCGTATTCGCTGCGCCAACTGGACGATGTCATGAGGCGCCTCCCGGGAGTTCGGCGGACGCCTCGGCGGGTGCTCACGCTCTCCGTACCAGACAATCTGCTCGGCCATCACTTCCCCCATCCGGCGGGTGGCCTCGCGGATGTCCTCCAACGCGTTCCGCACCATCGCGTTGTCCTGGAAAATTTCGATCAGGAACGCGAGGTTGCCGTCAGCCACCGCCAGATCGTTGCTGAAACGGTTCCACTCGGCTTCGAACTCTGAACGCTCTTGATCGTCATCCGCCATGGCAGACAGTTCCGGGTCGATGGGTTCACGCCTTCCCCCCCACCCCCGACTTCGATGGCTGTGTGCTCTCAGAAGACAGCAGTCGGACGCGGAATTCAAGAGTGGGAATTCTTACAGCTCCAGTATAATATTATTATAGATGTGAATTTCTTCGAAGCGTGGGGAGAAAAGGGACACCCCTTCGAAATGGTGGGGAAAGATTTCCCACGACAGGCTTCGAACGCTCGCTAACATTCATCTATCAAACTCGTGAAACAGTGAAGACGATGCGAGCCAGGCATGGGGATGTCTGGGTCCCAACTCGCATCTAATGGTCGACCTTGTGAGGGGCGGCCGAGTTTGTGAATTGGCGGTCATCGAGACCGCCGATGTATCGCACCGCGGTCCGCCCGCGGCGAGGGGTCGTAGACTCTGAAATCATCCCGCACGGGCGGGTTAAACGGCGGTGATCCGCCAATCATCCCCAACGTCCCGTGACGTTGGTCAACGAAACGCAGGAGAGAACCCCATGGCCCAGAACATCGACGCTTCCCTCAAAGCACTCTCGAAGATTAGCGGTTTCATCGCGGCGGCTGTCGTCGACACCGAAAGCGGAATGACCCTCGGCGTGATCGGAGGGGGCGACGACTTTGCGATCGAAGTAGCTGCGGCCGCCAACCGTGACGTCGTCATCGCCAAGCAGCGGGCAGCCGAGGCGCTCGGGCTCGACGATGCGATCGAGGACATCCTCATCACGCTCAGCTCGCAGTACCACCTGATTCGCCCGATGGCGAATCAGCCGACCGTGTTCATCTACATCGCGCTCGACAAGGCGCAGGCCAACCTCGCACTCTCGCGGCGTTCGGTGTCGGAGACGGAGAAGCAGCTCCGCGTCTGAGGTGCCGCCGATGCAACGTGCAGTGACGGCCCCCGAAGCTGCTTCGGGGGCCGCTTTCGTTCAGCATCAGCACGAGGAGAGAGATGGACTCGACGTCAGGTGAATGGCCCAATTTCGACCTGAGAGACCCGTTCGACGCAGACCAGGATCCCGTGGCAACTTCCGACCGATCACACACCGAAGCAGATCACGACCCCGCCGACGCGCCGGAACTGATCGATCTCGTTCAGTTCTACGCCCTCCGGATGGACCCGCTCACCCTCAACGTAGAGTCGGCGACCCACCAGAAGGGGTGGATCGCGGTCGCCGACGGCGACGTCGTCGGTGCCTGGACCGCGAGCGGAATCAAGGGGGTCGAGGCATTCGTGGAGATCGTCTCGTGGGACAGGACGCGGGTCTCCGGCTTGAACCGCGAAGCGTTCGACGAGCGAAACATCGATCTACCGATGTCGCAGCTCCTGATGGAGACGTACTGGGCGGCTCAAGACCATACCCCCAGCGAGCCTCCAGCGAGCGACCCGTTCGTGGCGGGCGATCCGTTCACCGTGTTCGACTCGGAAGAGCGGGGACTCGACGAAGACACGGTGTCGAAGGCGCTCGACGAGGTGCTATCGCCGCCCGACGGCGTCACGAAGGAGGTGCTGGAATGCGCCCAGAAGCTCTCGGAGCTCGACGGCTTCATCGCCGTCGCGTTCTTCGACGAGCGTGGGGAGATCATCGAGACGCTGGGAAAACGGAGCCGGCTCGAGGTCCCCGACTGGCTCAGCCTCGTCGTCGAAAGCCGCGCGGCCGACCCTCGCTCGCTTCAATGCGAGTTCATGTCTTTCGATCATCTCGACGTGCTGCTGCCTCCCGTCGGGGAGAGCTCGATCAGCTTCCTCTTGCGGCTCGACCGGAACCGCTGCAACCGAGGGCTCGTCGCCGTTGCTCTTCGAGAGTACCGGCGACCAGACCCCGAGGACGACTGACCCGGCCTTGCTTTTGAGCCGAGAGTCCCTACTATCCACACGCTGCGCGGCTTCTCGCCCGCAGTTCTTTGACAACCGGGTCGTACGAAAACTTCGTTCGACTCCCCGTCACGGGGGCGCCCTGGTTTCGACGTGGGTGCAGAAGCGAACGTCGCGTGCCGCAGGTCTGTGACTGCGTAATAACCTCAGAAAACGTTATAACTGCCAACGACAACGTGCAGATGCGGATGGCGGCGTAAGCCAAAACCGCTAGATGTAGCGTAACCCGCTACCCGTCCCTGCGGGCTTTGCCTGTGGGCTTTCAGGGACGACACACAGCAGGCTAGGTGTCCGGAGCTTCGTCCTTCGACCTGACACCGAAACTTCGAAGGGTCTTCAGCAACCGTGGCCTGTGCGGGGGCAGCGTACGCTGAAGTAAAACTCTCCAAACTCGTACTACGCACGTAGAAGCGTTCAGTGGATCATTCGCGGACGCGGGTTCGATTCCCGCCGCCTCCATCAAAAAGGCCAGCCCTCGGGCTGGCCTTTTTACGTCCCCGGTCGCCCGGTCGCCCGGTCGC
>CAYPJU010000151.1:0-7136 GCA_964411125.1 uncultured Bradymonadales bacterium | reverse complement strand
AACGAGAACGAGAACGAGAACGAGAACGAGAACGAGAACGAGAACGAGAACGAGAGCGAGAACGAGAACGAGAGGGAGAACGAGAACGAAAGCGAATCTCCGGAGTATGATCCCGCCGCTCTATCGGATGCGCGGAAGTCGGGGGACGACGGAGCGATCGCGGACGCTCTGGAGGCGGAACTTCGGCGCCCTGACCTCACGGACGCGGAGCGGCTGGAGCTCGCGTACGAACTAGGGGAGCTCGCGTTCTACGAGCTGGAAGACAACGCTCGCGCCCTCCCCCATCTGCAGTGGGTCCGCGAGACGGATCCCGACGGTTACGGCGCTCGCACCGGCCTCTTGAACGCGATCGAAGCGATCTACGAGGAGGAGGGAAGTGTCGAGGGGCAGCTCGAGATTCTGCGTTCGAAACTCGAGCGCGCCGAGTCCCGCGACATGGCCGACACGTATCGCTTGCTGCTTGCACAGCTCACGTGGGAAGAGCTGCGCGACGACCGTCGCGCGACGGCGTGGCTCGGTCCGATCTTCGAACGCGATGCGACGCACGAAGGGGCGCTTCGGCTGGTAGCCGACATCGCGATCGAGTTGGAGCGGTGGGACGAGGCGGCCGACCGCCTCGCGACGGCCCTGACGGTGGCGGGCGACGGGCTCGACAGCGTCGAACTCGAACGGAAGCTCGCCAATATCCTGTTGCGACATCTCGACCGGCCCGACGACGCGGCGCGGCACTTCGAGCACGTATTGAAGGCGGCCCCCGGCGACGCGGCGGCCATGGCCGCGCTACGGGAGTGTCAGGCGGCGTTGGGCGACTGGCAGGGATACTGCGACGCGCTCGTCGACGAGCTCGGGATGCTGCTGGGACGGATCGGCCCCCACGACGACGACTGGCAGCTCGATCTCGACCCGTTCGGGGTTCCGGGGGTGCTCGCGTCGACCGCTGCCCACATCTACCTGGAGGTCGCCGGCGTCTACGAGGACCACCTTCGCTCGCCGGCGGCGGCCCGCGATCACCTCCGCAAGGCAGTGGCGCTCGCCCCGGAGCGGGTCGACGCGCTGGAACGGGCGATCGCGCTCGACCGCGTTCTCGAGGACGACGAGGCGCTCGCCGAGGATCTGCTGACGTTCGCGGACGTGCTGCTCGACCCCGCCGATCGCTTCGACGCGCTCCTCGAAGCCGCGGAGCGCCACCCCGACCCCGAGATGACCGAGGCGGCGCTGCAACTGGCGACACCGTTGGCGGCGGAGCTCGGACCGGACGCCGAAGCGCGGCTCCAACGGGCCCGATGATGCCCCGCCGGCCTCGTCGCGAGACGCCGTGCGCTCCAACGCGAAGTTCCTCGTGACTCGAACGTCACCGACCAACTTTATCTGGGGAAGGACCCACATCCCGTGGTAAAACCCAAAATGGTTTTGACCAAAATTGACTACTGACAGGCTGGCTCATGATCTCGAACAAGATCTCACGGATGATCACGGTGTCGACGCGTAGAGCGGTCGTCTCCCTGCTTTTGTTCTGTCTGGCGATCGTGCCGAGCCTCGCGTTCGCGCAGGACGTCCCGGAGCTGCAGCTTCAGCAGTTCCGGCCGGCGGCTGGTCCGACCGACTACCTCAACATGTACAGCTCGGCGGTGGGTCCGCACCTGCAGCCCGACCTCGGGGTGTACCTCGACTTCGCCGACGATCCGTTGAAGGCACCGAGTTTCGACGCTGCGTTCAACCCGGTGCTCGACAACCAGGCGACGATGTCGCTGATCGGTAGCATCGGGCTCTTCGACATGTTCGAGGTGCAGTTGCTGCTCCCGGTGACGCTCACACAGAAGTCGGGCGATCTCTCGCCGGTCCTCGATTCTCCCGACCAGCAAGCGGAAGTCCCGAAGTGGGGGCTCAACGACGCGAAGATCGCCGTGAAGTACAGCCTCCTCGATCTGCTCCGGGACCCGCTGGGGCTCGGTTTCATCCTGAGCGGGACGATCCCCTACGGGATGAACGATCGGTTCGTGGGGGACCAGTCGTTCTCGCTCGAGGCGCTGGCGGCGGCCGAGATCTGGGTCGTCCGCGGGATCCGAATCGGCATGAACGCCGGGTATCGATACCGCAACACTCGTGTGGAGATCCGTGATTCGGTCATCGGCGACGAGATCCGGTGGGCTCTCGGCGCCAATGTCCCGCTCTGGATCAAGACGGTCGACGCGATCCTCGAGTTCGACGGCGGGATCGGGATCGCGAAGGAAGACTCCGGCCTCGGCGGTCTGCGGGCCGGCGAAGTCCCCGCGGAAGTGAAAGGCGCGCTGCGCTGGCGCATCCACGACGACTGGTCGGTGACGACCGGCATCGGCGGAGCGATGAACAAGGAAGCGATCGGAACGCCCGACGTCCGGTTCATCCTCGGCATCTCCGGTCACTGGGTCTCCGGTGGTCAGTGGGGCTACGACTACGACCGCGACGGCATCTACGGCATCCACGACAAGTGCCCGAACGACCCCGAGGACTTCGATGGGCATCAGGACCTGGACGGTTGCCCCGATCCCGACAATGACAACGACGGCGTGCCCGACGAAATGGACAAGTGCGACAACACGCCCGAAGGCGTCTCGGTCGGCCCCGACGGCTGCCCGGACAACGACCTCGACGGCGACGGGATCCCGAACGACATGGACAAGTGTCCGGAAGATCCGGAGGACCTCGACCGCTTCGAGGACGCCGACGGTTGCCCCGACGTCGACAACGATCAGGACGGCATCCCCGACGCGGCGGACAACTGCCCGAACAAGCCCGAGACGATGAACGACTTCCTCGACGACGACGGCTGCCCGGACGACCCGAACGACAAGGTTCACATCAGCCGCGACCGCATCATCATCACCGAGCAGGTCCACTTCGAGACGGGCTCGGCGAAGATCAAACGCGAGAGCTACCCGATCCTGAACGCCGTGGTCGAGGTGATGAACGAGAACCCTCAGGTCATGAAGATCCGCGTGGAGGGTCACACTGACAGTCGCGGCTCCGACGAGATGAACATGCAGCTCTCCGACGACCGTGCGAACTCCGTGATGACGTACCTCGTCGAGAACGGTGTCGCGTCGAATCGTCTGGAAGCCGCTGGCTACGGTGAGACACAGCCCATCAAGGACAACGAGACCGCGGAGGGCCGCGCGGCGAACCGTCGCGTCGAGTTCACCATCATGGAGATGCGCGAGTATTGATGCGTCTCGTCCCGGCTTTTGCGCCGCAGCCTCGGATGCGCCATTCACGGCGGGCCGGCGCTGCGGCGTTCGTCTTTCTGCTGGCGCTCGCCCTCGGGTGCGGCGAGCGCCCTGTCACCGCGTTTCGCGTCAAAGAGGTCGTCCCGCCTCAAGGGGGTGACGTACTCACGGTCACGGTCGCCTCGAACGGCAAGGTGCTCGCCCTCGGCGAATCCCACCTGTTCGGCTGGGACGAGGACAAGCAGGAATGGCGAGGCCGCATCGCGTCGGAGCTGGCCGAGACGACGGACGGCGAATCTGCGTTTCACACCGTCCTGGTGGACGGACAGAACCACAGCTATCCCCGCGACCACCTTCTGACATCGTGGGGCGGAGCCGTGTGGCTCCTCACTCGCGATGGTGACGCTCCGGCGCTCTTCTATACCGACACGGCGGGGCGGAACTGGAAGCGAATTCTGCTCCCCTGGGAGATCGGCGATTCGGCCGACGACCAGACCGAGGAGCTGGCCGGCAGGGACGCCGACGCCGGATCCCCCTCCGAAGAACAGCTCGTCTCGCCCGAAGAACCGTTACCCGCCGAGTCGAGGGAAGATCCCGCCTCGAGCGACGACGATCCACCCGAGACGACGGGGCTCCCTCCGACCCACCCGTTGGTCCAGGGCATCCGCGCGGCGGAGCCTTATCGCATCCTGGGGAGCGACCAGGGGTTCTTCCTCGTCGGGACGACACAGATCTGGAAGTTCACCGGGACGAAGAAGGACGCGCTGTGGGAGCCGCTCGGGATGGAGGGGATTCCGCGCACGGCCGACGGCCTCCCCCCCGCTGTGCGGAACTATCTCCCGAACACGTCGACCCGTCCGTTCGAGATGATGACGGTGCTCTCCGACCAACTGTTGGTCTTTCGCCGCAACGCGACCGACGAACCGTGGGTGATGGTCTCGACCCTCACGTCGGTCGACCGACAGCTCCTGGGGGTCCCCAACGCGGACACGGTGTTTCTGGTGGGGCCGGGGACGATCCGGCGCTCCGACGACCAGGGCGAGCGTTGGTTTCGGTTCTGGCCGGAGGGCCAGCCGAAGATCGAGAGCGCGCTCGTCGTCACGAAGGAGTCCGCCGATCCAGGCTATCTGCTGCTGGCCGGCACGGTCGACGGCTCGATCTGGCTGACGCGAGACGGTGGCGCCGAATGGAAACAGACGCGGGACGCGGACCCCGACCTTCGTTCGGTGACCGGCCTCGCCGCGAGCGAAGATGCGCTCTGGGTGTCGACGCTGGGGCGAGGGGTCCTGCGGAGCCTCGACGACGGCGAGACGTGGGAACCCGTGAACGAAGGGCTGCGCGCGACGCGGCCTCTCGACGTCGCCTTCAGCGCCACCGGGGAGCTCCTCATCGCGTCGCGCTCCGGGCTTCATCGGCTCGCCGGACCGCCCGACTCCGGGAACTTCGTGACGGTCCACGACCGAGCGACCACGGCGCTCCACGTCGAGCCTCGCTCCGAGCGAGCGGTCGCCGGGACGACCTCGGGCGACATCGTGACCTTCTCGGAATCGTCGGGGGCGGTGAACATCCCCAGCCCGTTCGGAACGCGGACCGCGTTCGAGTTCGTCGGTCCCCGCCTGGAAGGCGACCCCCTCCCACCCCAGGCCGTGGTCGCGATCGCTTCGCGAGACGATGGCCAGCGATGGCTCGCGTGGAGCCGCAAGAACGGGGCGGCGAGCTCCGAAGACGGTGGGCAGTCGTGGACGAAGCTCGACCTGAGCGATGCGCTCCTCGGGGCGATGAGCACCTCCAGCGTCACACAGTTCATCGTCGATCCGGGCGAGACGATCTATCTGGTCGAAGAGAGCCCCGATTCGCGTACGCCCGCCCTCCTCTGGCGGTCGAGCGACAACGGCGAGTCGTGGACCACTGTGCACGCGTTCGAGCGAACCCAGTCGGGCTCGGTGATGGTGCGGCCCCGGCCCCCCAACTACCCCGGCGTACTCTTCAGCGCCCACGGCAGCACGTTTCAGCGTTCGACCGACTACGGCGAGACGTGGAACATCGTGACGGGCCCGTGGGCGACGCACCGCATCGTCGGGGTCGCGGTCGACGAAACGCAGGCCGCGCTGCTGGTCGACACACGTCGTCACCTCGAGATCGTCACGGTGGAGGCGCTCGACGCGACGATGCCGCTGGCACGTCGACATATCGTCGTCTTCCCGCGCGACGACACCCCGGAGTCCGGTTCGCTGACGCAGTTCGAGATCTCCGAGCGTCGCGTGGTCCTCACTTCGCGGGACCGCGTCTGGATCGGCAGCCTCCCGGCCCGCCGCGGGGGCATCCCGAACGGTACTGCGATGCTGGCGACCCTCGCGAGTGCGCTCGTCCTCATCGGGGTCGCGTTCCTGTTGATGCGCAGCGCGATGCTACGCCCCTGAATCGCAGCGCCGCGTTCTTTCTTTGATCGAGTCGGGGTTGCCAGTATCATCCCACCGGTGCCCGGCGCTTCCGGGCCCGCGAAGGACCCCAGCTTTCGGAATTCCGGCCGATGAAGTTCTACCTCGTCTCCATCTTCGCCCTCTGCCTCGCCGCCACCGCCTGTGCCCCTGATCCGCTCGAAGGATTCGGAGGAGACATGGGGATGACCCCCAACAACGGAGGCGGCGACATGGGGGGCGGCAGCACGACGATGACCAACGGGAACCCCAACAACGGAACCCAGATACCGACCGCGGAGTTCAGTCAGGTCGCCAACATCCTCATCCCGAACTGCCTCGCCGCCGGCTGCCACGGTGCTCCGGGTAACGGAGTCTTCGCGGTGGCGACGGGCGTGCAGGCGACGCCGGCCGAGCTCGCTGCCGTGCTCCAGTCCCAGACGATCACGGCCGACGGCTCTCGACTCGTCGCCCCCGGCGACCCGGCGAGCAGCAACATCATCACCCGCATGAATTCCACGGATCCGATCAAGGTCATGCCCACCACGGGCGCCCTCCCGATGACGGACATAATGACCGTCCAGACATGGATCCAGAACGGCGCCACATACTTCCAGTAGCGCTACTGCTCGCGCTCCTCGCAACGGCCGTTCCTCACCTCGCGGACGCCGCCGAAGACGACGAGGCGGAAGAGACGGCGTGGACCTCTCGACGCGAAGCATCGGGGCTCGGCTTCGATCTCTCCGTCGGTGGCCTGGGCACCATTCGCTCCTTTCGGTTCAGCGGTGAACGAGAAACGATCGAGCACCACCCCACTCCCTACCTCGGGGGGATGGGACGCGGACGACTCACTCTCGCCACGTTCGGCGAGCGCCACGCGAACCTCCTCGTCGAGGTGGAGGGGGGGTACGGATCGGCGCGGAACCGCGCCCCCGAACCCGGAACGAGCATCTTGCTCGTCACCGAGCACACTTATCTCCACGCCCTCGCCCTCCTCGAACGCCCCCTCACGCCGTCCCTCGATCTGAACCTCGGGCTCGGGGCCGGCGCGACGTCGTTCACGATCAAGCCGAACCCACGCTACACCGGGCACCGCTACATCAACCTCATCGCGCAGTTCGGGGTGACCCGCTGGTTCGCAGCCCCCTTCCGAATCTCGGGCGGAATGACGCTCTACCCCGGCATCTCGACCAACCAGTCCGACGGCGGATACGGCGCCGTCCGTTCCTTCGGCGGCCGCCTCGACCTCACCGGCGGCTGGCGCTTCTTCCAACCCACCCCCGGCGACGCCTCCGGCTCCGCAGACCTCGACCTGCGCTACAGCTACACCCGCTTCCAATCCACCTACCCCGAAACCCAAGCCCTCGGCGACCTCGCCACCTCCCACGACCAATCCCACACCATCACCCTCATGGTCACGTACGCGCTATAGCGCGTACGTGAGGGGGACCGCGCTTCGCGCGGTGGGGGACCGGCCTTCGGCCGGTGGGGGACCGGCCTTCGGCCGGTGGGGGAC
>CAYPJU010000150.1:0-7246 GCA_964411125.1 uncultured Bradymonadales bacterium | reverse complement strand
TCAGGCGTCCACGATGTCGACGACGATGCGGTTGTCGACCGGAACCCAGCCGGTGTTGAGGCCATCGGCCACCTGAATCCACCAGACGCGCTGAACCGGCTGATACCAGCTCGCCGCGTCGGGGCCCTGAAACGGACCCTGGAACGAAGCCTTCGGTGGGCAGGCCCCGGTGAAGATCTTCTGTCCCACGCCCAGGAAGCACTGGCCACCGCCCGCGTAGAGGTAGACGTCGACCCCCTGACCTTTCCGGATCGTCTCGTTCACGAAATCGTCTCCGGTCAGATAGCCGGTCGTGAAAACGGGCCCCTCCGCTTGCCACTCCTCGGTCGCACGGTAGGTCGCCGGCTGGTAAACCGCGACCACCGATCCTTGCCAGCGGATTCGCTCACCGTTCTTCCAGCCGACGTCGCCCAGCAGCTCCGAGTTCGGGTCCGCCTCGGCGTGAAGGGGCAATCGGGTCTGGCCCCCGTTCCACGTCAGCTCGAACGTGCGCCGCTCTTCCTGGAACGGCCATGCTTCCACGGCGAGGAGGGGCTCGGGATATGTCTGGCGAGGAGCTTCGGCCTTCTTCTCCCCTTCGATCCTGGTCGGCCGCGCGGCGACCTGCTCCGCCTCTTCGGGGGGCTTTCCGACGACCCCCTCTTCCGCGGTCTTGCAGGAAGTCGCCAGACCTAAGAGGACGAGCGCTACGATGCATCCGTTTCGGGTCATAATCCGTTCCGCTTGAGAAAGTTGGTGATCACTTTGGTCGCCTGGTCGGCCTCATCCGCCCCCGAAACCTTGACCCCGCGGGATCGTTGGGCGTCGGGCGACAGCGCCTCCTTTGCGGCGGCGAGCTCGGCCGTTTCGACCACCGACCGAGCCACGAACGAGGCTCGGAAACACTCGGACGCGTACCGCGCGTACGACTCCGACGAGATGAGGCGCCCCTCGATACGCTGATCGCGCGCGATGGTGGAGCCGACGAAGTAGATCCGGTCGTCAGGCAGCGGGTTGGATCGCGACGAAACCATCAAAGTGCAGGCTTCGACCGCGCTCAGTCGCACGGTGCCTCGCACCTCGCGAAGCCCCCGCTCCGGGTCCAGAGCGTGGAGCACCGTGTCGGGATCGAGCGCGTCGAATTGCCGCCGCTCCTGAAGGGGGGGCGGGGCCGACGCCACGGGGCGGGCGTGAATCGAGTAGGCGGCGACTGCGCCCACTGAAGCGACCACGGTCACTACGATGGGAAGCACCACGCGCCTCCGGCTGCCCGATTCGGGGCGATTCGAAGGATGAGGCTCGACCTCTCGCGAGTCGCTGACGGCGGCCCGAAACCGAGGGGTCTCCTCGATCTTCGTCGGCGATGCTCCGGTCCGCGTGTAGGGCGTGGCTTCGAGCCACTCGGGCGCCGTGCGCGTTTCCTCTTCCGTCGTCGAGCCGATCTCTACGGCTAGAGCGCGCAAGCGGGCCAGGGCGTCGGCGGCGTCGGCGGGTCGGTCTCGCGGATCGCGCTCCAGAAGGTTGTCCACGAACCCCCGCAAACTTTCCCCCACGTCGGCTCCAGGCGGCAATTCGATACCGGTCCCGCTGGAATGGCGCCGGACGATGCTCTCAATCTCCGCGCTCGCGATCGCCGGCGCGCCGGTCAACAGTTCGTACCCGATGAGTCCCACCGCGAAGAGATCGGCGCGCGGCGAGGACGAGCTCCCCGCGAATAGGCTCTCCGGTGCGGCGTATCGGGGGGTTCCCACGAAGCTCCCCGTCGCCGTCAGGCGCTCGTGCGGGCTGTCGTCGTGCTGCGCCACGCCCGCGATCCCGAAGTCGAGAACCTTCGCGGTGCCCGACGGAGTCACGATGATGTTGCTCGGCTTCACGTCACGATGGACGATCCCGTGTCGATGTGCCTCGGCGAGGCCCGTCAGAATGTCGGCGAGCAGGCTTGCGACCCGAGCCGCGGGCTGGGGGCCGTTCCTCGCCACGAGCTCGTCGAGCGGCACCCCCTCGGCGAACTCCGAAATCATGTAGGGCCGGCCGAGGGAGTCGCGACCGAAGTCGACGAACCGGACCACGTTGGGCGATTCGAGCTGCGACAGCACCTTCGCCTCCCGGACGAACCGAGAGTCCGAGGTCGGTGCGTGCAGCAGTTTGATCGCGACCCGATTGCCGAGCTCGACGTGTTCGGCGAGGTAGACCGTTCCGAACCCTCCCGTGCCGAGGACGCGGACGATTCTGAATCGGCGCTCGAAGATCTCCCCCGGCGCGATGTGGTCGCTGATGGTCAAAGTGGCGTCATGTTCCCCCCTCCCCGAGACGACGTCAATCCTTGCGCCGCGCGGCTCGAGTCAGTGGTCCCGTGTGCGTCGGCGCAATCCGTCGAGGACGAGCGCGTGCATCGCTTCGATGCTCACTTCGAGCACGTTGGGTCGCAGGCGAAAGACCCAGGGCGGGGTGAAGATCATGTACGCGCACAGCACCGTTCGCGCCGCGAGCTTCGGGTCGTCCACGTCGAACTCGCCCGTGTCGACGCCATCGCGGATGACGCTCTCGACCAGGTCGTGCTCGGACTTCACGTACGATGCCCACGAAACTTCGACCGGCTGGCAGGCGCAGTGGACGAGCTCCTGGGCGTGGGTGCCCCCGCTCGAGTAGTTCACGAACGCGTCCGCTCGCGCGTTCATCATCGCGCGGAGTCGATCCGCTGCCGGGGCGCCGTCGGCGGCCGCGGCGCTCATCCTCTCCAAGATCGACTGGTGTCGCTTCGAGGCGAGCAGCTTGATGATGTCGTCCTTCGACCCGAACTCGAGGTAGACGGTGCCCACCCCGATCGCCGCCTCGCGTGCGATGTCCTTCACCGTCGTCTTCGCGACCCCGTAGTGTTCGAGCAGCTTCTCGGCGGCGGCGAGGATCTGGCGGCGGCGGTTTTCGGTTTCGGACGACATCGGAGGGGAGTCTAGCGGGAAGCGCCGCAAAGAGACAACGTAGGCGAGCTTTCGCGATGCGCTCCCCGCTCTCCCGGGCTCATCGCCCGGCGGTAGGGACCGTCTCCTCGCCGCGCTTCATCGCCGCCGACATCAGCCGTGCATCCTCGCGATAGAGGTCGGCGAGGAAGTTCGCCCGCCCCAGGTCGTCGACGCGGACGACGTAGTACTCGACATGGACGGGGACGGGGTTCGACAGCGTGAGCCACTTCTCGGCCCCCGCTTCGAGCAGCCCGTCGACCTTGTCCTGGTCCCACTGCCCGTCCGCTTCGAGAAGGTACTTCGCGAACTCCATCGGGTTCTCCAGCCGGATGCAGCCGTGAGAGAACGCGCGCGCCGGCCACCGGAACAGGTTCTTCTCCGGCGTGTCGTGCATGTAGACCTGGTGGTCGTTCGGGAAGTTGATCTTCACCTTGCCCAGCGCGTTGTTCGGACCCGGACGCTGCCGCAGCGTCGCCTCTCCACGGTCGTTGGCGGCGTACTCGTAGCCGTTCTCCTTCAGCCAGAAAGGGTTCTTCTCGATCTGCGGTTCCAGCTCGTTGGTAGCGATGTCGCGCGGTACCCACCAGTACGGGTTGAGGACTACGTGCTCGATCTGCGACGTCAGCGTCGGCGTCCGGTGCACATACTCGAACGCGCCGCTGTCGGGGTCACGCTCGTGGGTCGTCGCGCCGACCACCGACTTGAACCGCATCTTGCGCTCACCGTCCTTCCACACCTCGACGTGGAAATCCGGGATGTTGACGAAGACGTAGTGCTCGTCGTCGGCGATCGCCGAGTCGCGCCATCGCTGCAACGCCACTCTAATCTGGGCCAGGCGACGCTCCGCCGAAACGTCGAGGCTCGCCTTCGTCTCACGGCTCAGTACCCCTTTCTCCCAGAGCTGATGGGTTCGCTGGTAGTCCTCGAGCGCCTCGACGAGCGATTCGGTGAAGCGAGGTCCGTCGTCTCCCTTCCAGTAGCCCTCGGCACGCAGACGGCGCTTCAGGGCGGCGACCCCTTCCCCCTCGTCGCCCAATTTCAAGCCCCCGGCGTCCTCGGGGAGCTTCTCCCATCCGCCGTCCGCGACAATCTTCGCGTACTCGACGAACGCCCCCTTCAGCCTTTCGTACTGCTCCATCCGCGGCTGCAGCGTGGCCAGCAGAGCGTCGACCTCTCCGGGCGCCGAGAAGACCGGCTGCATCGTCCGCATCGCGAGGAGGTCACGGCGCGCCTTCCGCAGGTCTTGCCACCCGAGCCTCGTGTCGGTCTCGGGTGCCTGCAGGTGCTCGGGCCACTCCACTCCCTCGTGCCAGGCGGGGTTGTTCCACTTCATCTGCATCCCGTACTCGACCAGCGCATCCGTCAGATAGAGGTCGAGCCGGACCCGTTCCCGCGAGTCGCCGCGAAGCTCGTCGACCCGCTTTCCGATCATCGCCGCGAGCCGTGGCGTCGGCCCGTCGGCCTCTCCCAGCGCCATCGCGAGCTCCTCCGGGGTCGCGTCCGGGTTACCGTCCGCCCACTCCTGGACCAACTTCAGCTCGGCCGCTTCGAATCGAACGTCCTCGAACGTTCCTCGCTCGCCGCCCTCGGCTGCTCCGAAGAGCTGGCCCAGCGTCTCCCGGTGGAGTTGGTCGTCGTAGAAGCCGTGCTCGGCGTGCGCGGCTGCAAGCGCCTCGCGAAGAGCGGTTCCCGCCGCGGAGAGCCGCGCCGGGCCAGAGGTCGTCAGGTCGACCCAGATAGGTCGGTGCTCGCGGACGCCGTAGAGCGCGCGCATCGTCGTCACGTGTTGCAGGTTCAGCGACTGGAGCTCTGCGACGGGCCGCGCCAGCTCTCGCTTCAAGGAGGCGCTCTCGGCGCGGCTGTTGGCTGCGTACTCGAGCCACTTCGGGACGTCGTCGCGCACGACGTCGTACGTCGACTTCGGCGCAACCTGCGCGGTCGACAGCTCGGACGTAGGCCCGTCACAAGCGACGAGCGCCAGCGCCAGGACAGGGACAAGGAAGAGAACGGTGGTGATACGAATGGGCACAAACACCTCGACTACGAGCCTTAGATGCAACCGCTTGCACCGGCAAGCGGCTTTCATCTCCGGCGGGTTGCGTTTCGATTCCCGTCGGGAATCCGATTCGCTGGTGAGGCAGGCCTGCGCTTCCAACAACGAATGGAAGGGGTGATGTAGGTGGATGTATTCCGTCGTCGCAACGTGTGACCGTTCCTCGCATCCAAAGATTGCGGCCGAGGAGGCCCGCGCGACTCGACGAACGTCGTGCGTAGGTTGTCTCCGTCGCACTTCGAACAACGGAGGAAGGATGAAACGCATTGGTCAGATCGTATTCTCACTCCTCATCGCGCTGTCGGCCGTCGGGATAGTGGCGCTGCTCCTCGACTTCGCCGCCGCCGCCGAGATCTGGCACCCCGTCGCGCTCGTCGCGATCCTCGCCGGCCCGCCGGTCGCATTCGGTGGCGGATGGCTCGCGATCCTGTGGGGAGCGAACTCGAGCGACCAGATGCTGAAGATCGGCGCGTCGCTCATCGCCCACAGCGTGACCGCGGTGCTCGCCGGGTTCTCCACCTTCGCCCCGGTTCTGGTGGTCGCGCTCGTCGCCACGATCGCCACGGACGTCGTCGCGCTTCGCGCGATGGAGCCCGCCGAACCCGATCCCGCCTGAACCGTCGCGACCTTCGGCGCCGTATGGCATCCCACGCATCCCGGGCGTGGAGCAGCGGATGGCGGTCCGACAATCCGAGGAAGACTACGACGTCGTGGTGATCGGCGCCGGTTTTGGCGGGATGGCGGTGGCGCTGGAGCTGGCCGATCGCGGTGCGAGGGTCGCGCTCTTCGAGTGGCTGAAGTACCCGGGCGGCTGCGCGTCGACCTTCGAGCGTCGCGGCCGACGCTTCGAGAGCGGCGCGACGCTCTTCTCGGGCTTCGGCGAAGGTCAGCTCTTCGCAGACTGGATCGAGCGATACGATCTCGACATCGGGTTCGAGCCGCTCGATCCGATCGTGGAGATGCGGACCGAGACGTTCCGACTGGCCGTTCCACCGCGTCGTGATCAGCTCGTCATGCGTTTCGTCGCGCTCCCCGGCGTCGACGAGCTCGCCGTCCGCCGGTTTTTCGCGAAACAGAAGAAGATCGCCGACACGCTGTGGGCGCTGTTCGACGACCCCGCGCTGATCCCCCCGTTCGGGGCGAAGGAACTCTTGCGCCACGCGGCGCGATCCCCGCGCTATCTCTCCCTCCTGCCGCTACTGGGCAAGCCGCTCACCGCCGCGCTCGAGCGGTGGGGCGCGTCGGAGGTCGAGCCCCTGCGCACGTATCTGAACGCGATCTGCCAGATCACGGTGCAGGCGGGGGTCGACGAGGCCGAGGCGTCGTTCGCGCTCGCCGCGATGGACTACTATTTTCGCGGCACCGGGCACATTCACGGTGGTATCGGCGAGCTCGCGTGGGAGCTCGTGCGGGCGTTCGAGCGGCGCGGCGGCGATCTGTTCCTGACCGACGAGGTGAAGCGGCTCGAACGTCGCGACGGCGCATGGCAGGTGACGTCCCGCCGCCGCACCGTCCGAACGCGGCACGTCGTGGCGAACTTGCTGCCGCAGGCGGTCCGAAACCTCACGGCCGACTCGACCGCACGCCTCGACCGGCTGGGGGAGCAGGTCGAGGACGGGTGGGGCGCGGCGATGCTCTACCTCTCGATCCCGAACGACGCCGTCGAGCGTCAGGAGGCCCATCACCTCGAGCTGGTCTCCCGAAACGCCGAGCCCTTCGTCGAAGGCAATCACGTCTTCGTCTCGATCGCCGGCGCCGACGAAGAGGGGAGGGCGCCCGCTGGTGAGCGCACGGTGACGATGTCGACCCACATCCCGATGCGAAAACTGCTGAGGATGTCGGACGACGAACAGGCGGTGTACGTCGCCGGTGTGCAGGAGCGGATGCGCGAGACTCTGCGCGAACGCGCTCCGGAGCTGCTCCACCGCGTCGAGCTGGAGATGACCGGCAGCCCGCGTACCTTCGAGCGCTTCACCCGCCGTCCCCACGGCTACGTCGGCGGCATCCCGCGCCGCGCCGGGCTTCACAACTACACCGATTTTCTCCCCACCCCCGTCTTCGACAACCTCTGGCTCGTCGGCGACACCGTCTTCCCCGGCCAGAGCACCCTCGCTACCGCGATCGGTGGCGTAAAGCTCGCTCGCACCCTCCAACGCGACTGATCAACGCGCCGGAATATCTCCTCCACACCCGACACTTTCCCCCACCGCGCGAAGCGCGGTCCCCCACCGGCCGAAGGCCGGTCCCCCACCGC
>CAYPJU010000149.1:0-7286 GCA_964411125.1 uncultured Bradymonadales bacterium | reverse complement strand
CTCTATCCTGCTGCTCCGTTCTACGTGCGCGATGCGGTCGAGCCGGTCGAGCTGGGGGGTTACGAAATCGCCGCGGGGACGGGCGTGATGCTCTCCCCTTACTACACGCATCGCCATCCCGACTTCTGGGAGGAGCCCGACCGCTTCGAGCCCGAGCGCTGGACCGAAGAGCGCGAGAAGGCGCGGCATCGGCGTGCGTATCATCCCTTCGCGTCCGGAGCGCGGATCTGCATCGGTAACAACTTCTCGCTGCTCGAGACGCACCTGGTGATGGCGACCCTGGCCCAGCAGTTCGCGCCGCGGCTCGTCGCGGGCTACCAGCCGAAATGGGAAATGGAGGGTGTGCTTGCGCTCAAGGGCGGCCTGCCGATGCATATCGATCGTCGATAGGCCCCACGAACGGCGGTTTCACGACAGCACGCCTGCGCGGCGACGGAGCGCTGGAGCGCTGGAGCGCTGGAGCGCAAGGCGGTCTGACATTGACGCGCCCTGGGCGACATGCATCATGCGGCCTCCATTCTTTGCGAGGGAGCGCATGCCGACCATTCCAACCCACAAGATCTGCTGGTTCGCCGTCTGTCTGTTCGCGGGGTTCGCCGGGTGTACCGGCGGGACCGACGATCCGAAGAAGCCGGAGCGCGATGCGGCGGTGCCAGCGGAGGACATGGGGGCGGGAGACCCGACCGACCAGGGAAAAGCCGACGACCAAGGCGCCGAGGCGGGGTGTGGCGACGGGGTGCTCGGCGACGCGGAGGTGTGCGACGGGGACCTCCTGAACGGGGTCGACTGCGTCGCGTTGGGGTTCGCGTCGGGGTCGCTCTCGTGCGCAGCCGGATGCGACCGGTACGACACCACGCTTTGCGTGATGGTGAGCTGCGGCGACGGGGTCGTGCAGACCGGGGAAGAATGCGACGGAACGGACCTCGGAGGCCAGACCTGCGGGGGCCTCGGTTTCGATGGGGGCGAGCTGTCGTGCGACAACGGATGTCGGTGGGAGCGGTCCGCATGCGCCGTGCCGGAGGCGTGGACGTGTGCGGCGGAGTCATTCGGGTCCGGGTCGATCTGTGACTGTGGGTGCGGGGTCGTCGACCCAGATTGCGCGGACGAGACCGCGGCGAGCTGTGATGAGAGAGGTTGCGGGGGCCCTGGCAGCTGCACGGAGGGGGGCGACTGCGCGACGGTCGACCCGTCGGACAACAGCCAGTGCACCTCGGTGTGCGGCGACGGAGTGGTCGACGCCGACGAGGTTTGTGACGGCGCGAGCGTCGGCGCGGAAACGTGTGAAGCACTCGGGTACGGAGCCGGGACTCTCGGATGTTCGGTCGATTGTCTGGGGTTCGATACGTCGGCGTGCGGTTCGACGACGTGCGGGGACGGGATCATCGCGGGGGATGAGCAGTGCGAGGGAGCCGACCTCGGCGGAGAGACCTGCGTTTCGCTGGGCGCTGCGGGTGGAACCCTCGAGTGCAACGAGCGGTGCGAGTTCGTCGTGACGGACTGCGACGCTCCCGCGAGCTGGACGTGCGGTCCGGGGGTCTACGGTGACGGTTTTTGCGACTGCGGCTGCGGAGCGCGGGACGCGGACTGCGCGGATGGCAACGTGACATCGTGCGAGGAGTGCAACTTCAGGGGTTCCTGTGCTGAGGATTTCACGGGGTGCCACGGAATCGACGCCACGGACAACTCGAAGTGCGTGCCCTCCACCTGCGGAAACGGCACTCTCGAGGGCTACGAGATCTGCGACGGAGCGGATCTCGACGGCCGGGACTGTGTTTCCGTCGGCTTCAGCAAAGGGAGCTTAGGGTGCACGAGTTCTTGCGAGCTCGACACCACTTCGTGCAGCTCGACGTGTGGCGACCAGATGAGAACTGCAGGCGAGCCGTGTGACGGTCCAGACGTCCGGAGTTTCGAGTGCAACGACTTCGGCTACGACAGCGGAACGGTCGGCTGCGACCCGCTCTGCACCCGGTTCGACCTCTCGGCATGCCAGACCTCCGCCGTGTGTGGTGACGGCGTCATGGAGGGGCCCGAGGCGTGCGACGGGACCGACCTCGGCGGGGCGGGCTGCGTGAGCCTGGGGTTCACGGGAGGTACGCTGAAGTGTGAGACCGACTGCAGCACATTTCGCCTTGGAGGGTGCACCGGGAACTCGATTCCCGGATGGACCTGCGCACCGGACTACTACGGGGACTCCATCTGCGATTGTGGATGCGGGATCGTCGACGTCGACTGCGTATCTGCGATGGGTCGCGATTGCCATGTCTGTGGAGGTCCAGGCTCCTGCGGAACGACAGCGGTTTGTCCGGGCGACATCGATCCGACGAACAACGCGGTCTGTGTGTCACTTTGAGGTGATGCGCGCGCGGCGACCGAGCGCCGCGACGACGACTCAGGTGGCGGGCAGGCGAAGGACGTCGAAGGCGACGTGGAGCTGGTCCTCGCGACCGTCGGCTTCGGCGCGGGCCACGAGTTGTGTGAAGAGTTCTTCCACGCCGCCAGTCTCCACGATCCGTCGCTCCTGCTCGTCGATCGGCAGTGCCCAGACGAAGCCGAGGTCGCAGTTGTGAAGCCCGGGCGACGTCCACCAGTCCTCGACCTCGACCGGTTCGTCGCCTGCCATCGGCTCGAGACCGGCGGCGAGCATGTGCGGGCAGGCGGGCATCAGGAGTAGATCGAGTAGGCGGGACGCAGGGGCGGGGTTGCCCGTCCCGATGACGTACTGTCCAAGACGAAACACCGCGTCGTCGTGGACGATCATGCTCGCGAGGTTCTGCGCCGTGAAGAAGAGCCAGTCCACCATGGGCGGGACATCGACCTCGTCCCACGCCCACCCCGGCAACTCTTCGCCGGCGAGCGCCACGGCGAGCGACTGCGGGATCGGGCCGTTCGGGGACATCGTGTTGGAGACCGTGGCGAGCTCGAAGCGGGGGAACGCACCGGCGACTTCCGGGTCTTCGTCGAAAGCCTGCTCCAGCGCGCTGAGGCCCACGGTCGTGACGATCCAGGCGAGGGGCGAGTCGTCGTCCCACGCGTGGAGGGTCGCCATGACAGCCAGGTCGACGTCGAACGACTCGCGCGTCTGCATATAAAAGAGGGTCGCGTCGGCGTCCCACCCCTGCTGCTGAAGTACGTCGAGGACGTCGGTCTCCAGCAGGTCCAGGAACTCTACCGGTGCGTCCCGCAACAACCCAAAGTACTCCGTCGCCTCGCTCATTCGACCTCCTGCCGCTGCGTCCGCTGCGCAACGTAGTTCAGTCGTCGGGCGGTGTCATGTCGGCGGCGTCGCGCAGGCCCACCCAGTAGACGACGGCGGCGAAGACGAGCTGGAACGGGAGCCGCGCCCAGAGAAGCCAGGGCTCCTGGGGCATCCCAGCGAGGTAGATCTCGTTCACGGCCATGTGGATGTTGGCGGGGAACACGGCGAGGAGGAGCGCGAGGAGCCCCCACGCGGCGAATCTTCGGAGGGGTCGGACGAGGAGGCCGATTCCGCCGAGGAGTTCCGCAGCCCCGGAGATGTAAACGAGCGCCAGCGGCGCGGGGAGGGACGGCGGGACGATCGCGACGAATGGTTCGGGGTCGACGAAGTGGCCGACACCGATGGCGACGAAACCGAGGGCGGTCAGCGCTCGTACGGCGGCTCGCAATTTCGCCAAGGTCAACGTCTCGGGCAGTAGATCGGTGAACTCACGACGGATCGACGAATTCGCACTCGAACCACGCTTCCCCGAGGAGCGTCGTCGCGGTCCTCGAATCGGGATCGAAGGCCTCGTCGGTGTTTCGCGGACGGACGGAGACGGAGACGCCTGCATCCTCGGAGAGGAGCGCTGTCGCCTCCGCCGGGATCGTGAACTCGCCGTCGTCATCGGTCCCGCAAACAATCCTCATCGTCCCTCGTCGCAGGCGAATGTACATCGCGTCGGCACCGCTGGCGGTCCACCCGAGGCTGTACGCCTCCCCGGCGACGAACTCCGGGCAGTCCGGAGCAGGGTCTTCGGGGATCGCCACCGAACCCGCGTAGGGTACCGCATCGGTTCCGCCGCCGATCGTGACATCGTACGAGGCACCGAAAGCATAGAACTCCGTATCGTCCTCGGGGGCGGTCCGGCACCCTTCGAAGTCGTGGAGCGCGGTGAGTTCTTGCACACCGTCGGGTCCGACCACGGTGACGTCGCCAAACTCGGCAGAGAGCGGCTCGTACGGAAACGGGTTGGGGGGATCGAGCTCCGACGTGACGATGCACTCGTCGGTTTCGAGGACAACCTCGTTGGCGTCGCGCCAGGTGCCCGCGAGTTCTTCGTCGGCGAGGCGAGAGGAGCAGACGAGCGCTTCCTCGAAGAGGCGCTCGCCGAAGTCATCGAAGCCGGCGGTAGCGGTGAGCCGAACGGAGACGATGTGCTCGGGAAGGTGGCACTCCCCCTCGTGCCAGCGCAGGAATCCCTCGCAGTCTGACGGGTCGCGGCCTTCGTCAGCGGTGCCGGCGTCTGTCGCGGGATCGGTTCCGCCGTCGGCCACGGGCACGCCCTTCTCCGGGGCATCGGAACAACCGACGAGCGCGGAAAATGCGAGAATTGTCAGCGTTCTCGGCGTCATGCCTGACCTCGTCTCGGGACGCGGGGTGTATAGCAGACGCAGCGGGGAAGTGCGAAGGTGAGCGGTCCGCGGTGCGCGTTCGAGGAGTGTGGGCTGCGCGGCGACGGAGCGCCGTGCCACGAGACGTCAGGTCATGGGCCCGCTGTCTGGCGCGACCGTCGCGTCGCGGTAGAATTCGAGATAGAACCGGACCTCCCCTTCCAGCTCGATGTGGTGCTCGCGTTCGGGCTCGATAAAACCGGGGCGCTGCGGCTCGAGGGTCAGCCGCCCTCCCGTCGTGTCGTCCACGAAGTCGAGCTTGCCCTGGACGACGCGTAGCATCGCCCACACCCCCGCCTTGGTGGTGTGCTGCGACAGCAGGTTCGGCGGGACGCTCTCGTTGTCGAAGGTCGGGGTGCGGTGATACGGCACCAGGGTCGACGGCCAGTTCATGGTTGTCCTCGGTCGCGGGTCGTTCTCCGGGTCACAACAAAAGTGCGCGCTCCGCTCTTCCCGACCCTTTACTCGACGGTCCGGAAAAAGTCCGGGTGATGCATCAGTTTTCTGACACCCGGCGCGGGGGAGTCGTGAAAATCCCTGAAGGAATCGGGCGTCGGCAGCGACCTGGAACTCAGAAGATCGAGTGAGAATGCAGGGATCCGGCATTCTCGACCTTCGCCGAACCGTTCCGGCACGGCCTCTGCAGAACAGGCTGACCATGAACCGACGAATCGCCATCCTTCTTCTCACCGCCGCGGCTGCTGTCGCGTGTGGCGGGTCGACCGAGCCGGACCCCGACGTCACGACGTCGCCGGTGGAGTGGATGATGGATCGTTCCGACGACTACCTGAACGACGCGGCGTTCCGCCGGACGGAGCTCGAAGCGTCGTTGTGGCAGCCGGAGCTTCCCTACGCTCGCAAGCGCCTCGCGGCCTACGGCCTCGACGATCGAGGCTGGGACCTCCTGCCGGTGATGGAGAGCGGGCTCGAGCCCGCGGAGACCCCCACGACGGTGGAGGAATGGCTGGCGCTCGGCGAGCGCGTGTTCTGGGAGCTGCCGATGCGGCAGGACCCGTACTTCTCGTGGCTCCTCGACCGCCCGGAACTGTGGGAAGAGGTCGGCATCGAAGCAGACGAGAACGGGGACGCGAAGGGGCTCGCGCGATACGTCGACCCCCAGGGACGCGAGCGAGTCGCGGCCACGTGCGGCCTCTGCCACGGCGCGGACGGCGTACCCGGCCGGGCCAAGCGAGACCTCGATCTGGGGCATGGGCGCTGGCTCTTCACGCAGGCGATGGGGATCGACCCGGGAAACTTCGCCTCGTGGGGTCCCGGAGCGATCGACGTGACGGACGACGGCGTCGACGACCCGCTCGCCATTCCGAACCTCTGGGGCGTGAACCACAACGGTTACGTGAATTCGAGCGGCGCGATCCGCCGGGTTTCGCCGGCGACCCTCGCGATTCGATTCGAAACGCAATACATCGTCGGCCATTCGCTCGGTGTTCGCCCCGACCGTCGGCTCACCTGGGCGCTCGCGATGTTCGTGCAGTCGCTGGAACGAGACGTCGACCCGCGTGACGATTCTGCGGGCGCCGACGTGTTCGAACGAAACTGCGCGAGCTGCCATCGCCCGGACAACGGCTTCTCGGGCGATCTAGTCGCCGCCGAGCTCCTCACGAGCGACCCGGTCTCGGCGTTCAGCCCCGACCGCGGCACAGGATTCTACAAAGTTCCGAGCCTTCTGGGCGTCGGAGACGGAGGTCCGTACCTCCACGACGGGAGCGCGCCCGATCTCGATGCGCTCCTGGAACAGGGGCACCCTCACGGGACCGCCCTCCCCTCGAACCAACGCCAACTGCTGATCGAATTTCTCGAAGCACTCTGACCAGGATGAACCATGAAAAAGCTACTGACCGCCGCGCTCTTCGCCTCTCTCTCGCTGACCACTGTGGGATGTATCCAGCCTCCTGAGGACAACAAGGAGGAGGAGGAGACCGAGTGCTTCGCCGGCTGCGAAGAACCGGACCCGGATCCAGACCCGCGCAAGGAGAAGCCGGATCCCGCCATCGATGCGGTCCTGGAAGGCATCTTCATCTCGGGCCACCTCGGGAGCTACTGGGATTGCCCCGACCAGGGCTACAGTCCCTCGGAGGAACGCTCCTCGGGTGAGAGCAGTGGCGCGTTCGCGGGAGACGCCGCGCCCTGTGCCGAAGGCGAGGAGTGCACGTACGATGCGCTGAACTGCGAAGACGGCCAGCTGATGATCCGCCTCACCAACGTGGGTGCGGTTGCGGCCACCGGGCTTCAAGTCACGAAGATCGAGCTCTTCGACGCCGACGGTGTTTCCAAGGCGACTCTCCCCCTGATGTCGGTGGAGGATTCGGGAACGATGACGACGTTCGACGGCGAGGTCGATGCGGGCGCGGAGACCGACCTTCGAATCCTGTTCCAGGGGCCCGTCCGCGCGTCGGAGCTTCTGAAGACGGAGAGCGAGGACGGCCGATCCGACGTCTACGGGTCGCCCGAAGGGCGAATCGAAATCACGATCGAAGGTGATAATCACGACGCGATCGTGATCGAAGGCGAGGGCATCTACGACCTGCCGCCGATCGCCACTTGAGCGGGGACCCGGGACCGGGGCCCCGGGAGCGGGGAGCAGGGACCGGGGAGCGGGACCGGGGACCTTGACCGGGCGAACGGTGACCGGGTGACCG
>CAYPJU010000148.1:0-7399 GCA_964411125.1 uncultured Bradymonadales bacterium | reverse complement strand
GCCGCGCGCAGCGCGGCTGTAGCCCCGGGCGTTAGCCCGGGGTGGGTGCGGGGTGCGCCCCGGGGCACCTACCCCCGCGCCCGTCGGTACACGTCGAGCAGGAACTCGTAGATCGTCTCGTCGGTGACGTTGTGGCCCTCGGACGCCATGTCACGGCGGAAGGAGTCGACGACGTCGCGGAGCGGCTTCTGGAACTCCTCGTCGACCGTCCAGAAGAGCGCGGCGAGCCGGGAGACGTCGCCGTGGGGATTGATGGTGTAGCTGACGACTTTGTCGAGGTCTTGGCCTCGCCCCTGCTCGTCGAGGGCGTGGATCATCTTCGTGATCTTCTGGCGGAACGCCTCGGCAACCGCGCTCCCTTCGATCGACTCGGGCTCTGCGGTCTCGTCACTCTGGAGGTTGCGGGCGCTGAAGCGGGTTTTCTGCATGCCGCCGCCGAAGTCGTAGCGGACGTAGATCTCGACGGGCTGGCCGGCGACGACGTCGACGTCTGAGCGGAGCGGCACGAAGATCGACTGGAAACCGGAGTGCGCCGCCGGATGGACGACGTTCTCGGCGAGCTCGGAGAAGGTCGTGAGGCGCAGGCCCGTCAGCGTTCCAGACAGCAGGGGCCGAATGATGATGGTGTCGTCGACCTCGACCTCGATCGCGTCGGCGCGGGTCAGGTCGGTCGTCGACCAGTGCTTCGATTCGCTCAACACCGGGATCGGCTCCCCGGGACGGTTGTAGCGCGGTACGCGCAGGGAGATTCCGTTGATTTCGGTCGGCGAGCACGCGAGCTCCATCAGATGCACGAACCGGCGCGGGATCATGACTCCGCGGCTCTTGATGACGTGTTCTCGCGCGTTCACGAGGATCTTTGCGCCCGGCCCTTCCATGAACCATGTCGAGGCGAGCCCGGCGACGACGATGTCGACCTTCTCGTCGAGCCGAACGCTCGCCGGGTCCTCGTTCACCATCGTCACGTTGTCCCCGAATCCGCGTGCGACGATGCCTGCGTGCAGGTTGTCGGCGAGCTCTTCGTCTCGTTCGACGATGACGATACGGCCGGCACGGTTGGCGACGACGTCGATGAGCGTCGCTGCTTGCCAGCCGAGCAGCGCTACGCTCGGTTTGCCTCCGATCTTCTTGAAGGCCTGTTCGAGGGCCCGCCGGTAGGCACTGCGCCGGTGCGGGTCGAGTGCAGCGGAGAATTGAAAGCCGGGATCGAGAAGAAAGGAATCGCTCATCGGTAGCTCGTATGCGGTTGAACGACGGCTCCACTGCACGACCGTCGAGTTCCACAGGTACCAGCTAGATCGGCAAAAAAAAAGCCCTCCCGCGCGGGGAGGGCCTTTGGAATGCTCAGCGATGCATCACTGCTCGACGCCGGTGATTTCGGCACCAGCGGTCGTGAAGGACGCACCGAGCGACAGGCCGTCGTCGATGGTTCCGGCAGCGCCGTCACCGTCGAGGTCGACGTCGGCGAAGATCGAGACCGCGCCGAAGAGGCCGCAGTTCTCGCCGACCGTCGCGCAGGTGTCTTCCATCGCGTCTTCGCAAGCCGTCACGTCACCACCGTCTTCGGGGCACATGCCGTTGTCGTCGAGGAGGGGCTGCGTGAGGCCGAGGCAGGTGCAGGAGTTCGCGGCGAACTCGTTGGCTGCGGTGAAGACGTCGCGGACCTTGACGACACCACCGAGCTTGCCGCCCGAGAGGCTGACGCCGGTCGCGTCGAGAGCGCTGTTGGCGGCGTCGACGTCCGCTTCGATGCGGGCCTGGCTGACGGTGACGTCGAGCGTGGCAGCAGCGAGCGAGATCTGGATCTTCACGGTTCCCGGTCCAGCGGCGACGGCGCCACCGGTGACGGAGGCGTCGGGCACGTAGGCCTGCGGCTGCGAACCCATGTCGAACGAGGCCGGGTCGATGAGGACCTGGTTGTTCGTGGCTTCGAGACCGTCGAACGGCTCGACGTGCGACCCGATGAAGAAGTTGATCAGGAAGTCGTCGTCGGTCGTCGCATCGTCGAGACCGGCGTGCTCCAGAAGGAGGACGAGCGAGCCGTCGTCGATGCTGGTCGCGATGTTGTCGTTGATGGCGTCGAGGCCGATCAGCCCACCGACGTCCTGACCCAGTGCGTTGTCGATCTCGCCGTCGCCCGTATAGTCGAAGCAGCAGACGGGATCGTCTTCGGTGCCTTCGATGATGAGCTGGTTGATGATCGAGGTCGGCGCCCAGTCCGTCTTCGTGGTCGGATCTTCCGAGCAGCGAGCCGGCGGGTTCGCGTCCGCGCAGGTGGGCGGAGCCGGTACCGTCGTGCCGTTGTTGGCGACGGTCGTCCCGTTGTTGGTACCGGCGGTGCCGTTGTTCGGCGCGACGGTGCCATTGTTGCTGCCGCCCGTGCCGTTGTTCGGCGCGACGGTTCCGTTGTTCGACTGACCGTTGTTGGTACCACCGTTGTTGGTGCCACCGTTGTTGGTGCCGTTGTTGGTGCCGTTGTTACCGCCGCAGGCGGCGCCGAACGCCATCATCGAGGCAATCGTGAGCCCCATCTTCCAGTTCTTCATGACCTATCTCCTCTCTCTCCAAGTCGTCACTATCCATCCAATTCGAGGATGGGCTGACATTCCGTAGTTCGAATGACCGGCGGAAACTAGCAAGAGGTTTCGGACCGGGTCAAGTTTGGGGTAAACCCCGCACACTCTCTCGCGATCGTGGCCATGGCACAAAAACTTCGAAGAATTCTTTTCGTCGCTTTACTCACCCTCGCACTGGGAAGTTGCGAATCGAAGAAACCGAGCAGTGCCGCGCCCGAAGGGGGTCCGGTGAGCGGGGAGCCGGCTGCCGAGGCGGAACGGGGAAAGCCGTTCGGCGGCGACGCACTCGGGTTCGTCGACTTTCTCGAGCGGGACGGACGGTTCGTCGTGATGCATCAGTTTCTAGAAGACACCGACGGCGACGGCAAGATCGACCCCGAGCTGGGGGATCACGGCGAGCCGGAAGGGGATCTTCCGACGGTCGTGATCGAAGACCTGCGGACCGGCGCGCGCACGATGTACGACGAGCTGATCGAGATGGACCCGCGCTGGCGCTTCGTCGTCGTCCGGCACGAAGCGGACCTCTTCTTCGTGGATGCGGAGGGAGCCAAGAAATTGGAGGGGGCGGACCCGCGCGCGGACGCGAACCCCTGCATGCCCGCCCGCCAGGCTTCGATCGACGCCTCGGGTCGGTGGCTCACGTACCTGAAGACGGAGCCCGACCGAGTAGTCGTCCGCGATCTCCGGACCGGCACGGAACGGGAGATCGTACCGGAAGGAAAGCTATGGCGCGCCGAGCCGACGTCGCTCGGTTGGGTCATGATCACGGAGATCGTCGAGGATACCGATGGAGACGACGTCTTGAACTGGCCGAGACGTCAGGGATCCTGCGTCTGCCGATGGTGCTCGCGGTTCGCGAAGAGCATGGGACACGCGGGCGGGTTCGCCGGGGACAAGGCGCGCCCGGTCATCGTCGACGCGAACGGCAATCGACACCCCGACATCAAGCAACCGGTCCCCGTCGCGTCGAACGCCGTCTGGAACCTCGACACGCAGCGCGTCAACGACCTCGCCGGCAATCCGGTGTCGGTCGGGCCGCGGGACGGCTGCCGCGCGATCGCCGTCCCGCTGGACACCGGGAAGCTGATCACGCGGTGCGGGGTCGATTCGTTCGTCTGGGACGTCGCGACTGAGACCGCCCTCCCCGTCAAAGACGCGATCGAACCGCTCGACGTCTTCTCGGCCGTCTACGACGGTAAGATCGGCGTCCGGATCACCGAAGACGGTGGCACAAACGTGGGACGCCTCGACCTCGCGACCGGTCTCGTCGAGATCGGCCCCCGCGCGATCCGCGTGGGGCCACGGCATCCCTCGGGCTGGCTCCTCACCGCCGACCCTGCGAACACCCACGCCTACAGCCTCGTGACGGGCGCCACGTCCACCATCGAAGACAAGGGAGGGCGGCTGCTCCCCCTCACCTACGGCGACAAGGGGTCCTGGAAGGTCGTCGACCCCGAGCACGGCAAGGTGACCGAGGTCGACGAAGCTCCCGAATACATCGCATCCAATGGGTGCTTCATCGAGCCGTACTCGAAGACCCGGCCGGTGAAGGGGCCCTTCCGATGGGTGTGCCCGTCGTAACGCCCCGTCGAGTCACGCGACGCCGTGCCGCCCCCTCGTCATCCAGCCAGCCAGAGCCGAAGCCTTAGTCCGAGCGTCGTGGTGTAGCCGACCACGCTGGAGCGAACGCGGCCCTCGGCGTCGAGAATGTAGAAGGTCGGGAAGCTCGTGACCGCGTAGTCGCCGGCCTGGGTGTTTCCTCCCTCGAGGACCGGGTAGTCGATCCCGTTCTCCGCGGCGAACTCACGTAGTTCCGCTTCGGATTTGTACGACAGCGCGATCGACACGACGTTGGCCGAGTCACCGACCCAGCCGTTGACGGTCGCGACGTTCTCGGAGGTAGCGTCGCAGACGCCGCACCAGGGCGCCCAGAAATAGACCAGCGTCGGTTTGCCGCGCAGCGACTCACTCGAGATCGTGGAGCCGTCCTGCAGCGTCTGGAGCTCGAACGAAGGTGCCTCGGTTCCGCTGTCGACGTGGTCCCACGTCTGCCACGCGAAGACCACGGCGAGGATCAGGATGGCTATCGCGGCGTCGGTGAGCCATCCCCGCCAGCCGCGTTTCGGTTTTTTGGAATCGGAGTCGGTCATCGTACGTACAATGCCACCGGGGCCGAAAAGTTTCACCGAACGAAGCTTGGCCCCCGGAAGATTGCTTCCCGTCCGATAGTTTCCCATCGGGGGCTCGCGGGGGTACCGTTCGAAATCATGATGGCGATGGACATGCGAAAACTTCTGGTCGTGCTGCTGATGACGCTCTTCCCCGTGCTCGCGTTCGCGCAGGGCCGGACTGTCTACGAGCTTGGGCTGAAGCCGCCGAAGTTGGCGGAGTCGGCCCAGTCGAAGGTGGCCAAGGAGGCGTTCGCGGACCTCGCCGCAGAGCGGCTGCGACGCAGACTCACGGCCGCCGGGATCAAAGAGTTCGAGCTGAGCGTGACGGATCCCGCCACGCTGCGGCTCGAGACCGGTGTCGAAAAGTCGTCGGCCTGGATGGAGGCTTTGATCGCCTCGCCCGGAAAGTTCGAACTGCTGCCGCTGGCGAGCGAGGACCCGCCCTGGCTCGAGCTCGCTCGCACGATCCCGGAGGGGGTCGAGATCCGCGGGATGGAGACACCGTACGTCTGGAGCGCGGACCGGGCGAAGCTGACTTCGTGGCTGCGTCGGATCGCGACGGGCAAGCTTCGCGTCGAGCTGTTTCCCGAGGATGGAGGGTTCCGAACCATCAGCCTGCAGGAAGCGGTCGCGACCGAATCCGCGGTGCGCTCGGTGAAGGTGGAGAGCACCCGCGGTTCGAAGTTCGTGCGGGTCGTGCTCGACCCGCGCCTGAGAGCGCAGCTTGCCGCCCGAGCCGAAAGCGGGGTAGAACGGTTTGCAATGGTACTCGACGGGGAGCTCATCGGGTTCGGCAGCTTCAAGGAGCTCGAGAGCCGGGGTTGGCTCAGGTTGGCCCCCCCGCCTGGCGCCGTCTCCGACTCGCGTGAACTGGTCGACGACTGGGTTCACCAGGTCGCCGGACGACTCGCCGCCCCGATGCCGGTACCGGTCGCTGTTCTCGAGGAGTAAGCATGGCCGAGCGCCTCCCGCCTGAGTCGATCCGTGGATCCTGGTACTACCTCTCCGCATCGGCGAAGCCGAAGGCGCTGGGCGACAAAGTCCCGCAGGTCTTACGCTTCCGTCTCGACGGAACCTTCACTCGATACCTCGCCCGCGACGGGGAGTGGTCCGAAAAGGAGTCGGGGGACTACACGTTCGACGGCAGCTTCCTCATCATTCGGGGCCGCAACACCGACACCTTCCGCGTGCGCGCCACGAGTGCTTGGCGTTGGACGCTGGAGGGAAAGAAGGAAGAGCAGGTCTTGCTGCGCTCGCTCGTGGAAGAGAAGCACGCCCCCGAGCTCGACGACGAGGATCGCAAGGAGATCCGGATTCTCCCGATCCGCGTCTCGGTGGAGTCGAACGGCACGAGCGACGACGCGATCTACGACCTCGTATACAAGAAAGACGAGGCTCCCCGGCACATCGCGGCCTTCTTCGTCGAACGCGACGGACAGAAAGTGTGGGTCGGGTTGACGCGTTTCGTCGACGGGATCGAGCCCAAGACCTGGGAACGAATCATCCACGAATCCTATCTCGACATCTTCTGCGGCAAGCCAGACGACGTCCACGTCGTCACGGTTCGAATGCTCGACACCGGCGACTCCCGCGTCTTCAACTACTAGCGGACCGCGCTGCGCGCGGTGGTGGACCGGGCTGCGCCCGGTGGTGGACCGCGCTGCGCGAGCTGTGGTGTAGCGGCTTCCAGCCGCGGTGTTACTGAGCGTGGAACAGGGGGTCGATGCGGGCGTACGAGGTCTCCATTCCGTGCTCCATTCCAGTCTCGAGCATCGCGGCGCGGGTGGCGGCGTCGGGTAGAGTCATGCGGGCGGTCATGAGGGTGCCGCCCTCGCCGTCGGGCTCGAAGGTCGTCACGATGTGGTTGTCGGGGGTGGGGTCCGGTAGATGCATCCGCTCGACGTGGACGATGCGTTTCGGCGGGTCCAGCTCGACGAACTCGCCCGTCAGGTAGAACCCGTTGCCGTCGCCGTCGGCCCACTCGTACCGCATCTTTCCCCCGACCACCGGGTCGTTGATGCATACCGGCATCGTCCAACCCGGAGGTCCCAACATCCACTGCTTGATCAGTTCGGGGTCGGTGTGTGCTCGATAGACGGATTCCGGGGGTGCCGCGAACCTTCGGGTCACCACGATGAACCGATCCCCCTCGACTTCCAGCTTCAGCTCGCTCATTTCTTCTCCTCCTGTCCGGCCGCCAGCAGGCGGTCTAAACGCCCATAGTTCGCTTCCATCGCGGACCGCAGCATCCCGAGAAACTCGTCGAGGTCGTCGAGCCCATCGGTCACCAGGCGACACGGCCGACGAACGCCGTCCACCCGCTGTGCCACAATCCCCGCCTCGACCAGCACCTTGACGTGCCGCGACACCGCCGGCTGCGAGATGTCGAATGGCTCCGCCAGCTCATTCACCGTCGCCTCCCCCGCCGTCAACCGCACCACGATTGCCCGTCGTGTCGGATCCGCCAGCGCCGCGAATGCCTTGCTCAAGTCCCGTGCTGCTGCCATGGCAGCTATATTACACAAGGGCTATATAACAATCCAAACATATTAATCTGCCGTGTCTGTGTCGGGCGAGGACGCCCGCACACCGAACGAAGCGAGGTCCAACACCGGCCGAAGGCCGGTCCCACACCGAGCGAAGCGAGGTCCA
>CAYPJU010000147.1:4997-7433 GCA_964411125.1 uncultured Bradymonadales bacterium | reverse complement strand
CACGGCATCCCTGCCGTGCATGGCGTTTGGTGGCACGGCATCCCTGCCGTGCATGGCGTCGGGAGCGCACGGTTGCATCTCCCCGCCGCGCTACATATAACACGCGCGCCGCCTCTGGCGCGGCGTACCCCAGGAGACTTTCATGAAGCGCATCCTCCTCACTGCTCTGGCCGCCAGCCTCGTTACCTCTGCCGCCTGCGGTTCCCCCAAGGTTCCGGACGAGCAGCAGGCTCGCGAATACAAGTCGACGGAGACGACCGAAGAGGAGACCGCCGAGCCGTCGAATCGGCAGGAGGTCGAGCTGTCGCAGGGAGCGCCCTCCGAAGTGAAAGCGACGGGGCCGATCGCAACGGTGGACGGGAAGCCGATCCCCGCGGCGGAGTTCAACCTCGAGATGCAGCGGCTCAAGGCGTCGAACGTGCCGCCCGCGCTGTTGCAGCAGGCGAGCGCGCAGATCGTGCAGCGGTTGATCGATCGACGCCTGATCGAAGACGAGATCGAGCGAGAGAACGTCGACGTGACGGACGCTCAAATCGACGAGCGGATGCAGGAAGTTCGTGACGAGTTTGCAAAGGCGAGCGAACAGCTCGGTGAAGAAGCGTCGCTCGAGCAGCTCACGCAGCAGCTCGGGATCAGCGAGGAGGAGCTCCGCAAGTCGATCGCCCAGTCGATCGCGATCGAGGTGATCCTCGAAAACCGCGGCGTCGCGACCCCGACGGACGAAGAAGTCCGCGCTTTCTACGATCAGAACCGCGACAAGTTCGGTCAGCCCGAGCAAATCCGTGTTCGCCACATTCTCGTCAAGGTCGACGAAGGCGCCGACGACGCGACCGTGGCCGCGGCGAAGACGCGCGCCGAGAAAATCCAGAAGGAGGCGTCCAAGAAGGGAGCCGACTTCGCTTCGCTCGCCAAAGAGAAGTCCGAAGGACCGTCGGCGCCCGAAGGAGGCGACCTCGGGTACTTCCCTCGCGGACGGATGGTTCCCGAATTCGAGAAGGTCGCCTTCGCGCTGAAGAAGCCCGGCGACGTCTCCGAACCGGTCCGAACGTCGTTCGGCTGGCACGTCATCAAGCTCGAAGACAAGAAGGAGTCCGGTCTGATGCCCTTCGAAGAAGTCTCCGAAGAGCTCGGAACACAGCTCAAGAATCAGAAGATCAGTGAGGGACTGGTCGCGCTGTTGGAAGACCTGCGCAAGTCCCACACGGTCGAAGTTCACCCCGAAAACATCGCTCAGTAAGTAACCCTACCCTCGACGAGGATCGATCATGACTGCTCCCGTTCGCGTTGCCGTTACCGGCGCCGCAGGTTCCATCTGCTACTCTCTCCTGTTCCGCATCGCCGCCGGCGAGATGCTGGGACCCGACCAGCCCGTGATCCTTCAGCTCGTCGAGATTCCTCAGGCGATGAAGGCCCTCGAAGGTGTCGTGATGGAGCTCGACGACTGCGCCTTCCCGCTCCTCGCGGGGATCGAGACCAGCGACAATCCGTCGACCGCGTTCGACGGGACCAACATCGCCATGCTCGTGGGCGGGCGTCCTCGCGGCCCCGGAATGCAGCGCGCCGACCTGGTCGCGGCCAACGGCCCGATCTTCGAAGCGCAGGGCAAGGGCCTCAACGACAAGGCGGCGGACGACGTCCGCATCGTCGTCGTCGGCAACCCCTGCAACACGAACGCTCTCATCGGCCAGCGCAACTCGCCGGACATCCCCAAAGAGCGCTGGACCGCGATGACGCGCCTCGACCAGAACCGCGCGAAGGCTCAGCTCTCGCAGAAGACCGGGGCGAGCGTCGACGACATCACCAACGTCGGAATCTGGGGTAACCACTCCAACACGATGTACCCCGACTTCTTCCACGCGAAGATCAACGGAAAGCCGGTCCCCGACGTCGTCAACGACGATGCGTGGCTCAAGGAGGAGTTCATCTCCACCGTCCAGCTTCGCGGCAAGGCGATCATCGACGCACGCGGCGTTTCCTCCGCGGCGTCGGCGGGCAACGCGGCGCTCGAGCACGTGCGCGACTGGTTCAAGAAGACGGCGGAAGGGGACTGGATCTCCATGGCGGTCGTCTCGGACGGTAGCTACGGGATCACCGAAGGGCTCGTCTACTCCTACCCGGTCACCACCGACGGCAACGGCAACTACGAGATCGTCCAGGGCCTCGAGCACAACGAGTTCGCTCGCGAGAAAATGAAGGTCACCGAGCAGCAGCTCCTCGAAGAGCGCGAAGCCGTCAAAGATCTCCTGTAGGGTTCCGGGGAGGAACTCTCCCGTCGCGAGGCGGGCGGAAAGGGGGCATCTTTCCGTCCGCGTCTGCTCGACGATGTCTCCGGCCGTGGTCGGTGAGGCGGCGATCGTTCCGTCTCAAGCCCCGTGAGTCGCGCGAGACGCGCGCTCACCGACCTCACGCCTCAGGCCTCAGGCCTCAGTGGGTAGC
>CAYPJU010000147.1:0-4897 GCA_964411125.1 uncultured Bradymonadales bacterium | reverse complement strand
GCGAGACGCGCGCTCACCGACCTCACGCCTCAGGCCTCAGGCCTCAGTGGGTAGCGAGGCTGTTCGCCCACGCAAGCTCTCTCGCCTGCGCGCTCAGCTCGACGGCACGGTCGTCGGCGGAGTCCCGAAGTTCGTTCTCGACGTCGAGGCAGGCATTGCGGAGCGCCTCGGAGGCGTCGTCGTCTGCCATCATGTCGCAGAAGTTGACGAGATGGAGCGCGAAGTGGGCGAAGCTACGGGCTTCGCGTTCGTCGCAACGGTGTGTCTTCGCGAGCTCCTCGGTGCCCGATGCGAGATAGTGAACCCACCGGGCGAGGGGGTCGAGCGAGCCTCCGCCACGGGCGTACGTCAGGGTGTGCCCGCGCGCCTTCGACAGTTCCCATGCGAGCCGGCTCAGGGGGGCATCGCCGGGGAGGACCTCGCTCGCCATCGCGACGACGTCTCGCGGACGATCGTAGGTGAGGGCGAGCCTCACCGCCGGCAGGAAACCGTGGTAGCTGAGATGATCCGCGGCGGACATCGCGAAGCGAAGGCTCCTCTCCGAGAGTGCACCTCGTCGGCGGACGTCGCTCGCGTCCCACGAGGACTCGAGGTCCGCCAGCACTTTCATGGCGGCGGGGTCGCCGACCTTGCCGAGCGCGGCGCAGAGGCGTGCGCATTCGTGATTGCGCTGCGGGTCCAGCCGCATCGCGACCGCCAGGAGGCGCGCGTCGTCGAAGAGGTGTCGCCGAATCTCGCGGGTCGCCGGGATCGAGAGGGTGGCCAGGTCCGCGTCCAGCGTCGCGAGCGCCCGGAAGGCTCGCGCGATTCGCGCAGACCGCGAGCCCGAATCGAGGCCGCCGATGGACTCCCCGGGGTCGTCGGTCGCGGCGAGCATTTCGAGCACGACCGCTTTCGGAACGACCTGAAGTGCGTCGGCATGAACGAGCATCCGCGCGACGATCTCGTGATTCGCCCCGGCTTCTGCCTCGAGGAATGCGGTGAGCCACGGCAAGGCTTCCCGAATCGCTTCGAGCGCTTGGGGTGTGTCGTCGCGGGCGACACCCAGCAAAGTGTGGCTGAGCAGGCGCAGGCTGTCGGCTCGAACGTCGTGCCGTAACCCGCAGATGTCGGACATCAGTCCGAATACGCGGTCGCGTAGAGGATCCATCGGCCTTCCCTGGTGGATGGAGTCGAATTGAAATGGTCGTCCTTGACCGGGGCACAATGTACGAGGGGGGGACCCCCTGGGTCAATCACTCGTTTTTCAACTATTTCGCAGCGCTTTGATCAACTCTTTCTTCGACATCGACGATCGCCCTTCGATGTCGACGTCCTTGGCCTTTTCGTAGAGCTCGTCCTTCGTCCATTCTTCGTAGGCCTTGCCCATCTTGGAGCGGTCGAGGTTCTTCTTCTTGGTGTTGGCGATCCGAGCAGCCTTCTGTTTGCTGTAGCCCTCGTCGCGCAGGGCTTCGTACTGCTCGTCGTCTTTGATCTGGGGTCCGTGGTCTTTGGTAGGCATGATGACTCCTTCGTCTATGGTTCCGGACGAAGGTGTTCACGAGACGGGGACCGTTCAAACGCGAAAAAAATGGGAATTTCAGTCGTCGGTGTGGGTCATGACGATCTGTATCTTCGCGCCGGGCCGGAAGCCGGCCTGGCGAAGATGTGCCGGAACCTCGATCCGCCCGTGGGGGTCGATGGTGGCGCGGAACTCGGCGAAGGCGGCGCGCTCTGTGCTGTTGAGCGCATCGTCGTAGTCGAGTGGGACGAGCTCGATGTTGAGGGTCTGCATGTCGCCGTCGTCAGCGCTCCCCTTCATCTGCTCGCGAATGACGGCGTCCGGGATATGGTAGTTGCGCGTTCGGTCGACGTGGGCCGGGGTCGAACCGGACGGCCGCGTGGCGGGCTCGACCGCCGGGAGCTGCATCGTGGCCGGCATCTGCTCCGTCTCGTCGCGCCCGTACTCTTCGCGCCCCTTGGCCAGCTCCTTGACGCGCGATTTCGCGGCCATTTCGACGGTGCCAGCCAAGTCGTCGGGAGCGCTGGGGCTCGCCGCCTTCAGCGCTTGAGTGACTTTGGAGTCCTCATCGTCCTTGTGGTCGTTCGACATGTTGGCCATCCTACCCAAACGATCTCCCGTCCGAAAGAGCCATGCCGATTTCCGAGTTTGCCGACGCTGTCACCCGCTGGGTCCTGGGGGTGGACGATATCGTCGCATCGATCGACGTCGCGTCGACCCGGGGCCTCTATCTCCGCGACGCGCTCCCGGTATTCGGGGCCGGCGATCGCGAGGCGTGGCGGGCCGAACTCGACGCGACCCTGGCGGTCGAAGAGTGGTCGACCATGAACTCGATCGACCCCGTTCGCGACGCGCTGGCCCAGTTGCCGGACATCGAGCGCCCCCTGCGGCTGCTCGACGCTGGCGCCGCGCTCGACGAGGGGGCGCTGTTCGAATTGAAGCGGTTCGCGTTCTGGGGTGCGAAGGTGCTCGACCAGGGGCTTCCGTTTCTGGACCCCGCCGGAGAGTGGGTACTGTTTCTCCGAACCCAGATGCAGACGATTCATCCGGAGCGTCGGCCCACGCCTCGCTTTCACCTTTCGTCGGACCTCGACCCGGAACTCCGGGCGCGCCGAAACGAGCGTGACGCAGTCCGAAAGAAGGAGCGCGCGCTCCGACGGCGCCTGGAGGGGGAGGTCGTCGAAGAGATCGGCGGCGGTTTCGACGTGAGGGGACGGTACAAACCTCCCAGCCCCGCGGTCGAACCCGAACATCCGCTGCTGCGGCGGGGGACGGACGGTTGGACGTTGCGGCACGACGAGCTCGACGAGCTCGCGGCCGCGCTCGTGGAGCGGGACGAGGCGTGTGATGCGGCGGCAGAGCGGACGATGGCGACGCTGTCCGACGGTCTGCGAGCGACGTCCCAGTCGTGGGAGGAGGTCGCGTCCGCGCTGGCGCTGCTCGACCTGCGGTTGGCGAAGGTGATGCTCCGCGAAGCGTGGCGCGGGGCTTGGCCCGAGTGGGCGTCGGAAGGAGCGACAGAGGTCACCGACGGTCGTCTACCGCGCCTCCTCGACACGCTCGGCGACGAGGTTCAGCCGGTGTCGCTCCGGATGGAGGACGCCACCGTCGTCACGGGCCCGAACATGGGGGGAAAGTCGGCGCTCCTCGAGTTGCTGGGAGCGGTCGTCTGGTGCGGGCATCACGCGCTCCCGGTCCCCGCACACGCCGCCCGAATCCGTCCGGTGGAGGGAATCGTGTACGTCGGCGCCGAGGAGCCTCGGGCCACGCAATCGGGCCTGAGCGCCTTCGGCCGTGAAATTCGCAGGGTTGTCGAGGCGTGGGAGAAGGACGCACCCCGGCTGTGGCTGCTCGACGAACTGGGGCGTGGAACGCACCCCGAGGAGGGCGCTTCGATCGCGGGCCACATCATCGCTTCCCGACGCGCTCGAGGTGATTTCGTGCTCGCCACGACCCATTTCCCGGAAGTCGCAGCCATCACCGACGTGATCCATCTACGCATCGCCGGCCTCGATCCGGACCGTGCCCGCGAGGCGCTCGCTGCAGCGGGCCCCGACGACGAGATCGATGCTCCGCTTCGGGCCGCGATGGACTACCGGCCGTTGAAGGTCGCAGCCGACGCGGCGGATGTGCCGCGGGACGCGTGGATCGTCGCACGGTTGCTCGGACTGCCGGACAACTAGGCGGACGGCCGCCTCTTTCCTGTGGAGCCTGAGTGGCGGCGATCTCGACCCGCGAGTTTTTGGTCCCCATAACCCGGGGTTACCTCGGGCCAATCCACTGCTATGTTCCGTCTTCCAGCTTCGAGACTTCGGAATGAGCCAGGAAGCCCTTCTCGTCTTTTACCTCCTCCTCGCCCTCGGGGTGTCCTTCCTCTGCTCGATCTTGGAGGCCGTTCTCCTGAGCATCAGCCCGTCGTACATCGCCGCGCTGCAGCAGGAGGGTGCGAAGGCGGGCGAGACCCTCAAGAAACTCAAGGCCGACATCGACCGCCCGCTATCGGCGATCCTCAGCCTCAACACGATAGCGCACACCGTCGGGGCAGCGGGCGTCGGAGCCCAGGCGCAGCTCGTGTTCGGCGATGCGTGGATCACCGTGGTTTCGGCGGTCCTGACGTTTCTCATCCTGATCTTCTCCGAGATCATCCCGAAAACGATCGGAGCAACCTACTGGCGTCAACTAGGGCCCATCGTTTCGAAGATCCTCCCCCCGCTGATCCTCTCGATGTACCCGCTGGTGGTGTTGTCGCAGGCCCTCGCGAAGCTGCTCGCACGCGGTGAGGAGTTGCCGACCGTCTCGCGCGAGGAGTTCAGCGCGCTCGCCGACCTCGTCGCTGCCGAGGGGGTCTTCGACGCGAAGGAGGCGCTGGTGCTCAAGAACCTTCTGCGGTTCGAGGCGCTTCAGGCCGAGGACGTGATGACGCCGAGGACGGTATTGGTAGCTCTCGACGAATCCACCTCCGTCCGAGAGTTTGCTGAGGAAGAAGAGAATCTACGGTTCTCGCGCGTCCTCGTGCACGACGGCGGACTCGACGACGTCACGGGCTACGTGCTGAAGCACTCGGCGTTGCTCGAGTACGCCAGGAATCATCCCGACGTTCCCCTCCGCGACCTCAAGAGGAAGGTGCTGGTGATGCCGCGCACGACGCCGCTCAAAGACGTCCTGGAGAGGATGTTGCAGACCAAGGAGCACCTGGCGCTCCTCGTCGGGGAGTACGGGGGGACGGTCGGTATCGTCACGCTCGAAGACGTCGTGGAGACGTTGCTGGGGCTCGAGATCGTGGACGAAGTGGACGCCGTGGAGGACATGCAGGCGCTGGCCCGCGACGAGTGGCGCAAGCGCGCTGCGAAGCTCGGACTAATCCCGGACGAGCCCGCCCCTCCTCAGTCCTGAGCG
>CAYPJU010000146.1:0-7436 GCA_964411125.1 uncultured Bradymonadales bacterium | reverse complement strand
CCGAGACTCCCGCCGAGGAGGAACCCGAGACTCCCGCCGAGGAGGAACCCGAGACGGGCGGCGCGAACCTGGAGAGGCTCGCCGAGGGGCTGCTGGAAAAGGCGCGAGAAGAGCAGGTCGCGGACTTTCCTATCCGTTGCGCTGCGAACCTCCCGACACCGCAGTGTATGGAAAGTGCGGCGCTTCAGGTGGCGACGGACATCGCCCGACGCCCGGCAGCAACCGGGGGGCCTGACGATCGCCCCGAGCTACTGACCCTGTTGGCCGCCGACTTCGCGCACTCCGCCGGGTTGGTCGCCGCAAACCCGGACGTTCCACCGCACCGGGCGATCGCGCAGGGGTGCAGCGGGTCGCCTCTGCGCGGCGACGACCGAAGGGCGGTCACGGAGTGGTTCGGTGCGACGAGAGGTTTACCCGGCATCGAGGTCGCGCAGGCGGGGGAATGCACGCTGAACGTCTACTGGTTCCATCTCGCGTCGAAAAGAATGGAATCGGCACTGCACACTCGGGCCATCGGTCAGGTATCGTGCGGGCCTACCCAATGACGAAGCTCCGATGCGAACACTCCCGATTCTGATCGCCGCGCTCCTCACTTCCTCGGCGTGCTACCGCGTCTCGCTCTACGAGCTGCCTCCTCCTCCGCCCCAGACCGACCAGGGCGACGTCTCACTCATCCCCGGCGAAGAGGAGCGCAAGGACGAGGAGCGATACCTCGACGCGCGGGCGGCGGTGATCCAGGTCTTCAACCTCCTCTCCACGAAGCGCTACGACGAAGCGGTAGAGCGTATGAGCCTCGAAACCCGGGACTTTCTGAAGGGAGGGGGGAAACGATCCGCGGCCGACGTTCTGGTCGATCGTAAGATGAAACTGCCGAACGGCGAGGTCGTCGAGATCGACCCCGTGGCCACGCTGGTCGCGGAGGACGTGAGCAAGCTGTCCGATTCCGTCGCGGGGATGGAGGAGCACGAAACCGAAGCGCGCCGAGAAATTTTTGCGACCCTTCCGTCCGGGCGGATTCAAAAGATCGTCATGATCAAGGAGAAGGGCCAATGGGTTCTCCATCGCACGCGCATACCGGAACCGTTCGATTTACCTCAATGAATCTGCAGAGGACACCCGACAGGGGACGAACGTCGCTCTACGAGCGTTCCGACCGTCCCGGGTTGATCTTCAAGCCGCGCGTCGACCAGGTCGGCCCGCGAAGTTTTCGTATCATGGGCCTGCGCGACGACGAGCGGACGGTCCCCTGGGGATTCTGGGGTGGTCTGCTCGCGGTCGCCGTCGGCGTCGGAATTCTGGGCTACGGCGGCGTCACCGGCCTCTGGGCGTTATGGGACATGGTCGGTGCGATCGCGGTGCTGACCGTGGGCATCCTGCTGATGCGGTACGGCGCCCGGACGAGCCTGGCCGAGGAGCCGTGCGCCGAGATCGATCTGAGCGAGGGAACGATCCGGCTGATGTCGAGCACGGCAGGTGTCGCGCTCCCTGAGATTCGAATCGCGGACGTGACGGAGGTCGTGTTCGGAATGACCCGTTACCCGGTGTCCAAAGGGGAGGGCGCGGTCAACGTCGAGGCGTACACCCTCCTGGTGCGCCACGCCTCCGATACGCTGGTGCCGGTCGTGGAGGTGTCGCCCGACAAGGACCAGCTCTTCGGGGTGGCAAAGTTCATCGCTCGTGTCACCGGGCAGCGCATGACGCAGGTCGGCATCGGCGTGAAGTGACCCCCGGCGACTAGTCGGTGTCGTCGCGTCGGTGTGCAGCGAAGAACTTCCATATCTCCTGGCCGTACGGGTAGTTCGTCCTCGGTGATCGGCACGACGGAAACTGGAAGATGTTGTTGTCCAGCGGCCAGTCGCGCCCGCCGCTCACCTGGCAACTCACGAACGAGCCATCGTCGCAGCTCCATCGCCGACACACACCCTGGTCGCTCTGGGAGTAGTTCCTGGGGGCACCCTTGCAACCGTGTAGGTCCTTCCAGAAGGCCTCGCGTTCTCGCAGCGTTCGCCGCTCTTTTCCGTTGCATCCGACCCCTCCCTCCTGCGGCATGTACGGGTCGGATTTTCCGACGATGTGCATGTAGGGGACGCGCGTTCGGAGATCGCACAGTGAGACTTCTTCGATCGGGATCGGTCCCGTGGCGATGGCCGTCATCGGGAATGCGCAGACGAGTCGGGAGACGACGAACCGCGCGCCCCCGTCCTTCCCGACACCGTAGACGCGTCGCGGGTCGATGCAGAGTTCCTCGTTGGTCTTGCGCAGCGCTTCTCGCACCAGGTCTAGGTCGGTTTCGTCGTACCATGTCGCCATCGGGTCGAACGACTCGGGAGCGATGATGACGAACTCGTGCTCGTCGGCGATTCGCGCGAATTCCCGGTAGACCGCGTCGCCCGTGTTTGGGGTGCTGTCGATGGCGAAGACGACCGGATGAGGTTTCCCCGGTGCATATGTGGAGGGGACGTAGGTCCGCCAGGTTCGTGCCTTCTCACCAAGGATCGCCGAATGTCGCGAGGCTCCAGTCTGCGGTGAGTTCGAAGTGGCACAGGGGCCGACCTCTTCCTCTTCTTCGGGAGCTATGATCTCGACCTCGGTCTCCCGCGGCTCGGCGGCGGCGGGGGCTGCGGGCCGCACGAGCGGCTCGGCCGGTTCGACGACGATCGGCGGCGGCGGCGGCGTCACGGCCGGGGGCTGCGGGGCATCGTCGGAGCGTGAAGCGATCGCCGCCCCGATCCCCCCCACGATCAGGACACCGAGGACGAGCAGTACGATGTTGAGCGCCGCCGAGGAAGCAGCCGAGTTCGGCCCGGATCGCATCGTCTCCGCGCTCGTCGACGGTGTACGCACCGGCGCCGGCATGGGCCCGGACTCGCGCCGTTCGACGCCCGCGGGGGCCGGGGCGCGGATGTCGTCAGCGCGGGACCCCGGCGGGTGGGACACTTCGCCTCCGGAGAGCTTCGCGAGGACCTCGGCAGCAGTCTGGAACCGATCGGATGGGTCCTTCTGCGTTAGGTTGGCGACGACGCTACGAAGCTCCGGCCCGGCGTCGACGTCGTCGGGAAGTGGAACCGACTCTCGCCGTAGCTGCTCCTTCATCATGTCCATCGCGTTCTTCGCGGTCGAAGGGGAGCGTCCCGTCAGCATGTGGTACGCGAGCAGCCCGACGCTGTAGAGGTCGGTCGCCGGGTAGAGCTGCTTCCCGCGGATTTGCTCGGGGGCCATGTACCCGGGCGTCCCCATCGTCATCCCCGTCTGCGTCAGAGTGTAGTCGTCTTCGGCGAGCTTTTCGGTCGGCTTCGCGATGCCGAAATCGAGAAGCTTCACGCGGTGGGGATCGTCAGCATACGGAAAGACGAGGACGTTGGCGGGCTTGATGTCGCGATGCAGGATGCCGCGCCCGTGCGCTTCGGCGAGTGATTGAAGGAGCTGACGCAGGATGTAGACCGTGACGGATTCGCTCACGGGGCCGTGGAGCCTTACGAACTCCCCAAGCTCGGTCCCATCCACGAACTCGAAGATCATGTAATAGTCGGTAGGGGTCGCCTGGCCGTATTCGAAGAGGGTGATGGTGTGAGGGTCGGAGAGGCCGGCGAGGATCCTCGCTTCCCGAGCGAAGCGTTCGGCGACGCGGTCCGTCTTTGCACCGCCGCGTGGGGAGAGGACCTTGATGGCGACGGTACGTCCGAGCTGGATGTCGGTCGCACGATAGACGACCGCATAGCCGCCGCGGCCGAGTACCGATTCGACGCGGTATCGATCGCGGAAGAGGTCTCCCTGTGTGAGGTCGAGCATGCGTCGAGTGTACGCAGTGGGAGCGACCACGGAAAGCCGCGTGACCGCCGTCCGGCGCCCGCTCGCGGATGGTTCGCTGATGACCGCCGATCGCGTAGAATGCCTCGACCCGGTTCCCGGAGTGACAGATGTCTGACGAACACGAACTGATCGGTGAGGTGGTCTCGGACCGCTACGAAGTCAAACGGCACCTCGGCGACGGCTCGATGGGGATCGTGTTCCTCGCCGAGCACACTCACATGAAGAAGCCGTTCGCGCTGAAGATCATGCGGCCCGAGGTGCTCGAACAGCCGACCGCCGTCGAGCGTTTTCAGCGTGAGGCGCAGGCCGCCGGTCACATCGACCACCCGCACGTTTGCGCCGCGTCGGACTTCGGCAAGCTCGCGGACGGGCGTTGGTTCCTCGTGATGGAGTACCTGGAGGGCCGCACGCTGGGCGATCTGCTCGCCGACGAGGAGCGGCTGTCGGCGGAGCGCGCGACGGCGATCACGTTGCAGATCGCTTCGGGGCTGCAACGCGCGCACGAGCTCGGCGTGGTCCATCGGGACCTGAAGCCCGAGAACATCATCCTCATCGATCGCGAGGGAAACTCTGACTTCGTGAAGATTTCGGACTTCGGGGTCGCCCGGGTGGAGGTCGTCGACGAGCAGAAACTGACGCAGGCGGGTACGACGATGGGAACGCCCATCTACATGTCCCCAGAGCAGGCGCGAGCGAAGAAGGCCGATGCGCGATCGGATCTCTACAGCCTCGGGATCATGGTCTTCGAGATGCTCGTCGGCCAGGTGCCGTTCTACAGCCAGTCGCTGGCGGTGATCCTGAGCATGCACACGAAGGAGCAGCCGCCCTCGATGGGCGATCTGGCGCCCGAAGCGATGGTGCCGATCGACCTTCAGCGGATCGTGTCGCGCCTGCTGGAGAAGGATCCCGCCGATCGCTTCCAGTCGGCGGGGGAGCTCATCGACGCCCTGGAGGCGGCGAACCTCGCGCCCTACGTCGCCGAGCTCGACACGAAGGAGCCGGTGCCGACCTCGGACGATGCGCCCCCGTACCCCGAGACGGCGAAGACGCAGCACGTCGACGTGGTCGCCAACGCGCTCGACACGCCGAGCGACCCGATGTGGGAGGAGGCACTCGTCGCCGAACCGGGGGAAGAGAAGGAGACGGTCGCGGATCTCGTCCCGGTCGGCGCGGTCGAGCTGCCGTCGGCTCAGTCTCCCATCTCCCGGGGTTTGGACTGGTTCCAGTCGTTGGCGATTGGGAAACAAGCCGCTCTCATCGCGGCCGTCGTCGGCGTTTTCACCGTGCCCGTCTTCCTCTCCCTTCTGGCGGCCTCGGCGGGGGACGGCGAAGAACGGGAAGCGGAAGTGGGCGAAGCGATGGCGTTTTCCGTCGACGACGTTTCGCCGGCCGACCTCGCCGAGGAGCGGAAGGACTTCCTGGAGGATCACGACCTCGACGAGAAGCTCCCCAACGCGGCTCCGGCGGAGGCGTTGGCGCTCCTCGAGCCGATCGAGGCGGACGAGGAGCAGGTCGCCCATCGAGCATATCTCCTCGGCACCTATCACTCCGAAGCGGGCAACACGAAGGAGGCGATGAAGCACTACGCGGCTGCGGTCGAGGCCGACCGTCGTTACGCTTCGGACTCGAAGCTCGAGACCGATGCCTACAACGTCTTCCGGGACAAGACGGACGACGGGGACGACGCGCGGGCGCTGGTCACCGCGATGCTGGCGGCCGATCCCTCGGTGCGTGACGACGTCTTCGGGATTGTCGTGGACGGTTCTTGGAAGGTGCGAAAGCGGGCCGAAGAGGTCCTGAGCGCTTCAGGAGAGCTCGAGAACATGGCCAAATGGAAGCAAGCGGCGGTCCAGTTGCGCGTCACCGGCCGGGACTGCGAGAAGGTGAAGGCGCTGGTCGAAGAGATCGCCAGCTACGACGCTCCCGAAGCGATCCCGGTCCTAGAGAAGGCTTCGAAGCGCTCCACTTCGGGTTGCGGTCTCTTCAAGAAGGGGGATTGCTACAAGTGCATGCGCCCGACGGTGAAGAAGGAGATCGCGCGTCTCGAAAAACTCGAGAAATGACGGGGGCGCTCAGCCCTTCGCGAAGGAGTTGACGAAGCTCTTCCACTCCGCCTCCTGAGCGTCGACCACCGGTTTCGGACCGACCATCTTGAAGAAGAAGAGGCCGGCGGGGCTCTCGACGATCGCTCCGAGCATGCGCTGGTTCGGCTTGGGAGGCTGATTGCCGGCCGCCATGCCGGCGTTGTAGGTCCCGCTGGCGTCGACGGTGTGGACGGTCATCCCTCCGGACGTCAGCTGGCCCCGCGTCGCTTTCTCTCCATCGGCGCCGAACTGCCCGGTCCACCGGTCGACGTTGGCATCGACGCCGCCCCCGCCGGAGGGGCCGAAGTAGAAGACCGTCAGCGTCGCGGGTTCTCCTTTTTCGGCGGGCACCAGGTACTCGGCCAGGCGCATCTGCGACGCCGGCTTCACCGCGGTCCAACCCGCCGGCGCAGTCCATCGAAGCGGCCCGGTCTTCCCGAACTGCTCGGGCGACTCGAAGGTGACCCGCGCGGGTGGGGCGAGCGCTTCCTCACCGGATTCGGCCACGGGAGGGTGGCCGGTCGGGAGAGTGGGATCCTCGGCGACGGGCTCGGCGGGGCCGTCGGCTTCGGGCGCAGCCACCGCCGGGACTTCGTCGAAGGACTCGTCGCCCTTGTCGCAGGCCGCCGCGAGTGCGAGCGCCATGATTGCAATCCAGAACTTCATCGGTTCACCTCGAACGGAGTCGCCCGACACCGTGGTCGGTCCGCCGTCCGAGGTCAAGAGTGGGTCGAAATCCCGACGCCTCCTCGAGTCGATGAAATGCGACTTTTGGCATGGTTCGCAACGAGGTACGGTGCTCGAATGACTCCACGGTTACGCCGGGGTCTGGTCGTCCTCGCCATCCTCGCGGTCGGGTTTCCGGTCGCGGTGGTCGCGGTCTGGCTCGCCCTCCCTCAGTACGACGCACCGGAAGTTCGCTTGGCCGCGGGTACCGTTCGCGACGACACGGTCACCGTCGTCTCCGACGACTGGACCATCGCGAGGGAAGGGGGAGGCGCTGAGAAGTTGAAGATCACCCTCGAGACTGCCACCGAGATCGACGTGGGAGGTGAGATTCTCATCGCCCTCGGTCACGTTCTTCCGACCGAACAGCGCATCTACGTTCCGTTTTCGATCACGACGGCCCCGCGCTTCTTCTTCGAGACGAATTACCTGCGCGACATTCGGCTCGAAGGGGGCGACTTCCGCGTCGAGGAACCCAGTCCGGCGCGCGCTTTCATGGGGCTGTTCCGCTACATTCGGTACAAGCGGAGCGAGCGCGGGGAGAACTCGCCGGACAATCTGATGCGGGTGATGGACGCCGAGTACGGTGCACGTTTTGTCGCCAACGCCGAGGTCCCCGCCGGGTCGACGCTGACGATCGAGTTCGGTGCGACCGAAGGCCTCGCGCCTCCGCATCGCGAGGCGGAATGGCAGGTCGTGACGCGGATGGACCACGACGCGGACGGAACCTTCGAGCTGGTCGCCGACGCACCTTCGTTCCGAGTGCGCGCGCGGCGTCTCGACCGTGTCGAGCTGGTCGCACCGACGACGATGCGT
>CAYPJU010000145.1:4360-7507 GCA_964411125.1 uncultured Bradymonadales bacterium | reverse complement strand
GGCGGTGGTGCGCGCTCTTCTGGAACTTGTCGTGCCACTGCTGCGGGGTGAAGGCGTCGAGCTTTGCGTAGAGGTCGACGAAGTCGTCGACGCCGAAGTATGCCTTCAGTTCGCCGGGTGGGCCGAAGTAGGCGAGGCGGCCGGCGACGATGACGGCGAGCCGGTCGTAGACGTCGAGGGACGTCATGATGTGGGTGGTGACGACGACGATCGCGCCGTCGTCGGCGAGCTCGCGGAACGTCTGCGTCATCGAGCGCTCGAGCGCGGGGTCGAGCCCGCTGGTCGGCTCGTCCGCAAAAAGGATCTCGGGCTCGCCTAGAAGCTCCACCCCGACGTTGACGCGTTTTCGCTGCCCGCCCGACAGCTTCGAGACCCGCAGGTTCTTGCGTTCCGCCAGGCCGAGCTTGTCGATGACGTCGGCGACGCGCGCGATCTTCGTCTCGGCGTCGTCCTGGGGCATCCGGAGCTCGGCGGCGTACTGCAACACCCGTTCGACCTTCAGCGCGGTCGGGACGATGTCGTCCTGCGGGACGAAGCCGATCGACGCCTTGATCTCTTCGAAGTCGGCGTACAGATCGCGCCCGCCGAACGTCACCGTGCCGTGGTGGGCGGGCCGAAACCCCGACAGCGCCAGGAGCAGCGTCGACTTTCCCGACCCCGACGGCCCGAGGATTCCGATCAGCTCGCCTTCGGCGGCGCGGAAATCGACCGATTGGAGGATCGGCTTGCCGTCGAACTCGACGCCGATCTTCCGGGCCTTCAGCACGCTCACGACGACTCCCGCCGCTCGACGTCGAGCTCGAACAGGTCGCGGGCGACGATCGACTCGGGGAAGATCGCGCGAGCGCTCTCTTCGTAGATGTCGAGGCGTTGGTGTTTCTGCGAGACGTGGGTCATGACGAGCTTCCGTGCGTTCGCCTCGGCGGCGCAGCGGGCCGCGTCCGCGGCCGTGGAGTGGCCGCGGCTCTTCGCGAGGCGTTCCTCGCCGCCCGGGTAGGTGGCCTCGTGAATGAGGACGTCCGCGTCGCGCGCCAGCTCGATCGCGCCCGGACAAGGGGAGGTGTCGGTGCAGTACGCGATCCGCAGGCCGGGACGCGACGGCCCGAGGACCTGGTCGGGGGTGATCGTGCGACCGTCGACCTCGACGCTCTCCCCCTTCTGGAGCTTTCCGAACAGCGGGCCCGCCGGAACGCCGAGGGCCCGGGCCGCGTCGAGATCGAAGCGTCCGGGGCGTGCGGTCTCGACGTAGCAGTAGCCCCACGTCTTGATTCGATGGTCGAGCGGTTGGGCTTCGACGTGCCAGCCGTCACCCCGAAACACGACACCGGGCTCGCGCACCTCGTGAACTCGCAGATCGTAGCTCGACCAGAGGATGCGGAGCTCGCGCAGCGTCTTGAACCACTTCTTCAGCCCCACCGGCCCGACGACGTCGATCGGCGCCTCGCGCGAATCGAGCACGAAGGAGCCGAGCAGCCCGGGGAGGCCGTTGACGTGGTCGCCGTGGAAATGCGTGAGGAAGACGGTGGAGAGCGCGCCGGGTCGCAGCGACGACTTCGCGAGCTGCGTCTGCGTCCCCTCGCCGCAGTCGAACATCAGGAGCTCGCCTTCGCGGAAGAGCGCGACGGACGAGACCCCCCGGCGCGGCATCGGCTTGCCGCTCCCGGTTCCCAGGAAAACCAACTTCACGGACATCGTTCAGGCTCCAGCCTCGAAGATTCGCTGGCCGATGGGGAGGTAGACGACGAGCCCCGATTCGATGAGCTCGGCGAGAGCGTCGGTGCGCTGTGCGATGCGCCCGCTCTCGACCTCGGCGAGGACCTCGCGCAGGACGTCGTCGACGAAGACGACGTGGAACTGCCCTCGCCAGTACGCGCCGCCGAGCGTCACTTCGCCGTCGACCGTTTCGCCGAGCACCTGTCGGATCGTCTCGGCGGTGAACGTCCCGAAGCGCAGCGTCGCGTTCGTCCGGAGCTCCGCCGGAGCGATGTCGTCGAAGTCGTCGGGCATCATCGCGAAGCGCTCGGCGAACTCGTCGACGCGCGGATCGGCGTCGGCCCACCCTTCGAGCCGGGCGAGGTCGGTCGCTTCGCTCCCACGCCTGGCCATGAACTCGGCGAAGCGGGTGGCGAGGCGTCCGTGGCTGCGGACTTCGTCGGAATCGCGGAACTCGTCGAGGATCTCCGCATCGAGCACGTCGGCGGTCAGCGGCATCGCGTCCGAGATCCCCTCGGCGAGGTTGCCGATCTCCCACTCGGGTTCGCGGCCCGCCGGGGTCCAGTGCAGTCCGGCGGCTCGGAGGGCGTCGTGTACCTCGGGCGGAAACGCCTCGTCGTGCTCGTCGACTACGGCGAAGAGCGCTTCGACCGCGGCCTCGGCCGGGGCGTCTTCGTCGTCGGCGGTCATGAGGGCGTCGCAGTGGGCGGCGCAGTCCTCGAGCGCGTCGAGGAGGGCGTCCTGGGCGCGTTGGCCCGCGGCCGTGTCGAGCTCGAGCCACTCCATCGCGAGGAGCACGCGGTACCCGAAGTCCTGCATCGCACGGCGCTGCCGCCGCGCCCGGAACCTCGCGGGTTCGACGGCGATCACGCCCCCGAGCAATCGGTCGGCGACCGATTCGACGCGGTCTGCGTAGCCGCGAAGGTCGTCGTAGTAGTCGACGCCGGGGCGCAGGAAGAACTCGCGCCACTGCCGAAAACTCGCGGCGTCGAGCCGCGGCCAGTGCGCGCGCACGTACCCGATCGCGTCGCTCGAGGCGTCGAGTGTCCCGCGCCGGTTGGGGCGCAGCTCGCCGGTCTCGATCTCTTCGCGGCACAGCGTCAGTTCCTCGACGAGGTGCTCGGCACCGCGCGCGATGTGCCCGGCGGCGTCCTCGCGCATCGCAGCGAGGTCCCCTTCCCAGTAGGGCCGGGCGGAGCGTTCGCAGTCGGCGCACCACTCGCGGTAGAGCGCACCGCTCTGGTGCTTGCGGCAGCGGGCGCGGTACGCCTCGTCGAACCCGTACCAGTGGGCGACCGGCAGCAGCTCGTTGAGCCGCGTCGCGACGTACGCCTCGAAGCGAGTCATCCGCGGATGCCAGAAGAACCCGACCGCGCCGTGCAACAGCTCGTGCGGCCGCCACTTGTTGCGGTGCCCGGGGTTGTGGGCCGCGAA
>CAYPJU010000145.1:0-4260 GCA_964411125.1 uncultured Bradymonadales bacterium | reverse complement strand
AGGTCGAGTTCCATTGTCGGGACGAAGTCGCTCACGATGCCTCGGGGCTCGATTCGCGGGGATTATCGGTGAGGTGGGGTGCGATGTCGACCGTCGCGTTTCGTCGGGGATTAGGGGAGGTGCGTGACGCCGCACCCTCGCGGGTGCGGTGACCGCGTCGCTTCGCGACGACGCCGGCTGTCGCCGGCAGATGTGCTCGGAATTGTGCGAGGGGGAGGCCTCGAAGAGAGGGCGGAGCAGGATGTCGGGAGGCCTGGATCGCACGTTCGTGATAGACGTTCGGGTTGGACTTCATGCGACGGAGGGTTCGTGGGAAAACGGAAGATGACGACGGCGGTGGTGCTCGCCTCGATCCTGGCGATGGGAGTTTCCTGTGCTCGGCCGGCGGTCGTCGAGCCAGACGAGGCGGCGATGCACGACGATCACGAAGGGACCGAGAGCGCTCGCGCCGGCGGGCATCATCACCACGAGAGCGGGGACCATCCCCACGGCGATCGGCACGACGGGCAGGGGATGCACCACGGGTTCGACGACCCCGAGCGGTGGTCGAAGGTGTTCGACAACCCCGAGCGTGATGCGTGGCAGATGCCCGACGCCGTGGTGGCGGCGATGCAGATGAAGCCGGGGATGACGGTCGCCGACATCGGGGCGGGCACCGGCTACTTCCTGTCGCGTCTGGCGCAGGCGGTGGGGCCGTCGGGTAAAGTGCTGGCGCTCGACGTCGAGCCGAGCCTCGTGGAGCACATGCGGGAGCGCGCCGCGGGGGCCGGGCTGTCGAACGTCGAGGCGAAGGTCGTGGATCCGGCCGATCCAGGGCTGCCCCCCGCCAGCGTCGATCGGATCCTCATCGTGAACACGTGGCACCACATCGCGGATCGGTCCGCGTACGCAGCGAAGCTCGCCCGCGCATTGAAGCCGGGTGGAGAGCTGCACGTGGTCGACTTCGACGTCGACTCGCCCCGCGGACCGTCCGCAGACCACAAGCTCGCGCCCGATGCCGTGATCGAGGAGCTGCGGGCCGGCGGGTTCGAGGCTCGCACGATTTCCGAGCCGCTCCCCGACCAGTACGTCGTGGTGGGCACGGTAGAGTGAGGGAGCCGAACCACTCGCGTTGAAAACCCGTCCGTGCAGCGGTAAGAAAGCCGGTCCCGCGAATTCGCGCCTCCGACCGAGAGAATCACCATGCCGATGCTGTTCGACCGCCACGTCTGTCGCTGTGCGGAGCACGCCCGCCGCGACGGCTTCGCCAGTAAGTCCGCGAAGAAGCACTACGCGCCCGATCTGCGGATCGAGCCCGTCCACCTCGACATCGATCTTCGGGTCGACCCCGCCAGCGAAACCGCGCGTGGCACGGTGACGACCACGGTGGTCGCGCGGGTCGACGGGCCGCGGACGCTGACGCTCGACGCGGTCGACTTCCTCGACGTGAAGGTCACCGACCCCGATGGCGGCGAGGTCGAGCACACCTACGACGGGCAGAAGCTGAAGGTGACTTGGGACGAAGCGTTCCAGGCCGGGGACGAGCGGCGCGTCGCCGTGACGTACCGGGTCGAGCAGCCGGTCTCCGGGCTCTTCTTCTCGCACCCGACGAGCGATTACCCCGACCGCCCGCACTGGGCGGCGACCGATCACGAGACCGAGCGCGCGCGCCACTGGCTGCCGTGCATCGACCACCTCAACGTGCGGACGACGCTGAGCTTTCACCTGCGGACGAACGCCGCGTACCACGTGCTGGCGAACGGCACGCTGGTCGAGACCGAAGAGCACGACGACGACACGAAGACGGCGCACTGGGAGCTCGACTTTCCGTGCCCGTCCTACCTCGTCTGCTTCGCGCTCGGCGAGCTGACCGAGGCGCGCGACGGCGAGTTCGAAGGGATCCCGGTGGCGTACTACGGGGCGAAGCATCACCCCGAAGAACACCTGATGCGAAGCTTCGGCCGGACGCGCGACATGCTCGCCTGGATGACCGACAAGCTGCGCGCGCCGTTCCCGTTCCCGAAGTACTACCAGTTTGCGCTGCCGAGCTTCGGCGGCGCGATGGAGAACATCTCGCTGGTGAGCTGGGACGACATCTTCGTGCTGAACGAGGACTTCGCCCGCGAATGGACTTGGCTCGTCGACCAGGTCAACGTCCACGAGATGGCGCACTCGTACTTCGGGGATGCGGTGGTCTGCCGCGATTTCTCCCACGTCTGGCTGAAGGAATCGTGGGCGACCTACATGGAGCAGTGCTGGCTGGAAGACCGGTACGGCGCCGACGAGCGCGACTACGACTTCTACCGCAACAGCCGCGCCTACTTCGAGGAATCGGACGACAACTACGCGCGCCCGATCGTGACGCGCGAGTTCGACTCGTCGTGGGACATGTTCGACCGGCACCTCTACCCGGGCGGCGCGTGCCGGCTGCACATGCTGCGGCACGAGATCGGGACCGACGTCTTCTGGGCCGCGGTCGCCGACTACATCGACACCTACAGCGGCAGCGTCGTCGAGACCGACGACTTCCGGCGTATCCTCGAGGCGCACTCGGGCAAATCGCTCGGACGCTTCTTCGACCAGTGGTTCCGGACCGCGGGCTACCCGAAGCTCGAGGCGAGTTTTGCGTGGGACGCCGAGAAGAAGGAGGGAACGTTCACGATCGAGCAGAAGCAAGTCTCGGAGAAGGAAGGCGACGACGAAGGCCCCGAGTTCTTCCTGACGCTGACGCTCGGCTGGGGCGCCGACGGCGTCGAGCATACCGAAGAGGTCCAGCTCGACCGCGCCAAGCGGACCTACCGCTTCACGATGGAGAAAGAGCCGGACGTCGTCCGCATCGACCCGGAGAACACGGTGCTCTTCGGCCTCGACTTCAACCCGGGCGACCAGAAGCTGCGCAAGCAGCTCACCGGCGCGCCCGACGTCGTCGGCCGCATCCTCGCCGCGCACGAGCTGGCGAAGACCGGCCGGCAGGCGAACGTCCAGGCGGTCGTCGACGCGTGGGACGCCGAAGAGTTCTGGGGCGTCCGGCAGCAGTTCGCGGTCGCGCTGGCGAAAGCCAATACCCGCGTCGCGCTCGATGGGCTGCTGCTCGCGGTCGAGAAGGAAGAGGACCCGATGGTCCTCGGCAAGCTGTTCCAGGAGGTCGCGAAGTTCCGCGACCCCGCGATCGCCGAGGCGGTGATGCAGCGGATCGAGAACGGCGACCTCACGCCGTGGGCAACCTACTTCGCGTGGACCGTCATCGGCGCGCAGCGCGAGGACGCCGACGTGCAGAAGATCGCCGCGGCGGCGCGGCGCGAGACGTGGCACGACATCGCGCGGAACGGTGCGCTCGTCGCCCTCGGCAAGACGCGGCAGGAAGCCGCGATGGAGACGATGATGGGGGTCGCGACCCGCGGCATGGCCGAGACTCGCGCCCGAGTCGTGGCGGCGCGTGAGCTCGGCAAGCTCGGCGCGATGCTCGAGAAGCGCGACCGCGAACGGGTCCGCGAGTTCCTCGAAGACCTCTTGCTCGACGACGATATCTCGGTCGCGCGCGCCGCAGCCAGCGGCCTCGCGGCGATGAAGGCGGTCGAATCGATCGACCGGATCGAGGCGCTCCAGCGGCGGCTGCCGCACCAGGAGAGCGTATCGGTGCGGCGGCTAGTGGAGGGGCTGCACAAGAGCGGGCAGCCGAAGGTTGCGTCGCTCGAACGGCAGCTCGAAGACCTGCGCGCGGAGTACCGCAAGCTGGAAGGTCGTCTGGAGAAGTTGGAGAACTGACGGCGTTCGGGTGCTAGTGATGGCGAAGCCACGACACGCGGAGCAAGCCCACAGAGTGAGGTGTGCGGCTCACAGTCGAGAGATATCTCCACTAGCCCGACGTCATTCTCCCGGAGACTGGCAGAAACACGTAACCTTTACCAAAACCTCCTCCTCGTCGTTCTGCAGCAGCAGAGTTTGCGGCGGGAGCTCGTCACACCCAAAACCCACCTCGCCATCTTGAGAATACATTGCCAGGCCGCCGATGTTCTCGAAGAAGAAGTGTTCGCCCCATGTATTGGGGCAGATCAGACCGTCGGCTGCGCACAGATCGTCGCATTTGATCTCTTGGTCGAGAGCGCGATCGACTTCGATCCACGGGTCGTCGTCGCCCATCTCTCCGGCAGCTGAGTCGGCTGTCCCTGAAACGTCGGGGGCCTGCGCCGAGTCCCGACCCGCATCCGTGACCACGCCGGCGTCGAACTCATCCGAACCGGAATCGCGCGGCTGCTTCGTCCCGGTGTCCTGGTCGGATCC
>CAYPJU010000144.1:5148-7915 GCA_964411125.1 uncultured Bradymonadales bacterium | reverse complement strand
CCCTGCACCCTGTCCCCTGCACCCTGCACCCTGCACCCTGCACCCTGCCCATTGCACCCTGCACCACGGTGTTCAGCCAAGACAGCCGTTGCTCGCCCGTCGAAGTCCTCGAGAGCGTCGACCGCGGTCGACCACGGGCGCCCCCCTTGTGGCGCGCGCCGACGCCTCTGCGGTAATCTCGAGGAATCCCGTTGCAAGAGAAGCCGATGCGAAAATGGATCGCGCCACTGATCGTCGTCGCACTATCGGGGTGCGGCAGTTGTGGGGGCGGCGAGTCCCCTGCCGGCGACGCCGGCGACGCCGGCGCTCCGGACGCCGCGGCGGTGCCCGACGCCGCTCGCGATGGCGGTGGGGTGACCGATGCCGAGATCGTGTCGCCCGATCTCTCTGTGGTCGCCGACGATGCGGAGGCAGGCGATCTGACGCAAGGGGGCGCTCCGTGCGAGTCGACCACGTGTGGCACGAACGAACGGTGCGTCGAGAAAGGTGGGGAAGCGAGCTGCGAGTGTATCCCCGGTTTCGTAGAGGCCGCCGGTACTTGCGTCGTCCGGCCGGTCGAGTGCGTCGTGAACCAGAACTGCGGCGCGAGCGGCCTGTGCGTCGAGGGGGCTTGCACTTGCCGACCCGGCTTCGTCGGAGACGGTTTCGAGTGTTCCGCGTCCGTGGACTGCCGCGAAGACGAGGAGGCGTGTGACCCGAACGCGTCATGCGTCGACACGGACTCCGGGACGGCGTGCGTGTGCCCCGACGGAATGCGGGGGAACGGCAGGACCTGCCGCGACGTCGCGTTCTCGAAGATCTGGACGAGCCAGAACATGACCTGTGGGCTCCGCACCGACGGGGTCGTCTCGTGCTGGGGCTTCGAGGCGTTCGGCACCTCGCTCACTGCACAGTGGGCCCCCTATCCCGCTGACGAGCCCACCGGATTGTCCTGGGCGGATCTCGACCACGCCGAGATCGACGGATGCGCCATCCGCGACGACCAGACGATGTGGTGCACGAAAGGGTGGGACAGGCAGGTCGGCCCAGAGCGGACCTGGTCCGAGGTCGTCGGTTTCACCGGCACGAACTGCGCCATCGCAACCGACGGAGGGCTCTACTGCTGGGGCGACAACACCGACGACCGCCTGGCGCTCGGCTCCGACGTTCGGCGGGTCGACGAGCCCACCCGGATCGGTGAAGACGCCTGGAACCACGTGGTCGTCACGTCCGACCACGGCTGCGGGATCAAAGCGGACGGCACGCTGTGGTGCTGGGGCAGTAGTACGCTGGGTCAGGCCGGCCCGACCCCTTCCGACGTCCCCGTTCGCGTCGGCAGCGAGAGCGACTGGGAGACTCTCGCCGCGTATCGAAGCGCGACCTGCGGGCTGCGAGCCGGCGGCGAGCTGTGGTGCTGGGGTTTTCCCGAAGCGACCGACGGCGTCCCGATTCGGATCGGCACCGAGACCTGGAGCGACGTCTCGGTCAATCGCCACACGTGCGCCGTTCGGACCGATGGGACGCTCTGGTGCCGCGGCACTTCGGGGCGCGGAGCGCACGGCAGCGACGAGACCGAGCTCGCGGCGTTCGAGCAGGTGGGAACCGGCAGCGACTGGCAAAGCGTCGCCGTAGGCCCGCTACATACGTGCGCCCTCGAGCGCGACGGGTCCGCATGGTGCTTCGGCAGCAACAGCGACGGACAGCTCGGGATCGGGACCTTCCGCTTCCAACGCTACCCCCTCCGGGTCGATTCGACCGAGCCGTGGAGCGCCGTCAGCTCGGGCGAAGAGTTTACCTGCGGTATCCGTCAGAACGGTCGACTCGCCTGCGCCGGGTCGGGCCGGCCCGTGGCGCAGGGTTGGCCGGACAGCCCGTACTTCGTCGACCTGAACGCCGAGACATGGCTCGACGTCGCGGCAAACTGGGACAGCGTCTGTGCGATCCGCGACGACCGGACGCTGCACTGCAGCCCGGGCACCCTGGCCGCCGGAACGGTGACCCTCGCTCAGGTCGGGACCGACGCGGACTGGCAGCGGATTTTTCTGCGCGACGAGTCGTTCTGCGGAATCCGCGCGGGCGGCGACCTCTACTGCTGGGGCGACCACAACCCCGACTTCCACGAGGGGACGCAGCGGTTCTCGGAGCCGACCCTGGTCACCCGCGGCGTCGGACCCTGGGAGATGGTCTCGCTCTATCGCTTCCACGCCGTGGGGCTGCGCAGCGACGGGACGCTGTGGGACTTCGACCTCGACGCTCCGATCGGCACGGACACCGACTGGAGGTTCGTGTCGGTGGGATACTCCAGGGTCTGCGGCATCAAGTCCGACGACAGTTTGTGGTGTTGGCCGGACAATGCGCCGGACCCCGCCCGGATCGGCACCGAGACATGGAGCGACGTCGAGTTTCACATCCGAACGGGATGCGCGACGAAGGCGGACGGAACGCTGTGGTGCTGGGGTCAGGATACCGGCGCCGGCGAGACGGGCACGAACGTCTACGGCGGCTCGTACTCCGAACCGGAGCTCGTCAGCGACGTCGTCGGATGGAGCGAGGTCGACCGCGGCGTTCAGACCAGCTTCGGCCTTCGCTCCGACGGTGGACTCTGGGCGTGGGGGATGAACACGTCGGGACAACTCGGCACCGGCACATCGTGGACGAAGACGCCCGTGAGAGTCATCGACGTGACTCGATGACCGGGGTCATTCGCCGAACTCCGCGTCCGGAGTCAGCCCTTCGGTGAGCGGGCGTCCTCGCCCGGCTCGGGGCGTGCCGCGGGCGACCGACATCG
>CAYPJU010000144.1:0-5048 GCA_964411125.1 uncultured Bradymonadales bacterium | reverse complement strand
CTCGCCCGGCTCGGGGCGTGCCGCGGGCGACCGACATCGGTGAGCGGGCGTCCTCTCGTGCCGAGAGACGGAACTTTCGCAGACGGTGGGTGTCTGGAACGCGTCCCCAATCGAGCATTGCCTATGAAGACGTGGTCAGCGTTTTTGATCCTCGCGGTATCCGCAACGTTTCTCGCTTGCCTACCTGCCGGAGAGATCGAGGTCTGCCCCGAGCCCATGCCTGCCATTCAGGCGGAGGTGGAGGAGGAAGCGGCCGAGGCGGTCGGAGAAGGGGAACTCTCCGTCCCGCCCGGGCAGTACTGGGGGCGTCGCCCTCACGGGCTGCTGGGCGCCAGCAGCGGGCCGGTGGCCTTGGGGCAGCCGGCGGGAACGTCGAAGCGTTCGCGATGGGGCGATACGCGATGTGTGCCGGTCGTGGTTGGGGCGGACTCCGTCACCTGGGGAGACTCCAGGTCGGGCGCGGCGGTCGAACTGTCGCGGAAACACACCGACGAGGGTGAAGTGCTGCGAGCGCCCCGGGTCCGTGCGGGCGGTCAGACGATCTGGATGCAGTCGGAGTGTTCCCACCCGTTCGAGCTTCGGTCGAGCGATTCGACGAGTCTTCTGACGTCGGCTGGACGGCTCTACCGGACGTCGAAAGCATGTAACGAAGTGGGGTCGAGCTTTCAGGAGAAATGCGAGGGCGCGGTGTGCACGATCACGCCCGCCGGTCATCCGCTCTTCGAAGCCGGGGCATGCGAGGAGCCCTATGTGTCGCATCCCTTCGGCGTCGCCAACCAGGCGCTCGGCGTCGAGTACGACGCGTTCCAGTCGACGGTCGAGGCGTTGGACGCGCTCCGCGACGCGCCGGCAACGCTCTTCGCCCGCGACCCAGTCGAGGAGGTCTGCGTCGAGGTCGCCGTCGAGCCGGAGCCCGAGACCGGTTACGTAGTCTTCTCGTCTAGCTGGCGGGTGCTGGAGCCTCGCCCGGGGTACCGTCACGAACGTCGCTCCTACACGCTCCAGCCCTTGCGTCGCCAGGCGATCCTGCAGGAGCGGGGCTGGTCGGTCGAGGATCTCGACGACGAGGTGGGGGGGCTCGGCATGTCGGGGAGTCGTTGGGGGACGGCGCCGATCATCGTGCTCGACCGCATCTTCCATCTCGATGGAATCTGGTACTCGCTCTCTCGTGAGGTGTGCGAGGATCGGTCGCGGTACTTCAACCTACGGCACGGGTACGAGGTGACGGCGAGCCACTGATCCGCAGGTCGCTGCTACGTTTTGGGGAGGGGGCTGGTTCTGGACGACTGCCGAGCGGCTCGCCTCAGAGTGCGCTCGTAGCGAAGGAGCATGAACGGCACCGGTCGCGGACGAACGCTGATACCGCGATTCGGCGCCAGGTTCCTCGACGAGGCGTCGGCGGACCTGCCACCCGACACATTGCCCCCCGTGTCTCACGGATGCATGATGGGTGGACGATCCGAAACGAGGAGAGCGATGCGATACGTCGTGGCAATGGCGCTGGCCGCGTCCGTGGGCTGTGGAGATCCCGGCTCGAAGACGGGCGGGGGGGACGCGACGAACAACGGAAGCGGTGGGGGTTCGGCGCCCGACGCCCTGCCTGTATCGAACATGACGGGGGACTTCGCGACGGGGAGAGCGTGGGTGATCATCGACCTCTACACGTCGGCGTGTTCCGAGTCGTTTCCGTGCGAGGGGGACGAAGAGAACGTCGTGACCGACATCTCCGTAGCGGGCTATGGTGAGAGTAGGCAGTTCGTCTCGCTCGACGAAATCGTCATCCGTGCGGACGGCGAAGAGATGCCGGCAGGTGCGTCGTTCAGAAGCATTCCGTTTCCCGCGGTGCTCGAGATCGACGTCGCGGACGACATCGGCTCGATGACGGGGATTCGATACGAAACGCGCTACCTGCCACCGCACGAGATCACGGCCCCGGCCGCCGGCGCGGAGCTGCCAGTGGGCGAGCCGGTGACGGTGGAATGGTCACCGAACGACCCACAGATGCGGTTTCAAGCGGTGATGCAAAAACAGCCGCGGGACGGAACGTACGCCCCGCCCGACGAAGGGACGTTCCTCATCGAAGGGGACTGGGTCGTCGACGTCGAGCCTGACGAGCGGCTCGAAGTCGGACGCCGTGCGATCTTCGGGTTCGAGGGGACCGACCAGGGCGGCTTCGTCCACACGCATACCCGCGAAATCCCAGTCTCGGTCGTCCCCTGACTGCTCTCGACGTTTCCAGCCGCGTTCCGCCCGCCCATGTGGTGCTGCGGGAATCAGTGGCGCGGCGGAACTGACTAGGGCTCCGACAGCACCCGCCGCATGATGAACGCAGCGGTGGTTCGACCTCGGTGAAGGTGGGCGGAGCCGGGCAAGACGAGGGTGTCGTTTTAGCTGAACACCGTGGGGCTTTGCCCCACACCCCACCAAGGATTGCATCCTTGGAACCGCGGACATTCTCACATCAACCTCGTAACGCGTTGATTTCTTTGAGTATGAGTTGTGAGGCTCGAGGGAGAAAACTTTGGGGTCCAGGGGAGAAGGGGAGAATCCCCTGTTGGGTTTGGGCGAAGCCCAACGGCCCCCCTTTCGCGACAGCCTCAAGACGCCCGCTCACCGTTGGAGCGTCGTGACGGAACTCGCTGAATCTCCTCATGTACTTTACGATGAGGCATGGGGACACGAGTCAGATATTTCATTTCGACGGCGGCCGCCTTCCTGCTGGCTGGCTGCATGGTAAATTCCGCTCCGGCCAGGGACGCCGGTCCTGATGCGGGCGGCGACGCCGGGGGCTTCGACCACGCCGACGACGGCGCTGCCACGGTCCGGGACGTCGGACCCACCCGGGACGCGGGCGGTACCCCGGATGCCAAATCGGCCGATCTATCGGGGGTCGACGCGGGAGATCCCACCGACGCGGGTGATGGGGCCGACCAGGACGCGGCCTTGCCCCTGCCGTCGCCCTTCATCGAGTTTTCCGACCCTGTGGAGGTCACCGAAGGGGGACCGGACGCCGCGACGACCGTGCGCCTGCTCCGTCGTCCCTCGGCCCCGGTCGCGCTGACACCCGTCACCCACCCCGACGCATCGGCGACCGCGGTGACGATCTCGCCGCAGGACTGGGAGGAGTGGCACACCGTCACCGTGAGCGCCATCGACGACGCCACCGCCGAGATTAGTGAGGTGCACGAGCTGCGGTTCGATGCGACGTCATCGGACGGAACGTACGACGGCGAATTCGCCACGTTGTCGGCCACCGTGCACGACGACGAAACCGCCGAGGTTCTCATCGTCGACGTGACCGGTGGCGCTCACGAGGACGAAGGCAACACATCGGTCGCCATCCGGCTGAGCGCCCCGCCGGAGCTCGACGTCGTCGTGGAACCGGCGGCCAATTTCGTCAGCACGGTTCACCCCCTTTCGCCGTATGTAGTCCCGACGGGCCTCGTCTTCACGTCCACGAATTGGGACCAACCCCAGACCGCGGTGTTCGGCCTTCGGCACACCCGCTATCAGGATGAGGGGAACGGTTCGCTGACCGTCTCCGTTCGCACCGAAGATCCCGCCTACCAGCAGGCTGTGTTGCCCGATCCCGTCAGCCTGGTGGTCTGGGACGACGACGTTCTGATTGGCGGTGCTGAACGGATCGACGTCGATCCGTTCGTCTTCGAAGGGGCCCCGCCCTCCGAGATTCGGATCTCGGCCGGGCTGTGGCCGTCGCTGGTTCATTTTCGAACGAACCTCCCGGAAGACGTCCAAATCACGCCTGTGCAGGTGCGTGTGTCGGGACCGAGCTCGACCGCCCTGCTCACACCCACCGACGATGCGATCGCCAACCCGCCTCGCTGGGTCGCGCTCGGGGTCACGTACGTCCAAGAAGATGACCAGAACATCTACTTTCCGTCTTCGTCCTCGCGCACCTTCGTGCTCGTCGACGACGATGCCCACACGATGGTCGCCGACCGGGAACGGTTCGAGCTCACCGAGCGTCGGGCTTCGCATGCCTGCATGGAAGTCGTGCTCTCCGTGAAGCCCACGGCTCCCGTCTCGATTCCGGTGTCGAGCTCCGATCGGAGTGCCTTCGAGGCGGACGTCGCGAGCGTGGACTTCGACCCCCAGACCTGGCCCGATTCACGCCGGGTATGCGTTCGCGCCACCGACGACGTGCTCCCCGACGGGCCTCAACACGCATCGCTGGAGTTCGGCGTCGCCACGTCGAACGACCCGGACTACGCGGGGCTCGATCCCGACGACATTCCGGTCGAAGTGGGGGATGACGATAGCCCCGGCTTCACTAACTACCACGCCGCTCCGCCCGTGTTCGTGGAGCCCTTCCACGGCGAGGTGACGTGGCCGATCTTCGTTCTCCCCAATACGGATGGCTGCTGCCCCCCGACGTTCGACCTCTCGTCTGCGGACCCGTCGCTCCCGTCGGTCGACTACGAGACGTTCGGTAGCTGGCGGGCGCCGTTCGTGCGGGCCCAGGACGACTCCGTCGCGAGCGGAACCCGTAGCGTGACGCTCTCGTTCTCGAACATCGTGAATACGCACCCCGACTACGCCGGTGTGGTCCCCCGCAGCTTCGACGTCACCGTGCTCGACCTCGACGTGATCCACGAGATCGAGCGTTCCGAAGACTGGCTCTTCCTGCGCAACCCGGCGACCTTCAACGTGGTCCTCGACAGCCAGCCCACGGCCGACGTCGCGATTCCGATCCAACCCAGCGACCCGTCCGAGGTCGCCGCTTCCCCGGCGACGGTCGTCTTCACCCCGACGACGTGGTCCACCCCCGTCACCGTGACGGTCACCTCGAGCGACGGGGGCGTCTTTGCGCCTCGGTCGTCGTGGCTCGAACTCGGCCCCGCGAGCTCTGCCGATTCTCGCTACGACGGACAATTCGCCCCACCCATCCAGCTCACCAACCACTGAACCGCGCCGCTGCCCAGCGGCGCGTCGCCCGCTACCTTTCGGTACGACATCGGTGAGCGGGCGTCCTCGAGGCTGTCGCGAAAGGGGGGCCGTTGGGCTTCGCCCAAACCCACCAGGGGATT
>CAYPJU010000143.1:0-8271 GCA_964411125.1 uncultured Bradymonadales bacterium | reverse complement strand
GCTCCGTCCCGGCGCGGACCGCCGGGCTCCGTCCCGGCGCGGACCGCCGGGCTCCCAGAACGGTAGCGGTTCGGCCCAGAAGCATTGGCGCATCGACGCCCGTGGTTCGACGAACGGGTAGAAGGTCAGCCAATTCTCGGGCGGCGCGTGCAGCGTGTGGGAGTCCTCCCGCAACTTGTCCACCAGCGAGATGTGTGCCCGTTGCGGAGGCGGCGCATGATCGATCGATTTCACCGCCAGTCCATGCGCGCTCGCCTCGACCCCAAGGATCCATATCGCCTCGCTCGCCGACTGGATGCAGACGTCCCCGCCCACCTCTTCGACCGCGCGCGTCGTGAACTGAAAGACCCCGAAGGAGCCCCCTTCGCGGACGATGGTTAGTTTTCGAAGAAGGGGCAAAAGACCAGGCAGGGTCGATAGCGATGGAGCGCCGCGGCCCACGCGGCGACGGAGCGCCGCGGCCCACGCGGCGACGGAGCGCCGCGGTCCACGCGGCGACGGAGCGCCGCGGTCCGGCTAGTGGACTTTCTCGTCGATGGGGACCGCGCGAATCTCCTGGTTGAGCGAGACGTCGGGCGGAAGGATCGGCTGCGAGACCTGCTCGCGGAAGGCGTCGGGGTCCTCGAGGCGCAGCGCGTGGCACAGGACGTCGTCCATGTGTTCGACCAGCACCAGCTCGAGCGAGCGGCGGATCGACTTCGGGATGTCGCGGATGTCCTTCTTGTTCTCTTTGGGGAAGATGACCGTCTTGATGCCGCCGCGATGGGCCGCCATCACCTTCTCCTTCAGCCCGCCGATCGGGAGGACGCGACCGCGCAGCGTGATCTCGCCGGTCATCGCGACGTCGTGCTTCACGGGGATGCCGGTCAGCGCGCTGACGATCGAGGTCACCATCGTGATGCCCGCCGACGGCCCGTCTTTGGGGAGCGCGCCTTCGGGGAAGTGGACGTGGATGTCGACCTTCTGGTGGAAGTCGGTCGTCAGCCCCAGGTTCATCGCGCGGGAGCGCACGTAGCTCATCGCGGCGTGCGCCGATTCCTGCATCACGTCGCCGAGCTTGCCGGTGATGATCAGCTTGCCCTTACCCGGCATCACCGACGCCTCCGAGACCAGCATCACGCCGCCGAACTGGGTCCACGCCATCCCGTTGGTCATCCCGATGTGGTCGACCTCCTCGATGACGTCGTCTTTGAAGCGGGGCGGGCCGAGGTAGCGCGGGATGCTCTTGGCGTTCACCTTGAACTTCTGGTCGGGGCCGTCTTCGACGACCTTGCGCGCGACTTTGCGCGCGACCGAGCCGATCTCGCGCTCGAGGTTACGGACGCCCGCTTCGCGCGTGTAGCTGTTGATGACCTTGCGGATCGCGCCCGACGTGAACGTCACGTCGATGTCGGAGATCCCGTTGTTCTGAAGCTGCTTGGGGACCAGGTAGTTCCGCGTGATCTGCAGCTTCTCGTAGTCCGTGTAGCCCGGGATCTCGATGATCTCCATCCGATCGCGAAGTGGCGCCGGGATCTGCCCGAGGTTGTTCGCCGTGCAGATGAACATCACCTTCGACAGGTCGTAGTCGAGGTCGAGGTAGTGGTCGTTGAACGTCGGGTTCTGCTCGGGGTCGAGGACCTCGAGCAGCGCGCTCGACGGGTCGCCGCGGAAGTCGGTCGACATCTTGTCGACCTCGTCCAACAGGAACACCGGGTTCGACGAGCCCGCCTTGCGCAGCGACTGGATGATCTTGCCCGGCAGCGCGCCGATGTAGGTCCGGCGGTGCCCGCGAATTTCGGCCTCGTCCCGCACGCCGCCGAGCGACAGCCGCACGAACTCGCGGTTCGTGGCGCGCGCGATCGACCGGCCGAGCGACGTCTTACCGACGCCGGGCGGGCCCGCGAAGCAGAGGATCGGGCCCTTCGGCGTCTCGATCAGCGACTGCACGGCGAGGTACTCGAGGATGCGCTCTTTCGGCTTGTCGAGGCCGTAGTGGTCTTCTTCCAGCACGCGGTGGGCCTCGCCGACGTCGAGACGATCTTCGGTCGTCTCCTTCCACGGCAGGCTCAGCACCCAGTCGATGTAGTTTCGGACGACCGTCGCTTCGGCCGACATCGGCGACATCAGCTTCAGCTTCTTCAGCTCGCGCGCCAGCCGGTCGGCGGCCTCTTCGGTCAGCTCTTTCTTCTGGATCCGTTCTTCGAGCTCGTCGATCTCGTTCTTGAACTCGTTCGCGTCGCCGCCTTCTTTCGACGATCCCTGCCCCTCGTAGAAGTCCTTCTGCGACTTCTCCATCTGCTTTTTGACGCGCGAGCGGATCTTGCGCTCGACCTGCAGGATCTCGACCTCTTCCTTCATCAGGGTGTCGAGCCGCTCGAGGCGAGCCGCGGTGTCTTCGGTCTCGAGGATCTCCTGCTTGTCGCGGAGTTTGAGGGCGAGCTGCGCCACGATCGTGTCGGCGAGGCGGGCGGAGTCCTCGATCTTCGCGACCAGGCTCACCATCTCGGGCGGGATGCGCTTGTTGAGGTCGACGTAGGCGCCGAACGTCTTACGGACGCGCTCCATCAGCTCGTCGATGTCGACATCGGGGTCGACGAACTCGGCGAGCGACTCGACCTCGACGTCGAAGTACTGCTCGTTCTCGTGGAAGTCGTGGATGCGGACGCGGCGCTTGCCGCGCACCAACACCTTCACCGTCCCGTTTTGCACCTGGAAGAGCTGGTCGATCACCGCGACCGTGCCGACGTCGAAGATGTCGTCGGGGGTCGGGTCGTTCGTCTTCGCCTTGGTCTGCGCCGACAGCACGATCTCTTTCGAGCCCGCCATCGCCGCTTCCAGCGCGGCGATGCTCTTCTCGCGCCCCACGAACAGCGGCAGGACCATGTTGGGAAAGACGATGATGTCACGCAGCGGCAACAAGGGGATTCGTTGACGCTCGCTCTTCTTTTCAGTGGGCATGGGCTCTCGGGCGGCCGGACTACTACCCGGCGGTCGGAGTTTCGTGTCAGGCCGATTCGGCCGTCGTTTCGGGAATCGAGTACGTCGGTTCGTCGGCGTCGGAGATCATCTCGTCGGTGATCTTTACCTCGGTCAGGTCCGATCGTCCCGGAATCTCGTACATGTGCTGAAGCATCAGCCGTTCGAGGATCGAACGAAGGCCGCGGGCGCCGGTTTTTTGCTTCATCGCGAGTCTCGCGATAGCGCTCAGCGCGGCCTCTTCGAACTCGAGCTTCACCCCGTCCATGTGGAACAGACGGCGGTACTGCCGGATCAGCGCGTTCTTCGGCTTCGTGAGGATCTGGACGAGCGCGTCTTCGTCGAGCTCGTTGAGCGTCGCGACCACCGGAAGGCGCCCGACGAACTCGGGGATCAGCCCGAACCGCATCAGGTCCTCCGGCTGAACTTCGGCGAACACCTGACCGATCGGCTTGTCGCTGACACTCTCGATCTCGGCGCCGAAGCCCATCCGCTTGTTGCCGACGCGCTGCGTGATCACGTCTTCGAGGCCCGTGAACGCGCCGCCGCAGATGAAGAGGATGTTCGTCGTGTCGATCTGCAGGAAGTCCTGCTGCGGGTGCTTCCGACCACCCTTGGGAGGGATCGAAGCGACCGTACCTTCGATGATCTTCAACAGCGCCTGCTGAACACCTTCGCCCGACACGTCGCGCGTGATCGACGGGTTCTCCGACTTCCGCGCGATCTTGTCGATCTCGTCGATGTAGATGATGCCCCGGCTCGCCTTTTCGACGTCGCCGTCGGCCGCCTGCAGCAGGTTCACGATGATGTTCTCGACGTCTTCACCGACGTATCCGGCCTCGGTGAGGCTCGTCGCGTCCGCAATCGTGAACGGGACGTCGAGGATCCGCGCCAACGTCTGCGCAAGCAGCGTCTTGCCGCTACCGGTCGGACCGATCAGCAGGATGTTCGACTTCTGCAGCTCGACCTCCGAGTTCTTGCTGTCGACCCGGCTCTCGATCCGCTTGTAGTGGTTGTGAACGGCCACGGCGAGGCTCTTCTTCGCCCGCTCCTGGCCGATGACGTACTGATCCAGCACGTCCTTGATCTCGACCGGCTTGGGGACGTTCTCGATCCCCGTCGCGATGTCCTCGCGCTCCAGCTCTTCGTCGATGATGTTGCCGCACAGACCGATGCACTCGTCGCAGATGTAGACCGTCGGTCCTGCGATGAGCTTCTGGACCTCGCGCTGACTCTTTCCGCAAAACGAACAGCAGAGATTCGAGTGTCCGCCGCTGCCTTTCTTAGTGCTCATGTGTGCCTGCCTGAAACTTCCCGGTCACTTTACCATAGTAAAACGACCGTAAAAAAATTCGAATTCCCGACGCCTTCTCAGGCGCTTTCCCCTTTGGGGGGCCGCTCGAACACTTCGTCGATCAATCCGTACTCTTTCGCGGACGCCGCGCTCATGAAGAAGTCGCGGTCCGTGTCCTTCTCGATCCGCTCACGGTTCTGCCCCGTGTGCTTCATCAAGATACCGTTCAACAGCTCGCGGATCTTCAAGATTTCCTGCGCCTGGATGTCGATGTCCGACGCCTGCCCACCGATCCCACCCATGATCAGCGGCTGATGGATGAGGATACGCGAGTTCGGCAGACTCATCCTACGTCCCTTTGTCCCCGCGGCCAGCAACACCGCACCCATCGATGCCGCCTGACCCAGGCAGATCGTCGAGATCGGCGGCTTCACGTATTGCATCGTGTCGTAGATCGCGAGCCCCGCCGTCACGCTGCCGCCCGGCGAGTTGATGTACAGCGAGATCTCCTTCTCCGGATCTTCGCTCTCCAAAAACAGGAGCTGCGCGATCACGCTGTTCGCGATCATGTCGTTCACTTCCGTGCCGAGGAAGATGATCCGATCCTTCAGCAGACGGCTGAAGATGTCCCAGCCACGCTCACCGCGGTGGGTCTGTTCGACGACGTTGGGGATGAATGCCATTCGGATGTCCTTCGGGATTGTATTCGCTGTCGCGGAAAGAAGCTGCCGACGTGTGTATCGCGTTGTCCGAGCGGGCACAAGACGGCTCCGCCACCCCCGCGTGCAATCCTTCGTCTACGAAACCCGCGGGGCCCGGGCCTCCATTCCCGATCCGTCCGATGCACCCCGGAACACGAAGTTGCGAACGTTAAGGAAAACGCAACGCTTGGTTAACAAACATTCAATTTTAATTCGGTGAGCGCTCGCTAACCTCCGCCTCGTTCGATGAAGAATGAAAGACAATCAACGATGGAGATGATGATGAACGCCTTGAACACCCTGAAGAAAGCTTCCCTCGCCTTCGCAATCCTCGGCACGATCGGCTGTGCCGATGCGACGACTACCGAGCCCGTCGCGACCGACGACGCTCCGATCCGGGTCTCCGTCGATGGCCGCGGCGATTCGAACGGCGTCCCCGTCACGACGACCGAGCTCGAGATAGTCCTCGAGATCGCCAACACCTACTCCTTCGAGGAGCTCGACGCCCTCCTCGATGTGCGTGCAGCGCGCAACATCGTCGAGGCGCGGGCCGACGGCCCCTTCACGACGCTCGCCGAGCTCGACGACGTCTCCTGGGTCGGCGCCCGAGCGTTCGACGCTCTTCTCGACGAGGCACGAACGTTCGCCGTCGGCACCGATCCCGTGCAGTTCGACGTCAGCGACTACTTCAATGCGGGGACCGACCCCTACGCACCGAGCGACGTCCAACTGCAGTTCTTCGGTGAGCTGGCCTCCGACCTGTCCGAGCAGCCGTTCGTCGGCCGCCTGATGAAGTGCGACGACAGCGGGCAGTGCAACTTCCACTACCGCTTCGACAAAGTGCGCGACTACAGCGACACGGCGGGCCCGGGCAACGTGGTGGTCTCGTTCCGCACCTCCGACGTGAGCTACGCACCCCAGGCGAGCGGCCTGCGTCGCCTCGCCTCGAACGTGATGGAGAGTGGAAATGCCGGTCCGATGGAGTGCGCGGTCGTCCCGAACGACGGGCCCTGCATCGCGCTGTACGGCGGCTGCACCACCCAGTATCGCTGCAGCGTCCGCATCCCCGAGTGACCGTCCTCCCTCCGGTCCCGTGAGACGCATGTCACGCCCGGCGCGAAGTTCGGTAGCCCCCGCTCGCGGCGGGGGCTTTCTTGTGTCTTCTCGCCACCTGCGGCATCCAAGGTTCCGACCCCGAGGAGAGAGTGCGTGGGCGACGACAGGCTTCGTATCAATTGCGCCGTTTTGTGCACCGTGCTCACGACCGTCGCGAGCATCGGCTCCGTAGATGTTCACGCGCAGGGCCGACCGGATGCGCTGGCGGTCGGGCCGGTCGCGGCTGAGGTGGTGGAGGCCGAGAACCGCGGCCGCATTCGGACGAACGTCGTCGGCATGTCGGTCCTCGGCGGATGGTCGGTCCTCAACATCGGGACCGGTGTCGCAGGCTGGGCGACGGCCGACCAACCCTGGGTCCGAAACTTTCACCTGATGAACGCGGGCTGGAACGTCGTGAACCTCGGCATCGCCGGCCTCGGGTTCGGCTCGGCGCTCGCCGAAGACCCCGGCAAGTACGACCTCGGCGAGACGATCCGAAAGTCCGAGGGGATCGGGCGCGTGCTCCTCTTCAACGCCGGCCTCGACCTCGCTTACCTCGCCGCCGGCGCCTACCTGGCGCTCCGCGGCGACCGCGACGACGAGCCGCGCCTGCTCGGCTTCGGCCGCTCGCTGATGCTCCAGGGCGCGTTCCTCTTCACCTTCGACATGGCGCTCTTCGCCGCTCACGGCCTGCGCACGCTGCGGTTCTGGAAGAAGCTCGACACGAACTGAGTCTTCGACCTTGGTGGCCGAGATGCGGCGACCAACTGCTGACGGTCGGTCTACCGAGGCGGATAGCCACCGGCGTCGGGCGCCACGTATCCCTCCTGGCACTCTTCTCGGTAGGCCGCGGGGTCACGCACGCATGCGGGCCAGCCGTAGTCTTTGCAGACATCGGCGTCGCCGCAACGGCGCTCAGCACGCGCTTCGCGTACTGCCCGAGACAGAGCTGCGAAGTTCGTTGGCAGGTCGGTGGCGTTGCCCTGCGCCTCGACGGTGCGGGCGCCCTCATGGACTCCGGTCTCCTTCGGGTCCGTCGAAACCGCGAGAGGGATCCAGTCCATCCAGAACAACTCCCCGTCGTCTTCGCGAAGCGCTACCAAAACGCGCTGTCCAACCCCCGGGCCCTGAAACATCCACGGCGATCCGTTGACGTACACCGTTTTGAGCGAGAGAGGCACGGGTGGTCCCGCCGCGTTTCCCTCCACCTTTAGCACGAATTCCGAGGGGCGACTGGCGTAATCGAGGTCGCACCAGGGGGAGCCTTCGGGAACCAGGTACCTCCCAGACTCGACCGTCGCAACCACGAGCGGACCCTCGTAGGGGACGTAGTTGCAGAGTCTCGTGGAGAACCGAAAGGTGCCGTCGTCTTCAACGGCCACAGTGCCGGTATCCGTGATGTACTCCAGCTCTTCGTCGTGGAACAGCGCCTCACCGGCTGCGAGGAGATGCTCCTCGTTTTCATCACCTGCCAAAGATTCTGGCCCGCCTGGCGCCGTGGGCCCTTCTCGTTCGCCGTTGCATGCGCATGCGCATGAGGCCAGCAGAAACACGATCGCCAATTCTCTTGGTGCTTTCATAGTGACGTTCATCGGCTCGGTCCCCGCGTTGGTGCAATCCATGGAAGTGCGGGGAGAAGTCGCGGAGACTTGCAGACCAACACCCCGAAGAATGCGCGCCGTGTAACAGGTTTTCACGAGATCCCCTTGCGTACAGCCCCTCAACGGTAGTTCGATGGACATCGAACTGCAAACGCGTCCATCGAGGGCGACCGCTTCTCTAATCTGGATAAGTTACCGGTGCTTCTCCTGAGTATCAGCTCAGGGGGTAGGCGAACGTGAATTCGCCCTCGACGTCGGCGGAGACCTCGAGGATGTGGTCGAGCAGGTCCTCCATGTCTTCGAAGCTCCCTTCCATGACGAGGGTCGGGCCGTCGAACTCCAGCGTCGGCTCGTCGGTCGGCGCAAACGCCCATTCGTGGCCCGTTTCCGACACGACAAGCAGCGTCTGGCCGAACCCGACGCGGCCCCGGACGCCGGCGAGGATGCGCTCGACTTCGCCGGCGTTGCGGAACGACAGCAGCAGGTCGGACTCTTCGATCTCCCACACGAACGCCGCCATGAACGCGGGGATGTCCGAGCCTTCGAGGGCAGCGCGGTTCTCGGCAGCCTCGGCGAAGTCGGGGTCGTCGAGCGCGCTCGGGCGCTCGAGGTCGGTCAAAAG
>CAYPJU010000142.1:0-8348 GCA_964411125.1 uncultured Bradymonadales bacterium | reverse complement strand
TGGGTTTGGGCGAAGCCCAACGGGGCCCTCCCCCGCGTAGTTTGTACGGTTGAACACCCTGGGGCTTTGCCCCAGACCCCACCAAGGACTGCATCCTTGGAACCGCAGTTTCTCGTCTCGACAACCGAACGCACTGATACCCGGGGAAACTTTGGGGTCCAGGGGAGAATCCCCTGGTGGGTTTGGGCGAAGCCCAACGGAGCCCTCCGCCGCGTGGGTCAAACACCCTGGGGCTTTGCCCCAGACCCCACCAAGGATTGCATCCTTGGAACCGCAGTTTCTTGTCTAGAGAACGGCGGCGAGCGCCTCGTAGTCGGTGCGATCGTTGTAGAGCTGGGCGGAAATCCGCAGCAGCCGCTTCGGATCGGTCTGCTGAGGCAACACCGGGACTTCGATCCGATGTTCGTGGAACAGTCGCTCCTGCAGCGGATCCGGTGAGAACGGCGTGAGCCGCGGCGTCTCGGGGTCGGGGAGAATCATCGCCGCGATCGACCCGATCATGCTGTCCGGACACAGCTTCGGAGCGCCCAGCACGTCGTTCAACATCTCGCGCGCTTCCAGGGCGAGCGCGCGGTTGCGGCGACGAACCTCGTCCCACGAGCCGACCATCTGCTCCATCGCGTCGATGGCGGCAGGGACGCAGAGCCACGGCGTCATGTCCGCCGTCCCCTGCCAGTCGAAACGGAAATGAAAGCGGTCCGCCGGGTCGTCGAACGTCATGTTCGCGCCGTGGCTCACCACCAGTGGCTCCAGTGTGTCGCGGTGTGCCTCGGAGGCCCACAGGAACGCGCTCCCCTTCGGGCTGCACACCCACTTGTGGAAGTTTCCCGCGTAAAAGTCCGCCCCGAGCGCCTCGACGTCGAGCTCTATCATTCCGGGCGCGTGGGCTCCGTCGACGATCACCAGGGCGTCGCACGTCTCGCGCACACGCTCGACGATCTCGGCGGCGGGCAGCACCAGCGCGGTCTGGCTCGTCACGTGGTCGAACATGACGATCCGCGTCTTCGGGCCGAGCTCCCTCCCGATCGCGTCGACGATCTCGGTGGGGTCGCTCAGCGGAAGGGGGATGGTCACGTACCGTACGGTCGCGCCCGCTCGCTTCGCGTAAACCTCCGCGATGTTCTTCGTCGCGTTGTACTCGAGCCGAGTCACGACCACCTCGTCGCCGGCGGCGAGCTCGATCGAAGCGAAGAAGACGTTGATGCCCGTCGTGGTGTTCGGCACGAACGTGAAACGTTCCGGAGCACAGCCGACGAACGCGGCCGCTCGCGCTCGCGCCTCGGTCATCAGCGGTTCGACCTCGCGCATGAAAAAGCGCACCGGTTGGCTCTCGATTCGAGCTCTCAGCTCGTCCTGCCTGGCCAGCACGCTGCGCGGGGTAGCGCCAAATGAACCGTGATTCAGAAAGACGAAGTCGGGATCTAGGGTCCACTCGGCGAAATGTTCACTTGCCACGATCTTTCCACCATTTCAGGAATTCCGGGAATCCGATCGATCCGTTGCGGTCCGAATCGATGCCATGGAAGGCGATGCGTGCCTCTCCGTCAGTCAGCATGGGGTCCATCGACCGCATAACCAACGCGAACTCCTGGAAATCGAGACGCCCGTCCCCATCTCGGTCGTACAGATCGAAGATAGCCCGGATGGTGTCGGAATGCATGGGCTGCACCTTTGTTCTTTGGGTGGCCACGAGCCGGAGGCGTATGCACGCGGGCCTTTTTATCACGCGTCCTCGGTCGGTCGTAGTGTTGAGGGACGAGGGCGGCCTCGTCCGAGGGACCTACGGAGAGGGAAAACATGCTGAATGCTCGTAAGCGAAACAAACGCTCGCGCGACTGGATGACCGCCATGGCGGCAAGCGTCGCGCTCCTCGTCACCGTCGTCGTTCTCGGCGGTTGCACTCCCGGCTCGGAGTCCGTCGACGGCGACGGGTCCTACCGAGCCATCGACGGTCCTCGGCTCGTCACCGATACCGAGGAACTGGTCTTCGTCGCCGTGGTGAACGGCGGAGAGGATCAGCAGACCGTGACGTTGCGAAACGCGGGTGCGACCCCTCTTCGACTCGACCGTATCGAGCTCGTCGAGGAGACGCTCGACGACCGCGGAGGATCCGAGTTTCATGCGGCGGGCGATTGGCCCGAAACCGCGACTCTCGGTCCCGATGACGTACTCACCCTATCGGTGGACTATCGACCGACCGATGATGCCCCCGACGCAGGGTACGTGGAGATCCACTCCAACGACCCTGCTCACGAAGGTGTGCACGAGATCGCGATCTCCACACAGGAAGTCGCCCCGCGCCTCTTCACCCCCGACCGGATCACTTTTCAGCGGGTGCCGCGCGTGACGGCGGCGACCCACGACGCGTTCTGGAAGATCACCGACGTGCAGAACGTCGGGCTCGCCGAGCTGCAGATCGATGACATCGCGATCGCCCCCCAAGATTCGGGCTTCGAACTGTCGTTTCCCGATTCGGCCGAGGACGAAAATCCGGCGGACGATGCGACGGATCCCCCCCGGACGCTGAAGCCCGACGAGTCGTTCCCGCTGCGGGTCCTCTTCAACCCCGTCGATGATCTTCCGGCCCAGGCCGAGCTCGTCTTCTTCACGAACGACCCCGCCGAGCCCGAATATCGGGTCGCCCTGTCGGGTAACGCGGGCTCACCCTGCATCGCCTTGAGCGAGGAAGACACGCTCGACTTCGGTCAGGGCGGGCTGGCGGTCGCCACGCACGAGACGGTCGTCATCGAAAACTGCAGTGCGACCTCCGACCTCGAGGTAACCGACATTCGGATCTGTACCGACACGCCCGAAGCCGGGTGTGCCGACTCGGACGTCTTTCAGATCCGCCCGGGATCGCTCCCCGAGGGGATCCCGGGGCGGGCCGTGCTCGGTCCCAAAGAGACCGCCAACTTTGTGCTGACGTACACGCCGACCGAGATCGAGACGTCGACCGGTGCGCTGACCGTCTTCTCGAACGACCCTGCGCGTCCCGAGGTCGAAGTGCCGCTGATCGGTGAAGCGACCGACAACGCCTGCCCCACGGCAGTCGCCGAGGCCAAGCTGCAGGAAGCAGCCACCTGGGGTACCGACCGCATCAGCACGATTCCCCTCAAGACGATCGACCTGCGCGCCACCAACTCGACCGACTCGGACGGCACCATCGAGCGCTACGAGTGGACGATCGTCCAGCGCCCCACGAGCTCGACCACCACCCTGCTCCCCTCTCCGAACGTCGCCGATCCGACGCTCTTCCTCGACCTCGCCGGCGACTACCTCGTCGAACTGAAGGTATGGGACGAAGACGGCACGAAGAACTGTGGACAGCAGGCGACCATCGCCATCCGAGCCACCCCGAACGAGGACATCCACGTGCAGTTGGTCTGGGACACTCCGTCGGACGCCGACCAGACCGACGACGACGGCACCGACGTCGACCTCCACTTCCTCCACCCCAACGGAAACTGGAACGAGCGCCCCTGGGACATCTACTGGAACAACCCCGAGGCGAACTGGGGCGAGCAGATCGACATGGCCGACGACCCCTCGCTCGACATCGACGACACCAACGGCGCTGGGCCCGAGAACATCAACCTCGACCACCCCGAGACGAACGTGAGGTACAGCGTCGGTGCGTACTACTACTCCGAGAGCGGCTACGGCCCGTCGTACGCGACGATCCGAATCTACCTCAACGGCGTGCAGACTCAGGAGTTTCGCGACGTGCAGTTGAACAATCGCGGCGACTTCTGGCATGCCGCCGACATCGCTTGGCCTTCGGGTGAAATCTTCGCCGTCGGGCAGGTGACGTCGGATTTCCCGAACAGACTGTAAGGGGAGCGGTCGTCGTCTTCGGTGGGGCTTCCAGCCCGACCCCGTGCACGTCGTCTTCGGTGGGCGGGCTTCCAGCCCGACCCAGTGCACGTCATCTTCGGTGGGCGGGCTTCCAGCCCGACCCCGTGCACGCCGTCTTCGGTGAGCGGGCTTCCAGCCCGACCCAGTGCACGTCATCTTCGGTGGGCGGGCTTCCAGCCCGACCCCGTGCACGGCGGGGACGCCGTGCCACCGACTCTTCTACGTCGGCGTCGCCACGGAGGTGTAGACGGGATGCGCTCCGATGAGCCAATTCGCGGCCCGATGCCGCTCCGAAGCCGTCCACGCCGCGTGCGCGACTGCCTCTTCGTCGGCTGCGGCGAGCGCGGAACCCTCGATCGCGAGATCGCCGTCGACCATCGCGATCCCGTCGACGTCGAACCCGCCGAACCAGGTGTCGGTCGCGAACTCTGCCAGGTCGACGTCTTCCTCGTCGAGGTTCGACAGCCGCCAGTCGATGCCGACCAACCTGCGACGCATCCAGTCGAGTTCGTCGTCGGGTCGAAGCTCCGGTGACTCGAGCAGCGCCGGCGATGCCTGATCGAGCACCCCCACGTCTCTCGCGACCAGAAACAGCTCCTCGTGTTCGTCGTGCGCCGGAAGGTCCCGTGCGCCGAGCGCCCACAATAGCACCTGAGCACCCTCCGCGCGCCGCACCGCCGCGGCGACCGTCGACGGGTCCGCCTCGCCGATCGGCGTTCGCAGGAGCTCGTTCTCGACAGGCTGAATCTCGTCGGTGAGACCCGGCACGGCGTCGAACCAAGCGCCGAGCCGCTGCCGTAGCGACTCCGAATCGAGCTCGTCGTCGCTCCCCGAATCCCCCTCGAGCAACGCTCGAAACGCGACGGTGAGGAGCACCAACGCCCGCCGCGCGACGCGGTCGGCCGCCGGACGCAACGCACCGGTCTCGAGCAGGTTGTTGCCGTCGCCATCCACGAGCTTCTCGTCGATGAAGCAGAAGCCGCCGCATGCGCCCGTGAACGTCGCGATGAACCGGATCGCCTCGGCGTCCAACCCCGGCTCCACGACCAGCCCGAACACGGACAGCGTCGAGAGCACCCGCACCTCGAGTCCCGGCCCCGCGTTCATCTTCTCCACGACGCCATGCAACTGCGACAAATGGTCACCCACATGGCTGTCCGGCATCCGCGTGAACCGTATCGAGGTCCCCGAGGGCCAGGAGATCTCGGCGAACCCGACGTCGGGGCGCGCCGCTACCGTCCCGCCACGCGACAGAATCTCGAGCTGCTCCGTCGCCGGGAAGAAGTGGATCGGCGCATACACTGCCGCATTGTCGCCCATCGTTTCTCTCTCCCGTACCCGCTACCCGCTACCCGCTACCCGCTACCCGCTACCCGCTACCCGCCAACCGCTACCCGCCAACCGCTACCCGCTACCCGGCAAACCGCACTTCCATCCCCCGCGCGTCGCTGTGCCCCCGCTCGTCCCAGGCGATCCGCCCGTTCACCCAGGTCGCGACCGGCCAACCCCGCAGCGTTCGTCCGCTCCACGGCGACCACGCACACCGCGTGTGCTGCGCTTCGTCGGACACCTCGCGCTCCAGCTCGGGGTCGATCACGACGAGGTCCGCCCAGAATCCGGGCACGATGGCGTGGCGGTCCTCGATACCGTAGATCCGGGCCGGGTTATGGCAAATCCATGCCAGGACCTGATCGTAGGTGCAGCGGCCGTTCGCCGCGGCGTCGAGCATCAGCGGCAGCATCGTCTCGACCCCGGGAACGCCGCTCGGCGCCTGGCGGTACGGCTGCATCTTCTCGTCGATCGTGTGGGGCGCGTGGTCGGTCGCGATCATGTCGATGCGCCCCTCCTCGAGCCCTCGCCACATCGCCGCGACGTCGGAGGCGTCGCGCAGCGGCGGGTTCATCCGCACGAAGGTCTCGTGGGTCTCGTAGGCGGACGTGTCGAGGAAGAGGTGGTGCGGGCACACCTCGCACGTGATGCGGGCGTCGGACGCCGCGATGACGTCGAGCTCCGCCTGTGTCGAGAGGTGCAGGACGTGCAGGTGCCGGTCGTACTTCGCCGCCAGCCGCGCCGCGATCTCGACCGCCTCCGCGGCGGCCTGTGGGTCGCGGATCACCGAATGCACCGCGGGGTCGTCGCGATCGGCAAACTGCTTCTCGCGCTCGCGCAGCCGCAGCTCCGATTCGGCGTGCACGCAGATGCGGCCGTCGTAACCCGCGAAGATGCGTTCGAGGTCCTCCTCGCGGTAGACGAGCAGGTCGCCGGTCGAACAACCCATGAAGATCTTCAGCCCGGGGACGTTCTCGACCTTCTGCGCCTCGGCGAGGTTGGTCGGGTTCGCCCCGAAGAAGAGCCCGAAGTTGCAGTGGCTCTTTTCGCGGGCGAGGGCGCGCTTCTGCTCCAGGCGCTCCAGGGTCGTTGTGGTCGGGTTGGTGTTCGGCATCTCGAACACCGTCGTCACCCCGCCGGCGACGGCGGCGGCAGACCCCGACCCGAAGTCCTCTTTCACCGGGGCGCCGGGATCGCGGAAGTGCACGTGGGCGTCGACCGCTCCGGGCCACAACCACTTTCCGTCGAGGTCGATCTCGGCGGCGTTCGAGCCGCCCACCTCGCCGACCTCGGCGATGCGGCCATCCTCGATGCGGAGGTCACCTTCGATGCGGCCGTCGAGGCCGAAGATCACGGCGTTGCGAAAAACGATGTCGGTCATGTCACTTCAGGGGCATCGGGAGGCGGCCGGTGGCGACGAAGACGCCGACCAGGATGACGAGCAGTACCGCACCGATGAAGAAGCCCCAGAACCAGACCCGTACGCCCGACGGGGGAGCGTGCGAGACGTCTTCACGCCGGGGAAGCCGGGAGAGATCGTCGATCTCTACGTCGAGGCCCAACGGGCTCGAGTTCGAATCGCGCCCGTTCGGTGCTGCCTGACGGGGATCTCGACCGCGTTCCGGCCCCCTCGAGCGCACGGGGCTCTGCTTGACTGCCCGGTTGGCCGACGACGTGTTGTTGCGAACCACCGCCTCGGCTCCTGTCGTGCGCATCGCCTTCTGGGGCCCCGACTGCCGCACCGGCAGCGGCTCCGCCGGTTGCGTTTCGCCCTGAGCAGGCCCCGCATCACGCAGCTTTTCCGCGACCGATCCGAGCTCCACCGTCGGCTCTTCGGACGGTCCGTCCCCCCGGTTCATGAGCCGGGCGAGCTCCTGCTCCGACGGCAGACCGAGCGCGCGCGGCACCGTGAGGTCCGAATCCGAGATGTCGTCGGTGATGATGAGGCGCCGATGGATCGGAGCCGACGTATCGGGTGTCGGCTCCGGCTCGTACGAAGGAAGCCCGCCCAGGTCGTTCCCCATCTCGAGCGCCGTGCGGTAGCGCCGGTCGAGCGACTTCTGCGTCGCCCGAGAGACGATGTCCGCGAACGGGCTCGCCGTCACGTAGTCGCCGAACTTGATGTTGTTCGGCGAGGCCTGGAAGAGGATCGTGTCGTAGACCTCGTCGATCTCGATGACGCGATCCCCCTTCAGCATCTCCGCCATGATCAGCCCCATCGCGTACAGATCTGCCGCCGGGCCGATGTGCTTCTTGTGGACCAGCTCCGGCGCCATGTAAGCCGGAGTACCGACGAGCGTCCCCGCGTTCGTGATGTCCGGGCTCGTCGGGCCGGAGTCGTCGAACGTCTTCGCGAACCCGAAGTCGAGCACCTTCACGTGCCCTTTGCCGCCGTCTTTCACCAGGAAGATGTTCGCAGGCTTCAGATCGCGATGGATGATGTTGAGCTCGTGCGCGGCGTGCAGCGCCGACAGCGTCTCCAGGGTGATCCGCTTCACCAGCGAGTGGCTCAGCGCGCCGTGGTGGTACAAGAGCGTCCGAAGGTCGGTCCCTTCCAGATACTCCATCGCCATGTACGGGAGCCCCGAATTCGTCTCGCCGTAATAGTAGACCCGCACGATGTGCCGGTGCTGCAGGCTGTAGATGAGGCTCGCTTCGCGTTCGAATCGGGCCCGCAGCTCGTTCTCGTCGTGGGGGCCCGGGCGCAGCACTTTGAGCGCCAGCGTACGGTCCTCGAGCATGTCGTGGACGCGGTACACCGAACCGAAGTTACCACTGTCGATTTCGGTTTCGACGCGGAAGACGTCATCGATGACTTCTCCGGCGACGGGCATCCGAGCCATAGGCGGATTTCCTGAACAGGTGCTGGCTCCCAAGGTAGCCCAGCGTCGCCGTCAGCGAAAGGTCTGCGTGCGCGGCTCATGCGAATCGAAAGGCAAAACTTCGGGGTCCAGGGGAGAATCCCCTGGTGGGTTTGGGCGAAGCCCAACGGAGCCCTCCGCCGCGTGGTTCGTTGGTTTGAACACCCTGGGGCTTTGCCCCAGACCCCACCAAGGACTGCGTCCTTGGAACCGCAGTTTCTTGTCTAGAGCACCTAACGCACGCTGATAGGCGGAAAAACTTCGGGGTCCAGGGGAGAATCCCCTGGTGGGTTTGGGCGAAGC
>CAYPJU010000141.1:7070-8841 GCA_964411125.1 uncultured Bradymonadales bacterium | reverse complement strand
CCGGGACTCTCCGTTCTTCCGGCCTTACGTCTCGTTACCTTCGCCTTTGGTGTTCACTGGGGTGGCTTCATCTTTCCTCAGTTCACTCTTCAGCAGATCACCGAAGAAGGATCTCCCGGGTTTCCATTGCCTTGGTGGTTCAGACGAGAAGGGACGAAGTTCATCATCGACGCGTTTCGGAAAGCAGGCGACGAAGAACGAACGCTAGAAGATGTGGCAACGAGGGCCGGAGTTGATCTTCAGGACCTGACAAACTGGCGAGCGGGAAAGCATCGACCGGCACCCTTCAACCTGACCGTTCTGGCACAAACACTCGCTGAGGATGCACCCGAGGCGCGCGCTGATATCGTTGAGTTTCTCTTGCGCATCGCAACTGGGGTGGCCCATCTCCGTGGACAACTCGAGGAGATTTGCGGAGCGAGCCGGATCGACGACCTGCGAGAGGGCTTCCTTCTTGTCGCCAAGAAGGCGTACTTGGCTCTCTTCGTTCTTCACAACCGGGGCCTGGATGCGCAGACGATTGCTCGCGTGGTCGCTGAAAAGGGACCATTCTGCCGAGCGGGAGCAGAGATCTGCCGCTCGATTGCGGATGCGACTGCGGCGTCGGGTTCGCCATTCGTCGCGGCCGATTTCGAAGCCTTGTCTGGGGATTGGACCGATCGCCTTCTCTACTGGGCCAAAAGGTTGGCCAAAGAACCCGACGAGCAGGTCGCCGAGCAGCGTCACTTCCTACAGACGTTGATGGGCTTGCCGGACGATGCGTTCGAGAAGTTCGCTCACCTTGCGAACGAGCTTCCGCTCCGCACCAGGGACTTTGCCGATCCACAGCCCGTCGTGCTCATGAGGTTACTCCGCGAGAACGACGTCGAGCTTTCAGCTTTTGCGGCCTCCGATTTGCGAACGGTGGAGAGGAAACTCAGACCGTACAACTTGGTCGCCCAGGCAGAGGAACTGTTTTCGACGGGCGATTTTGCGACCGGGCTGTTTCTTCTTGAGGAGGCCATCAAAGCTGAACCCGAAGAAGCTGGGCTGCACTTCAAAATCGGCTGCAGGCTGGGTCACATGGCGTTGCACCTCGACTCCGATGAGCTGGCCGCGCGGGCTATCCATGAGTGCGAGATTGCGTCTGTTCTCGACCCTGAGTGGGGGCGGCCGAAAAATGAGATCGCGGTGATCCTCTCGAATCGGCGGCGATTCGAGGAGGCCGAGAACGCGTTCGAAGCTGCCGGCCTGCTAAACAAGGAGTGGCATCAGCACCACCTAAGCCGTGGACAAAATCTGATGTGGCTGGGCCGACTTGACGAGGCAATCATTTGTTTCGACAAAAGCAGCGAACTCGACCCCACCGATCTTCGAGCGATCGAGGCAAAAGGGATCTGTTTGCTCGCCCAAGGCAGGAGGCAGAAAGGAAAGCCGCTGCTCAGACAAGTGGCTCGGCGAACCGGACGAGATTGGCTCACCGATGATAGATGGAAACTGGTTCTCGATGGACCGGTGCTCAGTGTTCCGATGTCTCATCCGATCATGCGCCAGCGCCGCCGAGACCGACAGTGAACCGCACCACGTTTGTCGGAGACTTCAACCGAGAAATCATCAGGCCTCACGGATGCTGAGCGACTACCCGGATGACGCGAAGTCCGGAAACTCAAGATTCTGGTAACCCGCCACTTCTCGCGGCCAATCGATCCCGATCGACTCGTCGCGACCGCTCGATCGTGCCCTCGAGTTTCGGGGAATTGGGAGCCTGGTGCAGTTATGGTGCGAGGAGGTC
>CAYPJU010000141.1:0-6970 GCA_964411125.1 uncultured Bradymonadales bacterium | reverse complement strand
TTCTTCTCGCAGCCGTCGATGCCGCGCCGAGCCACGTTGCTGAAGATTGCCGATGCGCTCGACCTGTCGGGGGTGGAGATCGCGACGGAGTGGTCGTATTGAGCGAGTCGCCTTGAACGTCGCCGGCAGCGCTAAAAGCTCAGCCCTAGCGCCTTACACGCCCCGGTAGTAAGCGGTGTCTCGAGCTCAAAGGCCACGTTCATCGGCGCATTTCCGGTGACGCCGGTGGCTCGGACGAGCCCCACGTAGATCGGCGACGCATGAGAGCGACGCTGGACGAAGAGGTGAAGCCGCTTGTTGGTATCCTGTTGGTCCAAGATTTCGCGACCCGCTTCGTTGTCCTGTCGCTGCCGATTCTGCGATTGCCAGTGAAACGTATGGTCGTTCGAGAACGAGTTCTCGTACTGGAACTCCGACTTGGCCGAGGCGGTGTCGAGTTTCGTGATCAGAATCATCTCATCGGAGTAGGGGTCGTCCGCTCCAAACGTGACGACACCTTTGTTGTGAACTGCGGGGTCGTACTGGCGTCCGAAGTGATTGATGATTTCCGGACGCGCGTAGTGCTGGTGCAGCACCAGGTTCTGGGGGGTGCGTAGTACACCGGCATGGCGAGTACGAAAGTCCGATTCCAGCGTATGTTGCAGGCGGACCTCGGCGTGCCGGAGAAGTGTGTCGAGATCCGGGAAAGCCTCGAGCACGGGCGCGATCAGGCTCTGGTTCACCACCAACGTGTTCAGCTTCTTCTTGACCGAAGACCAGACTTTCGTCTCGCCGAGAGGCTTGAACTCGACTTTCCACCGCGGGAATCTTTCGAAAAACTCCTCGTACCCTCGTTCAGGATCATCGGGCGAATGGCAAAGCCCCCAGACGACCGCGTACGCGTAGACGCGCTGCTTCTGCCAGTCGCGCTCCAGGGCGGCCAGGAACTCGAAGGCCGGATCTTCGGGACCGAGAGACTTCTCCCATTCCTCGGCATCTTCCATCTCTCGACGCAGTTCGAGCCATGAGCCGAACGCATTTCGAAAGTCCCTGAGCTCCGGGACGTCCGTTCGACCGACCAGATCGACGGGGAAGGGCGGGCGCCCCAGTTCGCGACGAAGTTCTCGGTATGCTTCCGCGCACGTTTCCTTCCGGGTACGGGCATGGCGCTTCACCTTCCTCAAGATCTCGACCGTCAGGTCGTCGAGGATGACTTCGCATCCGTGCGGCGGAGTGAGATCGAGCTGGGTGACGGTGGCAGGCCCGGGAACTGCGCGAGGGTCATGGAGCGTTTCGAGCGTCAGCCAGGCGTTCCGATGTCTGCCGACGAAGTCGAGTACAGTCAGCACTTCGGTCCCCGAGTGGAGGCGAAGTCCACGACCGAGCTGTTGTAAGAACACCGTCGCACTGTCAGTGGGACGCAAAAAGAGCAGGCTGTTGAGAGCAGGGATGTCGACCCCTTCGTTCAGGAGGTCCGCGACGAACAACCACTCCAACGGATCGGCAGGTTCTTGCAGGCGGGCGTAGACTTCTTCACGTCTCGCCAGCGAGTCCTCTCCGGTCAGGCAAGCGGCTGACAGCCCTCGCCTTCTGAAAGCATCGGCCATGAACTTCGCATGCCGTACGCCGGCGCAGAAGCCTGCGGTGGCTCGACGCGGTCCGTCGAACCCCTTCTCCACGGCGTGCGAAAGAATGTGGTCGACTCGATCTTCGAGCATGAGCGCCGACTCCAGCGCCTTGGGATCGAAGCGTCCGTTGCGCCATGGCACCGGTTCGTAGTCGACCGTCTCGTCGGCGATACCGAAGTAGTGAAACGGCATGAGCCAATCGTTCTTGATGGCCTCGAGCAGGCGGATTTCGTAGGCGATGTTGTAGTCGCACAGCGCGACGACGTCGTGACCATCAGCTCGTTCGGGCGTCGCGGTGAGGCCGAGCAGAAACGAAGGGCTCAACGCGTCCAGCAGCTTCCGGTACGACGGGGCTGCCGCGTGGTGAAACTCGTCGACCACGAGGTAGTCGAACTCGGATGCGGCGCACCGTTCGAGTGAGCCCGCCGCGGATTGGATGGTGGCGAACACGAAATCGGCGCCCCACTGGTCGGACGCACTGTGGACTAGACCTGTCGAGCGCCGTCCTCGATGCACGGTGTCGAACGTGCGGCGCGCCTGAGTGAGATGCTCGAGTCGATGTGAAACAAAGAGCGCGCGCCGAGCGCCCTGGGCCGCGACATCGAACGCCGCAAGATACGTCTTGCCGACGCCGGGCGCCGCCACGACCACCGCGCGGCGCTCCCCGAATTTCCGCAGGCGCGCAAGGGCCTGGAGCGCCTGGTTCTGCGCCTCGTTCGGCTCGGGAGTATCTTTCCCGCCCGGCAAATCCACACGCGCCTGCACGATGCGTTGGCGAGCGAGCTGAGCCTCGAGGAGGGCACGCGAGTAGGCTCCGACGACGTCGTCGTCGAGGCCGAGAACATCGTCGCGGTTCCAGAGTCGCTCGAAGGTGTCGACGGCCTCCGCGACCGCAGATGGCGCTTCGTGTCGTAGATTCGCTTCGATGTTTGCAGTCAGTCCACCGCGAGACAGGTTCGAGGATCCCACCCAGCATTCGGATTCGTCACCGTCGAAGACGAAGAACTTCGCGTGGAATCCCGTGTTAGGGAGCGCATTGGAAGCCGCGAGGTGAAGGCGTACCCGAACCCCGTCAATCCCCTGAAGTGCACGAAGGGCCTCGGGCTGCGTGATGCTCATGTAGGTCGACGTCAGGATTCGCGCACGCCCCCCGCGCTCGCTGAACTTTCGCAGGTCGTCGATGAAGAGCGACACTCCGCTGCATCTGAGGAAGGAAACCGATATCGCCACGTCGGACGCGGAGGCGAGCCCTGCCCGAAGGACGTCCAGCATCCTGGCTCGCCCCGGCAGATTCGTAACGATCGGCGACAGCTGCATGGCGCCAGGCTGGCATGCGTGGTCCCAGGCTGCAACACCGAGGTTCGTGCTCGATAAGGCGCCGGGCGGGACAACGACTCCGCAAGGACGTCCATATCCATCAGTTTCGGCCTCGCCTGTGCGAGCCGCCCCAAAGGGCGGGAAACGATCGACAGAGGCTCGTCCCGGGGCACGCTTCCCCAACGAATCGAAGCCGGAGGAAGAAGAGTTTCCTGTCGAGGGCCGCGCGCTCGAGGGGTTCCACCCAGCGTTGCAACCACGAACCTCTAGGCTAAATGTCGGCCATGAGCTCCTCGATCACCTCGCATCGTTGCAAGCGATTGAGCCTCCGCCACATCGGACGCATCGCGCGAAGGACCGCTGCAGAGTCAGACAACCACTTTCCCAGGTCGAGATCATACCAATCGCAATCGTTTCTGGGACACTCGAACTTCAGATCGCTGGCGTTCCAGCCGGCCAACGCCTCGAGTTCGCGTGCTCGTTCCTTCAGGCCAACGACGAGCTTCCGCCGTCGATCGTCGGTTCCGTGGGTGAGAAATGTCGTCCAAGCTGCGGGGTAGGGTTTTCCGCGATGCTGTCCAAAGAACCAGTCGACGAGACCATTGTGGTCCGCGTGCCCGGAGTACCCGGACAGACAACCGATCTCAGCATTCACGTCGGCCTCCGGAATAGCAGGAGCCCCGCGCAGAACGCCAACCGACCGGTTCGTCTCTGGCCCGTTCGAACTGATACGCAATAGTTGGCCCCCCACGGAGTCGGCACTGCAGTGCCCTGTCAGCATTACCGTACTTTTTGGGTCCGTCAGGAGTTGGTGGAGGTAGCGTCCGACGGGTCCCCCCGAACACATCCCTCCTCCTGAGATCACGATCGCCGGTCCACCAACCTCTTCCGGCAGTCCGTTGAACGAACTCACGGCCCGCCAAATCTGCCGCCAGTTTCGGAGCGTTTTCGGCAGCCTCGCAGGATCGAGCGATGCCTCGCCCAGTGCTGTGGCCACAAGCTCCATCACGAGCTTTTGATGCTCCGGGTCGTTAGGCCGTAGTCCACATCGAGACACGAGCTGCTTGCTCAGCCACATCGGTTGCCTCCGCCCGTTCGCGTCTTGGTCGAAGCGTTGGAGGCCTCGGGCGTAGACGGAGTTCACTGCCCCGGCCATTGGGGCGTCCAGCAGCACTGGAATCTCGGCAAACTCACGATGGTGAGCGAACAACCACGTGAGGTCGAACAAGAGCGCCTGAGTCCGGCCAATCGCAAAGCAGGGGATCACCAGCGTTCCTCTCCGGTCGATGACGGCGTCTTTGACCACCGTCCGCAGTCGATTGATGCGAGCGCCGAAGTCTTTGTCCTCGCACGAAACGGCGCGCCCACCGTATGTCGATTCCATGACTACGTAGCTCTTGCAACTCCGTGGCTTCATCGGGTCTTCGCGGTGGCGCATCAGAGGCTGAAACTCCTTTCCGGCGGTGTTGTTCCCAATGTCTCCAGAGAAGGTGATCTCTTTCCATTCTTGCGTCGGACCCCAGCCGATCTTGACCGATACGGCTCCGAGGATGTGTGCGGTACGGCGGAAGGTCACAGCGACGTCGGGAGCGACGTAGTGCGCTCGGTTTAAGAGAGGTCTGCTCGGCGGTTCCCACCATTTGATCTTCGTCACGTCTTGCTCGTCGAATGGCGCATTATGTCTGCAAGCGTCCATCAAGTTGATCGTGGCAAGCTCAGCGGTTTCCTTCGTGCAGATCACGCGCCCCCTGAATCCCTGTCGGTACAGCACTGGCAGCAGACCGCAGTGGTCGAGGTGCGCATGCGTCAGCAGAACGAAGTCCAAGAGGGATGGGTCGAACGGAGGTGCCGCGAGGTTCCAGTCGTCAGCATCCGAGACTCCTTGCTTCATTCCGTAGTCGACGAGAAAATGGACGCCTAGTTCATCACTCTGCAGCTCGTAACAAGAGCCGGTGACTTCTCCGAGGGGACCGTGAAATTTGATCTTCATGAGCTTCTCCGTGGTTTCGTGGCAACTGCCGTTTGTCGTCACTGTGGTCATCGGAGGAGCGAAGGTTTTGTGGGGAACTTTCTTAAAAAAGTTTTGAGGGGGGCATCTTGAACGCACCAGAACTGGACGATCGGCCCGGCGAAGCTGAAACCGGAACCGGGATCTCAGGCCCGACGGCAGCGATCACGCAAGCGTCGTTGTGGCTATCGGCGCTCGCCGGAGCTGCCGCGGTTTTCGTCTTGTGGTTGGGCGTGGCCGTCGTTTGGACCCAGGAGACGGCAGAGGGCTTGCTGGCAACCGGGGGCTTCGAAGGCACCACCTGGGGCGCATCGTTCGTGCTGACGCTGATGATGTTCGCAGGCGGATTGGCGCTGTCTGTCGCTGCGCGCGTCCAAGCCCTGAGAAGTGGGACATCTATACCGGTGATCTTTCGCCCGTCGGCGATGTTTCTGTGGCTATTCCTCCTTCCCGCTTTCGTGCTGATGGTTTGCGAGGCGTTCGAAGTCGACGTTCCGGACATCCTTTCGACGACCGCTGCCTGGGGAAGCATCCTTTTCGTCTGGCTCATCCTCCCGTTCGCTCTCACCGTCGGAATCTGGCGACTGACCGTCTACGTCTCCCGGTGGGTGCGCGCGGATTCGGAAGCTGCGCGGGGAACACGGCTCGGGGCTCCTTCGCTGATGACGGCATTGATTCTGTCGATGTTCGGCGCAGATGGAATGGATGCTGGTTGTGGGTCGGAGGATGATTCGATCGAGGCGTACGAGAACCTGGTTCTAGACGAGAGTGCCAACGTAATAGAAGCGTCCCGCAAGACGCTGGAGCACCTGGCGATAGAGTCGCTGGCCGCTGACAGCAACCACGTCGTCATCTTGAGTAAAACGAAGATGTCGACGTGCCTCACCAGCCTCGTCACCGACCCCAGACCTGACGGACGGTCGGAGTACGAATGGGGACTCGCATATACTCTCAGGAAGCTCAATGGAGATGAGAGCGCCTCCCTGGAATCGACTCATCGGGCACTCGAAGCGACCTGTGCGTGGTTCGCGAACGGTAAGGTGCCTTTCGGAAAGCTGGGGCCGTTGTTCAACAGGATTCTCCGTCTAAGAGTCGCGGACCGGTACCGTGAGTTGAAACGGGATAGCGAACTCGTGGCGAAACTCGAAAGGAGTTCCCGTGTAGGCGAGAACTGGACAGTGCTGGACAAGGTGATAGCGCGAGATCAGCTCAGTGAATGCTTGTCTTCGCTGGATGAGGAAACGAGGAAGCTGGTCGAACTCCACTTCATTCAAAACCGCGAGAGCTACGCGGCCACGATGAAGAAAACGCACTGGGGCTACGGCAAAGCGAGGGATAAGGTTCGAAATGCCCGAAAAGAGATTAGCGAGCGCTGTGAGCCGCTGTGATGCCCCGCGCGGCAAATAGCCGGTGGCAAAACGAGGGCGCAAGTGTCGCCATCTGGCTGACAGCTCAGGTACGTCAGCCTGCGGAATTTGACGATCAGGGAGCGGGAGGCGGCGTGCCTCCCGCTCGACCGGTCGCCGTTACTTGAATGGGAGTATGTCCAGCAGCTCGGCCTGTAGACCAAGGGACGCGAAGAAGCCGGGGCGCAACCCCGGCCCGCCCTTCTCGCGCAGCACCGTGGCGCCCACCATGATGTTCACGTTGTAGTTCGGTGAGAACACGAGTCCCAAGGCGGCGAGGGGCGAGAGTTCTTCTTCTGTCGCCGTTTCCATCTCGGAAGCGGCTTCTCGCTCGATGGTCACGGAACCGACGGGGAAGCCGACCGCAAAACCGAGGTAGTAGCTCCATGGACACCCCACCGGTTCGCCGAGGTTGAAGTCGAAGTGGTTCGATCGTGCCACCAGCTCCCACGCGCTCAGGACGAGGCGCTCGTACTCATCGCTTTCTTGTTCGGCTGCCACGATTTTCACCAACAGCGCCTCGAGCGCACGCAGATCTGCGGGGTTGTCGAAGGAAATGGAGATTGGTGTACCGGTGCGTGCGTTGTTGATGAGAAGCGCCAGCTTCTCGGCGCTCTGCTTCTTCGCCAACT
>CAYPJU010000140.1:0-8886 GCA_964411125.1 uncultured Bradymonadales bacterium | reverse complement strand
TGGGTTTGGGCGAAGCCCAACCGTCCCCCCAAACCATCCCTTCTGCGACCCGGGTCCCCCCGTCAGGTCGGTTCGACCGCAGCCTCCGCGATCTTCTTCCGACCGCGCTCCGTGAGTTCGGCCCAGATCGTGTGGCCCCTCCCCCCTCCTGGCAGGATCGCCTCCAGCGCCTCACGGGAAGCGTAGACGATGCCGAGCGACTCGGTGTCGACGTTTCGAAAGACCTCGGATCGGCTGAGCTCGATCGGCGACGACATGTAGATCTTGTGCATCATCTCGGTGCATCGGTGGACCCACACGATGCGGGGCTCCGCCCCGGCCGACGCCGCCGGCTGATCTGCCGTGCCGGCGCTCCCGCGACGCGCGGCCTCGATGTCGGCCATCACCTTGGAATACATCTGTTCGACGAAGCCCCGGTCCCCCGATATCTCGAGCTCGATACCCCCCAGCCGAAACTGAAAGTGAGTCGTATTTTCGTCGGACATCCAGTAATCTCCGTGGTGACGGCGGAATTTGAGTATGGGGTGAGTTTGCCCGGCAGTGCGGACCTCTTCAAGCACAACCCCCTTCGATCACGACCTCTCTTCGAGGACAGCCGGTGAGACTGTTCGACCTGATCGGTGCTGCCGCGGTCGTTGGCTGGCTGGCGCTGGTCAGCGCCTACGTCTGGCAGACCTATTTTGCAGACAACACCGTCGATTTTGGCGGCGAGGTCGTCCTCCACGAGGGCCAGAGTTGGATGCTGCTCACCCGCGAGGGACGCGACGTCGGCTATATCCACGAGACGCGCACCGAGCTGGACAACGACGCCGGCTGGCTCCTCGAGTACGACCTCTTGATGAACGTCCAGATGCTCGGCATCAACCAGTTCCTCAAGACGAACATCAAGGCGAGCGTCGACCCCAACGCTTACCTCAACCAGTTCAACGCGAAGATCGCCGCAGCGAGCACCGAGTTCGTCGTCGAAGGCACGGTCGAAGGCAGCACCGTGACGATGTCGACCGTGATCGCCGGGAAACCGCGCGAACAGAAGATCGACCTCGGCCAACGCCCCCGCCTGGCGAACAGTGCCGTCAATGAACTCATCGCCTCGGAGAACCTGACCCCCGGCCAGCGGTTCGAGCAGGAATACTTCGACCCCACGAAGATGGGGATGACCTCGATCGTGTTCGAGTACGTCCGCGAACACGAGGTCGACGTCTACGAGGAGAAGCATCAGACCTACCATTTCCGCCAGATCGTGGCCGGAAACGAGCTCGACGTCTACGTCGACAAGCGCGGCGAGGTCTACATCCAGGAGTTCCCCTTCCGCATCATCGGCGCGCGCGTCCCCGAGGAGCTCGGCCAGTCCCGCGCGCAAGCGATGCGACGTGACTTCAAGGAGCGCAAGAAGAACGGGGACACCTCAGGCGGCGTCGACCTCGGCGTCGAGAGCGCGCTCGGCATGATGCAGGGGACCGGCGGAATCGCCAGCCCCCGCTACCGCCTCGGGAACCTCCCCGCCGACGTCACCCTCGACCTCGACTCTCGGTCGCAGCTCGTCACCCAACGCAGCGCGGAGACCGTCGTCGTCGACACCTCGCTCCAGGCACAGCCCGAGGCAGCCGGCCTCGCCGAGAAGGAAGCGCTCCTCGAAGGCTCGCTGCGGGTCGACATCGAAGCAGAAGTCTTTACGACGATGTTGAAAGGAAGCGACGCCGCGACCCCGACCCTCAAGGCGGAAGAACTCGCGCGCCAGATTCAGTCCCGCATCACGGCGGCCCCCAACGTCGGAATTCAGACCGCGAGCCAGGTCCTCGAGACCGGCGAGGGGGACTGCACCGAGTACTCCCTCGCGTATGTCGCCGCACTACGCGCGAATGGTGTCCCCGCCCGGTTCGTCTTCGGGGCGAAACCTTCCGACGGGAAGATGATCCCCCACCAGTGGGTCCAGTACTGGAACGGCGGCGAGTTCGTCGACGTCGACCTCACCGAAAAGTCGATGCTGCCGCTGTCGGGGCAGCTACAGCTCTTCACCGGCCCCGAGCCCGAGCATCCGCATTACGTAGCGATCCTCGACCAGATCGAGATCGAGCCCCTCGCCGACGCCTCGAAAGGGGCCGGAACCAAGAGCGACTTCAACTGAGTACCACCATGAGCGATCAGAACGCCCGCGGACCGAACGACGCGATCGTCGTGCTCGACAAGCTGACGAAGAAATACGGCTCGTTCACCGCCGTCGACCACATCGACATGCGGGTACCGTACGGGCAGGTCTTCGGGGTGCTGGGGCCCAACGGCGCGGGCAAGACGACTACGCTTCGCATGATCACCGGGCTCTTGCAGCCGACCTCGGGAAGCATCGACATCGACGGCCATTCGATGGCCCGCTCCCCCGTCGTCGCCAAGTCGATCACCGGCTTCATCCCCGATCGACCCTACGTCTACGACAAGCTGACCGCGTTCGAATACCTGAACTTCGTCGGGGGCCTGTACGGCATGACGCAGGCGAAGATGGCCCGCCGCATCCGCGAGCTGCTCGATCTGTTCGAGCTCGCGGAATGGGCCGACTCCCTCATCGAGAGCTTCTCGCACGGCATGAAGCAGCGCCTCGTCTTCTCCGGCGCGCTCCTCCCCGAGCCGAAGGTCCTGGTCGTCGACGAGCCGATGGTCGGCCTCGACCCCAAGGGACACCGGCTGATCAAATCCCTCTTCCGCACGCTCACCGAGCGCGACGGCATGACGATCCTGCTCTCTACGCACACGCTGGAGGTCGCCGAAGAAGTGTGTGACCAGATCGCCATCATCAACCACGGGCGGATCATCGCCCGCGGAACCCTCGCCGAGCTACGCATGGAATCGGGCGAATCGGAGGGATCGCTCGAATCGGTCTTCCTCCGCCTCACCGAGGAGAGTCAGCAAGAGCGCGCCGACGCGGTCGCCGACCGCTTCGGGCTCGGCGGCCCCTCCACGATGGGCCCCGATGACGACCAGCGGGGAGACGCCGCATGATCGACCGGCTGCTCGGCGTGAAATTCCGCATGCTCAAAGGGAGCCTGCGGTCGACCCAGGAAGGGAGGCACCGCATCCCCGCCTTCGCGGTGCTGAGCGCGATCTTCTGGATCGGGCTCTTCCGCTCCAGCAACTGGGTCGTGGCCGAGGCGCTGAAGATCCAACCGGTCGGCGAGCTGCTCGTGCAGAAGCTGCTCTCGATCACGTTCCTCGTGTTCTTCGGCCTGCTCGCCTTCTCGAACGTCGTGACGGTCTTCTCGACCTTCTACCTCGCCGACGAGCTCGAGTTTCTCATGACGAAGCCGATCCCGAAGGACTCGCTCTTCACCGCGCGGTTCATCGAGGCTCTCACCCAGTCTTCGTGGGTCGTCTTCCTCTTCGGCGCTCCGATCTTCTTCGCCGCCGGCGTCGGCGTCGGCGCGACTCTGGACTACTACATCGTCTTGATGGCGATCCTGGTACCGTTCGTGGCGATCCCCACGGCGTTCGCCTCGATCCTCGCCCTCTTCATCACGAACATTCTGGCCGCGAACCGCACGCGCGATGCGATGCTCTTCATGGGGGTCGCCGCGTTCGCCGCGATCTTCATCATGATCCGCTCCCTGCGGCCCGAGCGCCTCCTCAACCCCGACTCGTTCGAGTCGATCGGTGAGATGCTCCGGCTGCTCGCGACACCGACGAGCGCGTGGCTCCCGTCGGACTGGTGCATGAACATCGTGGTGCCGCTGCTCTACCAGCGGTCCTCGGTCGACTGGTGGTCCGTCGGGCTCCTCTTCGGTACTCCGATCGCCTTCTACTTCGTCGCCGCCTGGCTGCATCGCGGCCTCTACTACCGTGGCTTCTCCAAAGCCCAGGAGGGGCGACACGGCCAGTCGATGATCACGACGATGCGCGACTGGATGATGAAGAGGTCGGCGAGCGCCCGCCGCACGCTCGAAGAGCGACTCGCTCGGCTCGAGAAGAACGGCGAAACGGTCGTCTCTTCGCTGCGCGAGCTCGTCCGCAAGGACCAGCGCATCTTTCTGCGCGACGCCAGCCAGTGGTCGCAGATCCTGGTCGTCATCGCGATCATGGTCATCTACCTGGTGAACTACAAATACTTCGAGATCGCCGCCGACCAGCGCCTGTTGGGCGACGCGGGCCTGTACTACTTCAACCTCGCGGCGTGCGGGTTCGTCGTCGTCGCCCTGGGAGGCCGCTTCATCTTCCCGACCGTGAGTGTCGAGGGCCGCAGCTTCTGGCTCATCCTGCAGGCGCCGATGAGCCTCGAGCGATTCCTGGTCGGAAAATGGTTGGGAGGCGTCGCGCCGGTGCTCATCGTCGGGCAGCTCCTGATCATCGCGTCGAACCTCCTCGTGCTCCAGAACCCCGCGTTCCTGGTGCTCGCCTGCATCATCATCCTGGCCATCTCCCTCGGCGTCGCCGCGATGGCGGTCGGGCTCGGGGCGGTCTACCCGCAGTTCCACAACCCGAACGCGGCGAAGATCGCCTCCAGCTTCGGGGCCGTGATCTACATGATCCTCGGGATGTTCGTGGTCCTCACGGTCCTCGTGCTCGCGTTCCGCTTCACGCAGGAGGTGGGACTCGCCTGGAAGAACGGGTTCGACGGTGGGCTCACCGTGTGGCACTCCATCCGCTTCGTCGTCGCGATCGCGGTCCCCTTCGCGGCGGGGCTCGGGACCATCAAGCTGGGGGCCAACTCCCTGCGAGCACGAATGTGAACCCGAAGGCGCGCCTTGCTGTTCTGGGCCTCGTCGCGACGCTGTCGTCGTGGCTCGTCACCCTCCAATCGATGCATGACCCCATGGGGTGGTGGCATCTTTCGATCGGCAGAATCATCGCGGCGAACCGAGCGATTCCCGACACCAACCCGTTCGTCTTCGGCCATCCGGCTCCCCCCGAGATCCACGTGCACGGCTGGCTAGGCGAAGTGTGGCTCTACGAGGTTTGGTCACTCGGAGGGCTTCAGGCGGTGATGACCCTGGCGGCGATGCTCGTCGGGGTCACCGCGCTCATGATCGGCCTGCCGAACCTCCTCCATCGCAACAAGCTGAGCTTTTTCGTGCCCGCGCTGATCTTCGGGACGTGCGTCGGCGCGACGATCGACTGGGGCCCGAACATGTTCGCCGTCCCTCTGGCGGCGGCTACGTCGCTCGTGGCCGTGACGGTGCTATTCGGCACCCGCCCCTGGCCGTGGCTCGCCGCGGTCGGCCTGCTGACGGTCGCGTGGGTGAACCTCGCCCCGGGTGCGCGGCTCGCTCCCCTCTTCCTCCTGCTCTGCGCCGGCGCCGCGGTGATTTTGGGACGCCGCGAGAGATCCCCCATCTTCGCGCTGGTCGCCCTGCTGTCCGGACTGCTCCTGATCGCGAGCCCCTGGGGCACGGCCGTCTTCGGCGCACCCGTCGCGATCCGGTCGCTGCTCGCCCCGGCGTACGCGATGCTGTGCGGGTGCATCGCCGGGATTCTGACAGTCGCCGACGACAGAGAACCGGAGTTCCCGAGGGCTGCGGCCGTTTTGACCGTCGTGGTCTCCGTGGCGGCAATGCTGCTGATGCAGCCCATCATGAGCTGGCACGCGAGCGTCGTGGAGGCCGTCGACGATCGACGACGGGACCGCGCCCCCCTGCGGGGAATCGTCCCGGACACGCTCCCGGTGGATGCGGTCCAGACCATCGATTCCTGGGGGAGTACGCCCCGCATCTTCGCGCCACGGGAGCTCGGCAGCTACATCGTGTTCGAGCTCGACGTCGCCCGCCCCACCCCGCTCGTCTGGGACGACGCGTCGACGCCGTCGGATTCGGCGATGCGCGCGCTGGAAGACGAACTTCGCACCAACCCGCGGGCGATGTGGCGCGGTGTCTTTCAGCAATACGACGTGGATACCGCGCTGTTGCCCCCGTCGTGGAACGCTCTCGCCGACGAGCTGGCGGCGGACCCGCTATGGCGGGAGATCGAGGGGGGGAAGGTGCGTCTCTTCTCGCGCGCACCGCGACTCGGCGCGCCGCCGGCCGAGGACGGCGCCGCGCCCGATCAGAACCCGCCGCCGAACAGGAAGTAGACCTGAGTCTGGCCGAGCTCCCCGAATCCGCGGGCCACCCCGAGTGTCAGCGTCCCGAACGCGTAGTACCCGAACAGGGTCTCGAGGACGAGCTCCGCACCGGCGCCCGTCAGGATCTTGGCGTCCCCCAGGTAGCCGTCGAACGCGGTTCCGCTGTCGACGAATACGTCCCCCTTCAGCCGCCGAAAATAGACCGGCACCGTCGAGAAACCGCTCTCGAAATCGATCAGCGGAAACCGGTAGTCGACCGAGAGGCGCTCGTAGCGCGTTCCCGTGAGGAGTCGTGGTTCGAAGCCCCGCACGACCAGGTCCCGGCGGGGGGTCTGCAACACCACGCTCGTCAGAACGTCCTGCGGGCGATGACCGCCGACGCTGTACGACCTGGGGCTCTCGCGGTTCGACACGTCCGCCGCTCCTCGCACAGACAACCCGAGAGCATGGCGTGTCGCGAACGGATTCGGCAGCGCGATGTCGAAGTCGTGCGAGAGCGAAACGACGTGATAGTCGCTCCCGAGCGCCGGGTCTTGAACGTCGACACCGACCTGCGCCGACCAGCCCGACGAGGTCGAGATCGTCTGCGGATAACTCTCGCGGTTCGAGTAGGCGAGGCTCAGACCGAACTCGTTGAACCAGCCCTGCTCCGGCTCGGCCGGCTCGAGATCCGCGGGATCGTGCTCGACGATGGGTCGTTCCGCGAACTCCGTGTAGTTGAGTTCGTACTTCGCAGAGACCGATAGAGTGTCGACCAGCTCGCGGAAGGAGTAGGACGCTCGAACGCGCCCCAGATACTGCTGCTCGATGAAGGGGACGAAGTCGCTCGCAGCGAAGTAGTCCTGGGTTCTCGGGTAGTTGCGGACGAGCCCCAGGACCGACAGATCGACCGGGAGGCGGTCGTATCGATAATTGAGCGTCGCCGACGCGCCGCGGTCCGTGAGTTCGCGGCCCACCGTGTAGCCACCGGCGATCCCCCAACTGTGATGACCTACGGGATCGTTGCTCTGCACTGCTCCGCCAAAGCCCGCACCGCTCGTGACGACACCAATCTGCGGCTGAAAGATGAGCGGGGCGAGCCAGCGTTGCGGGGTGTAGTCCCCCGTCTGAAACGCCGACTCGTCGACTTCGGGGTACACGATCTCGGCGAGCCCCTCACGGCCACTCTCCGCGGCGACGGGGGGAGTCGATGGCGCCCGAAACCGGACGACCTCGAAGCCGTCCGTGCGGTACTCCGTCGCGTAGATCCACCGCCCGTTATGGCTGCGCCGAGGCTGCACGAGCCCCGTCACGACGTTCGACAACTGTCGGACCTCGCCCGTGTCGGGATCGATGGTGAAGACATTGAAGATGCCGGTCCGGTCGGACGAGAAATAGACGAGCCCGTCGGCGGCCCAGTGGGGATCGATGTCGAAGGCGAGGTCGTCGGTGAGGCGACGGAGCTCGCCGGATTCGACGTCGACAGTCCAGAGGTCGCGGGTGCCGTCCCCCTGCCGCCACATGCTGAAGACGACGCGGCGACCGTCCGGCGAGAAGTCGGGCAGCGAAATCTGCTGCCACCGGTCCGGGCTGTCGGCGGGATGGTCGAACCCGCTCGTGAGCACGCGTTCGCCGCTCGACAGCGAGGGGAAGGGACGCATCACGAGCTCCATCGTACCCGCGCGGTTGCGCACGTAGACAATACGTTTGCCGTCGGGGGAGATCGCCGGCTCCCGGGCGCGCTCTCCTTCGGTCAGCCGGCGGACCTGCCCGGTCGGCAGGTGGTAGGCGTGAAGGTCGAGGTATCGGTAGGCCCCGCGCAGGGTTCGAGACTGGGCGTAGACGATGGTCTCACCGTCGGGAGTGAAGTCGGCCTTCGACGCGCCGGACTCGACCTCGTGGACGCGCTCGACGTCTCCGCCCTCCCAGACGTACGCGTAGTGCGGGGCCCGCCGATGATCGTTGTGGTAGAACCACATCTGGTTCGTGCGGGGGCGTTGCAACGCGAACCCCGACTCACCGCCGATCCCCGCCGTGACGAGCTCGACCTCGGTCTCGCCGACGATGCGGACCTTCATCATGTCGGCGACCGCCCTCCCCGCCTCGAAGGCGTGCCACTCCTCGTAGAGCTCCTCGAACGTCTGGCCACTGATTTCGCGCGCGATGCCGTTCATCTGCCACGGCATGATCCGCTTGCCGTAACGATGGTTGAACTCGGTGAAGAACCCCTCGCCGTGCTTCCTCGTGATGTAGTCGACGAAAAACGATCCGTAGAGATAGGCGACGCTGCCGCCGGGCCAGGCGACGGGCAGGTTGGATGTCGAACTGAGGTCGAAGAAGTCGCCGCTAAGCACGTCGTTGCGAACGTAGGTGCGGAAGATCGCTCCGTTCACGCGCCCTCCGCGGGTCCGCGAGCTCTCGTAGAACGTCGCGAGCCCCTCCGTGTACCAGCGCGGGAGCGTGTTGTTCGGCGCCCATTGCTGTCCGATGAAGTAGTTCACGAGCGGCGGAATTCCGAGGATCGTGTCGAGGTGCAGGATGTGGACGTACTCGTGGAAGACGAGGACGCGGATCCAATCGTCACTGAAACCGAGGACGGAGTCGGCTTCGGGCGGCATCGCGTAGATGAGGATCTGGTTGCGCCCGAAGACCGTCGCCGAACCGTTGGCGGTATCGACCTTGTCGTTACAGACGATGTGAGTGCGGTGCCCCGGCGCCCAATCGAGGAGCGGCGACAGGATCGCGTGGGCCTCTTCGGCGCTCTTCGCCGTCTTGTGCGCGAACGCTTCGAGTCCGTCGTGGTAGTGAACCCAGAAGTGCGGGGTCGTGATGGTGTGATAATCGAGGGTCGGGTCGTCGGCGCGAGC
>CAYPJU010000139.1:0-9339 GCA_964411125.1 uncultured Bradymonadales bacterium | reverse complement strand
TCGCGCCAATCGCGCCAATCGCGCCAATCGCGCCAATCGCGCCAATCGCGCCAATCGCGCCAATCGCGCCAATGTCTGGCGTGAAGCCTGCGGTTTTTGCCTCTCCGCGCCCGAAGGGCGCCCGCAGCCGCGGGCGCAGCCCGCGGTCGCTCGAACCACCACCCAACCCCATCAACGCCCCCCTTTGTGATCTCCAGTTCCGGCTGTCCTGCGTCGACCAGAACGGCTGGCTCGGAGTCCCGGGGTCTGCGGTCGAGCGACCGATTCGTGAGCTGATGCGGCACGTTACGGCCCGCCGTGCACGCATCTGCGCCGCGGCAACTCGTCGGGCGCTCCCCGGGGGCCCGGCCGCCTGGGGCCCGCGTTCGCTCGGCGGGTCGAAAATCTGTAGGTGACGGAAACAGGGGGGTCGGGATTTCTTGCTTTTTTCAGGCGTCTGAGTCATAAAATATGACACCTTTGGCAAAGAGTGCGCAAAATGATGGCTTACGAAAAGAACCTCCGACGACTGGTCGGCGCTTCGATGATTGCGGGTTCGGTCCTCTCCACCCTGGCTGCCTTTATCTTCATTTTCGACATCCAAAAGAACCCTGGATTGATGGGGTGGGGGAGTAACCTCGAGGGGGTCATCGGGGTGTATTCTTACCTCCTTTTGGCGGTGGCGTTTGTGGAACTGTCCCGGCGTTTCGCGCACGCACGGCCTCAGCTCGCTACGGTGACCACGGTCACCGCCGTCATCGGGTTTGGGGTAGGCGGCGTCGTCAACATGGCCCTGCGGACGTTCATCCCGGATCTTGTGACGGTGGGAGTCACGATCGAACAGCTCAACGCGATCACCGAGTTGTGGATGACAGGGACAGCAAATCCGGCGCTACTGCTCGTGATTTTCACAGGTCCTCTCGGACCGCTGACCTCGATTCTCGTCGGGATTGGCTTTCTCCTCGGAGGGGTTTCAAAGGTGCGGGGGAGTTTGCTCATCGCCGCTGGAATCCTGTTTCCGATGGGGGAGCTCTTCCTCGTGGGATTCGCGTTGTACGTGACCGCGACGGTTCTCTGGGTGCTGGTACTCGTACCCATGGGGCTCGATCTGCTCCGCGACAGCGCTTCGGCTGGACTAGCGGAGCGCGTAACCGCTATGTGAAAGCATGGCACCACTTGACGACAGCAAAGGCTCAGCAGCAACCCGTACGAGAATTCTCGACGCGGCACGACGTCTGATTGCGGAGCAGAACCCCGGGGCGCTCTCCATGGCGGAGATCGCTAATGTTGCGGGTGTGTCACACCGAACGGTGTACCGATACTTCGAGAACAAGGAGGCGCTCTTCGACGCGGTCGCCGAGCACCCTGTGGTGCCCGAGCTCGCAGCTCCGAAACGGTACGACGAGGTGCCCGGCTCGCTCCGGATTTCATGGCGGTGGATGGCGGACCACATCGAGCAATTGCGGGGCGAAAGGATGGTCCCCGGGGGGGTGGAGCTTCGACGGGTACGCCTGAGGGCTGGGCGGGAGATGGGCCAGCGCCTTCTCGAGGACGCCGGGGTTCCAGAAGGAAGGGAGCGAGACAACCTTGTCGAGATGATCCTGCTGATCACGTCCTCAGGATCTCTGCTGGAACTCATGGATCGCCACGAACTCGAGGTCGACGATGCGGTCGATCTCGTACTGGATGCGGTACGCCGGTTGGTTGACTCGGCAAAGCGTTAGCGGAGTTAGCTTGTCTTCGACGACCATCGACCTGGACGATCCCCGCTGCACCGAACCCGAAGAAGTGGGGCAGAAGGCGGCGACACTCGCGCGGCTCAAGCGTGACGGATGGCCGGTTCCGGAAGGATGCGTCGTGCCGGCGCACGTGAGGGTTTCGGATGCCGCGGGGGAGATATTGCGGCGTTGGGGTGCGACTACTCTCGTCGCCCGTTCCTCCTCTCCTGACGAAGACCACACCGAGTGCTCACGCGCGGGCGACTATCTGTCGGTGCTGGGCGTTTTGGGGGAAGAGCGGCTGATCGACGCGGTAGAGCGGGTGCGGGACTCGGCCGCCAACCCGATTCCCGTCCTCGTGATGCCTCAGCTTCGCCCATCGTTCGCCGGTATCGCCTTTTCTCGCTCGCCCACGACCGGGGACCCGGTGGTGGTCATCGAGGCAGTGGACGGCATCGCTGACGACCTGACCGCCGGACGCATAGAGGGATTTAGAATCGAGGTGGGGGGGAGGTGCGGGGTTCCCGATTCGGACGCGGGATTGTCAGGCCCAGAAGCGTTGCGGGTGGCGACTCTCGCGCACCGGCTAGAGGCGGCGCTGGGTACCCCGCAGGACATCGAATGGGCCATCGTGGACGGCGCACTTTGGGTTCTTCAGGCCCGCCCCATAACTGCTTTACCGCAGGCGCCCGACGACTCCGTACCGGAAAGGCAAACGTGGCTCCGAGAAGACGAACATTTCGGGCGACCGCTCCGCCCGCTCGAGTTCGACATCGTGACGTCTCCCACTGACAGGGCGTCGCGAGTCGTGTTCGCCGAGATGGGACTACCGATCGCAGGATTGAGCCACAGGCTCATTGACGGCTGGCCCTACACCAGGATGGTCCCGCTGATGGATCGCGGTCGTGACGCCGATGCCGATACCCCGGCGCTTCTGTTCGGTGCAGCGGTGCGGTTCGTCCCGCCCCTTCGCCGGCGTCTGAGGATCGCCGCCGGTCTTTTGCGGTCCAATTGGGCGGTTCAGAGCGCGAAGGAGTGGGAAGACACATGGCGCTCCGCGCTGGACACCGAGTCGCGACGCCTCCGCGACGTCGACATCTCGGTGATCGATGACGAGGCGTTGGCTCGCCACGTGATAAAGATCGCTGACTACTTGAACGAGGCGACGCTGGCCCACGTGCGCTTGACCGGCGCGATGAATCTGACGGTGGGTCGGCTTGGGGTCTTCTGCCGGGACCACCTCGAGTTCGTGCCCGCCCAGGTCTTCGACCTCATTCAAGGCTCTGCGGCTGCGTCGACCGACGAGGGGTACCAACTCGCGAGGCTGGGGACGCTAGATCGCGAGAGCGAGGCATTCGGTCACGCGTTGCGAGCATATCTCGACCAGTTCGGCTGGGCCCTGCCGGGCTTCAACTTCCAGCAGGCCCCATGGTCGGAAGAGCCAGCTCCGCTGTTCGGCCTGCTGGATCGAATGAAATGCGTCGAACTCAAGAGCGCGGCCGCCCGTCAGCAAGCCGCGGACGCTGCGCTCGCCCGCGCACGGCATCGATTGTCCCCAGAACTGCGAGAGGATCTCGACGAACGCGTCGCGGCGGCACGCCGCACCGCTGGACTGGGCGACGACAGCGAGCTCGCAATGCGGCTCGGGTTTGCGCTCGCGAGAAGGGGGGCGCTGGAAGCGGGGAAGCGACTGGTCGAGAGAAACCTTCTCGGCTCGCCCGACGAGACGTTCTGGCTTTCGAGGCGCGAGCTACTCGCTGTTCTCCGTGGTCACGGACGGCTCCCTGATATTCGGCGGCGACGGGCGGAATACCGCTGGGCCCTGGCCCACCGAGGCCCAGAACGGTACGGGCCGCCCCCGCCGCCCCCGCCCTCCTTGCGATTTGTACCCCGCTGGGCTCGAGAATTCCTCGAAGTGATGAACTGGGTCATGCCGGCGCCCGAACTGGCGGTTCCCTCCGTCGCGCCATCCTTTCAGGGGATTGGCATCTCCCCCGGCGTCGCTCGTGGTCCGGCGCGGGTCATCGGGAGCCCAGAAGAGTTCGGCAGCCTGCGACCTGGAGACGTCTTGGTTTGCAGCTCCACCTGGGCTGCATGGGCTGCCGTCTTTCCGCTTCTGGTGGGGATCGTTGCTGAACGGGGGGGCGTTCTGTCTCACCCCTCGGTCACCGCCAGGGAGTTCGGCATCCCTGCCGTGGTTGGCGTACGTGACGCCAAAAAGACCTTCGAAAACGGGCAGATGGTGGAGTTGGACGGCTCCTCCGGAATCGTGCGCCTGTTGAACGATCGCAGCTGAACCCTCGGTGGCTCTTCGGTTCGGGTGATGCGAAGACGGTGGTGTCAGTTTTCTCGACCCGTCTCCTTCCGCCCGAATGCGACGTCCGACTCTTCCTCCCCTATTCTCTCAATGGCTCTCTTGGTACCCGCAGGCGCAGCCTGCGGTTTTCGCCTCTCCGCGCCCGAAGGGCGCCTGTAGCCGCGGGCGCAGCCCGCGGTCGCTCGAACCACCACCCAACCCCATCAACGCCCCCCTTTGTGATCTCCAGTTCCGGCTGTCCTGCGTCGACCAGAACGGCTGGCTCGGAGTCCCGGGGTCTGCGGTCGAGCGACCGATTCGTGAGCTGATGCGGCACGTTACGGCCCGCCGTGCACGCATCTGCGCCGCGGCAACTCGTCGGGCGCTCCCCGGGGGCCCGGCCGCCGGGGGCCGGCGTTCGCTCGGCGGGTTGAAAATCTTTCGAGGGTTGGTAGGTTCCGCACCTTGCTCGAACCGAATTTTGCCCGGGAAACCCCGGGCGCCGTACCCCTCGAGGACCAAAAATGTCGATGTTCCGCTGCAGTACCGCGTGTCTCGCTGGACTCACCGTCGCCCTTCTCGCCACCGAAGTCGCCGCCGAAGGATCGGCGGAGCTCCTGAACGCCAACAACGTCTACCAGACGCTGGCGAACGATACGGTTCTCTACGTCGACGTCCTGAACTTCGCCAACGAGACGATTCGTTGGAGCGGGACCGGCAGCGTGACGATCTCCGATTCCAACGGCAACGTCGTCGCGACGCTGTCGAGCGGACAGAGCTACGCGCCGACGAAGAACGACGAGTTCGAAGTGACGGTCGCGCAGGACCAGCTCGGCGATTGGGATCTCGGCGTCTTCTCGGGCAACACGGAACAGCTTGGTCGTCTCCACTCCTACAACTGGTCTTTCAACGCCCAGTCGTATGCGGCGAGCGCGGGGCTCGATGTCAGCTTCTACGCGGTCGTCCCTGGCGGGAACGCCACCGAGACGGGTGTCGTCGAGATGCGGTTCGACGGCCTCGCGGGCTTCGAGTTCAACCTCTTCGGCAATTCGACTGGCATCCCCGGGTTCGAACGCCGCAGCGTCAATGACGTGCTGGTGACCACCGCGATCCCGGTCGAGTTTCCGCTCTACCTGAGCCTCCCCGACAACGCGACGTACTCGCACATCCAACCGAGCATCAACTCGTTCTCGTTCGAGGGCTCGGGCGGTCTCGGCTGCGATTCGATCGCTTCGGGCGTGAGCACCGGCGAGTTCATCGTCGACTCGTCGACCGACGGCGTCGCCGAAGTGATCTGCGACATCGACGGCGACGGACAGTACGAGAACAACGGCGACCTGGTGCTCGTCGGTCAGGTGACCGCCGGGCAGAACTCGCTCGTGTGGAACGGCCTGGTGAACGGCGTGGCCGTGCCGGCTGGCAACTACACGTGCCGCGCGCGCGTCACGGTCGGGGAGCTGCACTACGTCGCGGTCGACATCGAGACCGCGTTCCAGGGGCTGCGCCTCTACGAAGTCGAATCGAACGGCGACAAGACCCCGCTCCGGATGTTCTGGAACGACGTCGGCGTCAGCGGCTCTCGCCTGATGCCGAACGGCGAGACGTCGGCGGACTCCTCCCCGTTCAGCGGCCTCAACTCGGGGGCTTACAGCTCGCCCTTCAACGCGTACTCGGTGCAGGATACGTCGGGCAACTCGCGCGCCTGGGGCAACAACGTGGCGACCGGTGTGGGGAACGACGCCCTCCTCGACACGTTCACGTACCTCGCCGTGTCGAGCTCCGCCAACGTCACGTTCGACGCACTCTCGCCGACCCTCGACACCGATGGTGACGGCGCGCTCGACATCGCCGAAATCTGCCGCTTCGGCACGGACGAAAACGATCCCGACACCGACGACGACTTCATCAGCGACGGTGAAGAGACGGACGGCGGAACCCAGGCCACCGACACCGACAGCGACGGGACGATCGACGCGCTCGACGACGATTCCGACAACGACACGATCCTCGACCGCGACGAGGCGGGGGACCAGGACCTCAACACGCCGGCGCGCAACTCCGACGGCGCGGGCAACCCGGACTACCGCGATCTCGACGCCGACGACGACGGGCTCCCCGACCGCGACGAAGCGGGCGACTCCGACCCGAACACGGTCCCGGCCGACATCAACAACGACAACGAATACGACTTCCAGGACCCCGACCTCGACGACGACACGATCATCGACGGCTTCGACAACTGCCTGCTGACGCCGAACACCGACCAGATGGACTCGGACGCAGACGGCGTGGGCGACGCGTGTGACGACGACGCCGACAACGACGGGATCCCCGACACGAACGACAACTGCCCGATCATCTTCAACCCGAACCAGGCCGACGCGGACGGCGACGGGGTCGGCGACCGCTGCGACGACGACGACGACAACGACGGAATCCTCGACCGCGACGACAACTGCCCGTTCACCCCGAACCCCAACCAGGAAGACGCTGACGGAGACGGCATCGGCGATGCGTGCGAGAACGATCGCGACGGCGACGGTGTCACCGACTCGTCTGACAACTGCCCAGACACGCCGAACCCCGGCCAGGCGGACGCCGACAGCGACGGCGTGGGCGACGCGTGCGACGACGACCGCGACAACGACGGCATCGCCGACCAGGACGACAACTGCCCCGACATCCGCAACCCGAACCAGGCGGACATCGACAACGACGGCCTCGGTGACGTCTGTGACGACGACAGCGACAACGACGGCGCACCGGACCCCACAGACAATTGCCCCAACACCCCGAACCCCGACCAGATCGACACCGACGGCGACGGGATCGGCGATGCGTGCGACACCAACATGGACAGCGATGGTGACGGGATCGACGACGGTATCGACAACTGCGTCGACATCCCGAACACCGACCAGTCCGACGTCGATGGCGACGGACAGGGCGACGTCTGCGACGACGATGCTGACGGAGACGGCATTCCGAACGACGTCGAAGGGGACGAAGATCCCGACGGGGACGGCACGCCCAACTGGCTCGATCTCGACTCGGACGACGACAACATCTCCGACCGCGACGAGACCGACGATGGAGCCCTCGTCGACACCGACGGTGACGAGACGCCCGACTTCCTCGACCGGGACACGGACGACGATGGGATCGACGACATCGACGAGGCGGGCGACGTCGACCTCGACACGCCCCCCATCGATACGGACGGCAACGGCATCCCCGACTTCCGACAGCCCGCCGACGACGACAACAACGGGACGGGGGAGAACAACGGCACGAACAACGATCCCGGCACGAACAACGGGACCGGTGGCGAGCTGCCCGATTCCCCGCTTCAGGACGACGGGCACATCGAGCTCGGGGGCGGCTGCTCGACGCCAGGCGGCGATCTCCCGGGAGGGCTCCTTCTCCTCTTCGCGGTCGGGGCGTTCATCGCCGGGCGGCGACGGAGGTGGACTGGCGTCCCTTTTCTTTCTGCCGCGTTGCTGACGGTCAGCAGCGCGGCGTTTGCCCAGTCGACTGAGTTCCAGCTCCAGCAGTTCGAGCCGGTCCCGTCGCAGAGCAAGAATACCCTGAACGTCAGCCGCTCGGACGTGCTCGATCACCTCACGCCGTCGGTCGGACTGATGCTGCACTTCGCGGACGACCCGCTGGTCGCCTACCGCGTGCTCGACGGGGAACGCACCCTGGAGTCACGGGTCGTCGACGATCAGTTGATGGGGGAGATCACCGCGGCGCTCGGTCTGTTCGACGCGCTCGAGCTCGGTCTCGTCTTGCCCCTCGCCCTGTATCAGAGCGGCGAAGACGACACGGTCACCGCGGATATCGACGGGTTCGCATTGGCCGATCCTCGCATCATTCCGAAAGTTCGCGTGTTGAACCCCGAGCGATTCGGCGGGCTCGGCCTCGGTCTCTCCGCGCCGGTCTACCTGCCGCTCGGCTCGTCAGACCGCTTCGTCTCGGACGGAAAGGTCCGTGTCGAGCCACGCCTCGCCCTCGACTTCCGCATCGCGCGGTTCATCGCCGCCGCGAACGTCGCCTACCAGGCACGGCCCGAAACCGTCGCGCTGAACTACGTTGCGGACGACATGCTGCGCTGGGGACTCGGTCTCGAACACGGTGTGGGCCCGCAGTGGCTCTCGCTGGTCGGGACGCTCTTTGGTAGCTACACCCTCGCGGAGGGACGGAATCCTCGTAACCTCGACGAGGTCGCCAACAATGCCGCCGCGCGCCCGATGGAGGCGCTCGCCGGTTTCAAATTTCACTTCATGAGCGGCATCACCGCGCAGCTCGGTGGCGGACTCGGCCTGACCAAATCAGTGGGCGCACCCGATTTCCGCCTGTTTGGCGGCATCGACTGGTCGCCCGTGGATGGGGACCGTGACGGCGACGGCATCATGGACTCGGTCGACGGATGCCCGGACGACCCCGAAGACTTCGACGATTTCGAAGACACCGACGGTTGCCCCGACCTCGACAACGATGGGGACGGGATCCTCGATACCGACGACCAGTGCCCGATGGAGCCCGAAGACGTCGACGGTTTCGAGGACGAGAACGGTTGTCCCGATCCCGACAACGATCAGGATTCGATCCTCGACGTGGACGACGAATGCCCGCTCGTGAAGGGGATCGCCGAGTTCAACGGCTGCCCCGACACCGACGGCGACGGCATCCCCGACTCCAAGGACGAATGCCCGAAAGAGCCGGAAGACGTCGATGGATTCGAGGACGAAGACGGCTGCCCCGATCCCGACAACGACAAGGACGGCATCTTGGACATCAACGACCAGTGTCCGGACGAAGCCGAAGTCATCAACGGCAACGAGGACGAAGACGGTTGCCCCGACGAGGGTGCCTCGAAGGTTCGCGTGACCGAAGAGAAGATCGAGATCTTGGAGAAGGTCTTCTTCGACTACGACAAGGCCACCATCCAGGGCCGCTCGTTCGACGTCCTCAACCAGGTGGGCTCGGTCCTCAAAGCCAACCCCCAGATCCTGAAGATCCGGATCGAGGGCCACACCGACTCCAAGGGGAGCGACGACTACAACAAAGAGCTGTCCCAGAAGCGCGCCGAGGCCGTCAAAGCGTACCTCGTCGCCCGCGGAGTCGACGAAGGTCGCCTCGTCCCCGTCGGCTACGGCGAAGAAAAGCCCATCGAAGACAACTCCACCAAAGCCGGCCGCTCCATCAACCGCCGCGTCGAGTTTACGATCATCGAGAGGTGAGGCGCTTTGCGCCTCACCTTCGATGATGGGGGACCGCGCTGCGCGCGGTGGGGGACCGCGCTGCGCGCGGTGGGGGACCGGCCTTCGGCCGGTGTTGGACCGC
>CAYPJU010000138.1:0-9714 GCA_964411125.1 uncultured Bradymonadales bacterium | reverse complement strand
CTGCAGAACATGAGCGCGGAGGTCCACAAGCGGACCGCCGAGAACATGGTGATCGTGATCTACCTGATCTTCTCACTGGTGTTCGGGACCGTGGGGATCCTCGTCTTCGAAAAGGGTGCGGACTCCGGGTTCGAGACGATCGGGGACGGCCTGTGGTGGTGTATCGTGACGCTGACCACGGTCGGGTACGGCGACAAGTTCCCGGTGACCTTTGGCGGCAAGATCGTCGCCGCGGTGGTGATGTTCATCGGACTGAGTTTCTACGCACTGTTGACCGGCGTGCTGTCGTCGATGCTCATCGACCGCTCACGCCGAGAGGAAGGGAGAGGTATGGACGTGATTGGCCTGGTGGACCATGTGGTCGTGTGTGGCTGGAACGCAAACGGAGATCGGCTGCTGCGCGACCTGCTCGCCGCCGACCACGAGGTGCACGCGATCGTGCTCTCGTCGGACGACGACATCCCGCGGCTCCTCGACCCGCAGGTCCACTACATCCTCGAGGATTCCGCGACGGAGAAGGGGCTCGAAAAGGCTCGGGTTCGCCATGCGCGCGTGGTGGTGGTCCTCTCCGACACCTGGGGTGGGCGCGCCGGCTCGGACGCCGACGCGAGGTCGGTCCTGACCGCTCTCGCGGTCGAGAAGATGAACCCGCGCGTCCACACGATCGTGGAGATCCTGAACGAGGACAACCTCTTCCACCTCAAGAATGCCGATGTCGACGAGATCGTCGTGTCGGGTTCGTACACCGGCACGATGCTCTCTCAGGCGGTACAGTTCCCCGGCATCAGCGACGTCTTCGGCGACCTCTTCCAGACCGCTGCGGGCTCGCAGTTGCGCGAGATCGCACTCCCTCCCGACGCGACCGGAAAGCGTTTCGCGGAGGTCGTCTCCCAGATGCTGGAAGACGGAGCCGGGGTGATGGTCGGCTTCCGGCGGGGTGGCCGGCTCGAGATGACCCCCGAAGCCCACGTCACGATGGAGAGCGGTGACATGGGGATCGTCATGTCACGCACCGCCGCACACTGACGTCCCGTCGCGACCGGGAAGCGCCCCGGATCTCCCCAATGAAAAAAGCCCCGCGCGAGGGCGGGGCTTCGTCGGAATTCGCAGCGTGTCACGCCTTCCAAGCGATCGCGGCGCTCGTCGGTCCCGTCAACGGGCGAATCTCGGTGTGGCTGAATCCCGCCTCGCGCGCCCACCGGTCGAACTGGCTCGCGGTATAGTCGAACCCGCCCGGCGTCTCGATCAGCATGTTGAGGGACATCAGCAGGCCCATCGTGTTCTCACGACGTTCGTCGTCGATGACGAGCTCGATCGCGATGAACGCTCCGCCCGACGGGAGCGCATCGTACGCCTTCTTCAAGAGGGCGAGTTTCTCCTCCTCGTTCCAGTCGTGGAGGATGTTCCCCATCGTGATCACGTCGGCCTTCGGGAGCGGATCCTCGAAGAAGTTCCCCTCGAGGACCTCGACGCGACCGGCGACGCCCCACGCCTCGAGAGAGCGCCGAGCGAGCGGTGCGACCGTCGGCAGGTCGAACGTCGAGCATGCGATCTGGTCGTGCTTCATCGCGACCTGCGCCGCGAGGGCTCCGCTGGCGCCTCCGACGTCGCACATCGATCCGAAGTTCGAGAAGTCGAACTCGTCGGCGAGGGCCATGAAGTTGCCCATCTGCATCCCCGCCATCGCCCGCATGAACTCTTCCAGCCGCGCCTCGTCGGCATACAGTTCACCGAAGAAGTCCGCGTTCTCGGAGCGAGCGACTTCGTTCTGCGGCTCGCCCGTCTGCAGGCCCTTGGTCAGGTCGCCCCAGAACGGGTAGAGGCGGTGGTTGCACATCTCGAGCATCCCACCGATGTAGGACGGCTTGTTCTTGTCCAGGAAGACGTCGGCGTCGGCGGCGTTCGAATAGAGCGCCTCCGGTCCGTTCCCCTCTCGCTGGAGGAACCCGACCGAGACGAGCGCGTCGAAGAAGTCTCGGTAGGAGCGCGGGTGCAACCGGAGACGGTCGGCGAGCTGTGCGGCGGACTTCTGCTGCCCGGCGAGGACGGTGAAGAGCTCGAGCTCGATTGCCGAGAGCAGCACTTTCGAGGTCATGAAGCCCATGCCGATTTGCATGATTTTGGAGGGATCGACTTGTTGCATGAGAGTCTCCTTGTGAAGTGGTCACAGCGCCCCGTCGCCCCGTCGTGCGGGGCCTGCATTTCTTGTTTGAAGGCTGTGGCGCGACGCTAGCACCCCGGCGGGTGAATTCACACGAAAACCGTACGACCTACGACGATTTACGCGCCTTGCACCCAAGGCTCGACGGCTGAGTGGCACTCACCGCGTCATTCGGCGGGCTGCACGTCGGTCGGGAGGAAGGCCGTGCGAACGCGCCATAGGAGCGCGAACAGACACGGGACGACGAACAGGGTGAGCAGCGTGGACAGGAAGAGCCCGCCCAGGAGGATCGCGCCGACACCGCGGTAGAGCTCAGAACCGGCGCCGACCGCGACTGCCATCGGGAGCAGGCCCGCAAGCGAAGTGAACGCGCTCATGAAGATCGGACGTACGCGGTCTTGCACGGCGCCGAATACGGCGTCGTCGATCGATGCCCCTTCGCGCAGGCGGCCGATCGCGAGGTCCAGGATCAGGATCGCGTTGTTCACGACCACACCGATCAGGATGAGGAATCCCACAGCGCTCATGATGTCGAGCGGCTGCTCCCCGATGAACGTGTCGACCAGCGTCAGCCCGAGGACGCCACCGCCCGCGGCCAGCGGAATCGTCACGAGCACGACGAGCGGCGCGAAGAAGTCCTCGAACAGCGCGGCGAGGAGGAAGAACGAGATGAGGAGCGCGACGAGGAGGACCCACCCGAACTGCTGCTGCGCGTCGCGCAGCTTTCCGGCCGAACCCCCGAGCTCGATGCGGACGTTGGGCGGCAGCTCCCCAGACGCCAGCAACGGGCCCACGACCTTCTCCTGGACGGCCTCGATCGCCGTCTCGAACGGCACGTCGTCGGGCGGGGTGACCTGCAGCGTCACGGAACGCCGACGCTCCACACGGCGAACCACCGTGGGCCCAAGCCGGGTCTCCACGTCGGCGAGGACCGAGAACGGGACGACGTCTCCGCTGCCCGTGGCGACCGGAGCGTCGCGAAGCATCCGTCGTGCCTCTGCGTCCTCGGGGGCGTCCGACCGCAGCAGGACGTCGATCTTCGGTTCGCCTTCTCGGCTCCACTCCCCCACCTTGCGCCCGTCGATGTAGACGTCCGCTACGAACGCGAGCTCGGCGGGGCTCACCCCGAGCTCGGCGACCTCTTCGCGTCGCGGGATCACGTGCAGCTCCGGCGCCCCTTCGTCGAGAACGGGAACCGGCCGCACGCGCGCCCCTGGGACCGCTTCGCGCAGCGACCCCATCATCTGCCGTCCAACCCCGACGAGTGCGTTGAGGTCCGGCCCCGACAGTTCGATCTCCACCGCCCTCCCCTCGCCGATGCCGCTCGCGAAGAGCGACGCCTGCGAAGCGAAGTTGATGACCCCCGGGATGCGCCCGTGCAGCTCCTGCATGAAGTTGCGAAGCTCCGTGAGGCGCTCTGGATCCTCGGCGACCCCGCCGGCGATGAAGAGCGACGGATCACCGACGAAGAAGCTGCGATGGATTGCCGGCACGCCGTCCACGGACTCACCGGTGTGGCGCATCATCACGGCCTGATTCTCGAATCCGTTGCGCCGTGACTCCTCGATCGAGTAGCCGGGAGGCGGAAGGACGATCCCGAACACCAGGTTCCTGTTGCCGGTCGGGAGATACTCCATCTTCGGCAACAGGAAGTAGGCGAGAGCGGACGTCGCCACGACAGCGACCACCACGACCAGAAGCGCGCTCCACGCGCGTTTCGCGAGCCAACTGCTCGCGCTGGCGATCGCCGAACGGATCGCGCTGCCGACCGACGCCACGCGCTGGAGCGGCGCCTGCCGGGTCGTTCCCGAACGCAAGATCACCGCGGCGAGGCTCGGGATCACCGCGACCGAGACCACGAACGAGATCCCTACCGAGAGCGCAATCGCGTAGGCGAGGTCGCGAAGGATTTCGCCCACCTCCCCCTGCCACGCGATGATCGGGATGAAGACCGCCGCGGTCGTCGCGGTCGAGGCGAGGAGCGCGCCCGCGACCTCCCGCACGCCGTGCCACGCCGCGAGCCGCGCGTCGTCCACCCGCTTGCTCCAGGTGTCGATGTTCTCCAGCGCCACGATCGAGTTGTCGATCACCATGCCGATGGCGAAGGTCATCCCCGCGAGGCTCACGACGTTGACCGAACGTCCCAGGATCGCCATGCCGATGGCGGTCCCGAGCACGCAGATCGGGATCGCGAGGCTGATGATGAAGGCGGCTCCCAGGCGACGAAGGAACAGGAGCAGCACCAGCATCGCCAGCACACCGCCGATCAAGAGGTTGCCCCGCACCACGTCGATCGCTCCGCGGATGTAGCCGACCTGGTCGTCGACCACTTCGATCTTCAGCCCCTCCGGAGCGAAGCGGGTCTCGTTGAGCTCCGCGACGACGCGACGAATCTCCTCGGTCACTTCCAGAACGTTGTAGCCCGCTTCGCGGCTAGGCAAGAGCGCGATCGCCTCGTCGTCGTCAGCGATCGCGAAGTCGCGCGGCTTGCCCGCGGCGACCTCGATCCGAGCGACGTCGCCCAGGTGGACGGGCACGCCCTCGCTGCTCGACGCGATCACCACCCGCTCGAGGTCCTTCGCCCGATCTGGCTTGAGCATGCTGCGTACGACCATGCGGCGCTTTCCGATGTCGAAGTCGCCGGCGGAGATGTCACGCAGCTCGCCGGTGACCGCGCGAGCGACCTGCGACATCGCGATCCCGCGGGCGGCGAGCGCTTCGACGTCGACGTCGACGTGCACCTCGCTGCGGACACCCCCGCGCACGCGCACCCCGGCGACTCCGGGGATGCGTTCGATCTCGGGGAGGATCGTATCGTCGACCCACGTCCTGTAGGGCTGTGGTGAAACGGAGGGATAGTTCGAACGAATGATGATCACGGCGAGCGGCGGGCCGGCAGAATTGGACGTGGAGATCGTCGGCTCCTCGACGTTCTCGGGGTAGTTCGGCACCTGCCCGAGCTGATTCGAAACACGCACGAGCGCCTGGTCCATGTCGGTGCCGACCTGAAACTCGAGCGTGATCTCCCCCTGCCCGAGCCGGGAGGTCGACTCCATGTCGGTCAGCCCGGCGACGCGCTTGAGAACCTCTTCCTGCGGTTCCACGACCTCACTCTCGACCTCCACCGGCGCCGCCCCCGGCCACACGGTGCTGACCGTGATCGTGGGGCGTGCGATATCTGGTGTGAGCTGGATGGGCAATTCCAGCACCGAAACGATGCCGAAGAAGAGCACGAGCAGAACGACCGACACAACGCTCACTGGACGCCGAATCGCGGCGGCGAGGAGCCCGGTCCGGCCTTCGAACTTCTCGTCGTGCGTCATGGCTGCACCGCCACTGGCTGGCCGGGACGAAGCCTTTCGTTGCCGTTCGTCACGACCATGTCGCCGACCGCGAGGCTCTTCGCCTCCACGAGGACGCTGGCTTCGGCGGTCACGAGGACGCGGACGTCATGGGGCTCCGCCTTGCCATCGACGACGCGGAACACTCGAGCGCCGCTGACGCCCCGAACGATGGCGTCGGCGGGGACCACCACGCCGACGTCGTCGCGGAGCAAACTGAGCACCACGTCGACCGCATCCCCCTGCCGAAGCCAGTTGGTCGATTCCGTCGGCACGACACGCAGGAGTGCAGTTCGTGTCCGGCGGTCGAGACTACCGACGATCCCCGCGACCTCGGCGTCGACACGATGCGTTCCCCGCACGATCTGCGCCGGCTTCTCGGTCGAGAGTAGATCGAGGACCTCCGCCGGCACCCGAACGAAGACCTCGAGGGTCCCATTCGATGTCAACTCGATCGCCGGTTCTCCCGTCTGCACCCACTGCCCGCGCGACACGTGGCGGCGCGCGACGACGCCGTCGAATGGTGCGACGACCCGCATCTGGGCGATCTCTTCGCGCAGCCGTCGCACGGACGCCTCCTGCCCCTCGGTCGCTGCCTCCAGCGCGTCTTTCCGCGAGCGGAGCTGCTCGACGTCGAACTGAGGGTGGAATCCTTTTGCGCTCAAGTCGCCAAACCGTTCGGCGTCCCGCTCGGCCTGTCCGAGCTCCACCGTCGTCTGCCCCATCGCGGCCTGCGCTTCGCGCAGCCGTGCCCGCAGGATGCTGTCGTCGAGCTGAACGAGGACCTGCCCTCGCTTCACCTCGTCTCCTTCGAGCACGTCGACGCGAACCACGGCCCCGGACCCTCCCGGTGCGAGGACCGCCGATTCGGCGTTTCGCACGTCTCCGAGGAACTGACGCGTCTCCACGAGCGACGTCGAATCGATCTTCGCCACGGCGACGTTCGCAGGCGGAGGCGGGCTTGCCTTCGCCTCCCCTGACTGCTCGGGCTCGCTGCAACCAGCGAGAAGCGCGGAGATGAACAGAGCGACCAACAATCTTCGGCGTATCATTTCGGACCCATTGCGCGTTGGAGGAAAGATGCGCGTTCCACCGATCGGATTCATGCGATCGCGCGGCAGGCGACCGGGTCGCCCCCTGGGTCCGCACGAGGAGAACCTCGGGGTCCAGGGGAGCATCCCGAGGTGGGTTTGGGCAAAGCCCAACGGCCCCGTTTCTCGACAGCCTCGAGGAGTTGGTCAGCTCTCTAGCGAACGGTGGCGAGGAGCTCACCGACGGGTCGGGGCTCCAACCTGCCGTCGGCCGCCTTTCCCCAGAGAACGAAATCCGTGCGCGGCTCGGGGGCCATGGGCGAGAGCTCCCGCAACATGCCGTCGGGCTTGAGCGTCTTACGGCCCATCACTTCTTCGAAGGGGACGTCGAGGTGCGGAGCATAGGCGCGGTAGACGAGCTCGGTGCAGATGATCTTGTCCTGGCTTCCGACGTCGAACGAGAAGTCGTACGGCGTTCCCCGAAGCTCCATCGCCCGCAGAATCGCCGTCCGTTTCTGCTCGTCCGTGACGCGCGGACGCAGGACCGCCAGCGAGTTGGCGTTCATCGCGAACTCCGCCGACGAAAAACGCACCCCCTCGCCGATCGCCTCGATCGCTGCGAACGGGAAACCGTCGTCGTCCCGCCCTGCCTCGTATTCCGCCAGTAGCTTCTCGATCCGAGGGTCTTCCCCAAGCGCGCGAATCTCCTCGGGGGAACCGAGATAGAGCGCAGCGTGCCCCCAGTTCCCGGGGAGAAACGTGTTGGAGAGGTAGCCGTCGCGTCGGGTCAACAGGATGTCGCCCGGCAACAGCTTCGGTCGGATGTCGCGCTGCACCGTCTGCGGTGTCAGCCCCTTGCCGTGAAGGGGGACGCGAATGTGGCTGATCATCATCGAGAGCATCGACTGCGTCTCGTACGCCGGCCGCTCCACCTCGGCCTTCATGCTCGTCCAGAGCACGTCCGCCCGCCCTTCCGACAACCTTTCGTAGGCGGCGGCGAGCTGCCCCTCGTACGTCTCGAGCCTGCGCAGGAGTCCCGCCAGTGGCCCGGCTTCCACCAGCGGAAGAGCCTGTAGCCGCGCTCTTCGCTCCGCGAACTCCTCGACCCCTTCGAGCGCGAGCTGTACGTTCTCGCGCGCCGTGATGTTCTTGTACATCTCCTCGAACATCCCTTCGGGCGTCCCCACGAGCGGATTCGCTTCGTTCAACTTTCGGCGGGCGTTGGGCTGATCCTTGAACAGGAGCACGAAGATCACGGCGTTCCGATAGAGCGAGATTCCGGCGCCGTAGGCGAGCAGGAAGGCGATGTCCTGCTGGCGCTGGTCTTCGATCTCGGCGTAGCCCTTGTGGCGAAACGCGATGTGAAACAGCGCCCGACGGAGCACCAGGTAGCGCCCGTACGCGTCGGCGATGTGCTCCTCCTGTTCGACCGTGTAGAGCCCCTCGTTCGCGTTCTCGGAGACGAGGTACTCCTCGTTCATCCGCCGCATCTCCTCCTCGATTTCATCTACTTCGTGCAGGACGTTCGCGAGCATCTGCGCGTCGCGTTCGAACTGCTCGTCGCGCCGGGCCGGCGCGCTCTCCGCACTGACGAGCTCTCGCTCGTAGCGCTCGAACACTCCCACGTCGCGGTCCTCGCTCGCCGACCAATAGGCGATCGCGATGGCGAGCCCCGCCGACATGGCGGCGAGGGTTCCGATGGTCAAAATGGGACGACGCATTCTCCGAAAGTAGCCTTCCACCGCAGGGTTGTCACTGGTCAGGGGTCGGAGGTTGGCACGAACGAGCGTCGACGGAGCCAGACGGCGCCGAACAGCAGGAGAAGCCATGAAGAGGCGGCGGGGTCGGTGCCACGAACCGAGCAACCTCCGCGACCCGCCGGGTCCCCGGTCGTCTCGCCCCCCGAGTCGGCTCGCGTCTCGTCGGGCGGCGATCCGGCGTCGGGGCCCGAACCGGCGTCGGGCCGGGGTGCCGAAGGGGTGCCACCCATGTCTGCACCGTCGGAGATGCCAACGTCGGACAACGGGTTCTCTTCGGCCGGTCGGCACGCACCGTCGCGACAGACGAGCGCCTGTGCCGCGCAGTTGACGTCTTCCTGCGGCTGACCGTCGACGCACGAGCTCAAGATGTCGTCGCCGCTACACCACGTCGCGTTTCCGCCCTCGCTGCACATGAAGCTGACGCAGAAGGCGTCGTCGTCCGTCATCTCGCACGTCGCCCCGAAAAACGAACAGTCTCCCGGCTCGCCCAGTGCGCCGTAGTCGCAGCGTCGGATGTGCGTCTCGTCTTCGCAGACGGCACCGTTGGCTCCATTGGTGCAACTCGGATGCACGCACGTCCCGATTCCGTCGGCGGTCACTTCGCACGTCGCGCCGAATGCCGCGCAGTCCCCCGACCCGAAGTACCCTCCTCCACGGCAGGTGTGGATGACGTTCCCCTCGCAGTACCTGCCGTTCGAGACCGTGCCGCACTCGGGGCTCGGAGCGCCTCGCAGGATCCCGAGGTGGTTCACGAGCGAGCGCTCGGACGATTGTCCGTTTGGCAGGCGATTCTGCCGGCTGCCATTCACGACGAGCGCGCTGGAGCCGCCGCCATCGAGCATCATCGCGTTGTGGGCCCCGAGGCTCTGGAAGAACTGCGAGAAGGTGACGAAGCTGACGCCGATCGATTCGCTCGACCGTCCCTCCGCGACGGCAAGGATCATCTTCTTGCCGTCGGCGCTGAGGCCGACCCCGGAGCGGGGATGCCGGTCGCTGCGGTAGAAGTTCTCCGCGGGGTAGTCGGGCATCTGCCCGTCGATGAGCAGCCGCCAACCGTTGCCCCCGACGACGTCGCGCCATCGATGATAGCGGGGCGTGTTGGTCGTGTGGTCGTCGAACACGCACTCGCGCTCCAACGTGCAGGCGATGAACGACCAGCCGACGTCTGCAGTCCCCTCCCAGTACACTCCATCGCCGACGGCGAGCCCGACGGGCCGGTTGTTGTCGAAGTCGATCCAGTCGCCGTTGATCGCGACGACGGCGCCCACCTGGTTCGCCCATGCGGTGGGCTGCTGAAATGCCTCTTCCGGTCGCGTGGCACGGATGTAGAGGTCGTCGCGCGACAGATCGATGGTGACGGCGACGTAGCGCACCGGCCCGGGGTCCGTGCGGACGAGCTGGCGGATTCCCGGGGACGGGTC
>CAYPJU010000137.1:2624-9801 GCA_964411125.1 uncultured Bradymonadales bacterium | reverse complement strand
AGCCGGTGGATCTCGTCTTCCCGATCTTGCTTCCCGACCGCTGATTCGCCCGGCGACTCCCCCTGTGGTGCCGCAGCTTCCGAAAAGCCCTGTGGCGCCGCGACTTCGAGCCGCGTGCTCGCGCTCCTGTAGCGCCGCAGCTTCCGATGCCCTGTGGCGCCGCGGCTTCCAGCCGCGTTCTCGCGCTTCCTGTGGAGCCGCGGCTTCCAGCCGCGTTCTCGATCTCCCCCGTGGTGCCGCAGCTTCCGATGCCCTGTGGAGCCGCGGCTTCCAGCGCGTTCTCGCGCTGCCCTGTGAAGCCGCGGCTTCCGGCCGCGTCGTGGTCCTCTCGGTCGCACCACGCCCGCGTCGGCGGGCATGCCGCGCGCAGCGCGGCTGTAGCCCGGGGCATAAGCCGGCATAAGCCCCGGGTCGGAGGGACCGACATCGCTGCTCACCCGTAAACGTCCACGCGAAGCGCGGCGAGGCGAGCGACCAGCTCTGCGGGAAGATGAAGCGGAAACTGGCCCGATGAGCTGTAGCGCCCCAGTCGTATCCGCAGCGGGCCAGCCCCTGGCTTCGCCTCGGTCAGGACGACCGTCAGTTCCTCCATCGCCTCGACCAAATCCTCCATGACGAGATCCAGCCCGAGTTCCGGGCACCACAATTCGATCAATCGTTCGATCTCAGGATCGGGCGCACGGCGGAGGGTATGGATGCGGTGGTCGATGTAGAGGTCGAGATTCAGTCCATCCGAGACGGCGGCCACCGCCTCCCAGAAGCATCCGTCCAGCAAAAATGACTCAGCACCTTCTCCCACCCAGGACACAAGGTGGGTGCGCCTCACCGAATCCTCACCCAGACGTCGAACCGTTTCGACCAGTTCACCTGAATGAACATCGCCTAATCGGCCCACTAGCCAGTTTTCCATCAGGGTTCCGGTAGGTAGTCGAAGATATTGTCGATGAGTTCAGCAGCATTGCCGGTCGCAGGGTCTTTGATGAAAATGTCGCCCGTATCGATATCCACCAAGACGTCTGGATTCTTTCTGGAACCGCCAAACTTCGAAAACTCTTTTGCCTTGTGAATCGCGTTGTTGACGTCCTTCAATGTGTGACCCAGCCTGTTGGCGATCTGGACAGGATTGCTAGTGAGACAAGTGTTGTGCGCCAGCAGCGCTTGCGACGCCACGTAGTACGACTTCGCGCGGTGCACTTCCAGGTTGTACACCGATTCGGTTCGCGGCGACGGAACGACCCGGGTGACCGTCGCGCTCGCGCCGCGCAGCGTCTCGATGCCTTCGCCGACCTTCAAGTTGCCGGCCGGAACGAACCGGTCCCGGCCCGCCGATTTCAGCGGATGACTCGCCGTGACACCGTCGGCGCCACTGTCGTCCCGTGAACTCGAGTCGAGCTGAGAGACCGCTAAGAGCCGCGATGAGGAACGCTAGCTCTCGATTTAATCGTCGATTTGCTCCGAAAATCCGTTGCTCCGCACAAACTCCCGACTTTGGTCCGCCCCCATGATTCGGCGACAGACAACGCGTGCACCCGTCGTGCACATTCGGATGCTTTCCGCGTACCCTCCTAGATCCGAATAAAATACGACGGCGTCGCACTGGTCCAGCCATCGCTGCACGTCGACACCGTCGCCATCGACGAACTTTCGTGGCTTCACTTTGGTCCACGAAAGGGGATCGACGGGCAGGGGGTGCTCGCCACGCTCCTCCGCATCCGCCAGGCATAGGGCCCGGTACAGATCTCGAAGCTCCGGCGAAAAGTAGTTGCCGGTGGCGACGATCACCCGGTCGAACGCCGGCTCGGACGCAAACTCTACGGGCACGAGTTGGTGGCCCGTCTCGTCCCGCCATCTCGGACGGGTCAACTCTACGGACACCTGCGTGGGGTCGACGACGGTCCAGAACGTGTGAACATAGTCGGGATCAGGCCCGGAGAGGATCACGACGTCACAGATGACGTCCATATCCCATATGAACCCAAGGGGCCGATCGCTGCGAGGAACGCCAGCAATCTCGGGATCCACGAGTATGTCGCCTCCCACGAAGCGCGCCACCCCGTCGACATAGCATCGATCATTGACCGAGTACGCCCCCTCGAAGGTGAGCCGAAGCTCGTTCTTCGCCTCCGCGAAGCAAAACTCGATACGCGCATCTTCGAGAGAGAGCGAGAAGAACTGCTTGAGAGCCTCTTTGAAGTGTCTCGACTGCATGTCAGACCAGTCGTTCGGGAGAACTGTAGTGCACGATGGCTACTCAGCAGTGAACTTCCGCGCGAAGCGCCGCCAGGCGAGCGACGTGCTCTTGGGACGATGAATCGCGACTCGAACGAGATCGCGCGGTGCCTCGATACGAAGTCAGACACTCATCGTATGCCGATGACTTCGTGATCGAGGCGACGGAACATATACATCTCGTCACGCGCGACCACGTCGTCGATCACCCGAGTGAGTGCATCCCACGTCAGCTGCGGAACGAGCGCCGTGTCCACGATCGGGAAGTAAAGCGCGGAATGCTTCCCCGTCTCCACGCACTGGGCCATTTGCTGCCTCACGTTCGAGGGCGTCACGGCCGTGCCATGAAAGTTCCGACCATCGTCGAGAAAGAGAACGAAGTCGATATCGCCGTTCTCAAGGTTTTCAGCATCGCCGAACGCGACGCCGGTCCACCCCCGGCCACCCAACTCCCTTGGGCGCCCGACCTGTAGGGAGATTTCCGCAGCAACCATTTGCGTCAGGTCATCGCGCGGTAGGCCGCCCTCGCCTGGGTTCAGGAAGGCTCGGTCTCTCGCCGCCTCGGCCGACTGCGGCTCGAGACGCTCCGCAGGGACTTCGTCGGCGTCGAACGCGTCTTCGTCGTCGTCAGGATCACAGAGACATAGAATATCTTGAATGGTCCCTCGAGCGACGAGGTCGTCAATCACCTCCGTCAACCCTTCCCACGTGAGACGGGGGAGTATCACGGCGTAGACCTGGTGGTAGTAAAGCTCCGAGGCCCAGTCGATCTTGAGATACTCGAACATCACCCTTTCAGCGTTCGCCACGGTCACAGCATTGCCGCTGAACTGACGGCCGTCTTCGAGGTCCACGAAGAAGTCGATATCCTGATCCTCAGGGTCTCTGATCTCGTGGTAGGAGCCTCCAGTCCAACCGACGCCTCGGATATCATAGTTGTAGTGACTCGAACTCATTTCTGGTCTCCCCTTCTCGTTCGCCATCCCAGGCAAGCATCGCTCGGCACGGCGACCCGCAGGCGCTCCACACACCTGTGGAGGATACGGACGGATCGTCTAGCCGTGGGTGCTTTCGCCACCATTGCCGTCGTCCTCGCAGAGGCGGAATGTGAACCCCAGCTCCTGCTCGGAAACCACTTCGTCGATGACCCGCCTCAATGCCTCCCATGTGAGCCGTGGGAGGATGACGGTATCCAGGCCCCAGTAGTAGTACTCGGAATGCTCGTCTGCCTCGACGCGGTCCTTCATTTGCTCGACCACGTTCGCTATCGTGACAGCGCGTCCTCGGTATTGACGACCATCTTCGAGGTGAAAGGTGAACTCGACCTCGGAGTTGTCCGGGTCGTCGATCGAGTTGCACGAGAATCCCGTCCACCCTAGTCCGCTCAACTCCGTACGGTTCGAGTCCGCCAGCACGATTCGATCGTTCCCGGCCCGCATCGCTGAACCGACTTCATCGTCCTCCCCAAGGTTCGCCGGACCTTTGACTATCGCAGGTCCACTCTCCACTGGTTGCTCAATCCCCGGCGAAGCCTCGCTTTCCTCGAACTCACCGTCATCCTCGCAGGGATAGAGGACGGTCGTGATGGTAGCGCGGGCCACCAGGTCATCGATGACCTTTGCGAGAAGGTCCCAGCTGAGGCGCGGCACGATGACCTCCTCCACGACGGTATAGAACTGCTCGGTCCGCTCGCCGGTCGCAACCCATCTCTGCATGAGCCGTACGACATTCGCGACGGTGGCTGCTTCCCCGTAGAACTGCCGCCCATCATCGAGCGTCAGAAAAAAGTCGATGTTGTCGTCCGCCGCATCCTCGATATCGATGTAAGCGCCTCCCCTCCACCCCACGCCGCTCATCAGAAAAGGATATCCAGCATCACTCATAGGGAGTTCCTCCGATCCGCGTCGCCGAGTTTGCAACCGTTTCTGTGTGCAGTGAACCTTGCTCCGAGGGCAAGGACGGTTTCAGAATCGACGACATAGTCATCAAACGTCCCAAAGCCCGCCATTCCGCACGAACTCCCGACTCGTGGGGCCATCCCACAACCTTCGATAGACGACGCCACGGTTCGTGATCGCGAGGGGCATCGTTCTCTCGACACCACCCAGGTCAGCGTAGACCACCACGGCGTCCGCACGCCGCAGAACGGCGTCCACTTTCTCGCTCGTGGGATCGATGTCGAGGCGAAAGTCAGCTGAATGGGGACCAGCCCACGAAAGCGGATCCGTGGGCATCGGCGATTCCCCCCGTGCGCGCGAATCCGCAATGCAAAGCTCTCGGTACCGTCGTTGTATGTGCGCAGGAAAGAGGTCGGCGGTCACGATCACGACGTCGTCGAACTCCCCGTGATCAGCGGCTGGCTCGACCTCCTCTTCCTTCTGCAGGACTTCGTCCCATCGATTGTATCGGTGAAACTCCACCTCCAACCGGCGGCAGCCGACGAAGAGCCAGTCCGTGGCGACCCCGTGGACATCGAGACCGGAGAGCACGACCGTGTCGCATATCACGTCGAGGAACCAGATGATCTCCAGGGGACGGGCGTCGCGTTCCAACACTCCTTTGGAGGACTGTACGACGACGTCATCGGCAGCGATCCGAACTACTCCATCCACATGGCACTCGTGATGAGCGTGGTATGCGTCTTCGAACTCGAGGGTTACCTCTTCGCGTGCCGCGTCCCATATGAACTTCATCGCCGAGTCCGTCAGCCTTAGCGCGCAAAGGCTTGCCATCCTGTCCATTTCAGGTATCTGGGCCATTTTTTTGGGTACCTCCTTCTAGAGTGTACACGCCGCGATTTCGACGGTGCCTTGACCAAACGGTCAGGTCGCGAGCTACTCAATCCGGATATGGGCATCGGCCGATTTTCTAGGCACAATGTTGCCGGCTGCATCCAGGGAGTTCCCACTTGCGTCATAGAGATGCAGGTGACGGCCGCCATATTCGTCGGGCGGATCAATCCTCGCCCGGATGTTTCCGGCTGCGTCTTCCAAACTTAGGTGCTTTCCATTTCGCGACCCACCCCGAAACCGCAGCCCGTCTTTACCCACCAAGATCTGAATCAAGTCCGCCTCGTCCACCGCGCTGGCCGCGCGTCCTCGCAGGTAGTCAATCGTATTGTCGAAGCACGTGTTGTGCGCCAGCAGCGCTTGCGACGCCACGTAGTACGACTTCGCGCGGTGCACTTCCAGGTTGTACACCGATTCGGTTCGCGGCGACGGAACGACTCGGGTGACCCTCGCGCTCCCGCCCTGCAGCGTCTCGATGCCTTCGCCGACCGCCAAGTCGCCCGCCGGAACGAACCGGTCCCGGTCCGCTGATTTCAGCGGATGACTCGCCGTGACACCGACGCTATTCCGGTCGTCCCCGTCGAACTCCAGCCGAATCACGGGCGCGTCGTCGTGCCGAATCGTACCGGTGACCACCGCGCCGTCATCGGCGCGAGAGTCGATCGTGACGTCGTCGGCGACGGCGACCACCGTCGCGTCCCCTTCGATCTCCGCCTCCCCGAGCTCCAGCGCGATCGTGCCGCCCTCTTCCGCGCCGGTCTGATCGAACCACCACAGCGGACGAAGCATCGTGACCGACGCCGCCGACCCGTCGGACTTCTCGAGCTCCACGTCGAGCCGTCTCCACAGCCGCGGGACCACGTCCGTAGCATGGAAGTCGCCAACGACCCACGAGGCTCCGACCGCTCTTTCCCAGCTCGATCGTTCGTCCAGCGGGAAGCCGCCCGGGAACTCGATGTCCGCGACCCGGTCGTCGACCACCTGAACCTGAACCGATTCTGGCGTTTCGAACCACCATCCCCGTTCGGCGGCGCGGACTTCTTCGAACGCGTCCACGGCCGCTGGCCCCCGAGACAGCTCATCGGGGCCCCTCTCCTGCTGGTTCGGGACGAGCGAATCGACCGGCCCATCCTCGACGGCGACCGCAGGCTCCTCGCTCGCGCCCCCTGCCACTTCGGCTTCTTCGAGCCCGATACAACCGCTCGCGACGATGACGAACAGCAGAATCGAGACCGCAAGCCTCACCAACGATCCGCGGCACCGTACGGCGTAGCGCGGGCTATCAGGTCGGTCGTTCCTCATCGGCACACCTCGACGTGACTCGTGCAGGTGAAGGCCGGGTGCAGCGAAGTGCACTCGTCGTCCTCCGTGCAGGGCGGGTAGCAAAAGTTAATCTTGCAAACGAGCCCGTCGGGGCAGAGCGATTGATCTGTCCCGCAAAAGGTCGTGCAGTACGTCACAAAACCGTGAAATGCATCGTCGCAATTGGCGGGACACTCTTCCTCCTTGGAGAGCACGTGCAGCTCGCACGGTGAAGACGGGTCCACTTCGTCCCCTGCATCGACATCTCCGGCATCTGGCGACTCACCCTCGCTCGCGGCACCCTCATCCGCGCCAGCGTCGACGTTCGCGGGGATGGGTTTGTCAGGCTCCTCTTCGGCTCCACATGCCGTCAGTCCGAGGCAGAGTCCGATGATGGTGATGGTGACGACGAGCGACTTCCGCGTTCGGTGAAGCATGATTCTCCCTGGCTGAATGTTGTCCGGCCGGGCCACCGGGACGTGGTGAAACGGTGATACACGTGTTGGTCGTGAAAGCGGCGCACGCCCCCGTACGCCGCCTATCCTCTATCAAAATCGCCCTGCGACGCCCAAACGACGGACTCCAGGCGGAAACCGGCGGAACTGCGCGGAGCGCATCGGGAAAGCGCGAGAAGGCGACGTTCCGCGACTTCGAAAAGGCGCGAAGACCGCACACGAACTGCACGTGCGTACGGTCGCGGGCAGGATGCCGCATGACCGCAGGCTCAGTGCGGCAGGATGCCGCACCACCACAGGCTCCATGCCGCACCACCGCAGGCTCAGTGCGGCAGGACGCCGCACCACCGCAGGCTCAGCGCGGCAGGATCAAGCCCCGTTCGCGCGCCCCTGTGGTGCCGC
>CAYPJU010000137.1:0-2524 GCA_964411125.1 uncultured Bradymonadales bacterium | reverse complement strand
TGCCGCATCACCACGGGCTCGATGCGGTAAGTGATTCGCAGCCGCGCTGCGGTAACGAGCGTAGCCAACCAGCGCGGCGGCATGCTATCGATTCGGGCATGAAGCGAAGTCTCTCAGGCATCAAATCGACCGGAAACCCGCACCTCGGGAACTACCTCGGCATGATTCGCCCCGCGATCGACCTGCAGGACGATTACGAGGCGTTCTACTTCGTCGCCGAGTACCACGCGCTCACCACCGAGCGTGACCCGAAGGCGATGCGGGACTCCACGCACCTCATCACCGCAAACTTCCTCGCCTTCGGGCTCGACCCGGACCGCGCCGCGTTCTTCCGGCAGTCCGACGTCCCCGAAGTCACCGAGCTGACGTGGCTGCTGTCGTGCGTCACCAACATGGGCCTGCTCGAACGCGCGCACGCCTACAAAGCGGCGAAAGACGCCGGGCTCGCCAACGAGATGAACCACGGCGTCTTCACCTACCCGGTGCTGATGGCGAGCGACATCCTCATCTACGACTCGGACGTGGTGCCGGTCGGCCAGGACCAAATCCAGCACATCGAGCTGGCGCGCGACATGGCGCAGCGGTTCAACCACGCGTTCGACGGCGAGTTCCTGAAGCTCCCCGAAGCGAAGGTGCGCGAAGAGGTGGCGACGGTGCCGGGGACCGACGGGCGGAAGATGTCGAAGTCGTACGGCAACATCCTCGAACCCCTGATTCCGCCGAAGAAGCTGCGCAAGCAGGTGATGCGGATCGTGACGGACTCGACGCCGATCGACGAGCCGAAGAACCCCGACACGTGCAACGCGTTCGCGCTCTACAAGCTGTTCGCGTCGGCCGACGAGGTCGCCGAGATGCGCGACAACTACGCGACGCCCGGGTTCGGGTACGGGCACGCGAAGCAGGCGCTGTTCGAGAAGATGGACGAGCACTTCGCCCCGCTCCGCGAGCGCTTCGAGGAGATCCGCAACGACACCGACTACCTCGACGACGTCCTCGACGCCGGCGCAAAGAAGGTTCGACCCGTCGCCGTCGAGGTGATGGAGCGCTGCCGCGAGGCGGTCGGCCTCGGCAAGGCCAGGGGATAGCGTGCCGAAGCGAGCGCAGTTCGTCTCGTGCTTGATTCTGGTTCTGGGGACGCTGGCCGCGCAGCCCGCCGCCGCGCAGTCGACCCGCAAAGACCTCACCACGCTCGCCTCCGAGCGGTTCGCCGGCCGCGAGGTCGGCACCCCCGAACACGACCTCGCCCGCGACTTCATCGTCGAACGGATGAAGGAGGCGGGCCTCGAACCCGCCGGGATCGACGGCTCGTGGTTCATCCCCGTCAGCGTGGTCCGACGGTCCCGCCCGGCAACCGGCACCAAGGTGCGGCTCGGTGACGCGCTGCTGTCGCGCGGCGTCGGGTACCAGATCGCGTCGTTCAGCGACGCCGTGCAGTTCGAAGAGACGCCGATCTTCGTCGGCTACGGGCTGACGACCGGCAGCTGGGACGACTACCGCGGCGTCGACGTCCGCGGCCGCGTCGTCGTCGCCTTTACCTCGGCACCGAAGCGCGTCCTCGACGGGCTCGCCGACCGCGACCGCTACCTGCTCTCCGAGGAGTCGAAGGCGGCGGTCGCCCTGGCCAACGGCGCCAAGGCGATCGTCTTCGTGAACGACCCTCGCTCCCATGGCGGTCGCAGCGATCAGCGCCCCGACGAGCTGCCGTCCGTGCGCCCGCAGTTTCCCCTGCGCGGCATCGGAGCGGCGCGGCTGAGCGCACGCCGCGCCACGGAGCACTTCGGCGCCGCCGGGCTCGACCTCGAGCAGTACCAGGAGTCGCTCGAAGCCTCGCCGCAAGCTGTCGAAGTGCCGCTCACCGTCGGCGCGACTCTGGAGCTCGAGCGCGAGGTCGTCACCGCCGACAACGTCGCGGGCCGGCTCCCCGGCACCACCGACGCTCCGCCCGTCGTCCTCGGCGCGCACTACGACCACCTCGGCGTCGACGGCCCCGGCAGCCGGTGGAACGGTCCCGAGAAGATTCACCCCGGCGCCGACGACAACGCCTCCGGCGTCGCCGTCCTGCTCTCCGTCGCCCGGTCACTCGCGTCGACCGGCCCCCGATCCCGCACCATCGTCTTCCTCGCGACGACCGGCGAAGAGCTCGGCCTGCGGGGCGCTCGACAGGCTGCGCATATCCTCCGACAGCCCTCGGGACCCGGGCTGTTCGTGAACCTCGACATGCTGGGGCGTCTTCGCGATTCGACCCTTCACGCCTACGGCCTCGACGAGGGGTCGCCGTTCGCACCGATTGCGGGACGCGCCGCAGGCACGACGAAGCTGACGCTGAAACGACATCCCCTGTACGACGCCGCCAGCGACCACGTTGCGTTCGCCGAGCGCGGCTGGCAGGCGATCGGGCTGTCGACCGGACGGCACGCCGACTACCACACCCCCGGCGACACGATCCGCGGGATCGACTGGCGTGGGCTGGAGCGGGTCGAGCAGTTCGTGCGCAGCCTGGCGAGCGAACTCGCCTCGAACCAAG
>CAYPJU010000136.1:0-5000 GCA_964411125.1 uncultured Bradymonadales bacterium | reverse complement strand
TGGCCGAGTCGATCGCAGAGGAGGATGCGCTGGCCAGATACGTTTTCGGCCGCGGCTCGCTTCCGTTGCGAAAAAAGGCGAAAAAGTCTCGAGGTGTCTGTGAGGGAGTGAGCCATGAGTCCATCATCAAGGGTCGAGTTCGAGTATCGGGGGTGCGTGTTCACCGCCCATCGCGCGGGGGCGGGGGAGCCGGTCTTGCTGATCCAGGGGACCGGGGTTCACGGCGACGGGTGGCTGCCCCAGGTGGAGGGGCTCGCCGAGGGGTTCGAGTGCGTGTGGTTCGACAACCGGGGCGTGTTCGGGAGTCAGCCGCGCGGGGCCGCGAAGATTACCGTGGAGCAGATGGCCGACGATGCCGGAGCTCTGATCGAGCAGCTCGGGTGGGAGGGCGCCCATGTCGTGGGCCACTCGCTCGGCGGTTGCATCGCACTGGAGCTCGCGCTGAATCGGCCCCGGCTCGTCCGGTCCCTCTCGCTCCTCTGCACGTCGGCCTCCGGCGCTGACCTGACGCGGATGTCAGGCGAGATGATGTGGCGGAGCGTTCGGATGATGGTGGGGAGCCGCGGGGCTCGTCGCCGCGCGTTTCTCGAGCTCGTGTTGTCGCCGGGCGAGCGGCAGCGAGACGACCTCGATCAATTCGCGGTCGAGCTCGAAGCGGTCTTCGGGCACGATCTGGCGGTGCAGCCCCCCGGCGCGATGCGTCAGGTGGCCGCGATGCGAAGCTGGAGCGCCACCGGACGCCTCGACAAGGTGTCCGCGCCGACACTGCTGGTGTCGGCCGAGCACGATCCGATCGCGCGCCCCGAGGTGATGCGTGAGATGGCGTCCCGGATCGACGGCGCAAAGTACGTCGAGATCGAGGGGGCGGCTCACGGTGTGACGATCACGCGAGCCGGGCGAATCAACGACCTCCTCCGTTCGCACTTCTCGACGATCCCGTGAAGATCCGCCCGGATTGCGAGGGGGAATTCATCGGGAGCTCGAGGCATCGACCATCCCCGATGCCCGGCCGCGCATCGGCGCCGGGTGACGTTCCTGGACGCCGCCGGGAGTAGGGCGTCGTCGTAGGAGCGCCATCGGCTCCTTCGAACCTCGACTCGTTTTCTGCCCTGTGCTGCATAATTGCGGTACGACGAAGGCATGAAGATACGAGGGGTATTCATCGTGTTGGCCGTCACGGCCTTCGCGTCGACTTCCGCGGCCCAGCCGACGGACGAACCGACCCGCTACGGGTTGTCGATCTCCGGGGGCGTCAGCCTTGGGGCATACGAGGCGGGGGTGAACTGGGCGCTCATCGAGCTGATCCGGCGCGCGGAACAAGGGGAATCGGTTGCTCGGCGTGGCCGTCCGAACGACGTGCGGCTCGATGTCGTCACCGGAGCTTCGGCGGGCAACATCAACGCGTTTCTCGTCGCGCGGGAGTGGTGCGAGTCCGACGCCGAACAGGCAAAGGGGAACGCCAAGAACAACTGGTTCTGGCGGGCGTGGGTCGACGTCGGGCTTCAGCAATTGTTCCCCGCCGGGCGCTCGTGCCGCGAATACCATCGCGCCCTCGGCCTCGATCCTGGCGAGTGCGACGGGCTCGATCCCTGGGCGCCCGACGACGGCTTGTTGTCGCGCAAGGGGATGCGCCGCGTTCTCGAGAGCTTCGAATCCGAGCTGTCGGGGGATCAGGCTGCCGAGTTCCGAAGCTGCCAGTTGCCGCTCGGGGTCACCACCACCCGCAGCGAACCGACCCCGCTGACGATCGGGGAACAGCAGCGCCTCGAGGTCGACACACAACGCTACGTCGTCCCGCTCATGGCGTGTGCGGGTCCCGACGGGCTCGTCTTCCGAAACTATCAGACGGGAGGATGTGACGAGCTGCCCACGGGGCTGGGTGGCGAGCCGACCTACGAGGAGCTCGGCAAGGCGATGTATCTGCCGCATGGCCGTGACGGAAGCATCGCGTTCCGTGACATCGCCCGAGTCATCCAGGCATCGAGCGCCTTCCCCGCTGCCTTCGGTCCGGTGGACGTGAACTATTGCGAGGTTCCTCCGTCGAGGCAGAGATCGGGCGCGGGTACTCCTGGCTCGAAGGGGGCACCGCCACGCGGTGTCGTGCGGCACGTGAAGGGCTATCGGAAGGACCAGCCTCTCTGTGCCCGAGACGACGCCGTCGAGGACACGTTCCTCGACGGTGGGGTCTTCGACAACGTCCCGCTTGCGCTCGGCGTTCACATGGACGCGGCGCGAAACGTGGGGAAGACCGCGGAGTTCATCTACATCGACCCCGACGAGCGGCGCGGCCCGAGCAAAACGTTCGATCACGACCAGCTCTCCTATCGACGTGGCTTCGGTCAGCTCACGAAGTTTGCCGGTGACTTCGTCGGTGTCGCTCGCCAGTACGAGCTTCAGACCCTGGCCCGACAGCCCGACATCGCGGGGGCTCTGGATCTCGAGACGACCTCTCGCTTCGCCAACATCTACGGCGAGCACATCGTCAACTTCAGCGCCTTGATCGCCCGTCCGTTCCGCGAAGCCGATTTCCACGCGGGGGTCTACGACGCTCTCAGGTATTGGGCGGACAAATCCTGCACGGCTGCACAAGGTGACGAGTGCCGAACCCGGGTCGTCTTCGAGCTCCTCGACCAGATCGCCCCCGCGGAAGACGAGGCGAACGCGGAGACCCGCTGGGTCACGGCGAAGATGGAATGCGTGGAGAGGAACTGGGTCGAGCCTCAGGCCTGTTCGAGCATCGACGTGCCCGACGGGGGGGAGGTCGTTGCGGCGCTCGTCGACGCCCAGTTGGACTTCATGCGCCGCCAGGCGAGGGCGAGCGACAACCTGCGCGTACTGACCCAGCGGGTCGAGCACGACGACCCGCGCCAATTTTGCCACGACAACGAATGCGTGGCGGCATGCGCGGACATGCTCGAGGCCGCCGCGAAACTCTCGGATCTCGAGTCCGGTTACATGGCCCGCCTCACCGAAGAGCTGTCGGACGTCCACGACCTCGGAAAGCTGATGCGCGCTCGCCACGTTCGGTGGGAGACCGCCGACGAACCCGTCCTCGACGTCTACCCGGAGGAGCAGATGGAGGCCGAGATCGCCTTCATCGAACGGTGGGACGCGTCGCTCCAGGAGCTCGTGCTCGGCCTCGCGCTTCGAAACCGTTCGATCGAGGCGGTCGAACGGCACGCGATGGGGGAACGCCTTTCCGAAGCCGCCGAGTTCGGTCTGCTCACCTGGCGGTCGCATACGACCCCTCGCTGGCGGTTCGTCCCTTCGACCATCCCGTTCTATGCCGACGACCGGTGGTGGGAGCGCGGGCTCAAGGGTCTGGCGCGCGCCGCCGTGCCCCACACGATGCTGCTCGACCTCGCCGATGGCGATTTCTCCCGCATCTACGAATACCGCCCGATTCAGTCGCCCTTCTTCGACCAGTCCGTCTCCTTCTCGGTCGTGGTATCCGGCCGTTACCGCGGTCGGCTGGCGAAAGCGCCCATCTTCGGGCGGCAGAACGCGCTGCACGTCGGCGGTGCGTTCGACGTGGCCGTCGCCCCCATCGTGGCGTTCGAGGGTGTCATCACCGGCGGCCTCGAATCCCCGTCGTTCACAGACCCCGATGGCTCCCGATGGCCTTCGCGCCTGAAGCAGGGTGGCGCGGCCGAGTTCCGCATCGCCCTGGTGGACAAGATCGTGATCGGCGGCGGGCTCGACGCGACGTTTCGACCCGACGGCACGGACTACGATCCCCTGTTCTGGGTCGGCGTTCGCGACATCGCCGGGCTCGCCTACTGGGCTGCGAGGTTCGCTCAGTGACGCACCGCGATTAGCGCCCTTCCCGACGGGATTGACGAGTCGTCTGGAAACCTTCAGCGTCAGGACCCACCTGCACCCAGGAGACGAGATGGCCGGCTACGTGACGAAACCTTCCGACCGCGAGGCGAAACCCGTCCCTCGCGCCCGTGGCGCCACGATGGCGGTGTTGATCGGTCCCGACGACGGCGCGCCGAACTTCGCCAAGCGGCGGTTCGTGCTCGCGCCCGGAGGCCGCATCCCCGCTCATTTCCACCCCGACATCGAACACGAGCAGGTCGTCATCCGAGGCGAGATGCGGCTCGGGTTGGACGACGAGACGATGGTTGTGGGGGCGGGCGACGTCGTCTTCATCCCCGCCCGCACCGTCCACTGGTACGAGAACGTCTCGGACGCTCCGTGTGAGTTTCTCTGCACCGTCCCGATCACGGACAGCTACGAGACCGAGTGGTTGGAGACCCTAGAAGAATGACAATTCGAGGGGCCCCCTGTGGCGTTTTGCAAACCCGAAGCGCGTGATAGGAGGGGCCTACCCAGGAGGTTGTATGAAAGCTCATCGAATGCTCGTCCTCGTCATCTTCGCCGGGGTGTCGGCGACCGCGGGGTGCGCGACGTTCAACGCCACGCCCCAGCAGCTCTCCAGCCGCGCCACGGCCGACCTGTCGTGTTCGTCCGATCAGCTCGAGATCACCCATATCGACGACCGGACACGCAGCGTCAAAGGTTGTGGGAAGCGCGCCACCTACGTCGAACAGTGCCGACCGTGCCACAACGGGTACGTCGGGTGCGACTGCACGTGGATCCTCAACAGCGACGTGACGAGCGCCCCCGAGTCGGCCGCGCCCCCAGAGCCTTCCGCGCCCGCTGCCGCGGCCGGCGTGACCCCGGTCACGCTAGAGCGCGCCGACTGGGTCCCCACGTGGACCGCCTACGAAAAGGGCGAGTCGTCGTACGGGACGATCTACTCGCCGACGGACTCCGCCGAGCTCCTCGTCATGCCAAAAGCCGAGTACGAGCGGTGGGTCAAGGGTCGCGGCGAGCCATGGGAAGGGTCACTCGGTTCGATCGGGATGATCGAAGACTTGCCCGCCTCGGGTCCGCTCGAGGTTCCCCTTCGGAGCTTCGTCGTCTTTCGTGTCGACGACACGAAGGTCCGCGAGATCCGCTTCGCCGGCGAGAGCGCCGAAGCCTACTGGGGC
>CAYPJU010000135.1:0-10273 GCA_964411125.1 uncultured Bradymonadales bacterium | reverse complement strand
CGAAGCGCGGTCCACCACCGGCCGAAGGCCGGTCCCCCACCGCGCGAAGCGCGGTTTGAACACGTTTGAATTGCTCCCCGGGGGGGGGATGTAGGAGGGTTGGGTACATGAAGAAATTGGTAGCGTTGGTGTTCGTGGCGGCGTCGTGGTCGGCGACGGCCTGGGGGCAAACGATCGAGTCGTCGAGCGAGTCGACCCCGTTTCCGGGGGTGAGGATCGTCGAGGGGCGGACGAGCGGTCCGGCGACGGACTTCTACGCAGCGTATGTGTCGCTTTGTACGCCGGGGGTGCGGATCGGGGCGTCGGAGTATTCGGGGTACTCGACGTCGTCGTCGTGGGGGAACTCGGTGGGGGCGGAGGTCGCGGTGAACGGCGATTTCTTCACGTCGAGTCCGCGCAACCACGTGTACGGCGACGCGGTGGGGGGCGGGACGCGGTGGGCGTCGAACCGAAGCGGTCTCGACTACACGGGCGATTGGTATCACGCGAAGTACGGGTGGATCGCGTTCGGAGACCAGGCGGTCGAGTACACGAACTCGGAGCTCGTGAAGAACCGTGACCTGAGCGCGGAAGGCTGGGCACCGACGACCCCGATGCCGGCCGTGCCGCCGGGGACGGCGTCGCTCGTGAGCGGCTTCCCGCAGCTCGTGATCGACGGAGCGGCGGTCGACTGTCCATCGGCGACGGACGGCAGTTGCTTCACGGACCGTTCGGACATGCGGCAGCGGCACCCGCGAACGGCGATGGGGCTTTCGGAAGACCGGCAGACTTTCATCCTCGTGGTGGTGGACGGACGTTCGTCGCGCTCGAGCGGGATGTACGGGCTCGAGCTGGCGCGCCTGATGGAGCGCCTCGGAGCCCACACGGCGATCAATCTCGACGGGGGTGGCTCGTCGCAGATGTGGGTGAAGGGTCGCGGGACGATCAACCGCCCGTCGGACGGCAGCCCGCGCAGCGTACTGAATCACTGGGGGATCTTCGCGGACGGTGGGTCGGCGATGCCGGCGCACTGCGAAAATCGGTTCGACGGCCAACTCCACGACCTGCACGCCCAGCTCGGAGCGGAGGAGACCGACGTGAACGGCGACGGCCGTGGCGACGCCTGCGTCCGGACGAAGGACGGGATTCTGTGCAGCCTGTTCGGCGAGGACGGCTTCGGCCCAGCGATCGCCGGGCCGGGAGGCGCTGCGTTCGACGACCCCGGCTGGGACGACCCGTCGCACTACGCGACGATCCGATGGGGCGACATCGACGGAGACGGGCTCGCGGACGTCTGCGGACGCAACAACGACCGCATCCGCTGCTGGAAGTCGACGGGCGACGGCTTCGGTCCGCCGATCGACGGCCCCGAGTACGGCGACGACGTCGGCGCGAACCACCCGAAGTACTACTCGACGATCCGGCTCGCGGACTTCGACGGCGACGGGATGGACGACGTCTGCATGCGATGGAGCGACGGGATGCACTGCCACCCCTCCACCGGCGACGGGTTCGGCCCGGCGGTCGTCGCGGGAGCGCTGAAGAACGACAACGGATGGGATGCCCCCTCCCGCTACGGGACGATTCGGATGGGCGACATCGACGGGGACGGAGCGGCCGACCTCTGCGCGCGAAACCCCGACGAGTTTCGCTGCTGGCGGTTCGACGGGACGGCGTGGGGCGGGCTCGTCTCGGGTCCGGCGTGGTCGAACGGCGGCGGGTGGGACAAGTATCGCTACTACTCGACGATCCAACTGATCGATCTCGACGGCGACGGGCGCGACGACGTCTGCGCTCGCGCGGCGGCGGGCCTCGTCTGTCACCTGTCGACGGGGGACGGATTCGGCCCGGCGATCTCGGGCCCGGCGCTCGCCGACGACTCGGGCTGGCGCGACGATTCCAACTTTCAGACGATCCGGTTCGCCGACGTCACCGGCGACGGGATGCTCGACGTGTGCGCTCGTGCGAATGCGGGCTACCGCTGCTGGGCGTTCGACGGAGCGGGATTCGGCAACCGTATCGGCACCGATCTTCTGGTCGATGACTCGGGTTGGACCGGGGAGCGCTACTACCGAACGATCGACTTCGTCGACCTCGACCGCGACGGCCGCTCCGATCTCTGCGCCCGCGCGGCGCGCGGGATTGCCTGTTGGCGGTCCCTCGGCGACTCGTTCGCGGAAGCAGAGACCGTACTCGGGCCCGAATGGTCGGACGAGAACGGTTTCGGCGCCGAGCGCTACTACTCGACCCTCCGGTTTCTGGGGCCTCGCCGCCCCCTGCCCCCCGAACCGATGCCCGAGACGGACATGGGGACGGTCGGGAGCGTCGACATGGGGGGGAACCCTGGCGGCGGGGGCGCCGACGCCGGAAATGGTGGCGGCGGCGGTGACACCGGGGGCGCCGCGGGAGGCGACGACACCGGCGCACAGAGTTCCCCGGACGGCGCGATGCTCGACGGCGACGTCGTGGCGGCCGACGGCGGTTGCGGGTGCGTCACGGGGCGCGGGACCGCTCCGGCGACTCCCGGACTGCTGGTGCTCCTGGGTCTGTTCGCCCGCCGACGGCGCGCGGAACGGCGTCATCGGGCTTGAGTCTGAGCGGGGTTGCTGGCACACAGTGGGTGACGAATCCCCGGAACGCCCATGCACCTCTCACGATCCACATTCGTTCTGACGACCGCCCTGCTCGCCTGGGCCTCGCCTGCGGCCGCCGACACGGCGGAGCGCTCGATTCGCGGGTGGTCCTCGACCGGCCAGGAGGTGATCGTCGACGTCGTACAGCGCGGCGAGCGAATGGTCGACGGGATCTCGGAGGACTACTACTTCGAGGGCTTCGAGGTGTACGGCGCGCAATCGCTGGGTGCGCAGCCGCTGCAGCGTTTCAAGACGTCCGAGCCGGTGGGCCCGCTGCCGGAGACCCTCGCCGCCGCGAAGGCGCCCGACGTTGCGGCGAAACGGCTCGAGACGCTCGGAGTCACGCCAGGAGATTCCGGGGCGTGGGAACGCCCTCAGGGTGACCGCAGGCTCGTCTCGGTGACGACGCACGAACGGACCGAGTCGAACGGAAAGTTTCAATGCACCACGCGCCATCGTGTCGGGCTGATGGACCAGAAGGAGGGCGAGACGACGATCGTCGCCGACCGGCGCTTCGGGGGCGAGACTTCGCGCCGTCGTGACGAGGCGAAGTGCCCGAAGGTGAAAGCGTCCCCCTCGTGGAGCACCGACGGAGAACGCTGGGCCATCCTGGTCGAGAGCGATTCCGACGCATGGGTGTACGCCGGCGGAACGGGCTCCGTTGGAGGGACGGCGACGTTCGACTTCACACGGCGCGCACCGCTCGTGGCGGAGCTCGAAGAGGACCCGAAACTGAAAGCTGGCTTCGAGGCGATCGCGCGGTCGGACTTCGATGCCGCGAAGACGGCATTCCAGGCGGTCGACCGCCCTGAGGCGAAGCTCCTCGGTGCACTGGTGGACGCATGGAGAGGGGACAAGAAGGGTCAAAGTTCGGCGAAGAAGGCAGCCGACGCGGCGTGGAAGGCGTCGGAGAAGACCGCATGGGAAGGCGCGCTGCGTGCTGCCGTATACCGCGTCGCCGACGACGCCCGGAGCGCGACGCGTATCGCCGACGAGGCCGTCAAGCAGGCGAAGTCGTACGACGAGCTCCTGAGAATGGCGGCGCTGTTCGACCTCGTCGACGTCCAGATGGCCAACCAGCTCGCCGTATGGGCGCTCAGTCACGACTCGGCGGTGTCCGCACAGACCGACGCGGGTTGGACGCTCCTCGCCAAGGGCCTGTTGGATCGCAACGAGTTTTCGAAGTCGAAAGAGTCGCTGGCGAAGGTCGATAAGAAAGAGGGGCGACACGACGTCGTAGCCGCGCGGCACGCCCTCGATCAGGGCAAGGAGGGGATCGCGGAGCCGCGGGTCCATGCCCTGGTCGACGAGAACCCGGCCGACTGCGAAGCGCTGCTCCTCCTCGGTCGCCAGGAAGCGCTCGCGGGAGAGAACGTCACGGCGCGTCAACTGTTCGGCGCTGCGGCGTTCTGCGACCCGACGCTGTCCGAGGCGCAGTTCTACGGAGCGGATTTCGCCCGGCTCGTCGGGGACACGAAGGGCGCCGCGGAGGCGTTCGCGAAGTACGTCGAGGTCGCGCCGCCGAGGATGTCGGACCCGGTGGTCGACGCGCGACGAGCGGCGGCGACGCGGTGGTCCGAACGCCTCGGGCACAGTGGGGCAGTGCTCTTGCAGGCGCAATGCGACCGAGGGTTCTGCCGTGGCGTCGTGGCCAACACGACGAATGAGCAGCGCGAGGTCGAAGTGCAGGTCACCAGCAAGCGAAAGACGCTGGCTAGCCAGAAGCTTCAGCTCGAGCCCGGGTCGACGAGCCCGTTTGGCCTGCGGGTCGAAGGAGCGCTATCGGGCGCCGAGGTCACGGTGGGTTCGGACGCCAGGGAACGCAAGATCAACGCGATGGAGGTTCGATGACGCGGTTCATCGGCTCGGCAGATTCGGTGGAAGGTGTTCGCAACGTGATCCTCGGGATTCCGATGGACGAGACGTGCTGTTTTCGCCCTGGAACGCGGCTCGGACCGCGCGAGATCCGTTACTACTCCGACAACCTCGAGACGTTCTCGGTCGCCCAGGGGAAGGAGCTCGCCGAAGGCTCGTTCTACGACGCCGGCGACCTCGAGCTGACGATCGGAGCCCCCGATCGGACGCTCGACGAGATCGCCGAGGCGGTCGGCGAGATCCTCGACCGCGGGCAGCGACCGATCTGTATCGGCGGCGAACACTTGGTGACCGCCGGGATCGCTCGCGCTTTCGCCACGCGCTACCCCGACCTCTGCGTGCTTCACGTGGACGCGCACTACGATCTGCGCGACGAGTGGCTCGGCAGCAAGCTGAGCCACGCGACGGCGCTCCGCAACGTGTGGAAGAGCTGCGGGATGTCGACCGACGACAAACCATCGCGGCTGGTCCAGATCGGGATTCGGAGCGGTCCGAAGGAGGAGTGGGAGTTCGCGCGTGAGCACGTCCCGCAGTTCACGCCGGAGGGGAGCGACCAGGTCGTCGCGTTTCTCGACGAGTGGGCGCTCCGCTGGAAAGGTCGCCCGGTCTACTGCACCTTCGACATCGACGCGATCGATCCTGCGTACGCTCCCGGGACCGGCACGCCGGAGCCCGAAGGGCTGACGAGCCGAGAGGCGCTGGCGATCATGCGGTCGCTGGCGAATTTCGACCTCGTCGGGTTCGACCTCGTCGAAGTAAGCCCTCCGTGGGACCATTCGGGGATAACTGCGGCGCTCGCCGCCACGATGATTCGGGAGCTTCTGATTGCGCTACGGAATTGAAGGGGCAGCACTCTTCGCACTCGCTTCGCTCAGCGGCTGCGCATTCCAGACGATGGAACCGGCGCACCGGCTCGGGGCAGGCGAGGTCGTCCTGCAGGCGGCTCTCGACGGGCCAGGGTTTCTCTACATTCCGCGGCTCAGCCTTCAAGGCACGATCGGCGTCGGAGACGTGGGGGACGTCGGCGCGCACATCGGCACGTCGATCGTAATGGCGAACGCCGGGGTTTCCGGGCGGTGGTACGCCGCGCGGCGCTTCGCCCTGTCGCTGCAGTCGGACGCGCAGCTGTCGATCCCCGAGGACAGTTTCTTCGTGGACGGGCGCGCGGGAGTCATCACGAACACGTTCCGCGCCGGCCGCGTTCTGGCGACCGACGACGACCTCTTCTACGGGGGTTTTCAGACGATGCTGCTCCTGCCGATCGGCGTGGACGGGAACAACGACTTCAGCCTCAACAACTCCCCCGGGGTGGGAGCGGGGGGGTACGTGGGGCTCGGTTGGGACACGCAGTACGACGTCGACTTTCAGATGGAGTTCTCGGCGTCTCCGGTCCTCTATTTCCAGGACGAAGGTCAGTACGTCGTGTCGCCGGCCCCGTTCGTCCAGCTCGGCTTCGCGGTGCAGTGGCGCCCCGAGAAAGACCCCGCCCCCAGCCCCGTCCCTACCGAGAAGGTTCTCTGATGCGCTACCTCCACAGCATGATCCGCGTTCGCGACCTCGACGAGTCGCTCCAATTCTTCTGTGGCCTTCTGGGGATGAGGGAGGTCCGTCGGCGCGACAGCGAGGGGGGCCGGTTCACGCTGGTCTTCCTGGCCGCTCCCGGGGACGAAGAGGCTTACCTGGAGCTGACCTACAACTGGGATCCGGAAGACTACGGCAACGCGCGAAACTTCGGCCACCTGGCGTTCCAGACCGACGACATCTACGCCCTCTGCACGAAGCTGCAGGAGGCTGGCGTCACGATCCTGCGCCCGCCGCGCGACGGCCGGATGGCGTTCGTGAAGACGCCCGACCAGATCTCGATCGAGTTTCTCCAGGCGGGGGAAGCGCTGGAGCCGGCGGAGCCGTGGGCGTCGATGGAGAACACGGGCTCCTGGTGACGCCGCAGCGGCGCCTTGCCACTGCGGCCAACGCGACGTAAAACCTTGTGAGTGCCGCGATCGACGCGATCGCGCCTGATTCCGGGGTATGACGTGACAAGCATTTTCGAACCCGCAGCTCGCTTCGCGCGGGGTGCCCACAAAGCTCTGGAAGTCGACGTCGAAAAGCTCGAGGCGCTGCGTCGCGCCCTCGACGTGGCCCGTTCGGTGGGAAACGCTGCACCGATCACCTCGCTGATCAGCGCGCACGCGAGCGTGTCGATCGATCCCGAGAACTTCTGGGAGTCCGAGGACGGCTACGCCGCGTGCCATCACCTCCATCATTACATTCCGCAGATCGTTCGGGTCGACGGGGCGAGCATCTTCGGCCTCGACCTTCTCGGCGAGATCTACAGCGTGGATCTCGTCACCGGTGACGAGCTCATCGACCGCAGCAAGGCGGTCTCGCCGGAGTGGCTCGAGGCGAACCCGAACCTCCCCTTCCGCGTCGCACCGGCCGACGTACTCGTGAACCAGATCGACTTCCAGGCGGGGCTCGACGAAGGATCGCTCTCGTCGGTGAGCGAAGCGTTCGACATGGGCGAGCTCGGCGACGACATCAGCGGTGTCGGTGACTTTCAGGTCGACGCGCTCGACGACTGGGCCGCGCGTCTGCGCGACGGCCTGGCGGACCTCAAGATGCAGCTCGAGGACATCGACGCTCGCGACGGGCTCGTCCTCAACTGGTACGAGCCACGCTGAACACTGGCGCCCCCGCGCAGCCCCCGTCGCATTGCGCGCTACGTCGCTGACGCCGGCCGAGTCATTCGGGGGCGAAGCGGTAGGCGAGCTCCACTTCCAACATTCCGATTCCGGCGATGTCGTCGACGAGCGTCGCCTCCAGGGTCCCGGCCCAGGTGCCGTCCGGTTGGACCGTGTAGTGCCACGCGCAGCGCCCGACGCCGTCGCGGGCGACGTAGCGGTGAGTGTTTTCGCCATCCTCGACGCGCAGGGTCACCATGATCTCCTCGACGGGCGGTGAGGCATCCAGGGTGCATGCGTAGCGCCCCGGGAGCAGATTCAAGCCGTCGAACTTGAGGTTCACGGTCCGAGTACCGGCGGTGACCGAGTAGGCGACCGAAGCACGCTCGAGCACGGAAGCTCCGAGGGTGGCGAGCTCCAGGGTTTCCGACGGTTCGAACCCTGCGGCGGCCGCGGTGACCGTGAGGACGGCGATGTTGGTCTCGACGGAGGGAGCTTCCCACAGGTCGGGCGCGACATCGGGTCCCGAGTCGACCGCCAGCGCCGCATCGGGGGGCCCGGAGGCCGCGTCTGGCGCGCTACTGTCGAGCGTCGAGAGATCGACGGGCCGTGCGGCGTCTGTGGTGTCGAGCGCCCCCATCTCGTCGACGGGCGGCATTGTGGCGTCGCTCCCCCCGGACGGCGCGGAACAGCCAGACGACAGAGCAATGCTCACGGTGAGGAGCCACCGCGCCGAAAGTTTGTCGACGAGCCACATGTGGTTCAGCCTACACGTCTTTTCGGTGCCCCCCAAGCCGCAGGCGCTTTCTCGCCACCGGTCCCGGCGCTGTGGTAGCGTTCGGAGCGCCGCACCAACCCCAGGTCCCCGGCGGTCCGCACGATGTCCGACGCCTCCCCCACGAGCACGCTCCTCGCCCCCGACTCCGCGCGTCGCGTCACGTTCTGGGGCCTCGTCGTGCCGTTCGTGGTCCTGACGTTCCTCATCAAGTTCTGGTACCTGCATCAGGCGAACGTCATCGCGCTCGGCTGGCTGGCGTTCGCCGAATCGATGCGCAAGTCGGTGATGATCCTCTTCGCGACTGCGGCGATCGCGATGCTCGCAGCGCAATTCGTCCGTCGGCGCTGGCAGTTCGCCGTGGTGCTCGCCGCCGCCCAGGGTCTTGCGATGTCGGTGGCTCTTTTCGAGGGCTCCGGGGCGCTCTTCGCGGTGGAGACGGGATCCACGCTCGACCTCTACGTCCTGCAAGCGGGGATGGCGACCGACCTCGTCGGGATTCTCGACGTGTCGGTGCCGTCGCAGTTCCAGCTCCTCATCCTCGCCGATCTCTTCGTCTGTCTGACGCTCCCCTGGTACTTCGTCTGGCGCGGAGCGCCGCAGCGTTGGCCGCGGTTCGGTCGCCGCGGCTGGGCGCTGACGTTCGTCACGGCTGTGGTCATCGCGCTCGTCCCGACGAACCTCCGTGGGGCGGACGCGCGCGTGGCGATCGCGCAGTCGCCGGTCATGCACATCGTCGAGCAGCTCCCCCTGTGGACCTGGGAGCAGCTCCGCGACGAACCGCATCGACACCGCGAAGGGCTCGCCACCATCGAGCGCCGGCGGGACGCGACGCCTCGAAACGTCGTCTTCGTGGTGCTGGAATCGATGCGCCGCGATGCGCTGACCGTTTACGAACCGGATCTCGAGACGTCCCCCACGATGGCGGAGATCGCGAAGGAGTCCCTCGTGTTCGACCGCGCCTACGCCCCGATGCCGGTGACGTCGAAGGCTCTGGTGGCGATGCTCTGCGGCGTATACCCCGATCCGACCGTCCAGCTCACCGAGGCGGTCGTCGGGCGGATCCCGCAGGCATGCCTCCCCGAGCTGCTCGGTTCGGCAGGGTACGCGTCCCTCTTTCTGCACCCCGCTCGCGCCTCCGACCAGCTCTTCCGGCCGACGGTCGTGAACCTGGGATTCGACGACAGCCTTCACCTCGAGGATCTCGACGTCCGCTCGTTCCGACGGGTGAACTATGTCGGGTACGAAGAGGCGACCATGCTGGAGCCGAGCCGCGAATGGCTCGCGCGCCAGGTGGCGGACGGGCGCCCGTTCCTGCTGACGTACCTGACGACTTCGACACACCACGACTACGCCGTCCCCGCCGACGAGGTGGGGAGTTTCGACGACGACGACGAGAAGAATCGCTACCTCAGCGGCGTGCGGATGACCGACGATTTCGTGGCCGAGGTCGTCGCCATGCTCGAGGAGCTCGGCGTCTGGGAGAACACGATCCTGGTGCTGGTCGGCGACCACGGCGAGGCGTTCGGGGAGCATCACGTCACCCAGCACAACGGCGTGCTCTACGAGGAGGTGCTGCGGGTGCCGATGGTGATTCGGGCGCCCGAAATTGCGCCGCGAACGATCGACGCCATCACCTCGCAGGTCGACCTTCTCCCTACCCTGGTGACGCTCTCCGGGCACCGGTTGGTCGGAGGGGACTACGCCGGCCACGACGTGACGGAGCCGGTGCCCGCGCGCCCGCTCTACGCGTCGTGCTTCTACGATCGCCACTGTACCGGGCTTCTTCGATGGCCGACGAAGTTCGTCCACAACCACGGGCGCCGTCCCGACGAGCTATACGACCTCGCCGTCGATCCGGGAGAGACGACGAACCTCGTCGATGAACGCCCCGAAGTCGTCCGCTCCGAGCTCGAGGCTCTCAAGCGCTGGTACGACGCGACGCGCGCAGCGCACGGTTCCCCACGCTGAGGACCGGAGGACGGGCCGTCGTCGACGCACGAGGCGATGGGCGAGAAGGTCTGACGGAAGCCGGGCCCGAGAACCAGTAGACTGGACTTGAGGGGATTCAAACGGTAAACCACCTCTGATTCACGCGGCCCTGAGGCCGTCCTGATGGAGATGGAAATGCTGCGGTACAAAGAAGATTGGAAAACGCTCGTGTTCCTGGTCATCACGACCGGCCTGCTCCCCATCAACTGGCTCCAGTCCGAGCCCAACCCGTGGCTCATCCTGTTTGCTTGCGTGATGGCAGTGTCGGTCTCGACGATCGTCCACAACCACAACCACCTCCGCATCTGGAAGAACAAGTGGTTGAACCGATTCCAGGA
>CAYPJU010000134.1:0-10321 GCA_964411125.1 uncultured Bradymonadales bacterium | reverse complement strand
TCGGACGAGACGAAGACTTCTTCGAGATCGGGGGACATTCCCTTCTGGCGGTCCGGGTCCAACACCGCATGAGTCGCGAGTTCGGGGTGGATTTGTCCCTCCCCGCGTTCTTCGAACGCCCCACCATCGCGGGTGCCGCGGCCCGAATCGACGCGCACGATGGCGAGAATCATGGACGAATCCCTCGAGTCGAACACGACGGCCGGGCACCAATGTCGTCGCAACAGCGCGGCATGTGGTTTCTTCAGGACGTCGACCCGGACAGTACTGCATACAACGTCCCGCTGATCCTTCGCCTGGGAGGCGAACTCGATCCGGAACGCCTCCATGAGTCGCTCGCGCGACTCGTCGACAGACACGAGGTCCTTCGCACTCGCTATCCGGTGGAGGACGGGCTCCCCTTCCAACAAATCGAAGCTCCCGGCGCGGATGTCGATTTCGAATTCGTCCCCGCGACCGACAGGGACGACAAGGACGTTCTGGCCGCAATCGAGCGAGCGGTCGACACCCCCTTCGACCTTCGAGGCGCCCCGCCCTTCAGGGTGAAACTCTTCGCCACGGAGACCGAAGAGCAGTTCCTCTTGTTGCTCTTCCACCACATTGCGATCGACGAGTGGTCCGTAGGGCTCCTGCTCGCGGAGCTCTTGCAGGCGTACGCCGCCGACGGGACGCTCCCGCCGCCCTCCCTGCAATACGCCGATTACGCGGCATGGCAGCAGAGACTCCTCGAATCGCAGGAGGCTCGGGTCAGTGCAGAGTTCTGGCGAGGGGAACTGGCCGGAGCTAGTCCGACCGTGCGCTGGCCGATGGAACGATTGCAGCGCCGGCAAACCGCGCCCGTGAGCCGCACCGTCGAGGTAGACTGGGACGCCTCGATCTCCCGAGCCGTCGACGAGTACGCCCGAAAGTCGGGGCGCAGCTCGTTCTCCGTCATGTATGCGCTCTTCACTGCCTTCGTCGCCAGGTACACCGGCCAGCGTGACATCACGGTGGGAAGCCCGGTCACGATGCGCCATCGTGAGGAGCTGGGGGAGATGATCGGCTACCTGATCAATACCGTCCCGTGGCGGGCGACACTCGACGATGGAGCGACGCTGGAGGGGATGGTCGACGAGGCCTGGAGATCCTGGACGCAGGCGATGCCTCACCGATGGCTCCCCCTCCAGGAGATTCAGCACGCCGCCGGATGGTCGGGCGAACAGGGGTTCGACCTCCTGTTCACGCAGATACCGTCGCTCGAGTCCGCAGGGGAGATGCCGTTCGAGGTCGCGCTCGTCCCCGACACCTCCGAGCGCGGTCCCCACTGTGCGATCGGCTGCACCATGAAGGAGACCGGCGGCGCGTTCGACGTGTCGTTCGATTACGACGACAGCCGTTTCGACGCAGACGCGATGGTGACGTTCGCCCGAGCCTTCCGCGAGTTCGCCCGTGCCGCGATCGCGCGGCCGGGGGGCGCGTTGTCGACCCATACGCTGGACTACACTCACCCTGCGGCCCCATCGGGGGTGGCGTCGCGGAGCTCGACCCAGCCCTCCGTCGTGGAAGCGTTCGAGGAGATGGCACGGCGAAACCCCGACGCAGCGGCCCTGTCCGTCGACGGGGACGAGATCTCGTACGCTCGGTTGCTCGACCGAGTCCGCGTGATCGACTCGGCGCTGCGGGACTTCGGCATCCGCTGCGGCGACGTCGTCGCCGTCAGTTTCGCTCCGTCTGCCGACCGCGTCGCGGCGATGCTCGGGGTGATGCGAGCCGGAGCTGTCTTGCTCCCGGTCGACGCGTCGTATCCGCGTGACCGCATCGACTTCATGGTGCGAGACTCCGCGGCGCGCTGCGCGCTCGGCGACGATGACGGACGCGGAGTCCTCGGGGGGCTTCCCATCGTTTCGCCCGAGGGGCGGCGAGCCTCCGAACACGATGGCGTTCGAACGCCGTCCGAGGCGGGTGCCTATATCCTGTACACCTCGGGGTCGACTGGCACACCGAAAGGCGTGCTGGTCTCGCACGGGGCCCTCGCGAACCGGACGCGCTGGTTCGTCGAAGCGTTCGACGTCACACCCGACGACGTCTTTCTTCAGAAGACTCCGCTCGGCTTCGACGTCGTGATGAGCGAGGTCTTCGCGCCCTTGTCCGCCGGGGCGACGATCGCGCTGAGCCCCGGTCTGGACCCCCGCGATCCAACCACCATTCTCCAGGCCTCCAGCAACCTGGGAGTGACGGTCCTCGATGTCGTCCCTGCGCAGCTCGAGGCCTTGCTCCTCACCCCCGACGCCCTGGCGAAGCTCGGCTCGCTCCGCCACCTCCTCGTCGGTGGAGAGCGCCTCCCCGCAGCGCTGGTGCGGAGCTTCTTCGCATCCAGATCCCCCGCCGAACTTCACAACCTATACGGTCCGACCGAGGCGACGATCGACTGCGCTCATGCGAGGCTGGGGCCCGACACGAGTCAAGACGTGCCGATCGGACGCGCGACCGCGGGAGGCCTGTGCCTCGTCCTCGACGAGACGACCGGCGCCGTTCCTGACGACCACGATGCCGAGCTCTTCGTCGCCGGACCGAATCTGGCGATTGGCTACGTGAACGCCCCCAGGCGCACCGCGGTCGCATTTCTGCCGTGCCCGTCAGGCCTGAGCGGCGAACGCATGTACCGCACCGGGGACGTCGTTCGACGACTCTCGGGCGGCGACCTTCTCTTTCGAGGGCGGGCCGACAGTCAGGTCAAGATACGCGGAAACCGGGTCGAACTCGGTGAGGTGGAAGCCTCGATCGAGGCCATCCCTGGCGTAGAACGCGGCGCTGCGGCCGTAGTCGATGGGACCTTGATCGGGTTCTACAAGGGTCCCGCACGCGATGCGCGAGACCTCCGCGACGCGCTCGCCGAACGATTGCCACGTTACATGGTCCCGACCGTCTTCTTGCGCGTCGAGGAACTTCCGGCACTTCCGAACGGCAAACTCGACCGAAGAGCACTCGAAAGCGAGGGAGCCCGCCACCTGGGCGGAATCAACCGGCCTCGGACCGCACCCCGAACGGAGACCGAGACCACCGTCGCCAACATCTGGCTGCGCCACCTCGCGGTCGACGAGCTCGGTATCGACGAGAGCTTCTTCGAGCTCGGCGGACACTCCCTCCTCGCCGTGCGAATTCAACACGATCTCGCCGAACAGTTCGGGGTCGATCTGCCGATCTCACAATTCTTCTCCGCCCCGACGATCGCCGAGCTAGCGGCGTGGATCGACGGCGGGGAGGCGCGAGCCGGTGTCACAGGGCCGTCCCCGCGGGAGTACGGGGACGAGGCCCCCGTCTCGTCGGACCAGCGTCGAATGTGGTTCCTCCAGCAGCTCCGTCCCGACAGCACGGCCTACAACGTACCTGTCGGGGTGAGACTCCTCGGCGAATACGACGCCCGGGCGATCCGCACGGCGGTCGCTGCCCTCGTGGAGCGCCATGAGATTCTGCGGACCACCTATCGGGCCGATGCCGGTGAGCCCCTGCAGAAGATCCACCCGCCCGAAACCCCGGTCGCCTGGAACACCCACGCCCCGACGACACCGCAGGAAGCGGCCGAAATCGTCGCGACCGCGGTCGACACGCCGTTCGATCTCGCGTCCGACATGCCGCTGCGAGTTCACGAGCTACGCCGCGGCCCCGACGAGCACGAGCTGTTGCTCGTCATCCACCACATCGCCATCGACGAGTGGGCCATCGGCCAGATGTTCGGCGAGTTGGCCGAGCTCTACGCGGCGTTCTGCGAAGAGCGCACTCCGCGGGTCGAGGCGCTCCCGATCCAATACGCCGACTACGCCATCTGGCAGCGTGAGCAGCTCGACAGCCCCGCTTTCGTCGACGGTGTCGAGTTCTGGCGTCAGTCCCTCGAAGACGCGACGGCCCGGGTGGCGTTCCCCTTCGGCCGCGAAACCGCGAGCGACAGACGCCCCGCCCAGACCGTTTCGTTCCGTTGGGATCGAGCGATCACGACCGCGGTGAAGGAGCGGGCAGTCGCCGGGAAGACCACCGATTTCGTCGCCCTCTTCGCCCTCTTCGGCGCCTACCTCGCCCGGCAGAGCGGCCAGTACGACCTCACGATCGGGGTGCCCGTCACGCTGCGGCAGAGTTCCAGCCTCCACCAGATGCTCGGCTTCTGCCTCAATACGCTGCCGCAGCGCACCCGGCCCCGGCGCACCGACTCGTTCGACGAATGGTTGGGGCGCGCACGGACTCGCTGGCTCGAAGCGAGCGAGCACCAGTGGATCCCCCTGGAGGAGATCGTACGAAGCTCGGGGGTCACAGGGCACGAATCGAACGGTCCCCTCTTCGAGACGATGTTCACCTTCGTGCCGTCGGGCGACTTCTCCGGAGAGTTCGGCGCCCTGCGTGCCGAACCGCTGGAAATGGGAGATCTCGCCGAGGCGAAGCTCACCCTCACCGCGAGTATGGCCGAGGACGACGGCGAGTTCACCGGGGTGTTCGAGTTCGACGCGTCGCGCTTCTCGCTCGCCACGATGCAGCGCTTCGTGGAGCAGTTCGGGCAATTCGTCCGAGCCTGGGCGGACGACCCTTCCCTCGCGCTCGCAGAAGTCCCGGTGCTCTCCGCCTCGCAGAACCGCGAGCTGGTGGAACGCCTCGCGGCTGCCCCTCCCGCCGACCGCGAGATCGAATCGGTCGTCCGTCTCTTCGAGAGCCAGGCCCGTCGTGCTCCGGAGGGCATCGCGCTCCGCACCGCCCAAACGGTCTGGACGTACGAAGAGCTCGACCGGGCCGCCAACGCCCTCGCCAGCCTCCTCGTCGCTCGCGGGATCGGCCCCAACGACATCGTCGGGGTGAGCCTCGAGCGCTCCCCGCACCTGGTGGTCGCCCTCCTCGGGGTTCACAAAGCGGGAGCAGCGTACCTCGCGCTGGAACCGGGTCTTCCCGTCGACCGGCTCGAGTACATGATCGAAGACTGCGGGACCACGACCGTGTTAGTCGACCAGGCGGGGGCCAGAGCGCTGGCTACCTCCGAGGTGACGACGATCGACCTCGGTACCGTGGACCTGATGGGATCGGCCGAACCACCGAGGGTGCTGGAGGCTCCCGAAGATCTTGCCTACGTCCTGTACACGTCGGGGTCCACCGGGCGTCCCAAGGGGGTCATGATTTCGCGGCGCGCGATGTGGAGCCACATCGCTTCCATGAACTCACGGCTGCCGGTGACCCCCGACGACGTCGTCTTGCAGAAAACCCCCGTCGGCTTCGACGTCTCCGTCCCCGAGATTTTTCAGGCCCTGACCAGCGGCGCCTCGCTCGCCATCTCCTCGCCGGAGTCGGACGGGGACCCCACGCTGCTCGCCCGCGAGGTGAACGAGTTCGCCGTCACCGACATGAGGATCGTCCCCACGCTGCTCGCCGAGCTCCTGCAGGCCCCCGCGTTTTCGGAAGCGCATGCCCTGCGACGAGTGATCTCGGCGGGCGAAGCGATCACGCCGGTCGTGCGGGACACCTTCCTGAAGCGAACCGGCGCCGAGCTGTGGAACCAGTGGGGGCCGACCGAGACCACGGTCTACGGCACCATCTGGAGGTGCCGGCAAGACGGCCCGAGCGCGACCGTGCCGATCGGACGCCCGTTGACGGGCAAGAGGCTCTACGTCGTCGACACCGCGCTGCACCCCGCCCCCCTGGAGTCCCAGGGGGAGCTCTGCGTGGGCGGGGCGGAGCTCGCAGACGGATACCGGCGCAAGCCGCGACAGACGGCCCTCGCCTTCGTCCCCGACCCCTTCGCCGGGACTCCGGGCGCCCGCATGTATCGCTCCGGCGACCTCGTCCGGTGGTCCTCCGAAGAGTGGATCGAGTATCTCGGGCGACGCGACAACCAGATCCAGTTGCGCGGAATCCGGATCGAGCTCGGAGAGATCGAAGCCCGGCTGGAGGCAGCACCCGGGGTGCAGTCCGCGGCCGTGATCGCGGTCGACCTTTCGGAAGGACGCGCGGACTCGCTTCGTGCCTACGTCGTGCCCCAGCCCGGCACGACCCCGAGCGCCGAGACCCTCCGCGAACACCTGCTGCAAACCCTGCCGCCGGCGGTGATTCCGTCCGCATTCGTCGAGCTCGAGGCGATGCCGACCACAGCTTCGGGCAAGACGGACCGACGTGCCCTGCTCGCCCTGGGGACCGCCTCCGTCCTCCGCTCCGAAAGCGGCGGGGCGCTTCCGCAGAGCCCGACGGAGCGGGCGATCGCCGAGATCTGGTGCAACCTGCTGGGCCTCGAGACGATCGGCGTCGACGAGAATTTCTTCGTGGTCGGCGGGCATTCCTTGCTGGCTGTGCGGCTGCAACACGCGCTCGCCGAGAGGTTCGCGGTCGCGATTCCGCTCATGGAGATGCTGCGGCGCCCGACCATCGGCTCGCTCGCGCAATGGATCGACGCAGGGGCCGAGGGTTCGGCCCGCTTCTCGATTGGCGGCCGGGAGTATGGCGACGAGGTGCCGGCCTCGTCGGACCAACGGCGAATGTGGTTCCTCCAACGCCTCCGGCCTGGGAGCTCAGCCTACAACGTTCCCCTCGCCGTGCGCCTGTCGGGGGACTACGACAGCGAAGCGATGCAGGCAGCGTTGGACGACCTCGTCGAGCGGCACGAGATCCTCCGCACGGTCTATCCGGAAAGAGACGGCGAACCGGTTCAGAAGATCCTCTCCGCCCCCGTGCCGGTCCCCTGGGCGCGGCTCGAGGCCACAGAGTCAGACGTCGAAGACGTATTGAAGGACCGCGTATCCGTCCCGTTCGATCTGACCGACCAGATCCCGATCGCGGCCACCGAAGTTCGAATCGGGGCCGGGAGCGTCGTCCTCCTGGTCGTCGTTCATCACATCGCGATCGACGAATGGGCAGCGTCTCAGATGCTCGAGGAGTTGGCGGAGCTCTATTCGGCACGAACCGAGGGACGTGCTCTTCCACCCCGCGAAATTGCGCAGTATGCCGAGTATGCTCTGTGGCAGCGGGAGATGCTGGAGGCACCGGAGTTCGACGCCGAGCTCGGATTCTGGCGGACGATGCTCACCGACGCCCCTCGCGGGATCGAGTTCCCGGTCGGACGAGAGCCACTCTCGGACCTCCGACGGGCCGGCACCACGAGCTTCGGCTGGAGTCGCGAAACGTCTGACGCCCTTCGCGAAATGGCGCGGTCCGCGGGTACGACCGAATTCGTCGTCCTCTACGCCCTCTTCTGTGCGTTTCTGACTCGCCTCACCGGCCAGCGCGACATGGTCGTGGGAATACCGTCGACGATGCGCACGGTCCCGGGGCTCGACGAGATGCTGGGATTTCTGTTGAACACGTTGCCCGTCCGATCTCGGCTCGATCCGGCTCGGACATTTCTCGAGTCTCTGGCGGAGACACGCGCTCGGTGGGACGAGGTCGCTGCCAATCGAATGGTTCCGCTCGAAGAGATCGTACGCTCCCTTGGAATGGAACGTTCGGGCCGAGGGCTCCCGCTCTTCGACACGCTGTTCACCTTCCTCCCGGAAGGGCAACTCGCCGAAACTTTCGGCAACCTCGCGATGGAGTCCGTGAAACTGGGCGATCTGCCCGAAGCAAAGGCGACGTTGGTAGCTTCACTGACGGCCGACTCCGGGCGCTTCGTCGGAGAGTTCGAGTACGACGCCGACCGCTTCGCTCGTTCGGAAGCGGAGAGCCTCGCGCATCAATTCGTGCGGTTCGTCGAGCAGTGCGCGACGTCGCCAGATCTGCCGCTGGGGCGCTACCGACTCCTCTCGGCGGACGAAGCGGAAGAGTGCGGTCGCCTCGCCGGAGCGGGGACGGCTCATGACAACTTCGGGACGTTCGTCGAATTGTTCGAAGACCGCGTTCGCCGGCACCCAGACCGCATCGCGGTCAAGTCGGCCGACGGGCCCTGGACCTACGCGGAGCTCAACGCTCGCAGCAACGTGATCGCGCACGAACTCATCGGGCGAGGGGTCGGCCCCGAGGTCCTGGTCGGTGTGGCATCCGAGCGGTCCAGGGACCTCGTCGCGGCGGTGATCGGGGTCATGAAGGCGGGGGGCGGTTACGTCGCGCTCGCTCCCAGCTTGCCCGAAGCTCGGCTCGACTACATGATCGCGGATGCCGGGGTGAACCTCGCCCTCTGCGACGAAGTCGGCGGGGATGCGCTCGCGAGCTGTGACGTCGAACTCGTCCCCTTTGCGGCCCTGACGAAAGGTGGGCCCGATCACGACCCGCCCAAACGCGCGGCCGGCGAGAACCTCGCTTACGTGCTCTACACCTCTGGAACGACGGGTCGGCCCAAGGGAGTGGGGATGCCGAACGCTGGCCTGGCCGAGTACACCACCACGGCGTCTCGGCTGCTCCACGCCGAGGCGGACCACACCGTTCTGGTGAAGGCCTCCTATACCTTCGACATGTTCGTCGCCGAACTGTTCCCTTCGCTGGGGAACGGCGGCTCGGTCGCCGTCGCGCCGCCCGGCATCGAACGACAGCCGGACCTCCTCTACCAGACCCTGGTGGACTTCGAGGTCACCGAACTCTGGGCGACCCCCACCAACGTCCGGCTCCTCGCGGAAACCGCAGCGGACATGCGCGACACCTCTCTGAAGCAGCTCGTCGTCGGGGGAGAGGCGATGGGGGGAGACATCACTCGCCTGGTGCTCGACGAGTGGGGGTATCGCCTCTGGAACGCCTACGGCCCTACCGAGATGTGCGTGTCGCAGACCGCGCTCCGAATCCTCGAGCCGGTGGACGGCGTCGCCTCGATCGGTTTTCGTCACGACAACGACCGCGTGGCCATCCTGGACCCGATGGGCGAGATGAGACCCGTATCGTTTCGGGGCGAGATCGTCACCTCCGGGCCGGGAGAAGCACGCGGATACCTGCGCATGCCTCGCAAGACCGCGCTCACCTTCGTCCCATCCACCATCGACGACCGACGCGGCGGTCGAATGTATCGCAGCGGAGACGTCGGTGCATGGCGCGCGGACGGCGCAATCGACTACCTCGGTCGAATCGACCAACAACTCCAGGTCCGCGGAGTCCGCGTCGAACTCTCCGAACTCGAAGGGCTCCTGGAAGCGCTCCCCGAGGTCCAGAACGCGGCCGTTTGCGCGGTCGACGAATCGGCCGGGCGGGCGGATTCTCTCGTCGCGTTTCTCGTTCTGCGCAGCGGAGAAGAGCCACTGTCGAACGCCCGGCTACGCGCTCACATGGCCCGACACGTCCAGGACGCTGTCATTCCTGGGCAGTTCGTCTACCTCGAAAAGATGCCCACCAACACGTCGGGCAAGATCGACCGCCGGGCCTTGATGCAGGCGGATCGGAAAGCGATCGCGGGAGCCAGCGAGAAGCTGCGACCACGAACCGAAACCGAGGCGCGGGTCGCAGCGATCTGGCGCGAGCTCCTCGACGTCCCGGACTTCGGGGTCGACGAGGGCTTCTTCGACCTCGGTGGACACTCGCTCTCCGCCGTGCGGCTTCAGACCCGGCTCGAGGATTCCTTCGGGCTTCGCGTCCCCCTCCACCTCCTCTTCTCGCGCGACACCGTCGCGGAGCTCGCCGAGTTCCTCGACCACGGTGTCGTCTCGACGCAGTCCCTGGGCGACGAAGTGGTGGTACCCCTGCGCGAAGGAACGTCGACCTGCCCTGTCGTCCTCATCCACCCCATCGGAGGAACGCTTTTCGGGTATCGGCAGCTCGTGCGTATGCTGCCCTCGGACACCACGGTCCTGGGGATTCGATCGCCCGCCATCGACGGCGACCCCATCCCCGACGACCTCGCCTCGCTCGCTTCCAACTACGCCGATCGCCTCGTCGCGGCATTGCCGGGCGACAGGTGCATCCTCGTCGGCTGGTCCTTCGGCGGAGTGGTGGGCTTCGCGATGACCGAGGCCCTTCGCACCCGGGGTGTCGAGGTCTCGCGGCTCGTTCTCCTCGATTCGTTCGCGCCGGGCACGCAGCCCGCGGGAAGAGCGACGCTCGAAGGTTTCGTGCTCGATCTCGGCCTCACGCTGGGCGTTCCCGTCTCGACGATGGCGACCTGGCAGCAACCCGGCGGGGCAACTCGGCCGAGCGAAGCCGCATTCGAGCTGCTCGCCCGACGGTTCGCCGAGACGGGACTCGCCGAGCTTGACGCCGAAACTCTCGGGCGATTGTTCGGGGTCTGGAGCGCCCACAATCGGCTCTACGACACCTATGACCCCGAGCCGTGCGCCTCACCCGTGATCTCGATCCACGCGATGTCGGGCGACCAGATCTCCCGCGGATGGGAACCTCTCGCCCGGGTGGGTTACCGGGAGATCGAGATCGACACGGACCATTACGGGATCGTCTCGGAACCTTCATCCGA
>CAYPJU010000133.1:0-10503 GCA_964411125.1 uncultured Bradymonadales bacterium | reverse complement strand
CCGCTAACCGCTAACCGCTAACCGCTAACCGCTATCGAACCACTCGCATCGCCTTGTCGATCCGCTCCAGCACGATCGCGTTTCGCTCCCCACGGGCGTGGTTCTCGAGGATCGCGACGACTTCGTCGGTGCGGATGTATCCGAGTGCGTCGACCGCCGTCATGCGGAGCTGAACGTTCTCGTTCTGCAAGTACGGTTTCAGCATCGGCACGGCACGCTCACCGAACACGTCGGCGGCGAGGATCATGATGCGATGGCGTGTCCCCTCGGGTGTGTCGGGGGAGGCGAGCGTCTTCGCGTAGAGCAGAAAGACGTCGCCGCTCGGCCAGAAGTGACCCATCGCTGCCAGCGCGCGGTCGCGGGTGAGGCGTCCTTCGGACTGCGCCAGCGCCGCGACGATCTTCTGTGCGTCGGGGATCGAGGTCATCGCGTCGCGCTCGGGGAGGCCGTGGTAGCCCCGCAGCAGGAGCTCCACCTTTTGCACGGCGGTCGGGTCGAAGCGGTCGAGCTCACCACCGTTCCCGTTGTCCTGCGCGAGCGCCGGAGAGGCGAGGAGAAGCGCGGCGAGTAGAATCGTCAGAGCGGTCTTCATCGCTTTCATCAGTTACCTCCCATCATCGGGTCGGTCGGTTCGGTGGTCGGTCCCAGCTTCGTCAGCGGGTTCACGCCGAGCACGAACGCCTGGTTGGGCGTCAGTTGGACGTGGCTCGCGCCGGCGAACGGGAACATCAGGTTGTCGAGGTCGGGGCAGTTCAGCGAGATGCGGCTGCACTCCGGCGTGTCGGGGAGCGGGTCGAAACTGTAGCCCCCCTGCTCGCTGGTGTGGAACAGGCCGAGGTAGTGACCGACTTCGTGGGCGAGGATCTGACCGGTGAAGACGTTGCCGTCGACCGGGTCGCCGCCGAGGCTCGATTCCGCCTGGCCGCCCAGGTACTCCGCGGTGAACGCGACACCGGAACCGTGCGTTCCGTGCAGCGCCGCGGGGCCGGGGAGGCCCGACGAGATTCCGATCGCGCCGCCCAGCGCCATGGCGCGGACGAAGAAGATGTTGACCGACAGAACGTCGTCCATCGTCGGTCCCGGAGGCTCGCTGAGCGCAACCATCGCGGAGAGGTCACCTTCGCTTCGCAGCACGCCGAAGCGGTCTGCAGCGTCGCCCGTCACGTCGTAGTAGCGGACCTTGCCGAGCGTGACTCCCGCTTCGCCGTAGATCTCGTCGAACTGGGTCAGGACCTCTTGCAGGTCCTCGTGCGTCGCCGCCGTCCCCGAGTTCAGCCCCGGGATGTCGACGAAGTAGATGTTCAGGTCGATCTTGTCGCCGAACGCCTTCTCCTCGAGGACGTAGTGGCAGACCTCGGCCCCCTCCGCCTGCATCGAGTAGGTGTGCGTTCCCGACTGAAGCTGCGTCTGGTAGGCCTCGGTCGCCGGAACCACCGTCGGATTCATGCCGCCGTAGAGCTGCGCCGGGATCGTCTGGAAGTAGTTCGTACCACCGAAATCGACGGAATCTCCGGCGGGCAAGGCGATCTTGTCCGGACCGATCCTTCGACCGTCCTTGGTCAGCGGCGTCACCATGTAGGCGACCGTCTCGGTCCCGATGTCGTAGTCGAGCTCCGCGGTCCCGTTGGTCGTCGGGGTGCACGTCACGTCGAACGGCGTGTTCGTCAGCACCGCGTCGTCGAGCGGGATCGCGGGGTCGGGCACGCACATCCCTTCGCCGTTGGGGAAGAGCTCGCAGAGGTAGTCGTCGCGACAGTCGGACTGCTGCTGGCATATCCGGACGCAGATGTCCGGTCCGCGGACGCGAAGGCATCGGTTCTCGTTCCCCTGACGTGAGCAGTCGGTGAAGTCCTCACAACCCACCGTGGTGCAGAAGCCGCCCGGCCAGTCCGTGATGCACGCGCCACCCTGGCAATCCGAATCGGCCGCGCAAGCCGAGCCGTCGGGCAGCCCGACCGGAGCGACGCACACGCGTCCAGGTGAACCGGGCGCCTGAGAGCACGCGTAGCCGTCGCGGCATTCGTCGTCGCTGGCGCAGTACTCGGCGCAGAAAGATTCCGAAGCGCTCTGCACGCACCCGGCGTTCGCGTCACACGACGTCCCGCAGTCGGTCTGGGTGCAGTATCCGCCAGGCCACGACGGCCCGCGCAGGCAGGTGCCGCCTTCGCACTCGGAGTCCTCCGAGCAGCTCGCACCGTTGGGTTGCAAGTCTTCGGCAGGGACTTCGACGTCCGGTTCCTCCTCTTCGGGCTCTTCGTCCTCGACGTCCTCTTCGACGTCCTCGACCTCCTCCTCGTCTTCAGATTCGTCCTCCGAAGTGGTCCAGCCCGTCGGGGTCGGCTCCTGTTCCGGAACGTCGACACAGGCAGAGGGGACGGCGATCAATGCTCCCAGCAGGAGCAATCGCAACGGCACGTTTCGCATGCGGGTCCTCGTTGGCGTAAGGAAAATTACCAGCCCGGCGGAATTGCAAAAACCGATCCCATGTAGGGCGACGTGCGTTCAAAGAGCACTCTACCCCACGCAGGCATACATTTCATGCGGCCCTGCCGATCTTCGCGAGCCGGTTCCTCGCCGGTGTAAGGATCCTGACGGTCAGCGAATTCCGCCCGAGAGAATGAAGGGAGGCGCGTCGACGAGCTCGACGACGGCCGAGCGAAATCGCACGTGGAACCACCAGCCGCGTCGCTCGCCAGCAGTATCGCGGTCGTCGTGATCGGCACATGCCCCCGTCCCACCGGGCAGATACTCGTGCAGCGGGTCCCGCTTGACCTGCACGCGGGCGGCCTCCTCCTCGTCGACGAATCCGACGATCATCGCGGACTCCTCCCGAAAGTAGACCGTGGCCGGCGACATCGTCAGTGACGCCGTGCCGAGGCGAAACGGGAGTCGTTCGAAGGTCGCCACATCGCATTCCTCGTCGATCGGCCGGACCGGAGGGAGGTAGCCCTCGGACGAGATCGCGCTTTCGTCCGGCACGTAGCACGGCGCGACGCGCTCGGACGCCGCTTCCACGGTGGGGGCGTCCTCGGACTCGATGCAGGTCGAGTCGTCTCGGCAATCGGCGGTCGCGACCCACATCGTGTCGCCGGACCTCGCTACGACGACCCCCAGGTCGAAGTACCCGTCGCCGTCCTTGTCCTCCTCGAGGCTCTCGCGCAGGTCGTCGTTCGCCGAGTCGAAGCCGGCCGGAGCGCGGTCGGTGACGTCGGTACAACCTCCGATCACGGGGTCGGTGTAGATGTGTGGGTCGAGAATGCGCGCCTCGACGACGCGCGTCGCGACGGCGTCGTCGTCGATTTTCGAGTCGGAGTCGAACCCGTAGTCGTCGTCGGGTGGGGGAGAGCAGCCGAAAACGCCGAGTGCGGCGAGGACGAACGACGCTCGTCGAAGGGTCCTCACGTCAGAGACGTTTCCAGTTCGAAGCGGGGATCTGACCGGAAGTCGGCGGCTTCGCGTTTCCGAGGATGTAGAGGGCGCGTCGGTTCTTCGGCTCCGGCGTGTTGTCGGGCGTCGGAACCGCCAGAACCTTCTCGCCGAACCCCTGGTAGAAGATCGGAAGCTTGATGCCGGACTTGCGGAACCACGTCGCGATCGCGCGCGCTCGGGAGGTCGACAGCTTCACGTTGTCGGCGTTGCCGCCGACCGTGTCGGTGTAGCCCACGATGTAGAGCTGCATCTGCAACCCCTTCTTCGCGTGCTTTTGCATCGCGTCTTCGATCCCCTTCAAAGTCTCCGTGAGCTTCGGCGTCTCTTCGTCCTGCCAGGTCGCCTTGCCGAAGTCGAAGATGACCTCGCGATGCGGAATCTCCACCCAGAACGGCTCGAGCACCACGGCGCTCCAGAACCCCGCGGCGTCCGTCGCCTTGAGCCGGATCGCGCCGACGTCGGCGCCCGGTGCGTTCCAGTCGACGAGGACTTCGCCGTACTGATTTCCCATCTGCTTGGTGGTCTCGACGACCTTCGCCCCCTTCGCGTCGAACACCTCGATGTCGACGGTGGCGAGCGGCACGTTCGACTTCAGGTAGAGCTTTCCACCACCGACGTCGACCTTGTCGGGGTCGACCCCGAGCTCGATCGGGTCGATCCAGGTCACCTGCGTGTCGAAGGTCGAGTCCATCGTCTGGTCGAACTGCGACTTTCCGGTCACGCGGACGTTCCATTCGAAGACGCCCTTGGGCTGCTTGAACGGGATCCGTTTCTGCTGCCCTGGCTTCATCTTGCCGAGCTTGACCCGCTGCTCTTTGCCTCCGGCGCGTTTCAAGATCACCTCGCCGGTGTCGACGAATTCGCGCGCCTGCAGGACCAACATCGGCGTCCCCTGGTCGGTCTGCATCTTGGTCTGGAGCTGGTAGTCGAAGAGCGCCGCGTCCGATTGCGCCCCAACCTGGGGAGCGACGACGAGTGCAGCCAAGGAGAGAATCGTTGTGATGATCGAGCGCTTCATGCGGTTCCTCCGCGGTTCGTGCGAATCCTAACGCTTCCCCCGGGGCGATGCCAGAACGACGAACGCATGAGGGGGGCAGGGACTTCCCCCGCCGGGCCCACAATTCGTGGCTCCGAGCGCAGGTGCCATTTGCAAGAACACCTGCGTTTCTGCATATTTCCCGACATGAAACGAATAGTTTGGTGGTCTTTCGCCCTGTGGGTTCTCGCTGCGGGTTGTGGTCCCGGTGAGCAACCCTTGGACCGGTGTGCTGACGTGGTGTGCGACCGCGGTCGCTGTGACGACGCCTCCGGTGAGTGCGTCAACAGCGCTCGTTGCCTCGACGACGAGCAGTGCATCGAGGGTTACATCTGCGCCGAAGATGCGTGCGCGGCCGAGTTTCCCTGCGAAGCGGACGATGACTGCGACCGCGGCGTGTGCGCCCAGGGCGCGTGCATCAACCCCGTCGTATGCGAGTCGGACGAGAGCTGCGTCTTCGGCTTCAAGTGCGTCAGCGGGGACTGCGTCTCCGACCGCTGCTCGACGATCGAATGCGAGGCCGGCGTCTGCAATCCCGACACCGGAGCGTGCGTGAACAGCGTGGTCTGCTCGCAGCAGAACCAGGCCGAGCAGTGCATCGACGGCTACTTCTGCTACGGCCAGAAATGTGAGCTCGCCGACGCGATCTGTGACGAGATCGATTGCGCCCGCGGCGTCTGCGACCCTTCACAGGCCCGCTGCGTGCGCGCCGAAGACTGCGCCGGCTCCGACCTCGCCTGCCTCGACGGCGAGTATTGCGACGACGACGACACTTGCCAACCGAACGCATGCGACGCCGAGATGACGAGCTGCCCGCGCGGCGAATGCGACCCCGCCTCGGGGGCGTGCGTGAACCCGCGCAATTGCGGAGACCCCGACGACTGCCTCGACGGATGGTCGTGCGTCGAAGGGAGCTGCCGGGAAGCGGGCGACGAATGTGCGCCCGACGGCTGCCCCGGTAACCAGCTCTGTGAGTACGTGCCGACCGATCTCGTCGGCATCTGCACCGAGAACGAGAGCGGCTGCGGCACCACGCTCGACTGCGTGGAGACTCGCGTCTGCCGCGGCGGAACGTGCCGTGCCGGCATGGCGTGCGAGCCCGACGCTCTCGAACCCAACGACTCCGACGCACAGGCTGTCCGGGTAGTCGAACAGCCCGACGCCGTCATCGACGCGACGCTCTGCCGCGGCGACGTCGACGTCTTTGCCTTCCACACCGACGAATCGCCGCTCTTCCGCGGCGTCCTCCTCGTCGACCTCCGCATCGTCGCCGAGGACATCGGCGCCGGTGAGGTCGTCGTCGAGCTCGTCGGCCCCAATGGCACGACCGTCTCGCAATCGAACGCCGGAACCGGCGTCGTCAGGCTCTCCGCTCCCATCACCGTCTTGAACCAGGGCGAGCACCTCGTACGAGTGCGCGCCGGCGACGATCTCCTCCCGAGCGGCGTTCGCTACTCCCTCTTCGTCGACATGCTCGACGAAGACGCCGTCGACGCATGCGGCAATGCCGTCCTCCTCGACGAGACCCCCGTCTCCGCCAACTCGAGCAGTGGTGCGAGCTTCGTACTCGGCTCGTCGTGCACCACCGACGACAACCCCGCCGGAGAGGACGTGTATCAGTTCGAGCTCCAGGAGACCTCGTTCGTGGAGATCGAGGCCGTGCCGGGCTCCGAGGTGCAACTGACGATGGCGCTGCGCGAACGATGCGAAGTTCCCGTCGACCTCTACTGCGAAAACACCAGCGGCTTCACCACCGAGAGGATCGCCGACGTCTTCGCCCCGGGCACCTACTACCTGGTGGTCCAGGGCCCCGGCGCAGGCACCGGCGGCCCCTACACCCTGACGTACGACGCGGCACCGGTGGTCTGCGGGCCCGCAGACTCCGAGTGCACCGACCAGACGACCTCGCGCTACTGCAACGCCAACGGCACCGGCTTCGAAGAGCAGGTCTGCGACGGCGATTGCGACAGCGACGTCGGCCGCTGCATGCGCACCGAAGCCGACGTCTGCTACTCCGCCACCGTCGCGACCGCGGGCTTCTCCGATTCCATCGACTGGGACGACTTCGAGAACGACTACGACCCCGGCGCGAACGGCTGTGTCCCCGACCGAAGCGGCACGCAGACCGACGGCCCCGACGTCGCCTACGAGGTCACCGTCCCGCCGAACCACGTGCTCATCGTCGACCTCGACCTCGCATCGAGCGACTACGGCTCCCTCTACGTCACCAACAACTGCGACGACCTCGCCAATTCGTGCCTCGCAGGCGCCAACGACGCACTCTTCGGCGACGAACGCCTCATCTACTTCTCGCAGTCGCAGAGCGACGAGACCCTCTGGGTGATCGCCGACGTGGAGGAGGACTCGTTCAGCTACGGCACCGCCGGTATCAGCATCGACATTCGCCCCGTGAACTGCACACCGGGCGCACGTCGCTGCCAGGGCGACGTCCGCGAACAGTGCGACGCGCTCGGGACGCAGTGGACCGGCTCGCTCTGCTCCTTCGGGTGTTCGCAGGGGAGCTGCAACGCCCTGTTGAACGACTCCTGCTCCGGCGCGGTCGACCTCGGGAACGGCATGCCGTTCACGGGCCGCATCGACGAGTACTCCACCGACGAGAACCCCGGATTCAGCGGGTGCGTCGGCCGCAGTACCAGCGGCCCCGACGCGCTCTTCGAGATCACTCCGGGCGCGGGTCAGGTCGCTACGGTCTCGATCGACGCCGACTTCGACGCCGCCCTCTACGTCGCGACCGACTGCACCGACATCGCGTCCACCTGTGTCGCTGCGGCCGACGGAACGTCGATTCAGGACGAGCTCCTCCAATTCGTCGGCGATGGCTCCACCTACACGATCGTCGTCGACTCGCAGTTCAACGGCTCCGGTCTGTTCACCATCGACGCCACGATCCAGTCCCCCTCGTGCACTCCGGGCGACGTCCTCGGCTGCGCCGACTCCGTCTCCCTCGAGTATTGCTCGGAGCTCGGCGTTCCCGTCGAATACGGCTGCTCCACCGCGTGCTCCAACGGTCGCTGCGACTTCCCAACCGGAGATGTCTGCATCGACGCCATCCAGGTCACTGCCCCCGCGACCTACACTTCGCCGTTCGACGCGGCGAACGACATCGATCCCGGGGTCGGACAGTCGGGCAACTGCAACTTCACCTCGAGCCTTCGTGGGGCCGACCGCGTCTACGAAGTCGACCTGCAGGCGGGCGAATGGCTCTTCGCCGACCTCACCGCCTCGAGTTCTTCGACCGTGATGTACGTGCTCGGGCAGTGCGGCGACACCTCGTCCTGCCTCGCCAACACCACTCCTTCGACCTCGTCCAACCTCGTCTACGAGGCGAACGGTGCCGAGACCGTCTACCTCGTCGTCGACCGGACGACCTCGGGGACCTCCACCCTCACCTACGAGGTCGACATCGAAGTCCTCCGCCAGGACTGCACGCCGGGCGCGACTCCGTTTTGCGTAGACAGCAACACGCTCTCCTATTGCGACGGAAACGGCTTCACCCGCGAGTACGATTGCACCGGGACCTGCACGGGGACAGCCTGCGACACCCCGACCGGCGACCAGTGCGTCGACGCGATCGTCGCCACCAGCGGCGACAGCTTCACCGGTGATTGGTCCACCGGCTCCAACGCGATCGAACCGCGCTCGCCGATCGACGGTCTCTGCCCGTGGGATTCGGGTCTCGAGCCCGACGGCGCCGAAGACATCTACCGCGTCGACCTCATCGCCGGGGATCTCCTCCGCGCGACCCTCGATACGGCGCAGAGCTCCGCAGTTCACTACATCCTCGAAGACTGCTTCGACACGAGCTCCTGTTCCGCCTCGAACTTCCAGGGGCGAAGCGGCACGATCTACCACTACGCCACGTTCACTGGCCCCGCGTGGGTCGTCGTCGACTCGACCTCGACGTTCGGCAGTTCCACCCCCTACACCCTCGACATCGACGTTCTCCCCGGGGCGTCTTGCGCTCCCGAGCAGCGCACCTGCGAGAACGGCCTGATGACGAAGTGCAACGGGGCCGGGACTTTCGAAACGCAGGCTACCTGTGCAAGCGGATGCGCGAACGCCATCGGGTGCACTATCCCCGCCGCGGCCGACAAGTGCGCAACCGCGCCCACGGTCACCGGGGACCTCGCTGTCCTCTACGGCTCTTTCGCCGATTTCACGAGCGAATCGTCGACGACGAATCCTTCCTGCAGCGGCGGAACCGGCGCCGGACCCGACGTCTTCTACGCCGTCGACGCCGGCCCCGGCCAGGTGATCCACGCCACCCTCGATTCCTGGGCGAGCGAACGCGTGGAACTCTCCATCGTCAGCGACTGCAGCGACGTCCAGAACACCTGCGTCTCTGGCTCCGGAACTCCCGACTACGACCAGGTCGAGGCGTATTTCGCCCCGACCACTGCCGGGACTTACTACGTCGTCGCCGACAGCAGCTCGAGCTTCAACGACGAGCCGTTCGGCCTCGAGATCGAGGTCCTCTCGACCCAGTGCGTCCCCGGCGAGTCGTTGTGCGCACCGACCGGACAATCGCTGCAGATCTGCAACCAGTACGGGCTGTGGGACGACTACCCCTGCGACGGCGGGTGCACCGCCGGGGCATGCGGAATGCCCCGCGGCGAGGCCTGTTTCGACGCGATTTCGATCGCCGACGGAGGCACTTACACCTCCGCCTACACCGGGTTCGACACCTTCGCCCCGAGCGGCGCGGTCGGTGCTTGCACCTTCAGCTCTTCGGTCAACGGCGTCGAGCGCTGGTTCGAGATCGACCTCACCGAAGGGGCGATCCTCGAGGTGGAGCTCGACAGTAGCTCGTCCCTCGGCATCCTCTACCTCCTCGGCGCCTGCGGCGACGAGTCCACCTGCCTCACCAATACTTCGTCCGGCACCCGGGCGGTCCTCGAGTACCGCGCGCCACGAGACGAGACCGTTTACCTCGCCGTCGACCGAACCTCGGCTGGAACATCGACCCTCACCTGGGACATCGACGTGACGGTCCTGACGCCCGACTGCACCCCCGGCTCTCCCGCCACGTGCGCCGACGCCGACACCCTCAGCTACTGCAACGAGCTCGGGTTCTCCGTCGCCTACGACTGCGGCGGGGCGTCCCCGAGCTGCACCAACGGGGCATGCGACACCAGGACCGGCGGCATCTGCCTCGACGCCCTCCCTGCCGCCGACGGCGACCAGCTCACCGGCGACTTCACCGGCGGCAACGAGCTCGAGCTCAGCGGCACCATCGGCGCATGCACGTTCCGACCGAGCGACGGAACGACCGGTTCCGACGACTTCTTCGAGATCGACATGACCGCCGGACAGATCCTCATCGTCGACCACGTATCGAGCTCCGCGTCGGCGATCACGTACCTCCTTTCGGACTGCGGCGACGCTTCTTCCTGCCTCGCGAACACCAACGCCGGAGGCACCGGCCGGCTCGTCTACACCGCGCCGCAGGACGACACCGTCTACCTGGTGGTCGATCGCGCCGCGAGCGGCACATCGTCGGCCTCGTGGGACGTCGACATCACGCTGGCGACGCCGAACTGCACGGCCGGCCAGCGCCAGTGCGCCCCCGACGGCACCACCCTCGAGTGGTGCAACAGCCTCGGTATCTTCGAGGACTACGCCTGCAACGGGACGTGCACCGCGGGAGCATGCGACATGCCGACCGGCGACGCCTGCCTCGACCCGATCGTCGTCACCAACGGCTCGGTCATCACCGACACCTACGAAGGGACGAACTCCATCGACCTCGGCGGCGGGATGGTCGGCGCGTGCAACTTCACCGACGGGCCACAGCCCGGCACCGACCACGTCTACCGCGTGGACCTCACCGCCGGGCAGGTCCTCAACGCCTCCTACACCACGAACTCGAGCTTCGGCGTCCTCTCGCTCGTCAGCGACTGCACCGATGCGTCGACCTGCATCGCGAACACCGACGAGGCGGGCAGCGGGGCGATCAACTACACCGCCACCACGAACGAGACCCTCTTCCTCGTGATGGACCGCGGCCTCACCGGCTC
>CAYPJU010000132.1:1729-10707 GCA_964411125.1 uncultured Bradymonadales bacterium | reverse complement strand
CACGGCAGGGATGCCGTGCCCCCAAACGTCATGCACGGCAGGGATGCCGTGCCACAAAACGCCATGCACGGCAGGGATGCCGTGCCACCAACCGCGGTGCCACCAAGCAACGAGATCCGAAACGGGGGCGGCGGACCGAGGCTGGCGAGAGCGATTTCGAGCGATTTTCGTGGCGGGCGACGCAGGCGATGCCGGAGGCATCGTCGAGGCAGCCCGCCACGAAAAGCGCCGAAATCGATCCGCCAGCCGACGGGAGCCGCCCCCGTTTCGGATCTCCTCAATACCAGCGGATGGTGATGAGGCCGTTGAAGGTGTCGAAGTCGGAGATGGAGTAGAAGTGGCGGGTGTAGTTGACTTCCAGGCCCGCGGCGACGCTACCGTTGAGAAAGAATTCGTAGCCCGCGCCGACCTTGCCGGCGAGCCCGAGCTCTCGGTAGGTCGACACTTCGCGGCCGTTCCGCTCCGTGTCGAACGCAGCGTAGCCCAACCCGACGCCGAGCAGCGGGTAGAAGCCGTCGAAGACGAAGACCCGCAGGGTCGGCAGGAAGCTGAGCTGGTGATGCTCGAGCGAACGCTCGTTGATCTTCACCGTGCGGATCCACCAATTGACCCCGACCGCCGCGGTGATCCACTCGTTCATCCCGCCGCCGAGCTCGGCGCCGAGCTGAAACCCGATCTGTCGATTCTCGTCGAGACCGGTGAGTTCGGACGGCGACTCCACGTTGGCCGAGCCGGGTCCGCCTCCGATGTTCACGCCGACGAGGAGGCCGCGCCGATCTTTGTAGCCGTCCAGCGCGCTCGCCGAACTGGCGGCGGCGAGCAGCGTGACGAAGGTGAGCAAGCTGGTGATCTTCTTCATCCTTTCATCCTCCAGCGGGTCGTCTGCCCGCAAAGTCATCGTAGCACGAAATCGGTTGCGCCCGTCGGAATGCTCATGCACCCCTTCGACTCATCGGCGCCTCGAAAAATTCATCACGGTGAGCGAGCCCTGTTTGGTCGTGACGTAGCGAGACTCGGTCGATCCGTCGATCGCGACCTTGATCTCGTGCATCCCGGGGGTCGTCCTGGAGCGCGAGATCCAGATCGCGCCCGGAGCGGTCGTCCAACTGCGGGTGTCGGGCACGTCGGTGGCGACCAGCGCCCCCTCGAGAGCGAGCCCGGCGACGTAGCCGAGAACGCCGATCGCGGGTTGGTCCTGGCTCTGGGCCACGGCGCGAGACCCGGCGCGGGTCGCCCCGCCGACCGCTGCCCGCGCGATCATCCGGGTGATCGCCGTGCCGATCAGGGCACCGGCGACCTGGCGATACGCGGCCTCGACCTGGGTCGACACGTCGCTCAACTGCGCGACGTCGGTCGCCCCTCCGTCGATCGCGACCGAGATGTTGCTGCGCCTTCGCGGCAACCCCTCGAACGAGAGCATCGGAAAGTTGACCCATTTCAACGCGCCGGAGAGCGCGAGACGTTGCGCTTCGGCATGCTGTGCGGCCGATAGATGGTGATGATGGCCGTAGTGGGAGTGGTACGTCAGCGCGGCGCCGATCGGCAGCCTCTCGGCGACCTTGTAGGGCACGACTCCCGTCTGCACGACGGTCAGTAGTTGACCGTCGACGTGCGAACGGCGGTATTCGCGCGGACGGAGCGCTCCCTTCGATTTGGCCGCTTCGATCATCTCCGCGAGCTCCTGGTCGAGCGTCGTGAAGCCCGCGCCGTCCCAACTCGTGACCCGGATCAGATCGACCAGTCGCTGCCGGAGCTCGTCGGTCTGGTGCCCATAGAGCCACGCCCGCGCGTAGTAACGGACCGCGACGTCGTATTCGCGCGACGACTCGAACGCCGCTCCGCCCAGATAGTTTCCGGCAGCGAGCAGCTCCGGGGCGACGGGGGTCCCCGCCTCGTCCACCATGAACTGCGCGATGATCTGGAACCGGCGGGCTTCCACCCGGGCGCCCTGGTAGTCGCGCAGCACCATGAAGTTGATCATGTTCAGCGTGTTGAGGAGCAACCGCTCGTAGGGCGGCGCGCGATACGGGGTGGCGCTCCCGCTGTACAGATACTTGGCGAGGTCGACCGAGCCGGCTCCGTCGATGTCGAGCCAGTCGAGGCGCTGGTCGGCGATCATCAGGTCGCGCGCCGAACCTTCGTAGTCCCCGATCGCCTGGAGGAGCGTCCCTCGCTCCAGCAGCAACAGGATTCGATTCTTCTTCAGGTTCTCCGGCAGCGCGTTCGAATCGTCGACGTCGAGATGATCGTTGATCACCTCCAGCGCGGACGCGGGGCGCCCCGTCGCGAGGTCGACCTGCGCGTCGCGGATCGTCTCGGTGTAACTTGCACAACCGAGCGACCCGAACGTCGCGACGAGCGCGACGAGGGCTGTGAGAATTCGAAGCCTCAAAGGGGCACTCCCAGAACGAGGGCGGAGATTCAGCGGATCAAGCCTTTGGAGATCTCCGACTCGTTCTGGAACTTGATCGCGCCGGTCGCGACCTCAATCACTTGCACGAACATGAAGTACTGAACGCGACGTTCTTTGCCCGCACGTTCTGCCACGTCGTAGACCTTGCCGGTCACGAAGTACTGGGCTCCGAGCTGTCGCCCGAACTCGGCGAGCCGAGTCGGGTCGTAGGCTTCGGACTGCTGTCGCTTCACCTCGGCGATGAGGTCGGGCTGGTTCTCGTGGCTCACGACGTCTGCTGCGGAGTCGTTGACCAGATCCGTCTCGAACTTCGAGAGCAACGCATCGAGTCCCTGCTCGATGTGCTCGGACGTCTCGTTTCGCATCGGAAAGATCGCGACGACCGGGGCCGTGCCCGTTGCCGCCGTCCGCTCCCACTGCTGCACGACGTTCGAAGCGAGCAGTTTCTTGGCGTTCTCCTCGTACAACCTGTTCAGGTCTTCACGGTCGAGGCGAAGACTCATCGTGTAGTCGTCGAGCCGAGGCTCCTCGGTGTCGCGCACGTACTGAGGCTTTCCGCAACCGATGGCGGAGGCGCAGAGTGAAATTACAAGCATCCATTTGGCGAGCTTCATCATCTACCTCTCGGTGTGGTTGTGCTGTCGGCGCTGCCGATTCGGCACGTCTTGGAGTATAGAACGCCAACCGGTGGACGCGACACCCCCGCAGTGTATTCACGCTGGCACGCAGAAAAAACGCGCTCGTCTCCGAGGCAGACGCGGCGCACACGATACGAGCCTGAAATGATCGAACATCTCGAAAACCTGAAAGCTAAGTGGCTCCCGACGGTCATGCGGACGATCGAACAGTCGATGACGGAGGCGACACCCGACGCCTCGTCGCTGCTCGAGATGGGAGAATATCATCTCTCCACGGGCGGCAAGCGGCTGCGCGCCCTGCTGCCGCTCGCCGTGGCCGACGCCTTGGACGTCGACCCGGCGCGACTCGTCCCTTTCGCCGCCGCCTGCGAAGTGCTGCACAACGCCACGCTCGTCCACGACGATCTGCAAGACGGCGATCGGGTGCGGCGCGGGCAACCCACGGTGTGGGTGAAGTGGGACGAGGCGCGCGCCATCAACCTCGGCGACGCCATGCTCTACTGGACCATCGACCTCGCGCTGCGCAGCGACGTCGACGACGCGGCGAAGGTGAGGCTGACGAGACGCATCACGACGGCGACCCTGAGAGTCATCGACGGTCAGGAACGCGAGTTTTTGCTGCAGGCCGAAGACGCGCCGACCATCGACACCTACTTCCGGATGGTCGAGGGCAAGACGAGCGGTCTGTTCGCGCTGCCGATCGCCGGCGCCGCCGAGCTCTGCGGGGCGAGCGACGACGTCGTCGAAGCACTCTCGGCGGCCGCGGGGGAGCTCGGCGTCCTCTTCCAGATTCAGGACGACATCCTCGATCTCTACGGCGACAAGGGGCGCGAGTCGCGTGGAAGTGACATCGGCGAGGGGAAGATCTCGGCGCTCGTGGCCCACTTCCTCGCCCACGCACCGACCGAGGAAGCGCGGTGGTTGCGGGAGCTCCTGCGAGCCGAGCGCGGAGTCGCCGACGCGGCGGACGTCGACCGGGTCGCCGACCTTTTCCGACAGCGTGGCACCCTCGCCTGGGTCTTCGCGGAGATCGACCGTCGTAGGCAGCTCGCGCTCGACGACCCGCGGCTGGGGCGGGCCGAGGGGCTCCGATCCCTGGTCGACGGCATCGCCGATCTGTTCCTCGCGCCGATCGAAGGGGTCCGCGAACTCGCGTGACGCGTCGGGTTCAGTGGGCCCGCCAACGCAACTGAAGCTCCCCCGCCTCGAAGTTGCTGGTGACGCGCTCTTCGTCCGCCCACCGCACGCGGATTCCGTCGACCGCCCCGCCGCAACTGTCGAGCTGATAGACGTCCCGCGACACGATGCACGACGGCTCGGGCGCCGACTCGTCGGGGATGCATAGCCCGGTCTGTCGAAGATTCTCGAGCACCTCGGTGCGCTCCGACGCGAAGCGGAGCTGCAGGTAGCTGTCGCAGTACGCTGCGCCCCCCGGCCTCTGAACGCAGGCTCCCGGTGACCCGTCCGCGTGATCGGGGCAAGCGCTGTCGGCACCGCAGCCTGCGATCGGCTGGGTCACACACCCCGAAGGCGCGCTCACGAGGAGGTCGCCGATCGCCTGCAGCGCGGGTTGAAAGTCGCCCGAGCAGAGCCAACCCGTCAGCGGTGTCGTCTCGTCGACGGCCGGCGGGAAGAACTGTCCGTCGCCGAACGTCCGGAGAAACCGGTCGTACCGGTCACCGCTGTATGCGCGGCCGAGCGAGGTCGCGCAGGTCGGTTGGACCAGCTCGGTCGCCTGATCCGAACGACAGATGTCGAGGGCTCCGCACGCTGCCGCGATCGGTTCGGTGCGATTTCTCACGCGGCATTCGGGCCCCGTCACGATGTCACCGTCGTACCTACGAGAGTTGCCGTGGATGGAAGCGGCGAACAGCTCCGTCTCGAAGAGCCGATCACGCCCCTTGGTGGCCGCGAGGTTTTCGACGAGCCGGGCGTGAAAATCCTCCGGCGCTACGAGGGGGCTGTCGACGGCGTCGGGATGGTTGAAGAACTCGCAGACTTCAGCCCCGCAGGACCCCGCGCGCTCGGACAACGAGCCGTCGTCGCTGCAGTCGTTCTCGTCGGTCACGAAGATCACGCCGAATCGAGCGTCGGGTCGAATGAACCCGTGATTGGGGGCCGAGTCGTCTTCCTGTCCGCCGGTAAGCTCGGGCGACACCGCAGCGACCGCAGCGGCGAGTCCCCGCTCGAACCCGTGGCCTCGCGTGCCGACCGTCGCCATGCAGGCGAAGTCGGTTCGAAGCCGCTCCGAATCGAGCGTCCCGTCCGAGCGCGTGTAGTCGGCCGAGCGCAACACCTTCGGGATTGCGCGATACTGCGACGGTTGCGGAAAGAGATGGTGCATTTCGCACTCGCCGACCCCGCAAACGCCCGAGATCGAGCAGCCGTCCAGACCCTCCACGGCGCATGCGATCTCGTCGTCGGTCAAGGCTGCGAGCCGAGCGTCGGGCTCGGCGAGGCAGTCGAGCGCAGCCTGTATCGCCGCGCGAATCGGAGCATAGTCCCCCTCGATGTTCTCGCCGGCCGCGTCTGTCGCCGTCCAGCAGGAGCGGTCGAAGCCCGGGATCGGTTGCGGCATCGACTGCAGTCGCCCGGGGACCGCCACCGGTTCGGGGAGGTTCGGGTCTTCGACCATGTGGGTGGTCGTCACCGCGATGTGAAAATCGGCCGCCGCGCCATCGATCTCGTCGATGAAACGGTCGAAGTTTTCCCGCAGTACCTGCTGCTCCTCGCACATCGATCCGGAGTTGTCGATCACCCACAAGATGTCGAGGTCCAACTTCTCGTCGAGCGAAGCCGATTGACTGAACTCCAGCTCTCCGAGGGGCGGGCGAACCGACACCGGGTGCTGGTTGCACGCGGCCAAGAGGGCTGTCGTGGCGAGGATGTTCGAGAAACGCATCGGCGACTCCGGTGTGAGAGGACACCTCTCGAGCCTACGAACTCCCTGACCCGATCTCAACATTTTTTATCAAATTTCATAAATAATACATAAACAACTGATCTAATTGAATAAACCTCAGGCGACCTGGCTAAAACTTCGTCTACCAGGACCTTCCAGTCTCGACTCCAACCTCGCGAGCCAGGGGCGCAAACGCCCGTCCGACCTCGCGAAACTCACCGTTGGACATCCACCGAGGCGGTTGTCTATGGTGTCTGACCTCGATCCGGGAGGGGGGGAGCCTTGCAGACCAGCTATTTCAGAGCGTACGTATTCGAAGGGTTAGGCGAGCTCCGCGACTCACTGATCGAATGGTCCGAGCGCCGCGGGATCTCCGGCTACGCCCGCTCGCATGCCGACGGTCACCTCGCATTTCAGGTCACCGCGGTCCGCGAGACCGAGGCAGAATCGCTCCCGCCCCTTTCGAGCGAGCTCGACCGTCTCCTGCGCCACTCTACGTTCGCCGCGACCTCCCAGTTCGAAGTCCGCAGTTTCGAGGCGTTCGCGCGTAAACACGGTGGCGGCGGACTGTTTCAGTACCAGTACTGCGAGTTCGCACGCGTGATCGGGATCGCCGATCTGGGGCGTCTCGAGCTGGCAGAAGTGGTGGACCGTCAGGTGGTGATCGCGACGCCCGAGGGGCGGCAACAGGCCGTCTTCGTCGACTCGGAAGAGGACTTGCTCGACGTCTACGACCAGGAAGAGCTCGACGCCCTGGAAGCGGAGCCGATCGACGTGCCCGACGACGTCCTTCGAGAGGCTCGTTGGCTCGATGACGGGTTCACGGTCGACCCATGGTGGGAGTCGGGATGTGAGTTGATCTATCGCTACGCGCGGCCGATCCTCCCCGATACGTTCGCGTGCGGCGATCGGCCGCTCCTAGGACCGCTGCACGACCTCCTCCACGTCGAGGATCGGACGCACGCCCCGCGTTGGACGAGCGACGCCGCGCCGAACGTCGCGGCGAACGACTCGGTCGGTAGCTGCCCGATCTGCGAAGGGGAGAAGCACCGTGTCTTCGAGCAGCGGTGCCGGGCCTGCAAGCGAGGCTGGGAGCGCTGCCTGACCTGCCGCGGCAAGGGCCGAGGGGTATTCTTTCGCTGCAGAGTCTGTGAGGGAGCCGGTCGTTATCCCTGCACGATCTGCAAGGGCCGCAAGGTGATCCGAACCTTCGAGAAATGTGGCTGCGTGACTGCCTCGGCGGGCTGACTGCGGGAGCTTCACTCTCGAGCTCCATCCCCCAAACCCCCGCCACACGCGGCGATGACGCCGCTCTCCGACAAAGTTCGCAACGCTCGCCGCGCGCTCCCGATAACGGTGGGACGGAATTTCCCGTCCCTCTGATCCGGGAGACGCCCATGAGCCCGCACCCGACATTCGACGCTCTCAATGACGTCAAAGACCACTATCGCGGCGAGACGTACCTGAGCGGCCGTCACACGCCGTACGACTTCAACTTTCTCCGACCGACCGACGAGAGCGTCTCCATCGCGGAGTACGCCTTCGCTCTCGGCTGCGAGAAAGGACGCCAGGTTGTTCACGTCGAGACCTGGTTTCCCTCGTTTCGACGCGGACTCTTGTCTTGCCCGTCCGGCGATCGCTGCGTCTTCCACCACTGGGTGCATCTGACCTTCTCGAAGCTCAACAATCCACTCATCGGCAACGTGGGCCATCCGACCTGGAAGCCAGACGAACTGATCGAACCCAAGCTGTCGGACGGGTTCGCCCCACGGCTTCGCACTGCCTCGACGCCGTCGCCGTTCATCGAAACCACGCTGCTCGAAGAGCTCTCGAGCCCCGCCTCGGACCACTTCGCCGACAACCGCAGCGACTACGCCGGGTTCACCGTCGGAGTCGACGATTGGGGCACCGCTCGTCTGGTACACCGCCCCGCCTTCGCTCCCGAAGGGTACCCACCGGACGCGGTCATGCTCGCGCTCCCGACCCTCGACTGGCTCGACCGCCTGCTCGCCATCGAGGATACCGAGAGCAGTCCCGAGCTGTTGGATTTCTGCCGCACCGTCGGCACCCTCACCCCCGCACAGTACGAGTATCTGCAGCACGAGGTCGAACAGATCATCGCCCGCCGACGCCTCTACCCCGAACTACCCGACCACCACCCAATCTTCTGGCGCGGTCTGATCTCGCCCGCCAAACTGGCCGAGGCCAAGGCCCACTACTCGGCGAAGCTCGCCGACACCGAACGGCGCCTGCGCGCGAAGCGCCGCAAGTCGGGCCCCCGCGTCCTCGGGAAGCGCCGACTCCAGAACCTCGATCCGTGGTCGCACCGAGGGCAGGAACGCGCCCCACACGCCCCATACGGAGTACCCCCCGGCGGAGCTCCGCGACCACGTCCACCGGAGCGTCCAGAGAAGGGACCGAGCCGCGAAGATCCACCACCGAGGTTCATCGGCCCCGCCAAATGGGTGGAAACGATGCGGTCGGTAGGACGAGAGTTCCGTCGGCGCCATCGACGGGCGTTGAACGCCTGGCGAAACGGACGAAACTTCGAGATTTCCTTTCCATACGGCACTGTGCGGGCGCGGCTGCAATGCAACGTCGTCGTCCGCGACGGGCCTTAGCGATCCGAAATCTGGCGCCGACGACGGACCAGCCACGGGCCCCGAGGGGCACCGCTCTGCCCCCGGCATGTTTCTGCTGCGGAGTACGACCGCGCGCCCTCCACTCCCGACCTCCCGCGAACGACTTTCTTGACCGAAACGTCGGTCGACACCGACCGCCGCCCCCCTGAGAAAGCCCCGCTGCCAGAAACCTCCGACTCGCGCCGCCAGGGTACTCCGTATCGCCCCTCAACTGCGCGCGGCGGGGTGGACCGGGAGTAGGTGGCGAAAGAGGAGGGGTACGAGATGTCCCCGGTGGGGGGAGTACTTTGGCTGCCGGGGGAAGACTGGGGATGTCGGGGGGGAGTGCTTGGCTGCCGGGGGGGAAGACTGGGGATGTCGGGGGGAGTGCTTTGGCTGCCGGG
>CAYPJU010000132.1:0-1629 GCA_964411125.1 uncultured Bradymonadales bacterium | reverse complement strand
AAGACTGGGGATGTCGGGGGGAGTGCTTTGGCTGCCGGGGGGAAGACTGGGAATGTCCGGGGGCAAGGCTGAGGGGGGCGCTCGAACGCCAGGGGAGTCGTCACTGGCGCGGGATAACCACGTTGCCGGCGCGGACGAACCACTGTAAGGATGTTTAGTGGCACTCAGGGAGTGAGCAATGAGAACGGAGCAGAATGTCGAGGCGACGCTGAAGTCGCTGGTTCAATCGTGGATGGCGGGTGAGGGATTCGGCCGTCACTGCACCGCGATTCACCACATTCCGGCGCGTGAGGCCGTGTACGGTGGCATCCCGGGGGCGCTCGATCCGCGGGTCGTCGAGATGTTGAAGCGGCGCGGTATCGACGCTCTCTATTCGCATCAGTCCGAGGCGATCGAGCAGGTCCTCGAGGGGAAGAACACCGTGGTGGTGACGCCGACGGCGAGTGGCAAGAGCCTCTGTTACAACCTGCCGGTGATGGACGCGATGTATCGCGGGGAGAACGCGCTCTACCTATTCCCGACAAAAGCGCTGAGCCAGGACCAGACCGCCGAGCTGAACGAGCTGTTGAAGCGCGCGCCCGACGCGGATTCCTCGTGGGAGGCGCAGGTGTACGACGGGGACACGCCGCCCGACGTGCGGCGTCGGGTGCGGCGAAACGGTCGGTTGGTCGTGACGAACCCCGACATGCTGCACGCCGGGATCATGCCGCACCACGACAAGTGGGCCACGTTCTTCCGCAACCTGCGCTACATCGTGGTCGACGAGCTGCACACCTACCGCGGTGTCTTCGGCAGCCACGTCGCGAACGTCTTCCAACGGCTCCGTCGGATCTGCGACCATTACGGAATCGACCCGACGATCATCGCGACGAGTGCGACGATCGCGAACCCCGGCGAGCTGGCCGAGGCGTTGACGCGCCAGCCGTTTCATCTCGTCTCCGAGAACGGGGCGCCGGCATCGGAACGGTACGTCTGTTTCTACAATCCCCCCATCGCCGACCCGCAGACGATGCGTCGGCAGGGGAGTCTGACCGCGGCGCAGCGCTTCACGCGCACGATGCTGGAGCGCGGTGCCGGGACGATCGTCTTCACGCGCAGCCGGCAGTCGGTCGAGGTGATGATCAATCGCCTCAAGGAGAAGCTCGCACGGAACCGCGACGGCCGTGGTCTGGAACGGCGCGTCGCGAGCTACCGTGGCGGCTACCTCCCCGACCTGCGCCGCCGCATCGAGCGCGGCTTGCGCGACGGGACGATCCTCGGGGTCGTCTCGACCAACGCGTTGGAGCTCGGCATCGACATCGGCAGCCTCGACGCGTGTATCCTCGCGGGCTACCCCGGGAGCGTCGCGTCGACGTGGCAGCAGTTCGGACGGGCCGGCCGGAAGGGGTCCGTCGCGATCTCGATTTTGGTCGCGAGCGACCAGCCGATCGACCAGTTCATCATCCAGAACCCCGAGTACTTCCTCGGCCGCAACCCCGAGGCAGCGCGCATCGACCCGGGGAATCTGCGCGTCGTGGTCGAGCACCTGAAATGCGCGGTCTTCGAGATGGAGTGGAAGGTCGACGAGGCGTTCGGCGACCTGACCGCCGAGGAGACGAACGAAGTCCTGACGTTTCTGCAGAACGAGAC
>CAYPJU010000131.1:0-10971 GCA_964411125.1 uncultured Bradymonadales bacterium | reverse complement strand
TTAGCGGTTAGCGGTTAGCGGTTAGCGGTTAGCGGTTAGCGGTTAGCGGTTAGCGCGAGCCGCTGACCGCGAACCGCTGACCGCTAACCGCCCCATGCGACCGCTCGTCGGATTGCGGATGCTCGGCAGGAACAGATTCGTAGGTTGCGCTCGTAATTCCAATGTGTTGATTACGGACCACCGCTCAGTGGGTCACGTCGAATGGAACGACCATCCAGCCGCATCGGCGGCTTCTACAAACTGTCGCTGAACGAGCGAATCGACCTCCTGGTGGAGCGCGGGTTCTTGCGCGAAGAGTCTGCGCGACGCCTGCGGGCGGCAGCGGACCGCGAGACGACCGCGATCGCCGACAACATGATCGAGAACTCGATCGGGGTGTTGGAGATGCCGTTGGGGCTGGCGTTCAACTTCCAGATCGCGGGAAAGGACTACGTCGTCCCGATGGCGATCGAGGAGCCGAGCGTCGTCGCGGGCGTGAGCCACGTGGCGAACATCGTCCGCAAGGCGGGGGGGTTCGAGGCGGCGTGCGACAGCACGACGATGATCGGCCAGATCCAGGTCGTCGAGTGCCCCGACATCGACGCTGCGCGGCGCCGTATCGCGGAGTCGTCCGACGAGCTGATCGCGTTGGCGAACTCGTTCGACGAGCCGCTAAACGCGTGCGGTGGTGGCGCGAAGAAGATCGAGACCCGGATGCTGGCCACCGACGCGGACGATGCGATGCTGATCGTGCACCTCCACGTCGATTGCATGGACGCGATGGGGGCGAACGCCATCAATACGATGGCGGAAGGGATCGCGCCTCGCGTCGAAGAGATCACGGGCGGCCGAGTCTTTCTCCGCATCTTGTCGAACCTCGCCGACCTCCGGACGGCGACGGCGAGCTGCCGCATCCCGTTTGCGCTGCTCGACTGGCACGGCTTCGAGGGGCAGGAGGTCGCTCGCGGCATCGAACTCGCGAGCCGCTTCGCGTCGGCCGACCCGTACCGATCCGCGACGCACAACAAGGGGGTCATGAACGGTGTCAGCGCGGTCTGCATCGCGACGGGGAACGACTGGCGCGCCATCGAAGCGGGCGCTCACGCGTTCGCTGCACGCACCGGCCAGTACGGCCCGCTGGCGACGTGGCGGGTCGACGACGAGCACCTCGTCGGTACGATCGAGATCCCCGTCGCCGTCGGGACGATCGGCGGACCGATTCGCGTTCATCCCACCGTGCAGATCGCCCACGAGATCCTCGCCGTCGACAGCGCTCGCGAGCTCGGCGTCGTGATGGCTGCCGTCGGGCTCGCCCAGAACATGGCCGCCCTCAAGGCGCTCGCGACCGAGGGGATCCAGCGCGGCCACATGTCGCTGCACGCCCGCAGCGTAGCGCTGGCCGCCGGCGCCGAGCCCGACGAAGTCGCGCCGCTTGTCGAGCGCCTCATCGAGGATGGGGACATCAAGGTGGCGCGGGCGAGGGAGCTCTTGCGTGCGCTTCGTGAGGCGTGAGGTATGAGGTGGTGAGGCGTGAGGCGAAAGCCTCAGGAGGCGCGCGATTGACCTGCGCGCCGCGAGCCTCTGAGCCGTGCGATCTCCGACGTCACTACTCGAGCCTCACGAATAATCCCCGCTCGGAACTTGTTCGTGATCACGCCTCCCTTCGGGTGTAGAACTTAGGCGACCCCAACCAGGGACGAATGAGCGCGGAAGACCACAACGAGAGCGGCGATCGCGGTGACGAGGTGAAGCGCGAGCTGTCGGCGCTGAAGTCGCTGCTGCGCAAGACGCGGCGCGAGCTTCGTTGGCCTCTGCTGCTGGAGGGGGCAGCGTGGACCGCGGTCACGGCAGGCGCAATCGTGGTGACCGCGCAGACCGTCGGTCTCCTCGCGGGGTCACACGGCCCACAAGTCGTGCGCTGGGTCTGCGGAATCGGGGGCGCCTCGCTGGGCCTTTCGGTGCTGGTGGCGGGGGTCGTCTACTGGCGAACACAACCGACGCTGCAAGACGTTGCGCGCCGCCTTCAACGCTCGAACTCTCGCTTTCGCGACGACATCTCGGCCGCCCTTCAGTTCGGGGAGGAGCTCGTCGGTGAGGCCGACGACGATCGCCCCTCCGTCCTGCACGGGTTCAGCGTCGACCTCGCTGCTGCGCACGTGAAGCGGACGACCCGAATGCTGCTCGAGCAGCTCGACGAGAACCACACGCTCGCGAACCACATCCCGAGACGAACCCTGGTCCCGGCGCTTCTGGCGTTGGGGGGATGCCTCGCCTTGCTTCTCTTGCCGCAGCTATTCTGGGGCGAGCGCGTGGACGGGCTCTGGAACGCGGCGCTCTACGGGACCGCAGACGAGAAGGCGACCAAGAAAGACCAACGACCGTTGGTGGGTGAGATCGACGTACTGTTGTCGTTCCCTCCCTACACCGATCGCCCCCCCCAGTTCGAGCCGTTCACGACGGGGTACATCCAGACGCTCGTCGGCACGGAAGTGACGCTCAAGACCTACCCGCTGCTGTCGGAGGCGGAGAAGTACGAGATCGTCGTCAAGACGGGCGAAGGAGCGCGGGTCGTTCCGATGTCCAAAGTGTCGGGGCGGCTCGAAGCGACTCTGCTGCTCACGAAGGCGGGGAGCTACTCGTTCCGCGCGCACTTGCCGGATGGCACCGTAGTCGACGACGGTATCGAGCGGACGATCGAACTCTTGCCGGACAACGCGCCGGACGTGACGGTCACTTCGCACCCCGAAGAGGTCGAGGTGAGCCCCGACGACGTGCTCGAGATCGAGGTGGAGGTCGAGGACGACTTCGGGATCGAATCGGTCGCCCGGGCGTGGGCATTCGGCTCGGACGATCCGACGGTTCGCCCGCTCGATCTCCCCGAGCTGACGACCGTCCCGGGGTCGATCACGACGACGTTCTCGTTCGACCTCAAACCGCTCGCGCTGCAGCCGAAGGACAGCGTGACGGTGTGGGTCGAGGCGACGGACAACAACTCCCTGACGGGGCCCGGCATTGGAAAGAGCACGCCGATCGTGCTGCGCGTGACGTCCCCCGAAGACCGCCACATGAAGGTGATCGCCGACGAGGCGCAGGTGCTCGAAGCGCTCCTTCTGGTGCTCGCGGAGTTCCTGGAGAACCCGGCCGGAGAGCGGGAGCCGAACAAGAAGAACTTCTACCGCCAGGTCGTCCCGCGTGACCTCCCCGTCGATGTCGTCGCTCGACGTTTCGCGGTGCTGAACGAGACTCACCTGGCGCACGGCAAGGTGCTCGCCGAGATGGCCTCGGTGGTCGAGCGGATGAAGGAAGATCCGCTCATGCCGAAGCGTGACATCGTCCTCTTCGAGGGGCTCTACGAGCAGCTGTATCAGTTGAATCGAGACGGCGCCGAGGTGTTCGCTGCCCATGAGGCAGACGCCCGGAGCCAGACGCTGTTGCCCGCCGAGTTCCAGGCCGTCGCCAACCACGCGGCGAAGGCGGAAGATGCGCTCGAGAAGGGGCTCATTCGCCTCGAGGATCTGCTCGCCAAGCAGCGCATGGACGCCGTGAAGGCGACGGCCGAGGACATTCGCGAGCTCCGCGACAGGCTCAAGGAGCTGCTGGAGCAGTACCGCGACACCGGCGACCCGGAGCTGAAGAAAGCGATCATGCGTGAGATTCAGCGGCTGCGGCAGCGGATGGCCGAGATGATGGCGAGGATGCAGTCGCAGTTGAAGCAGTTGCCCGAACAGCACGTGAACATGGAAGCGCTGGAGCAGGCGAAGCTCGAGTCCGATGCGGCGAAGATGGGGGACAACCTGCAGAAGATCGAAGATTTGATCGAGCAGGGGGACATCGACGCGGCGTTGCAGGCGCTCGACGACATGACGCAGAACCTCGACTCGATGACCGACGAGATGGATCAGCAGTTCGCGGGCGCCGAGTCGGAGAGCATGCGAGAGCTCGACAAGAAGCTGAGCGAGCTGATGGATCAGGCGAACGACCTCGAGACGCGTCAGCGCGACATCGAGCAACGGACGCACGACCTGCAGCAGGAGCTCGACGAACGGCAGCGACGCGAGATGGAGGCGATGTTGGAGGAGCAGACGAAGCGCGTCGAAGAGCTCGCGGCCGAACAGCGACGCCGGCTCGAGGAGATCGCGCAGCGCGACCTCGCCCCGCACGATCTCGACGCGGCCCGCGAGGCAGAGCAACGGATGCAGAAGCTCGAAGAGATGCTGGAGGCGCGCGACATCGAACAGGCCCTTGAGCACGCGCGCCGCTCTCAGGAAGACCTTCGGAGCCTCGAGTTCAGCATGGACCTGTCCCAGCGCTACACGCAGAAGGGGACGCAGCGCGACGCCGACGTCCGGCAGACCGCGCGCGACCTCGGGCAGATGAGCGCACCGGGCCGGCAGATGGTCAACGAGCTCGAAGACATCATGGACCAGGCGAAGTCGCGACCGAACGGGAGCTCGAACGCCGAGCTTCAGCAGCTCGCGCGCGAGCAGGCGGACGCCCAGCAGCAGGCCGAGGCGCTGCGCCAGCAGGTCGGTGAAGCTGCCGAACGCTTCCCGATGCTCGAGCCCGAGCTCGGACCGCCGCTCGACGAGGCGACGAAGCAGATGGGGGGCGCCAGGCAGAGCCTCGAAGGAAAGAAGACGCAGAAAGGGCTGGACCATCAACGCGCGGCGCTCGAATCGCTGCGGCAGCTCAAACAGTCGATGAAGGATGCGCTACAGAAGCAGAAGCAGGGGGGGCAGAAGGGGCAGGGGCGGCCGGGACGCAAGGAGAAGATCGCCATCCCCGAGAAGGACGGTCGTTCGCACGAGAAGTTCCGCGAAGACATCATGAAGGGGATGAAACAGGACCGTCTCGAGACATACGAGAGCGAGATCGAACGCTACTACGAGTCGTTGATGGAATGATGATGCGACCGATTCACAACCAGCTCGGCCGGCTCGGGCGCTGGCTCTTCGCGATCTGCCTCGTGACCGCGAGCCTCGCCTTCGGCGCGCCGGCAGCGGCCCAGACCGTGGGGGAAGTCGAGACGCTGCTCGACGCCTGGCAGATGGACCGGGCGCGGGCGGCGGTGAAGTCGCTCGCGGCCGAGCGCCCCGGCGCGCCGGAAGTTCTCTATCTTCAGGGACGGCTGGCGTTCTTCGATGGTGACTACGAGGAAGCCCTGCAGCGGCTCGATCAAGCGCTGACGCAGCAGAACCGTCCCGACTGGAAGGAGCTGCGTGACCTGGTCCAGGCGACCCACCAGGTGACGAAAGACCACGTCGTGAAGACGAGCCCGCGCGGGTTCTTCGAGGTGTCGGTCCCCCCTGGCAAAGACCAGGTCCTCTTTCCGTTCGCGTTCGAAGCGCTCGACGCGGCGTACGATGCGTTCGCCGAGGAGATCGGCTACCGCCCACCGACGCCGATCCGGGTCGAGGTCTACGACCAGACGTCGGTGTTGGCGACAGTGTCGGTGCTCACCGAAGACGAGATCCGGACGTCGGGGACGATCGCGCTCTGCAAGTACAACCGGCTGATGATCACGAGCCCCAAGGCGCTGATGCAGGGGTACGGATGGGTCGACACACTGGTCCACGAGTATGTTCACTACGTCATCAACCAGGCGACCGAGAACCGCGTACCGATCTGGATGCACGAGGGGCTGGCGAAGTTCCTCGAGCGGCGCTGGCGAGGGCCCGACGCGCACCGACTGCCGCCGTCGAGCGAGTCGCTGCTGCAGAAGCGGGTCGCGGACGGGAACCTCATCACCTTTGCGCAGATGCACCCGTCGATGGCGAAGCTGCCGAGCCAGGAAGACGCCGCGGTCGCGTTCGCCGAGGTCTACACCGCGATGGAATACCTGCGCGAAAAGGCGGGCCCGACCGCATTCAAGCAGCTCATCGACCGAATCAAGGCGGGCGAGGAGTCGAGCGAGGCGTTCGCGAACGTGCTCGGCGTCACGTTCCGCGAGTTCGAGCGCGACTGGCAACGCGGCCTTCACGACCGCCCCCCCATCGACTTTCCCGAGGACAACGGCTACGAGGAGCGCCTCGTCTTCAAGGACGATGCGGTGGGGAAGACCCAGCTGAGCCAGATCCCGCAGCCGCAGGCGCGAGACCACCTGAATCTCGGTCAGATGCTTCAAGCGCGAGGCCGCGCGAAGGCCGCCGTGGTGCAATACCGAAAGGCGGAGCGCATCATGGGTCAGAAGAACCCGATCCTGCAGACCCGCCTGGCAGAGAGCCTACTCGCATCGGGGGACGCGCAGGGGGCGTACGATGCGCTCGTCCCGATCAAGGACACCTATCCGAGCTACGTCTCGACGTGGATCCAGTTGGGGCGGGCTGCGTTCGAGCTCGGGAATATGGAGGAAGCGCGAGAATTTCTGGAAGAAGCGGGCCGCATCAACCCGTTCGATCCCGAGGTGCACGAGCGCCTCGCGATGGTGTATGACAAGCTCGGCCAGCCGGACCGCGCGAAAGAGCATCGTGATTTCGTAGCTCTCATCCAGTGACTGGTTTCCATGACAGCGCCCAACGAGCAGCCGATGGCAAGTGACCCGAACACCGAGGCACCCGACGATCTGCAGGAAGGTTCTGCGCCCGAAGAGCCCGCCGTCTCGGCGAAGCCTGTCGTGGCGACGAACAAGCGAGCGGCGAGCGAGGATCTCGAAAACGTCGAGCGCATTGCCGAGGCTCGCGACGAGATCGTCGCCCAGATTCGCAAGAGGATCTACGGCCAGGAAGAGCTCATCGAGCACCTCCTCGTCGCGATGTTCGCCCGCGGGCACTGCCTCTTGATGGGCGTCCCCGGGCTCGCGAAGACGTCCCTCATCCAGACGCTCGCCGAGGTGCTGAACCTCGACTTCAACCGCATTCAGTTCACGCCAGACCTGATGCCGGCCGACATCACGGGGACGGACATCCTCGAAGAGGACCACGCCACCGGGAAGCGGTTCTTCAAGTTCATCAAGGGTCCCGTCTTCTCGAACTTGCTGCTGGCGGACGAGATCAACCGAACGCCCCCCAAGACGCAGGCCGCGCTGCTTCAGTCGATGCAGGAGTACAAGGTATCGGCGGGCGGACACACCTACGAGCTCGAACTCCCCTTCCTCGTGTTCGCGACCCAGAACCCGATCGAGCAGGAGGGGACGTACCCGCTCCCCGAAGCGCAGCTCGACCGTTTCATGTTTCATCTGAAGGTCGACTATCCGAGCGCCGACGAGGAGCTGTTGATCGTGCGGAACACCACCGGCCGAGCCCGCGAATCGATCACCCCCGTGCTCGATGCGGCGCAGATCATCGCGCTGCAGGATCTCGTGACGCGCGTACCCGTGTCGGACGACGTGATGCGGCACGCGGTGACGCTCGTGCGGTCTACGCGTCCCGAAGACGAGTCCGCACCCGACTTCATCCGTCAGTACCTGAGCTTCGGCGCTGGTCCACGGGCGTCGCAGTACCTGGTGCTCGCCGGCAAGGCCCGGGCGCTGCTCGACGGCCGGCTGACAGTCTCCACCGAAGACATCGACGCGCTCGCCCCGCCGACGCTGCGGCACCGAATGCTGACCAACTTCCAGGCCGAAGCGCAGGGCATCACGAGTGACGAGCTGATCCGCCGCCTGTTGAAATGAGCTCGTCCATCCGCGAGAAGTTTCTCGACCCTGCCGTGCTCGAACAGCTCGGCAACATGCACGTCAAGGCGCAGACCCTCGTCGAGGGGATCCTGGCAGGGATGCACCGCTCCCCGCACCGTGGCGGAGCGATCGAGTTCTCCGAGTACATCGAGTACAGCCCAGGTCACGAGATCCGCCACATCGACTGGCGCGTCTTCGGCAAGTCGGACAAGTACTACGTCAAGCAGTACCAGGACGAAACCAACCTTCGGACCTATCTCGTCGTCGACGGGTCGGGCTCGATGCAGTTCCAAGGGGAAGACGCCGGGCTCACCAAGATGCGCTACGCCGCGATCCTGGCGGCGACGCTCGGGTATCTGATCGTTCGACAGGGCGATGCGGTAGGGCTCTTCTCCAATAGCCCCGGTGGCGTGCGGCATCTCCCCGCCGCGTCGCGGACGTCGCACCTCGACGACCTCCTCACGCTGCTCGACGATCTTCCCGGCAAGGGCGTGCTGGGGCTCGACCGGATCCTGCGGTCGGTGAGCGAACGCGCGAAGCCGCGCTCGCTGGTGCTCCTCTTCAGTGACATGCTGGACGCGGACGAGGAGACGTTGAACCTCCTGACGGTGTTGAAGAAGCGCAACTACGACGTCGCCCTCTTCCACGTCGTCGACCCGTCGGAGATGACGCTCCCGTTCGAGGGGCTCACGATCTTCGAGGGTCTGGAGGGCGAGGGCGACCTGCTCGCCGATCCCGACGATCTACGCGACCGGTACATCGAACTGATGCGTGACCACCTCGAGCGAATCCGCGCCCACTGCGAGGCGAGCCAGATCGAATACCATCGGTTCGTGACGACGGAGCCCGTCGAGAGCGTCGCGCTGAGGTTTCTTAGGGGGCGCAATTGAGCTTCGTCGAACCCCTCTTTCTGGCGGGATTGCTCGCCGCCGCGCTGCCGGTCGTGATCCACCTCATCAACCGTCGCAAGGCGGTGCGACGCGAGTTTCCGGCGCTCGCCTTTCTGCTCGCGAGTCAACGCAAGGAGTCACGCGGCATCAAGGTGCGGCAGTGGCTGCTCATGGCGCTACGCATCCTCATCATCGCCCTGCTCGCGTTCAGCCTCGCGAAGCCGTTCGTGCTCAGCTCGGCGGGGGTGACCGCGTCGGACCGCCTCCCGACGGCGACCGTCTTCGTCGTCGACACGAGCTACTCGATGGGGAACGACGATTGGTGGTCGAACGCCACCGAGGCGTTCGAGGCGCGCTACGATCGGCTGCGGCCGTGGGACGAGGTCGCGCTCGTCACGACCTCCCCGCTCGACCCGAGGCCGGTTCCGCGGCTGACGGGGAACCACTCCGACGTGGAGGACGCGTTTGAAGAGCTCAGCCCCGCCGAGCACACGACGAAGCTCCTCGATGCGCTGTTGCAGGCCTCCGAGATTCTGTCGGCGAGCGAGCTCCCGAATCGAAAGATCGTGGTGCTGTCGGACCTCGCTCGCGGCGGTTTCGACAGCTCGCGGCAGCCCGACGAGCCGCTTCGGCACGAGGTCGAGTTCGTTACGGTCCGTGAAGGGCCTGCACCCAACCTCGCGATCACCGGGGTCGACTACGAACAAGAGGGGACGGCGCGCGACCCGATCTGGCGTGTCGAAGCGGCCGTCCGAAACTTCGGAGAAGACGACGCGAAGGTGGAGATCCGACTGCTCGTCGGCGGCACGATCGTCTCCGCGGGGGTGGTCGAGGTCGAAGCGGGCAAGTCGCAGACTCACACGTTCCGCCACAAGGTCGAGGGGACGGGGATCAAAGAGGGGGTGGTCGAGCTCGTCGATCCCGACGGGCTCGATGTCGACGACCGGCGAACGTTCGTGGTCCGACTTCGCGACACGATCAAGACCCTCCTGGTGAACGGGGAGCCGTCGAGCATCGCCTTCCACGACGAGATGTTCTTCCTGGAACGCGCGCTCAATCCGCGATCGCAGACCACCTCGAACATCGTGCCTGAGCTGACGACGCGCGAAGGGCTCGAGGGGCTCGAGATCGACGAGTATGACGTCGTGGTCCTCGCCAACGTCTCGAAGATCACGCCGGGCGTCGCTCGCAAGCTGCAGACGTTCGTCGAGAACGGCGGAGGGCTGATGCTCGCCATGGGGGATCAGGTCGACGTCGCCGCCTACAACCAGCACCTCGGTGCCCTGCTGCCCAAGCCGCTCCGCGGGCTGAAGCAGCTCGCCGAGCGGGGCGACCCCGACGCCCCGATCAAGGTGACGCGGATGTCGAGCCCGCGCCGCGACCACCCGGTGTTCCGTGTGTTCCAACTGCCCGGGGGCGCCTCGCTGCAGGAGGTCGACGTGTACAGCTACATGCTGCTCGAGCCCTCCCCGCCCGAACAGTCGCAAGTAGCGCTGACCTACAAGGATTCGGCACCCGCGCTTCTCGAGCGCACGGTCGGCCGCGGCCGTGTGATGTTGTTCACGTCGACGGTCGACGACGAGTGGACGGAGCTTCCGTACCGCCCCGCATTCCTCCCGCTGATGCGTCGGATCGTTCAGTATCTAGCGCGCCGCGCGACTTCCGCGGGGCAGACGGAACATCTCGTGGCGCAGGACGTGACGATCGAAGCGGGTTCGATGCTCGGCGACCGCGCCGTCGTCACCGGCCCCGACGACATCCGTCTGGTGGTCGAGCCGAAGGAAGGACAGGTCACCTTCACGCCGAGAAAGTCGGGACTGTACGAGGTTTGGGCAGGCTCGACCGATGCGGAAGAAAACCGAATCGACAATCTCGCAATGGCGGTCAATGTCGACACGCGCGAGTCGGACCTCACTCCGCTGAGCGATCAGGCGCTCGCCCCCTGGCTGGGGACGGAGGAGGCGGAGACGGCACGGACTCGTTCGGATCTTCCGCAGAAACGTAGGAACCTTTGGCCCGTGTTTCTTTTCGTCGTCACGTTGCTGCTGCTGGCCGAGACGATTCTCGGAACCCGAAGGAGCGTGCTCGCCAAGATCGGCCGCGCGGTCATGCGCAAGGACGACCCCACCCTAGAATGACCCCCTCCCGCATTCCCGGCGCTTACGCGCCGGGCTACACCGGCGCTTCGCGCCGGACGCCCGCTCACGCGGGCAGGTCGGGGGAACGGGCGGCGCGGGCGCAACGACCGCCGCGCTTACGCGCGGGGCTACACCGGCGCTTCGCGCCGGACGCCCGCTCACGCGGGCAGGTGGCGGAACGGGCGGCGCGGGCGCAACGACCTCCGCGCTTACGCGCGGGGCTACACCGGCGCTTCGCGCCGGACGCCCGCTCACGCGGGCAGGTGGCGGAACGGGCGGCGCGGGCGCAACGACCTCCGCGCTTACGCGCGGGGCTACACCGGCGCTTCGCGCCGGACGCCCGCTCACGCGG
>CAYPJU010000130.1:0-11036 GCA_964411125.1 uncultured Bradymonadales bacterium | reverse complement strand
CGTACCCACTCCCCCGACCGCGGCTCACGACGGTTCCGGTGTGCGCCATGTTTCGACGGTTCGCGACGTTCGTCTCTTCGGGGAGGGGTCCCACCCCCTTGTCGACGAGGGTGGACTCCCCCGTCAGAAGTGACTCGTCGATCGACGAGGTGGTGACCGAGATCAAACGGAGGTCGGCGGGTACTCGCGCCCCGGACTCGAGCAGGACGAGGTCCCCGGGGACGAGCTCGACGCTATCGACGTCGCGTTCGCGCCCGTCACGGATCACGCGAGCGCGGGCGGAGACGAGTCGACTCAACTCCCTCACGGCGGTTTCGGTACGTCGCTCCTGCGTGAAACCGACCACGGCGTTGAAAATCAGGACCACGGCGATCACCCCGTATCGACGAATTCCCCGAGGGCGAGCGTGACCACCGCAGCGATGAGCAAGATGTAGATCAGGGGGCTCTTGAACTGGCGCAGGAGCAGTGTGAGAGCGCCGGTCGGCGGCTCCTGCTCGATCTCGTTGCGACCGAACTCGCCGCGCAAGTCGGTGACGCGGTCCGAGGGGAGTCCGGCCCGACTCGATTCGAGCCGAGCTTCGACCTCGAGGGGGTCGAGGGAATGCCAGGCTATGCGTGAGTGAGTCATATCAGGTGCCATCTGGAGTCCGAACAGGTGGCCGACCGTTCAGCCAGGTTCATCCCCGTGCTTCTTCCACCCGAACCGATGCAACACGGCGACCACGACCATGGTCACGACCACTAGAACCGGCGCATCCGGCGGACAAACGCTGAGTCGAGGTTGAGGGCGACTCAGGTGTCCCAGCCTGGGGGCGCCTTGAAGCCGCGCACGCCGAGTCCCACGAAGGCGCGCGCCACCTGTCGCGCGACCACGCCGGCGACGCCCCGGCCACCGACCGCCTCGTCGTGAACCTGCCCGACGACCTGCCGCAGAATCTCTCCGGCGGTGGGCGCTCGGTCTCCCAGGTGAACCGCCATCCCGATGAGCGTGTCCTCCAGGCGCGTGCCATCCAGAGAAACGTCGATGACCACGGTCTCGTCCCCGGGGTTCAGAAACCGATGCATGACCCCCGGTCGGACCGCGACCACGTCCCCCGCCGAATAGTCCCGGGGCTGACCGTCGAGCCAGATCCGAATGGTTCCCGACAGAATCCGAAACGTCTCCGTCTCGTGTGGATGCATATGCTGGGGCGGCCCGGTCTTGCCCGGTGCAAGGCTCCAGCGAAACCGGAATATCCCCTCGGGTCCGCGCGCAGAGCTGAGGAACGCGAATGCTTCGCCGTTGGGCATCGAAATCTCGATCGCTGCACTGTTCATCATCACCTCCTTATGTTAGCAACGCTAACATGACGAATGAGACGAAGCAATCGCAGCCGCTACGCAAGTCGCCAGGTAGCTTTCACCACGGGGACCTGCGCGAAGCGACGCTGCTCGCGGCGACGAAGGTCGTCGAAGCGTCCGGCGCGGAACAGCTCTCGGTACGGTCGATCGCCAGAACACTGGGTGTGAGCGACGCCGCCATCTACCGGCACTTTTCGGGTCGAGACGACCTCCTTCGGGAGGTTGGGAAGAGAGGCGCCGCCCACCTCATGCAGGCCGTGAGCATGGCGATGCAGGACGTCGACGACCCCGCGGACCGTCTGCTGGCGGGTGGGCGCGGTTACGTCCGCTACGCGGTCGAGCACCCGGGTTGGTACCGCCTCTTCGCGTCCCGGGGCTTTCAGGAGAGCGCGTGGGGAGAGGCCGAAGCCGTTGCAGAGTCCCCGGAACCGACCGCGCCCGACCTCTCAGCCGACGCTCCCGAGCCCTTTCGAAGTGCAGCGCGCGCCGAGCACACGATGAAGCGTGCGCTCGCCGAGTTCGTGCCCGCCGATACCGTGGATGATCACTATCGCGTATTGTGGGGGCTCGCTCACGGGTTCGCAGGCCTCGTCATCGAACGCCTCTTCCGGCGGTGCAACGACGACGCTGAGCGATTCGAGGCCGCAGAGCGTGGGCTCGCTCTGCACATCGACCTGCTCCGCCGCGCTTCGGAATCCCGTTAGGGTGATCTTCGTGGTTCCACCCGGGCGAACCACGCACGTTCGGCGCTCAGTTCATGGCGCGTAGATCAAGGGTGACCCACTGGGCGGGCGACGGACTTCCAGGGTCTCAGGGCGGGCTCACGAGGGTTCGCCGCCAAACGAGCTTCAGGGAAGCAGCCAGGTCGTCGACGCTCCAGCCGCACACCTCCATGAGCGTGTGGATGTAGTAAGGGGACATGAAGGCGAACAACTGGTCTCGCGCGCTCTCGACCGTCCAGGGCGGGGCGAGTCTCCCTTCTTGCTGCAGCTGCTCCGTGCGTCGCTGGCAGCCGTCCAGCCAGGACTGGATTCCGCGCCGGTAGAGCGCGTCGACGTCCGGGTCGGTGTGACGGGCACGATCGACCGCGATGTCGATCGTGAGGCACCGAGAATGATACCTCGCCACGTGTTCGGCGAACGCGTCGAGGGCTTCCACCGCACCCTTCGCGTCCCGGACGGGCTGCAGGGAGGCCGCGAGGTCGAGTGCCTCGTCGACGTGATCGTAGAGCGCCATCAGGAGCTCGGCGCGTGACGAGAAATGAAGGTAGAGGGCGCCTCGCGACACCCCGGCCCGCCGCGCGATCGCGCCCATCGTCGCGCCCTGGGTCCCCTCGCTCTCGAGGATTTTCCACGCGGCATCCAACACCGCCGCACGAGTTCGTCGGCTGCGCTCATTCTGCGGTTCGTCGATTCGGTCCGTCATCCGCTTTTCATTTGTCCACACGCGGGACGCCATGTACAGTTCCCAAAACTATACAGTGTGTTCAGTTTTGGGCCAGGTGAGGGAGGTGAGCGATGGGAACGGCACGCAAACTAACGGCAAACGCAACATCGTCTTCGGCCGGCGTGGTCAGGGAGACCGCGGGAGAGCTGGCGAGGAGGATCGAGTCGGGGGAGGTCAGCTCGGTCGAAGTCGTCGAAGCTCACATCGAGCGGATCCAGGCGGTGGACGACTCGATCAACGCAGTCGTTCTGCGTCGATTCGACGCTGCGCGAAAGGAGGCAGAGCGCGCGGATCGAGACCGAGCCGCGGGGGGAACCCTCGGTCCGCTGCACGGAGTACCGGTAACGATCAAAGATCAGTTTCACGTCGCCGGTCTCCCCACGACGTTCGGGGTGGCTCGCCTTCGTGACGTGCCCGCGGTCCGAGATGGGTTCGTGGCGGGCGCCCTCCGCGACGCCGGAGCGATCGTGCTGGGAAAGACCAACGTCCCGCAGGTGCTCTACTCTCCGGACTGCGTCAACGACCCGTTCGGCGCGACGAAGAACCCCTGGGATCTAGAGCGCACGCCCGGGGGGAGCAGCGGCGGGGACGCGGCGATCGTTGCCGCAGCGGGGTCGCCGCTCTCCATCGGGGCCGATCACAGCGGCAGTCTGCGTTTGCCCGCGGCATGGTGCGGTTTGTTCACGGTGAAGCCGACGTCGCGACGACTCCCGACGGATCCGCTGCCGATCCAGAGCGCGGCCGGCCTGGAGGGGCTCGTTGCGCAGCCCGGCCCCATCTGTCGCAGCGTCGCGGATGCGGAGCTCGCCCTGCGTGTGCTGGTTGAAGCCAATGTCACGAGAGGGTGGGGGACCTTTCCGCCCGTGCCGTGGCGTGAACCCTCGGCGGTCGACGTCTCCGGATTGCGGGTGGCGGTCGTACCGGAAATGCTCGGTTGGACGTCGTCTCCAGCGATCCGCCGCTCGATCGACCGGGCCGCCGATCTGCTTCGTGACGCAGGGGCGACGGTAGACGAATGGGAGGACCTCCCCGACCTGCAGCCGGCGATGGAGATTCTGATGGCGCTGCTCGTCTCCGACGGGATGGGGTGGGCGCGCGAGTTGATCGGCGGCGACCCGCCTCACGCGCTGGTGAAGCCGGATCTGCAGATGATGCGGCTCCCAAACTGGGCGTTGAGGCTGTTGCCGGTCGTGCTGCGCTGGTTCGGGCAGGAACGGATGGCAGGCATGGCCGCGGGACTTCGCAAGGCGACGGCCGACGAACTGATGTGTGCGATGGGGCGCCGCGCAGCCTACGAGCGGACGTTTCTGGACGCGATGGATCGTGGTCGTTACGACGTCGTCCTCTGCTCGGCCACTCCCGTTCCGGCGACGCCCTTCGGCCTGGCCGCGGAGCTCGCCGACGCCTGGGGTCCGCTCGCGCTGTTCAACGCCCTGGGGATGCCGGCCGGGATCGTTCCCGTCAGCCGGGTCCGCCCCGGCGAGGAGAGTGATCGCGCGGCGAGTAAGGACGGCGCCTTCAGAGCGGCTGCGAAGGCGGAGGAGGGGAGCGCCGGGCTCCCCACCGCCGTGCAGCTCGCCGCACGTCACTGGCGTGAAGACGTGCTGCTCGCGGTCATGTATGCGATGGAGTCGAGATTGACCGGCGACGACGATTTCCCGCCTGACGTCATTCGCAGAACGGGCCCGGACGGGGTCCGGCTCCAGTCCTCGGAGAGCGGCTGAACGCAACGCCCACCGCCATCGATCCTCGCCTCGATGCGACCAGTGGACGGGTGTGCCGGGGCTCGAATCGGGTCTTGGGCTCGCGACTCAGACGATGCGCATGCGCACGCCCGTCGGCGGAGCGAGCGTGACGTTGCGCCGCTTGGGGTAGAGGGGTTTGGGTTCGAGCAGCTCGAGCTCGTAGTTCGACAGGAGCCGCGCGAGGACGAGGCTGATCTCGAACTCGGCGAAAGCGGCTCCCCGCAGCGTCGATGGCCACCTCCGCACGGGGATGTTCCGGTAGGGGAGCGCCCCCGAACTTCCGCGATTCGGTCCACGTAGTAGTAGGCCTTCGAGGCCGATGCTGCTCTACGTCGCGACGGTCGGACGTGTCGTCCATCGTCTCAGCTGGGGACGTGTTTCCCCGACTTATCGGACTTTCCCTTGCGCCGCCGCCGCCGCCGCTTCTTCTCCTCATTGGGCTGGGGCGAGGAGTCCTTCGGTTTCTCGGCGCTCGGCGCCGGGGATGCGGAAGCCTTCGCGGCCGGAGCGTTCTCCTCACCCTTCCCGCGGCCCCGTCCGCGGCGCCGCCGTCGTCGTTTGGGCTTGGCTTCGTCCCCACCGTCCGCTTTCTTCGCCCGAGGCTTCGGTTCGCTCTTGGTCAACTCGACGACCCGCGTCCCGGGGCGGACCGGTTGGACCACCTGGGGCTCATCTTCCATCTCCTGACCGCGCGCTGGCGCAGCGTCGAAGTCGAGATCGTCGAACTGCCGGGCCAGGACTTCGTCCTCTTCGATCAGGCGCATCGCCGCGAGCAGTTCCTCGGCGTCCACGAGGTGGTCGGGCAGAGCGAACATTCCGGTGAGTATGGTGTCCCTACGCAGCTCGCCCTTTTCGTAGAGGTCCCACATCTCGTGGCCGTAGCGGAGCTGGCTGGCTGGCACGCCGCGCTTGAAGTGCGACGTGATGTTGGCGACGTCGCGCAGCAGAATGTCGCGCGCGTTCGTGTTGCTCGCGGCGTCGACGACCTGCGGGAAGTCGATGATGACGGGACCCGCCGGCTCGATCAGCACGTTGTAGACCGATAGGTCGCCGTGCACCGTGTCGGCGCACAGCATCTTGATGATTTCGCGCAGAATCTGTTGGAACAGTAGCTCGGCTCTCGCAGGCTCGAGGCTACAATCGGCGAGCCGCGGGGCGGGTCCGCCGTCGGAACCCATCACGCACTCCATCACGAGGACGCCGTCGACGAACGCGTGCGGTTTCGGCACCCGTACGCCCGCGGTGGCGAGCTTGTAGATCGCGTCCGCCTCGGTCGTGATCCAGTTGGCCTCGGCCTGCTCGCGCCCGTGGCGTGAGCGCTTCGCCATCGCTCGGCGGTCGCGCGAGTTTCGAACGGCACGACCCTCGGTGTAGCTCGAGCGATTCCGGAACGATCGCTCGGCCTGGTCTTTGTAGACTTTGGCGGCCCGGAGGTGCCCGTCGCTCTCGACGAGGTACACCTGAGCTTCTTTGCCGCTGAGTAGGGATCGAACGACGCGTGTAATCACGCCACATTCGACCAGTGGAGCCAGGCGCTTCGGCATCCGCATGGGCACGTCTCTTCTCTTCGGGTTACGGTCGGTCAGCATCGGACCGGTGCGCTACCTACACCACCCGTGCGCCGAGATCCAACAACCCGGCGGTTCACTTTCTCGCGCAACTTCGTGCAGGACAGCCACCACCGGTGCGATGCCCCGCTCGCCACGCTACTGCTCGCAAGCTCCGTAGCCGGGCATCTGCGGATTCGGCACGCAGGTCTCGCCGTTCGGACAGGGGATGTCGTCGGCACAGAATGCGGTGCAGGTCCGCTCTGCGGCGTTTGTGCTGAACGGGCACCACTGCCCGGCACCGCACTGCTCGCTTCCGCTACACGAATCCCCTACGTTCGCCCCGGAGTCGTTGGTGCAGATCCAGAAGTTCTTCGCGTCGGCGCCGCTGAAGAAGATGCTGCACTTCGCCCCCTCGACGCAGTCGCTCCCCCGAGGGTCGCAGGTTTCCATGCACATGCCGAGGTTGGCCAGCGGATGAAGCCAGATGCAGTGTGCGTCGTCTCCGCATGCGGTAGGGGTTTGACAGAATTCGCGACACACGCGCTGCTGTGGGTCGCCGATCGGGAGTCCGTAGCCGGTGCAGAGGTGTCCGGGCGCGCAATCGTCCTCGCCCACGACGTCGTTGGGTCGGGTGCACGCCTCTCCCTCCCCGACGTCACCGAGCGACTCTCGGCAGACGAAGTTCAGCGGCATGTTGTTGGGAGGAAAGATGACCCCGCAAACCGGCGCCTCGGGCTCGACGCAGTTCTGGGCCACCGGATCGCAAAACTCCGGGTTCACCAACTCCATGTCTGGACCCGTGTCAGTCCCACTGTCGGTCCCACTGTCGGCTCCGCTGTCGGTACCCGTGTCCACCCCACCCGAATCGGCGGACCGGGCGTCCGCCTCCTGCTCCATGTCCGCGATGCCGCTGTCGACGCCGACGTCGAGGCCGAGGTCCGCCTCGGAATCTGGACCCCCTGGACACCCGAGGCTCGCGATGGTCAAAGCGCAGAGCGCGGCAAGAATATCGGACCGGAGCATGACGCCCTCCCTTGTGAGTTTTCGTAAAGCAGTAAAGTACTTCGGCGGCTCGCCGATGCATATTTGAAACGACTCGCCAGCCCAAAATTGGCACGCAGTCCGGCATGCGACTTTCCCGCGCATCGCACGGGCGAACGCCGAGTCGAGGTCTGGGACGACTCAGGCGTCCCAGCCTGGGGAGGCCTTGAAGCCGCGCACTCCGACTCCCACGAAGGCGCGCGCCACCTGTCGCGCGACTACTCCGGCGACATCCCGGCCACCGACCGCCTCGTCGTCAACCTGCCCGACGACCTGCCGCCGCAGAATCTCTGCGGCGGTGGGCGCTCGGTCTCCCAGGTGGGCCGCCATGCCGACGAGCGTGTCGTCCAGGCGCGTTCCTTCGAGAGAGACGTCGTTGACCACGGACACGCCCCCGGGTTCAGAAACCGATGCATGACCCCGGGTGGGACCGCGACCACGTCCCCCGCCATGTAGTCCTGGGGCGCCGCGGCGCATCATTTTCGCGGCTGTCCGACGTGTGCAGTATTTTCGCTGCGCCCTCGTGAAACCCTCGGAAGTCCGCACGAAAAATCTGGCACGTGACGTGCTTTGACCGGGGCCGCAAACGAGAGCGCGGAGAGCGACGGGCAGAACTCGGAAATCAGATGGCGATGGAAACTGACACAGCCTCATCCACCCCGTGGACGAGGGAGGAGGGGGAGATCGTGCACGCCCTGGGGACCGACCCCGGCGTGGGGCTGCAAGGAGCGGAAGCGAGTCGTCGGTTCGAGGAGCACGGCGCCAACGAGTTGCGACCGCCAGAGCCGATTCGGTGGTGGAAGATCATCGTGCGGCAGTTCAAGAGTCTGGTGGTGATGTTGCTCGTCGGAGCTGCCGTCGTGTCGGCGGTCTTCGGCGAGATAATCGACGCCGTCGCCATTGCGGTGGTGGTGCTCGTGAACGCCGCGATCGGTGCGTGGATGGAGTACGGAGCCACCCGTTCCATGGAGTCGTTGCGCAGCCTCGGGCGAGCTTTCGCGACCGTGATACGGGATGGGGAGCGCCGCCGGATCGACGCTCGAGAGGTCGTACCGGGCGACGTCGTGGGGGTCGAAGCGGGTGACGTGGTGCCGGCCGATTTACGAATCCTCGAGCAAACTCGTCTGCAGGTGGACGAGTCGGTGCTAACCGGGGAGTCCTTTCCGGTGTCCAAGCTCGTCCGGGAACTTCCGGCGCCCACTCTCCTCGCCGATCGCTCGAACATGCTGTTCCGCGGGACATCCGTGACGAGCGGCGAGGGACGAGGGGTCGTCGTCGCGACCGGGATGCACAGCGAGGTCGGACGGATCGCGGAGCTCGCCGCGGGCGTGGACGCGGGAACGACGCCTCTCGAGCGTCGGCTCGACGAGCTCGGACGGCGCCTGGTGGGCGTGGCGGTGGTCCTCTCGGGGGCGATTGGCGTCGCCGCCTTGTTGGCCGGTCGGAGCCTGCACGTGGTGCTCGAGACGGGGATCGCCCTCGCCGTCGCGACGGTCCCGGAGGGGTTGCCGATCGTCGCGACGATCGCGCTCGCCAACGGGATGTGGCGACTCGCACGACGAAACGCGGTCGTCAAAGACCTCGCCGCAGTGGAGACGTTGGGCGCCACGACGGTAATCTGCGTGGACAAGACGGGGACCGTGACGCTCAACCGGCTGAGGGTCGAGTCGCTCATCGCCGCCGCGGGTCGCTCGGAGGACGAAGCCCTGCAGATCGCGACGCTGTGTAATGGAGCGGCGCTCGGAGGCGATCGCGCAAGCCTGGGGGATCCCCTGGAGGTCGCGTTGTTGGAGCGTGCGGCCGAGGCGCAGATTCGGCGCCCCGACCTCGTGGCCGAGATGCCGGAGATCCGGCGGGAGCCGTTCGATGCGACCACCCGGATGATGGCGACGTTTCATCAGGGAGAGAACGGAATCCTGGTCGCGGTGAAAGGCGCCCCCGAGGCTGTGCTGCCCGCGTGCCCGTCGGTCGATGTCGACGCGTGGTCGGCCCGCGCCGAAAAGATGGCGCACGACGGCCGGAAGGTCATCGCGCTGGCGCGGAAGGTCGCGCCGAACGTCGAGAACCCCTACGAGAACCTCGAGTTCGTGGGACTCGTCGGGCTCGCCGATCCCCCCCGTCAGGACGCGGAGGCCGCGGTTCGCGCGTGCCGCGAGGCGGGCATTCGGGTGGTGATGATCACGGGCGACCACCCCGAGACGGCCGCGGCAATTTCTCGGCAGGTCGGTATCGGAAATCGGGACGGCAGCGTCGACGTCGTGACCGGTGCCGACCTCGACACGGCGCGGATCGAGGACGTCGACGTCTTCGCTCGGGTGGAGCCCGCGCAGAAGCTGGACATCGTGCGACGCATGCAGGACGCCGGCCACATCGTCGCGATGACGGGAGACGGGGTGAACGATGCTCCGGCGCTGATGGCCGCAGACATCGGGGTCGCGATGGGGAACCGGGGGACCGACGTTGCGCGGGAGGCCGCCGACATCGTGCTGCGCGACGACGCCCTGGGAAGCATCGTGGCAGCCGTGCGCCGTGGTCGCGCCATCTTCGACAACATCCGAAAGTTCGTCTTCTACCTACTCTCCTGCAACGCGAGCGAGCTGCTGGTGGTAGCGGTCTCCTTCATCGCGCTGCCCCATCAACCGATGCCGATCACGGCGCTGCAGATCCTCTTCCTGAACCTGGTGACGGACGTCTTCCCGGCCCTCGCGCTGGGCGTCAGCTCTCCCAGCGTAGACGCGATGACGCGACGGCCACGCAAGCCGGGGCTCCCATTTTTGGAGCGCCGAGACTGGCTGGAGATCGCTGGGTGGGGCACCTTGATGATGGCGACGACCATGGGCGCGTTTCACTTCGTCCTCACGACGACCGGGAGCACGGAGAAGGCCGTGACGGTGGCGTTTCTCGCGCTCGCCTTCGGGCAGCTCTTCCACGTGTTCAACACGGCGGCGCCGGCTCCGATGCGCGGCCACGTGGCGGCCATTCTCAACACGGAAGTTTCTCGCAACCCCTGGGTCTGGGCGGCCCTCGCCCTCTGCACGGCGTTGCTCATCGTCCCGATCTACATCCCGCCGTTTGCCGACGCGCTCTCCCTGACGGCGATCGGGGGGAGAGAGATTGTCGTTCTGGCGTGCGCCGCCCTGGCGCCAGCGCTGCTAGGGGCACTGCTTCGATTTCTCGGATATCGACCTCCAGAAAGTGCTAGCAGCAGCCCCCCGCCGACGCGAGCAGGCTGAGCGAGAGGTCGTCGGTGCGGTTCCTCAGCCCAGGGTCAACGACCAACGGTCGGTTCGAGAAAGAAGGTTCCTTCGAGCGCGAACCCATCGCTGGACTTGGTGACGTGGTCCTGGAGGCCCTCCTTGCGAAGCCGGGGGCGTGGCTCGTCATGGTGGCGACGATGCTGGTGGATCTCGATCACCTGTTCGCGTGGCCCGAGGTGTTCGTGCCTGGACGGTGCAGTATCGGCTTTCACCGTCTGCGCTCGTATCCGGCCATCGCCATATGCGTCCTGGCCCTGGCGGTTCCGCAGCCAAGGGTAGTCGCGGTGGGCCTGCTCTTTCACATGGCGACGGACTTCCAGGACTGCCTCTGGATGCGCTGAGCGAACTGGCCAAAACGACGTCGATCCTCGGCCGTGGTGACGGTTTATCGGCCTGATGGCGGGTGACACGTACCGGTAGCTCCTCCGGCCGTCGGGCTATCGGTTGCACCGATGCACAAATAGGTCTGATCTGCAGCGACTTACGAGATAGGCTGCGAACTGGCAGTCCAACGAAAGCGATGGAGAACGCGATGTCTAGAATCGGATTCACGGTGCTGATGGCCGCCCTGGTCCTCGGGTGCGGGCCGGATGGTGACAACAACGGCGGTAGCTCGAACAACGGTGCGTCGAACAACGGTGCGTCGAACAACGG
>CAYPJU010000129.1:0-11205 GCA_964411125.1 uncultured Bradymonadales bacterium | reverse complement strand
CATGGCGTCGACGACAGTTAGCGTTTCAATCGATATGGTTTCTAGTTAGCTTGAAAGGAGAATAGCGCGAGGCACCGCACCCCACAAGCCGCATCCGCGAACTGACGGCTGCAAGGGGAGCGGCGAAACGCCCTCCGACACGCGGAGTTGGGAAGGTAGTGAGAGCGCCCGTTCTCCCCTCGATCTTGGTGGTGAGCAGAGCGCGACCGCTTCTTGACCCCAACCGCGGAGTGCTCGTATCCTCGCATTGGCTCAATTCCGTAAAAATCCGCCCTCCCTGAAGTCTTCTTCAATCCCGTGGGAGGGACGTCACGCCGTAGTCCTGCAGGTACGTACTAGATGGCAGCAATGAAAAACGAATGGTCGGATGCGACGCTCGACTCCATGCTCCGAGCCCGCGCGGCCGAAGCACCCGATCGAGTGCTCCTCACGTTCCTCGAGAACGGAGAAGACGTCTCGGGAGAACTCACCTATGCCGAGCTGCTCGCCCGCAGTGGAGCCGTGGCCGCGAAGCTGGCCGAAATTTCCGACCCCGGAGATCGTGTCCTCCTGCTGTATCCCCCGAGTCTCGACTACGTGACCGCGTTTTTCGGTTGCCTGCTGAGCCGACGCGTGGCGGTTCCGGTGTATCCGCCCAACCCTCATCGTCTGGAACAGACGTTGTCGCGCTTGATGCACATCGTTCAGGATTCGCAGCCACGGGTCGTGGCGACGACGAGCATGATTCAGCAGATGGCGCAGGGGGTCATCGGCGACGCGGGGATGGGGCCGGGCGCTCTGACGTGGTGCGCGACAGACGTCGACAACGAAGGTCTGACGTACGACGCTCAGGAGAGCGAATCGTCGGATTCGCTCGCTTTCCTGCAGTACACCTCGGGCTCCACTGCGCGTCCCCGTGGCGTTCGCGTCACGCATCGCAACCTGTTCCACAACGTGAAACTGATCGCTCACACGTTGGGAGCGACCCCCGATACCGTGGGGATCAGTTGGCTGCCGATGTACCACGACATGGGGCTGATCGGTAAGATCATCACCCCGGCAGTCGTGGGGTGTCGGGTCGTTTTGATGTCGCCCCTCGACTTCTTGCGCAAGCCGATGCGCTGGCTCAACGCGGTCAGCGAATATGGAGGTACGGTCAGTGCCGCCCCCAACTTCGCGTACGACCTTTGCGTCCGGAAGGTGCTCCCTGCGGACCTCGAGGGGCTCGACCTGTCGACGTGGCGGGTCGCGCTGAACGCGGCGGAGCCCGTTCGAGCAGACACCATCGATCGTTTCGTGGAAACCTTCGCGCCTGCCGGTTTCGCGCGCGAAGCGTTCATGCCGGCCTACGGGCTGGCGGAGTCCACGCTGCTCGTGACCGGGGCGAAAGAAGGGCCCCGCATCGTGGAGGTGGCGTCCAACTCGCTGGAAGGGGACGAGATCCAGGTGGAGGACGCGCCGTCAGTCGGTACGAGGACTCTCGTGACGGCGGGCAAATCCGCGCCGGAGCTGGACGTTCGCATCGTGGATCCGGAGACCCGTCGGGAGCTGCAGGACTGTCGCGTGGGAGAGATCTGGGTCTCTGGCGACAGCGTCGCCGACGGCTACTGGGCCCGCGAAGAGGAGTCCGCATCTCTCTTCCGAGCCACCCTCGAAGGGGAGGATGGACCGGAGTTCCTCCGCACCGGTGACCTCGGCTTTCTGCTCGGCGAGGAGTTGGTCGTCACGGGACGACGTAAGGACCTGATGATCTTTCGGGGTCGGAACATCTACCCGCAGGACATCGAGCTCACCGTGAGCGAAGCCCACCAGGCGGTTCGCCCGGGTGGGATGGCCGCGTTCTCCATCGATGGCGACGACGGCGAAGAGTTGGTCGTCGTGGCCGAACTGGAGCGTCGAACGACGAGCGGGCGCGCGGCCGATGATCGGCGTTACAAAGAGACGCTTCCGGACCACGAGGTCGATCGTCCGCCGGCGAAGTACGAGGTCTCGCGTGCCGTCAGAGACGCGGTGAGTCGCCGCCATCAGATCGATCTGACGCACATCGTCCTCATCAAGCCGGGCACGGTGCCGAAGACTTCCAGCGGCAAGATTCAGCGGCACGAGTGCAGACGACTGTTCCTCGCCAACGAACTCGACGAGTTCGAACGACTCTCCAAGGACGACAAGGCGTCGGGCACCATTCCGAAAGAGCCACCGGTGATTCACCCCGCCGACCTGATCGACCTGCCTCACGAGCATCGGGTCGAACGTCTGGTGTCGTACCTCGCCGAGCTCGTGGCGTTCACCGTGCAGCGGGGAACCGAGGAAGTCGTGGGAGTGCCTTTGACGTCATTGGGGCTCGACTCCCTGGCGGCGATGGAGATCCAGGGGCACATGGAGAGCGCGCTCAGCATCCGGCCGTTTCCGTCGTTGCTGCTGGGCGGGGCGGGCGTCCGCGAGGTCGCCGAAGAGCTCGCGACCGCGGACCTCCCCGCGGCCTCACAGGCGTCCAGCGTCGGCCTGGACGACATTTCGAGCGAGATCTTCTCGGGCCTGTCCGAGGGGGCTCAGAGCGAAGTGATCGTGGGCCGTGATCGCAGCGAAGCGGAGACCAGCAGCGCTCTCGACGTCGTCCGTGAAGTGATCAGCTCGCGTCGCGCGCGCACCGTTTTCCAGGCCGTGAAAGCGCTCGACGACCAACGGGTGCTCGGCTACGAGGCCCTGTCTCGCGCCTGGGTCGGCGAAGCCGAGCACGGCGGAGACGAACTGTTTCAGGCAGCGCACCGCGCCGAACTCGCCGAGGAGCTCGATCGAGTCTGTCGTTCGCTCGCGATCGCTCGACGACCCGAACTGGCGGATGGACGCGTCCTCTTCCTGAACTGCCTGCCCCGCGCTTTCTTCGACCCGCGCGAGCTGCTCGGATCGCTTGGCGAGCTCCTGAGCGGCCAGTCGATCGACGCTTCGCAGATCGTCCTCGAGGTGACCGATCGGGTCCACGCGTCGGACCTCGACCGGATGCGGGACGCGGTCACGACGCTGCGAGACCAGGGATATCGATTCTGCATCGATTCGGCAGGTGCGGGGGCGAACACCGCCGCGCTCGCCGAGTTGCTCTCTCCGGCATTCCTGAAGGTCGATCGCCGGATCATCGAGAATCTCGCCGGGAGCGGCGGTTCCGGCGAGAAGCTGCGAGAGCTCCAGGCGCTCGCCGAGGGACTGGGCGCCGACCTGATCGCGTTCGGCATCTCGGACCGTGCGACGTTCGACGCCGTGCGCGAGGCCGGCATCGCGTTCGGGCAGGGCTATTACCTCGGGTTTCCCGAGCCGAACTCCGGGGCGCTGTCATGGAGCGAACGGGGGCTGTGGTACTACCAGAATGCAAACCCGCAGAGCTGGGCGGCGAACATCTACTACGCCGGGAAGCTGCCCGCCGGCACTTCGCGCGACAAGGCGGCAGAGGCCGCCCGAGCGGTCGTCTCTCGGCACCGTACACTTCGGACCAGCTATCCGAATCGTAATGGGGAGCCGATTCGCGAGTATCGGTCGAACTACGAGCCGGCGATCGAAAGGGTCGATGCTCGCGATTGGAGTGTCGACAGGCTGGAGCGCGATTTCGAGAAGCGTTCTCGGGTCCCGTTCGACCTGCAAAAGGGGCCGGTGATTCGCTTCACGTTCTACGAGCGGGAGCGCCGCCCCATCCTCCACGTCGCGACCCACCACATCGCAGCCGACTTCTGGTCGCTCGACCAGATCGTGCGCGAGCTCGGCGAGGCCGTCACCACCGGGCCCGACTACTCGCCCGTCGACGTCAGTTACGACGAGTACGTGTCGTGGCAGCGGCAGATGTTGGCTTCCAACCGGGGTCAGTGGTTGGAGAACGTCTGGCGCGAACAGCTCTCGGATTCGGTCCCCCGCCTGCAGTTGCCGGGGCGTCTGTCTCGGACGATGCAGACCCAGAACGCGGGAGCTTCGTTCAGGAAATCGCTGCCGCAAGAGCTGATGCGGTCCCTCGACGAGATCGCTGTCGAGAAGCAGACGACGCGATATGCGCTGCTTCTCTCCGTGTATCAACTGCTGCTTCACTACTGGACGGGCCAGGGAGACTTCATGGTCGGCGTCGTGGCCGCGGGACGAACCCGTTCGTCTTTCGCCAACGTCGTCGGCAACTTCGCCAACCCGCTGCCGCTTCGCAGCCACGTCGAGCGTTCGTTGAGCTTCGAGGACCTGGTCGAGCAGACACGGGCGACTCTGTTGCAGATCATCGACGCCCAGGAGTACCCGCTCGAGACGATGCTGGAACGCTTCGACGTCAAGCGCGAGGGATCGGAGAATCCGATCGTGCAGACATTGTTCGCATCGGAGCAGTCCCGCGATCGCGCCGGCGTGCTGGGAGGCCAGGGTGGCATCGAGACGATGGATGTCGGTGCCGGCGGTATCACGTTCGACTTCGGCGTGATGGTCCACGATTTCCCTGACGGTAGTGGAGGCCTGCGTTTTCAGTACAACGACACCCGTTTCTCCGAAGGGATGATGGCCCGGCTCGCCGATCGCTATCTGTACTTCGTCGAGAGGATCGCGAGGAATCCTTCGATCACCATCGGCGATCTTCTGTGGGACGAGCGGGATCCAGAAGTCGTCGAGATGGGAACGGGCGCGGAGGTCACGGAGGCGCCACAGGTCGTGCACGCGATGTTCGAAGAGCGGGCCGCCGAGCAGCCCGACGCCGTTGCGATCGTGGGCTCCAAGCGGAGCTGGAGCTACGGCGAGGTCAACGAGCAGGCGAACCGATGGGCACGTGAACTGCAAGCGCGAGGCGTCGGCCTGGAGTCGGTCGTCGCCGTGGCGATGCGGAGGTCGCCGGAGCAGCTGATCGCGCTGCTTGCCATCCTCAAAGCGGGTGGGGCGTACGTCCCCGTTGCGCCGGAGTTCCCGGCCGCGAGGATGCAGTACATGTTCGAGGACTCCGGGGCTCGCCTGGTGCTGACCGACGGACAGGTTCTGGACGTCGGAGGCGTAGAAGTGGAGCGACTGACCGTCGCGGAGCTCGACTCGAGCTCGCGGGAACATGGCCACGAGAACCTGCCGGTGCGACAGACCGCGGACAACCTGTTGACCGTGCTCTTCACTTCGGGTTCGACCGGTCGGCCCAAAGGGATCATGATTCGCCACGCGGCGTTGTGGAACCTCATCCAGTGGCCCGACAATCCCTACGCGCTGGAGGCCGGCGATGTCGTTCTCCAGAAGACTCCGTTCACGTTCGACATGTCGCCATGGGAGTTCTTCGCGCCGCTGGCGGTGGGGGCACGGGTCGTGGTTCTAGGCGACGACCTCCAGCGTCAGGCGTCCGACATTCGGGCCGCGATCGAGAACCACGGGGTGACGCACCTTCAGGTCGTCCCGACGCAGCTGCAGGAACTGCTCGATCACCAGGACCTCAGTCGCGCCAAGACATTGCGCCACATCATCGCGGGTGGAGAGGTTCTCACACCCACGCTCCGGGATGCGCTCAAGGTCACGTTGCCGACGGCGACGCTCCACAATGCGTACGGTCCCGGCGAGATGTTCTACACCACCGTCTGGACCTGTACGGGTGAATCCGAGTCGGTGATTCCGGTCGGAGGCCCGCTTCCGGGCTTGAACCTGTTCTTGCTGAACCGCTCGGGGATCTTGGTCGGTGTCGAACAGCCGGGTGAACTGTTCGGAGCTGGAGTCAGTCTGGCGCGGGGGTATGCCGGCGATGCTCGTCGTACCGCGGAGCGGTTCGTCCCTGCACCGTTCGCACCGTCTGCCCCCGGTAGCCGAATGTACCGGAGCGGGGACCTCCTGCGCTGGCGGGAGGATGGGAGCCTCACGTTCGTGGGTCGCGTGGACCGACAGGTGAAGGTTCAGGGGAACCGGGTCGAGCTGGAAGAGGTCGAGATCGTGCTGGAGCGTCATCCCGACGTCGCGCGCGCGGCGGTCGTGCCGGTGCGCGCCGCGGATGGTCAGCGCGTGGAGCGGTTGGCCGGTTTCGTGACCTCCAAGGGCCCGAAGCTCGATGGCGGCGACCTCAGGACGTTCGCGTCCGACGTCCTGCCCTACTACGCGGTGCCGGGCTTCATCGAAGTGATCGACGAGATGCCCCTCACCTCGAGCGGCAAGATCGATCGCCTCGCCCTGGCTGAACAGGTCGGGACGGACACGGGTTCGACGTTCGTCGCCCCCAGAAACGAGACCGAGCGCACGATCGCGGCGATCTGGGAAGAGCACCTCGAGGTACCGTCGGTCGGCGTTCACGACGACTTCTACGAGCTGGGGGGACACTCGCTCGTCGCGGTTCGCATTCGGCATCGACTGAGCGAAGCGCTCGGAGTCGAGATCACGCTCGATGTCCTCAATCGGGTCACGACCGTCGCCGATCTGGCGGCCTACGTGGAGGAAGAAGAACGCAATCTGTTCGCTGCCGTCGAGAAGCACGACTACGGGACGCAGGCTCCGCTTTCTGCAGAGCAGCGTCAGATGTGGATCTTGCAGAACCTCGAGTCGAACCGTACGACCTATCACTCCCCAGGGGTGTTCCAGCTCGACGGGCCGCTCCACGCGGGGGCCCTGCAACAGGCGCTGACGCGTCTGGCAGAACGCCACGAGCTCCTTCGAACGATCTATCCGATCGTCGACGACGAACCGGTCCAGAAGATCCTTCCTGCCCCGGAGGTCTTCCCCTGGAACTATCACGACGTTCGGGACGAGGCGGACCCGGTCGAGAAGGCGCGCGAGATCGTGTCTTCCCGAGTCGCCGAGCCGTTCGATCTGACCGAAGACGTCTCCCTGCGCGTTTCGTTGGTGCGAACCGGAGACGAGACCCACGTGTTCTGCATGTCGTTCCACCACATCGCCATCGACGAGTGGACGATCGCTCTGATCTTCCAGGAACTCAGGGCCCTGTACGAGAACGAGCTGCTGCATGCGTCCCCCGAGGGGATGAGCCCCGAAGAGCTGCGGGTCAGTGACTGGAATCAGGCGTTCGACGTCGCCTACCGCGGTCTCGACGTTCGCGAGCAGAGCGACCCCACGTTCCAGCCGCAGGGTTGGACCAGCAGCTACAGCGGGAAGAGCTATTCCGACGAGGAGATGCGCGACTGGCTGGACGGCTCGTTGCATCATCTCGAAGGGGAGCAGTTGGGCCGCGTCCTCGAAGTAGGTTGCGGGACCGGGATGCTCTTGTTCCGGTTGGCCGGTCAGGCCGACGAGTACGTCGGGCTCGACTTCTCTCCTTCGGCGCTGGAGTACGTCGAAGGCGTGATCGATTCGCTCGATCGGGACCTCTCGCACGTTCGTCTGGTCGAGGGGCGGGCCGACGCACTCGGAGAGATCGAAGGAACGTTCGACACGATCATCATCAACTCCGTGGTGCAGTATTTTCCCGATCAGGATTACTTCGAGAGCGTCCTTCGCGCGGCCGCGGACAAGCTGCGGCCGGGTGGATTCGTGTATGTCGGTGACATCCGGGACAGTCGAAGCCAGTTCGCATTCCACGCGTCGGTCCAGGCGCAGCGCGCCAGTGGGGAGACGAAGCGCGACGAGCTGAAGTCTCGCGCCTTGGCGCGGTCGTTCGAGGACGACGAGGTGACTCTGAGCCCCGGCGACCTCGCTCAGTTGGCACGCGCAATCCCGTCGATCGGTTACCTCGATCTGGCGGTTCCGCCCGCCAAACACGCCACCGAGATGTCGCGATTCCGTTACGGAGCATTCTTCCGTGCGGCCGAAGGGATGGGGGACGTCAAGTTCGCCGACCGACGAATCGACTGGATGCGGGACGGGCTGGATGCCACCGGCGTCCGCGAGGCGCTCGAGAGTTCGGAGGGGTCCTTGCTGGTGACTTCGGTGCCGAATGCTCGTGTGGAGGAGGCGTCGCGGCTTCAGGCCTGGCTCTTCGGCGAAGGGGCCCACGCGACGGTCGAAGAGTTCCTCTCCTCGCCGAAACAACTCACGTCTGCGATCGAGCCGGACGAATTGCGGGCGATCGGGGAACGGAACGGGTACCGGGTTACGGTGATGCCGGCGAACGACGCGCTCGGGGCGTGCGTGGACGTGGTGTACGAACCACGCGGCGCCGACCTCGCAGCGGAGCGGCCGCTCACGCCCGTCACCTCACAGGTCCACCAGCCAGGCTCGGCGGCTCCGTCCGCGGGGCTCCCCCGTGAGTTTGGCGATCCATGGACGATCACGACTTCCCTGCTGAACGCGAAGACGAAACATCGGCAGGAGGCGAGCAAGAAAGAAGAGGCCGCGAGCCGCTCTCCGTTGCCGGTGCCAGAACTGCAGTACGCCGACTACGCGATCTGGCAGAACGAACAGCTTCGCTCCAAAGCGTACGAGCGCGGTGTCTCGTACTGGAAGGGCCACCTGCAGGGTGCTCCCCAGGGAGTCGACTGGCCGTTCGGAGAAGAACCGTCCGGGCGCGAACATCCCGCGCGCTACGTGCAGTGGGATTGGTCCGTCGAGACCACCGAAGCCGTACGGGCCTACGCCCGCGCCCACGGAACCAGTGAATTCGTGGTCGTCTTCACCGCGTTCTCGGCGTTCTTGGCCTCGTATACCGGACAGCCCGACATCACCGTGGGCGTCGGGACTACGATGCGTCAGCGTCCCGAGTTCAAGGACATCGTCGGCTACCTGCTCAACATGTTGCCGCTGCGCACCCGGATTGGTGAGGGCGGCACCTACCATCAGTGGTTCGAGGAGACGAAGAAGAACTGGGCAGAATCGGGTCCCCATCAATGGATCCCGCTCGAGCGGATCGTCGAGGAGATGGGTGTGCAACGCGGCGTGGGGCGGCTGCCGCTCTACGACGTCATGTTCACGTACGTCCCCAAGGCGCTCTTCCGACGCTCGGGAGCGATGGTCCAGGAGATCGAAGCCCTGCCGGGCGTCGGGTTGCGTCCCTTCGAGTACGGGGGCGTCTCCCACGCGCTCTGTTCGCTCTTCGTCTCCGTCTTCAAAGAAGGAGACCGCATCGGATCCGAGTTCGAGTACGATGCTGCCCGGTTCGAGCACTGGCAGATCGAGCAGATGGCCCAGCGGTTCGAGAACGCCGTGCGACGGATGCTCGCCGAACCGCTCAAGTCTTTCGTCGACGAGATGTCGTACGCCGCGAGCGTCTCGCAGAGTTCCGTCGACGCCTGGACCCAAGGGCCGGAGCTCGACGTCCCCGACACGACGCTCCACGAGATGTTCGAGGAACGGGCCGCTGAGCGGCCGGATGCTACCGCGCTGCGTTTCGACGGCGGCGAATGGACGTTCGGCGAGCTCGAGGCCCGCGCCAACCGGCTCGCGCGAGCCCTGCAAGATCGCGGAGTCCGCCGCGGTACCCCCGTCGGCGTCACCGTCGAACGTTCTCCCGAGCTCGTCATGGCGCTGCTCGGCGTGATGAAAGCTGGCGGTGCATATGTCGCGATGGAGCCCGACCTCCCGCAGAGCCGGCTCGCGCATCTCTCCGCCGACGCTGGTGCGCGAATCGTCGTGGTCGACGAATCCGGGCGCGCAGCCCTCGGGGAGTCGGCGACGTTCGATTTCGTCGACGTGACCGTCGGCTCGGACGAGTCAATCTCCACCGATCGGGTCGATGGGGAAGCCGAAAGCGACGACATCGCGTACGTACTCTATACGTCCGGAACCACGGGAGTTCCCAAGGGGGTTCTAGTCCCGCACAGCGCCGTCGTGAACCACGTCGTGTGGCTCGCCGACTCGTACGACGTGACCGATGCAGACGTCTTCCTGTTGAAGTCCTCCTACGGCTTCGACATGTCCGTCTCGGAACTCTTCGGTCCTCTCTGCCTGGGGGGAGTCATGGCGATCGCGCGTCCCGGCGGGCAGCGCGACCCGAAGTATCTGGTCGAGGCTGTCCGGGACTTCGGGGTCACCTGTCTGCGGGTGGTTCCCACCGCACTGAATCTGATGCTCGGCGAGTCGGGAGTCGGCGAGGTCGACGGCACGCTTCGCTGGATCATGCTGGGCGGGGAGGCTCTGCCACCCTCCGTGCGCGATCGGTTCTTCGAACTCTTCGAGAAGACGGAGCTGCACAATCCATTCGGAATCACCGAGACGTGCGTCGACGTGACGAGATGGAAGTGCCTGCCGAGCCGCCAGTCCGAGGCAGTGTCTCTCGGCACGCCGATGGGCAACTACCAGGTCTACGTCCTCGACGAGTGGGGGGATTCGCTGCCTCCACGGGTCTCGGGTGAGATTCACGTTGGAGGACGAGGCGTCTCCTACGGATACTGGGGAATGCCCTCCCGAACCGCGACCTCGTTCGTGCCCGATCGTTTCTCGACCCGGAGAGGGAGCCGACTCTACCGATCCGGCGACCTCGGGCTGTGGGACGACGCAGGCGAGTTGCACTACCGGGGCCGCAAAGACGACCAGGTGCAGTTGTTCGGGATTCGCATCGAACTCGGCGAGGTGGAAGCGCATCTCGCCGCTGCACCGGGAGTCAAGCAGGCTGCGGTCAAGGCGTCCGACCTCGGAGAGAGCCGAGCGGACGAGCTGATCGCCTACGTCGTGCCGACCGGCGAGGGCGAGCTCGATGTTTCGGCGGTGCGCGCCTACCTCGAAACCGTGCTGCGTCGCGCGGTGGTCCCCACTCGGTACATCGTCATGGACGATCTGCCCCGACGCCCGTCGGGCAAAGTGGACCGCAGCAGCCTGCCGAACCCTTACGAAGGGAGCCCCGCCGTGCAGGGAGAAACCTCCACGCGAGAAGCGGTTCCGGCCGAGGCGGACGTCAAAGAACGACTGAAGGCGATCTGGTGCCGTGTCTTGAGGGTCGAGGACGTAGCGTTCGATGCGAACTTCTTCGAGGTCGGAGGCACGTCGCTTCGTGCAATTCAGGTGCATCGTCAGCTCCAGGAGGAATTCGAGGTGGAGATCGACGTTGTAGAGCTGTTCGGTCACACGACGATCGAACAGCTCGCCGGGTTCCTGGAACGCGGGGAGGCTGACATGGCCGACGACGATGCATCCGAACGATCCGAAGAACGCGGTCGAAGCCGACGTGAGGCCCTCGGGCGACAACGGCGGCGGCGCTCCCGCGACGGAAACTGAGAGAGCGCGGACGGCTGCACCGATCGAGTGGATTGGTGGAATGTGATGTCAGATGGGAAGTGTGTCGCTGACTGAGAGTTTGAATGAAACTGGACTACCGTGGCGTATCGCTCACGTTCGACAAGGTCCCCAGCCCAGCGGAGCTTGAATCCGCGTACCGAA
>CAYPJU010000128.1:0-11329 GCA_964411125.1 uncultured Bradymonadales bacterium | reverse complement strand
GCGGCGGAGCGCCGCGGTCCACGCGGCGGCGGAGCGCCGCGGTCCACGCGGCGGCAGAGCGCCGCGGTCCGCGCGGCAGCGGAGCGCCGCACTCGGGGCGGCGGAGCCGTCCAGCAATTTGTCACGGATGCGATCGCGGAGGGAGGAATCGGACCGAGCGTGGCGAGAGCGATTTCGAGCAGATTTGCGTTTGGAGCGCGCAGACGATGCAGCGCATCGTCGAGCACTCCCAAACGCAAAGATGCCGAAATCGATCCGCCACGCGAAGGGAGATTCCTCCCTCCGCGATCGCTCAACGCATGGTAAAGCGGAGCTCGTAGTCGCAGAGGTAGAAGACGTCCCCTTCTTCGATCTTCTTCGACTCGATTCGGTTGCCGCGGTACTCGACGCCGTTGGTCGAGTCCATGTCTTTGATGTAGTACGCGCCGTTGCGGTAGAGGATGGCGCAGTGCTTGCGGGAGATGTTCCCGTCTCGAATCGTCAGGTCGGTCTGCTGTGATCCGCGCCCGATGACGAACTTCTCTTTGTCGATGACGTAGCGGTTGTTGTTGAAGATCAGGTAGAGCGGCTGCTGTCCGCCGGCCGCCATCCCTCCACCGGACTGCGGAGAGAAGCCGTTCGAGCCGCCGAACCCGCCGCCGCCGTGCTGGGGCTGCTGAGGTTGACTACCGAACGAGCCGCTGCCGAAGCCGCCACTCTGCTGACCCATGCCGCCGCTCGGCCCTGGAGGAGGCGGAGGGGGCCCACCCGCCTGCTGACGCTGTTGGCCGAAGCCACCACCGCCGCCGAACTGGGGCTGCTGAGGTTGACCGCCCATCGGGCGTCCACCCTGCGGCTGCTGTCCGCCCACCGGCGGGATACGATCGAACGTGCGATGCTCCATCGCTCCCGGCGCTTGCCCGAAGCCACCGCCACCGACGCTGATCGGGTTGTTCTGAGGTTGCTGACCAAAACCTCCACCGCCGGGTGGTTGGCTGCCGAAGCCGCCGCCGCCGTTGGCACCAAATCCGCCGCCTCCCTGGGGCTGCTGCTGACCTCCGAAGCCGCCGTCACCTTCGTTGGCCGGCACGTAGTCGCGGCTGCGCGCGTACAGCCGCATCGACTCGTTGATCAGGTAGTCCATCGAGCAACCGAGGTCGTGCGTCATCTGCTCGAAGAGCTCCCACAGATAGTCGCGGCAGTAGAAGCTGCGCAGAGTTTTGCGGTTCTGATCGGTCATTGGATTGGCCAGATGCTCCGGTGAGGGATTGCCCACAACGTCGCCATCATCGTGATGTCAAGCGGCGTAGACGGGCACGGTAGCATAAGGATCGAAAACGTGTCCACAACGGTCGCCTGGCGACGGCGCCGAGACCGCGCTCCTGCCCGATGGGACCTCATCGACCAAAGAACGGCCGCCCTTCCCGGGCAAAGCACGATGCCACCCCTCCAGACCGGCGAATCGGTCGCTCTCCCCGCCCCGGGCCGCTATTCTTCCTCGTCGCGGCTCGCGGTCCGCAACGAATACCCTACCCACGTCTCGATGATGTAAGGCGAGACGGTGGACATGTACCGCCCACGATCCGGCGCCTCTTCCTGCAGCTTCCAGTCGTCTTCGATCAGGCGAACGAGCCGATCCCCGACCGCACGCGGAAACTCGAGCAGGCTGTAAAAGAACTCGCACCGCTCGTCGGGTCCCCGGTCGATCAGCCGCGCACCAACGATCGAGCCCCTGTCGAGTCCCCATCCTTCTGGATCGTCGGCGCAATATTCGGCGCCGTCGTACGTGGCCCGCAAATCGATGCGCCCCTCGCCCCGATCCACCACTTCGTAGAGCTCCAACCGACTGTCGAGAGCCCGCATGAGGAAGTCGCGCGGGCCCGGCTCGAGCTTTCGCCCCGCCATCCATCGCTGCGCCAGCGGTACCCCGTCGAAGATGGGGAGGTCGAACCAGACGCAGCCCGACGCAGCGCCGAAGACCTGCGTCTGCTGGTATTGCTTCAAGAGGTCCGCTTTGCCGAGCATGCTCGCGTAGAGCTCCGCCTTGAAGTCGCGCGGCAGTATCGCCTGCTCGAACTCGTAGACTTTGGCGGCGACCCACCGCCAGTCCTCTTCGGTGTAGCACCGTTCGAGGGGCAGGCGTCGGGCGTCGTGCTGGTTTTCGGAGATATCCACCACAACCTCGTAGAACAGACCCGGCTTTGTAAGAACCCGCGACGTGCGAATCAATTCCTACGAGTCGAAATCGGCGACAGTTTCACCGCCGACTCGTACCCCGGGGACGACGGTCCCGCTCCGAATCATTGATGTGTAGCCACGTACCGGCGCTCCGCACCGGCTCCTTCGGCCCGGACCTGTCGGATCGATTCGAGCGCCTCGAGGAACACCTGGCGATCCCGCATCGCTTCGAGCAGCTCGATCGGATCGTCCGGCTCGCGGCCGAAATCGGCGACGACCGTCTCACGAACCGTCTTCGGCGCGGTGAGCTGCTGGGTAATCCCGTCGAGGTAGCTCTCCGCCATCCCGATCATCCTCTTCAGCGACCACATCGCTCGGGGCGACGGTTCTCCGCGGGTCGGGAAGAGCCACCGCGGCTCCAGCTCGGCCGCGCGCGTCAACGAATCGATGTAGTGCGGTACCGAGTCGAGCTCGGTCGGGATCCCGAACATCGTGAAGTCGCCGCAGAAGAGCGCTCGGTCCGACGGCGACCACAGCATGACGTGTTCCGGATGCGGTCCCGGGGCCGCGAGAACCTCGAGGTATCGCCCGCCCGCATACACTTTCTGGCCGTCCCGGATCGGGATGAAATCGAGCCGATTCGTCACGTTCGCGAACTTCCGCGCGAACCAGGTCGTCACGACCTCGGAGTCGACTCGATCGGCGAGGTGTTCCTCGGCGAACTGTCGCAGGGCTGCCTCGCGCCGAGCGTGAAAATCGTGCAGCGCACGCGGCTGGACACCGTCCTCGCTCGGTACGAAGAGGTCGGAGCGCACGAACCACGAAGCGGCGCCGAGCGACTCCAGCGCCCACGAGGGGGAAAGGATGCGATGAACGGCGGAAGGGTCGACGCCGTGCTCGCGCAGTGCGTCCGTCAATTCTCGCGCCGTGGCGCGCGTCCCCGTGCCGACGAGCGCGGGCTGCTCCCCAGGCAGAAGATAGGCGTTGACCGGCCGGGCTCCGTCACCCGACTCACTCCACCCCGCCAGCTCGATGCGTCTGACGTCAGTCATCTTCGAGGCGTCCACTGTCACGGATCGGGACGACGGCGACGTGACAGGTCGCGCGCCTAAGCAGCGTGCTCGGGACCGAGCCCAGACCTCCACGCCGTCCCGTGGCATCACGCGCTCCCACGACGATCAGGTCCGCATCGGTCTCGACCGCCCGCGCCACGATCTTCTCGGCGATCGGCCCCATCGTGACCTTCCGGCTCCGCAGCAACTCGCCGACCGCGGTCTGCTCCGAGTAACCCGGCTCGATCCCCGCCGTCGTCCGCTCGAACATCGCCTCGATCCTGTCACGCGAACGCGAAGTGACCTTCTGCGGGTCGACCGCGAGGGCCGACGCGAGGATCTGGTTGGTGTCGTGGGCGAGCGGATCGGGGATGACGTACATCAGCTCGAGCTCCGCTTCGGTCCGCAGAGCCAGCCCGAGCGCGACGTCGAGGACCCGCGTGGAAGCTTCCCCGAGATCGAGCGCGACGATGATCTTCGATATCTCGGCCGGCGTGGAGTCTCGCACCACCATCGTCGTGGACGACGCGTCTCGGACGAGGCGCTCGGTGACCGAGCCGACCGAATCGGGCTGGACCCCGCCTTCCCCGAAGGCGCCCATGACGACGAGGTTCGCGGCCGTCGATCGCGCGTGCGCGACCAGCCGCTCCTTCACCGGACCGTAGACGACGGTCGGTTCGACGTCCTCGGGGAGCTCGAAATGCGAGGTGACAGCGTCGCGCGCGACCTGCACGAGCTCGTGCTCGATCTCCGGGGCGTCTTCACCCAGAGGAGCGTAGGGGAACAGCACGGTCTCCATGTAGCGGGGCCAACGATCGACGACGTGCACGAACTCGGTGTGCGTGCCGGGCGCGGCGAGGCCTTCGGCGACGGCACGCGCCGCCCGGCTGGACCTCGAAAAGTCCACCGGCACCAGAATGTAATCGATGTCGAACATACTTCGTCCGCGACTCTCCAGGGAGGAGACCCGAGCACGAAGCGTGATGCGTCAGTCGAAGGTGTCGAAACGGTCGGGTTGACCGTCGCTATCCTCGTCCCATCCGATGCGAACCCGACGTCCTTTCTCGTAATACTCCCAGACGTCGATGTCGCGGTCTGCGTCTTCGTCACGTTCCACGCGGAGGAGCTCCCCCTTCTTGTCGTAGAATTTGACGATCGAAAAGCCGCCCTGGAAGTCGATGGACATCTCTTTTCGTGTCACCACACCATCGCGGTAATACACGACGACATCGACGGATCCGTCCATGTCGAGGTCCATCTCTTCTTCGACGACTTGTCCCTTGTTATCCGGATATTGCCAGAGGTCGACCTGCCCATCGAAGTTCAAGTCGCGCTCGATACGTTGGGTGCGTGCGTTGTCCTTCACCATCCATTGATCGGGGTTGCCGTCCTGGTTCAGGTCGGTCTCCTCGACGATGAAGCCTCCGGTCTGGAGGTTACCGTATCGGGCGCGTTCACCGGTCACTTCGCCCGCGTTCTTCACCGCGTCGTCTTCCTTCTCGTCCGCCCCGCCGCAAGCGACGAGCCCGACGACGAAGAGGAAGAACAGAGCGCGGCTCAGCAGGCGAATCGGCCAGGAGCAGTGTTGCCTCGTGTTGACGATCATGCTTCGAGTCTCAATAAGTCTCACCCTCCAGTACCAGAAGGGTGCACATTTGGCTACCGAACGAGTTTCGGTTCCAGATACTAGACACGAAAAACCCCGAGCGCAGGAAACGCTCGGGGTTTGTTTTGTCGGCCCGAAAAAAGATCGGTCAGTTGCTCGAATCTTTGGCGAATGCAGCACGCATTCGTGCGCGCTCCAAGGCCTGCTCGTGGGCGACCCGAACGTCGCCTTCGACCTCACCCGATTTCGCCTGGGCCTCGAGCTCGGCGAGCTGCTTCTCTGCCGCTTCGAGGTGGCGCTGCGCTTCGGCGATGTCGATCTCGTCGACGCCGTCGCACGCTTCCGTCAGCACGCTCACCTTGTCGGGAAGGATCTCGGCATAGCCCCCCTCCACGAAGAAGTGACGCACCTGACCGCCGACGTGGACCGCGAGGTCCCCCATCTTGATCGACGTCAACAGGGGAAGGTGACCGGGCAGCACGCCGAGCTCTCCGGCAGTACCGGGAATCACGACGAGGTCGGCCGACTCGCTGAAGACGGCGCGCTCGGGGGTGACGATCTCGACTTCGATCTTCTCCGCCATCTCAGCCGCCCTCTTTGATCAGTCGCTCGTGCTTCTCGCGCGCTTCGTCGAGCGTACCGACCATGTAGAAGGCCTGCTCGAGGAGGTCGTCGACCTCGCCGTTCACCAGCGCCTTGAACGACGCGATGGTGTCTTCGAGCTTGACGTACTTTCCGTCCATGCCGGTGAACTGCTTGGCGACGAAGAACGGCTGCGACAGGAACTTCTGGATCTTCCGCGCGCGCTCGACGGTGAGCTTGTCCTCTTCGGAGAGCTCGTCCATGCCGAGAATCGCGATGATGTCCTGCAGCTCTTTGTAGCGCTGCAGCGTCTCCTGCACTTCACGCGCGACCTGGTAGTGCTCCTCACCGAGAATCTCGGGGGTGAGGATACGGCTCGACGAGTCGAGGGGGTCGACGGCGGGGTAAATCCCGAGCGCCGAGAGCGGTCGCGACAGGGTCGTCGTCGCGTCGAGGTGAGCGAAGGTGGTCGCCGGGGCGGGGTCGGTGAGGTCGTCAGCCGGGACGTAGATCGCCTGGATCGACGTAATCGAGCCCTTCTTCGTCGAGGTGATGCGCTCCTGCAGGGCGCCCATCTCGGTGGCGAGCGTCGGCTGGTATCCGACCGCGGACGGGATACGTCCGAGGAGCGCGGAGACCTCCGAGCCCGCCTGCGTGAAGCGGAAGATGTTGTCGATGAAGAGGAGGACGTCGCGGCCTTCCTCGTCGCGGAAGTACTCCGCGATCGTCAGAGCCGAGAGCGCGACACGAGCGCGGGCGCCCGGCGGTTCGTTCATCTGACCGAAGACGAGCGCCGCCTTGGAGCCTTCCCACTTGCCGTTCGGCTGAAGAACCTCCGACTCGAGGAACTCGAAGTAGAGGTCGTTCCCTTCGCGGGTACGCTCACCGACGCCGCCGAACACGGAGTAACCACCGTGGCTCGACGCGACGTTGTTGATGAGCTCCTGGATGAGGACCGTCTTGCCGACTCCGGCTCCGCCGAAGAGGCCGATCTTACCGCCCTTCGCGTACGGAGCGAGGAGGTCGATGACTTTGATGCCCGTCTCGAACATCTCCGTCTCGGTCGACTGGTCTTCGAAGACCGGCGCCGGGCGGTGGATCTCCCAGCGCTTCTCGTTCTCGAGAACGCCGATCTCCTTGATGTTGGTGCGCGAGATCTTCTTCTCTTCCAGGTCGTGCACGTGCGGCGCTTCCTGCCGGACCTTCACCGTGATCGCAGTGTCCCCTTCGTCGGAGATGATACCGCGGACGATCGAGCCGTCGTTGAGCGTGATGATCGAGATCTCGTCGACCGGCTCACCGGTGACGTTGAGGATTCGACCGAGGACCTGAGGACCGACCGGCACGGTGATCGCGTTGCCGGTGTCCTTGACCTTCATGCCGCGCTGCAGACCGTCGGTCGTGTCCATCGAGATGGCGCGGACGACACCTTCGCCGAGGTGCTGTGCGACCTCGAGCGTCAGGTTCCACTCCTTGTCGGAGATGGCCGGGTTCGTGATCTTGATCGAGTTGAGGATCGGCGGGACCGAGTCGGCCGGGAATCGGACGTCGACGACGGGGCCGATGACCTGGACGACCTCACCCTCGTTGCTCTTCGACTTCGGGGGGCCGATCTTCTTCTTGAGAAGGGAGCCCACGGACGGGGTTTCTGCACTCATTGTATTACTCCTCGTACTGTCGACTCAGCCTTCGAGCGCTTCTGCGCCCGAGACGATCTCGACGAGTTCCTTGGTGATGTAGGCCTGCCGCGCACGGTTGTACTGCAGCGTCAGGGAATCGATCATGTCTTTGGCGTTCGTCGTCGCGTTGTCCATCGCGGCCATTCGCGCGCCGTGCTCGGACGCTTCGGCTTCGAGGAGTGCGTGCAGCACCTTGACCTCGATGTGTGCGGGCAGCATCGTCGCGAGCAGCTCGGCCTCGTTCGGCTCGAAGATGTACTCGGCGATCGACTCGCCCGCTTCGTCGTCCGGCTTGATGTCTTCCACCGTCAGGGGGAGGAGCGGCGCGACGAGGGTGTTGTACGAGATCGCCGAGATGAACTCGTTGTACACGAGGTACACGTTGTCGAACGTCTCGTTGGTGAAGCTTTCGATGGCGAACTGCGCGACCTTCTTCGCCTCCGCGTACGACACGTTGCCGATCACTTCGCTGAAGTGTTCGACTCGCTCGAGGCGGTGGTTTCGGAAGTAGACGTCGGCTTTGCGGCCCATCGTCGCGACCTTCACCTCGACGCCCGCCTGTTCCTGCGCGCGGCTCCACTTCTCGATCTTGCGGAACACGTTGGAGTTGTAGCCGCCGCAGAGTCCGCGGTTGGAGGTGATGACGAGCAGCAGCGCCTTGTCTTCGACGTCGCGCTTCTGCAACAACGGATGCAGCGTCGGGTCGACGCGGGTCGCGAGACCCGAGATCACCTGGTTCATCTTCACCGCGTAGGGACGCGCGCGCTCGGCGGCCTCCTGCGCACGGCGAAGCTTCGCCGCGGACACCATCTTCATGGCGCTGGTGATCTTCCGGGTGTTCTTGACCGTTCCGATCCGTTTACGGATGTCCTTCAAATTTGGCATCGAGGAATCCTCAGGCCTTGTGCGTAGCGTTGAACTCTTTGACGTAGTCCTCGATGACGTCGAGGGCGGCGTTGGTCGCCTCGCTCGCCTCGGGGTGGCGCTTGCGCCCTTCGCCCCAGATCTTCTTGCCGAACTTCTTGTCGTTGGCGATCTGCTCCCAGATCTTCGGGTTCTTCGTCTCGGCGAAGTCGTAGAGCCCGTCCTCGAAAGCGCCGAGCTGGCTCGGCTCGTACTCCATCAGGAAGCCGGCGTTCGCCGCGAAGATGACGAGGACCTGCTTCGAGACGTGAAGCGGCGAGTACTGCGGCTGCTTCAGGATCTCGACGAGGCGCTCACCCTTGGCGAGCTGCATCTGCGTCGCTTTGTCGAGGTCGGACGCGAACTGCGAGAAGGCGGCGAGCTCGCGGAACTGCGCGAGGTCGAGCTTCAGCGTACCGGCGACGTTCTTCATCGCGTTGATCTGCGCCGAACCACCGACGCGCGACACCGAGATACCGACGTTGATGGCGGGGCGAACACCGGCGTAGAAGAGGTCGGCCTCGAGGAAGATCTGTCCGTCGGTGATCGAGATCACGTTGGTCGGAATGTACGCCGAGACGTCCCCTGCCTGCGTCTCGATGATCGGGAGCGCCGTGAGGCTTCCCGCGCCCATCTCGTCGGACATCTTCGCGGCGCGCTCGAGCAGGCGGCTGTGGATGTAGAAGACGTCTCCGGGGTACGCCTCGCGGCCCGGCGGGCGACGAAGCAGGAGCGAAAGCTGGCGATAAGCGACGGCCTGCTTCGACAGGTCATCGTAGATGATCAGCGCGTGCTCGCCGTTGTCGCGGAAGTACTCGCCGATCGTGACGCCAGTGTACGGCGCGATGTACTGAAGCGGCGCCGACTGCGACGCGGTCGCGGCGACGACGGTCGTGTACTCGAGGGCACCGTACTTTCGGAGCTTCTCGACGACCTGCGCCACCGTGGACTCTTTCTGTCCGACGGCGACGTAGATGCATTTCACGCCCGTTTCTTTCTGGTTGATGATCGTGTCGATCGCGACGGCGGTCTTGCCGGTCTGTCGGTCGCCGATGATCAGCTCGCGCTGACCGCGGCCGATCGGGACCATCGAGTCGATCGCCTTGATGCCGGTCTGCAGCGGCTCGTGCACCGACTTACGGGCGATGATGCCGGGCGCCTTGATCTCGATACGACGACGGTGCTCGGTTTCGATCGGGCCCTTGCCGTCGACCGGCTGACCGAGCGAGTTCACGACGCGGCCGAGCAGCGCCGGGCCGACGGGGACGTCGACGATGCGGTTCGTCCGCTTGACCGTGTCACCCTCGACGATTTTGGTGTCGTCACCGAGGAGCGCCGCACCGACGTTGTCCTCCTCGAGGTTGAGGGTCATGCCGAAGACGCCGTGCGGGAACTCCAGGAGTTCGCCGGCCATCGCCGATTCGAGGCCGTAGATACGGGCGATCCCGTCACCGACGGAGATCACGCTGCCCGTCTCGGAGACCTCGACCTTCTTGTCGTAGTTCTCGATCTGGTTTTTGATGATCGAGCTGATTTCTTCGATGTTGATGGCCATCTCACACTTCCTTGAGGATCGATTCTTTGAGGGTCTCGAGCTGTGTCCGCACCGAGCCGTCATAGAGGGTATTTCCAACGCGAGTCACGACACCGCCCAGGATCTCCGGGTCGACTTCGGTCTCGAGCAAAACGTTCTTTCCGGTGAGTTTCGCGATCGCCCCCTTGATGACGGCGACCTGCGAATCTTTGAGTTCCTTTGCGGTCGTGACGGTCGCGCGGACGTTGCCGCTGTGCTCGTCGACGAGCGCGTCGAACTCCTCGGCGATGTGCTCGACGTATTCGAAGCGATCGTTGTCGAGCAGGATCATCGCGAAGTTGCGCAGCAACGGGTCGAACATCGCCTTCTGCGCGATCGTCTCGAGCACCTTTCGACGCTCGGCACCGCTCACGCCGGGGTTGTTCAGGATCGCGCGTAGCTCCGGGCTGCCGCCGTAGGCGTCGGCGAGGTCCCGCAACTGTTTCTGGAAGACCGCGAACTTGCCCTTCTCGACGCCGAGGTCGAGGAGCGCGCGTGCATATCGTTTCGCTACCGGGCCTCGCATCAGTTCACCTCCGCGTCGAGCGACTTGATGTCATTGACGTACTGCGACACCAGCTCGTGCTGCTTGTGGTCGTCGAGGCGAGTCCGAAGCTCGTCCTGCGCCAGCGCCACGGCGGAGTTGACCGCCTGCTGCTCGATCGCCGCGATCGCTTTGCGGGTGTCCTGCTGGATGATGAGCTCGGCATCACGCCGCATCTTCTCCACCTGCCGCTTCGCGTCGGCGACGAGACGCTCTTTCTCGCGCTCGCCCTGGGCGTGGTACTCGTCCATCAGTTGCTTGCGCTCGTCGTCGAGCGATGCCATCCGCTTCTCGTACTCCGCGAGCTTCGCTTCGGCCTCTTCCCGCAGGCGTTTGGCCGCTTCGAGCTCCGCGACGAGCGTCTTCTGTCGCTGCTCGAAGAACTGCTGAATCTTCGGCCCTGCGAAATAGATGATGATGCCCATGAAGATGGCGAAGTTCACCATCGAGACGCCCCAGTGAACCCAGGGAAATCCCTCTCCCGACGCAGCGAACGCGAGGCTCGGCGTCAGAAAACAGATCACCCCGACGAGGGCGGAGGTGCGGCGGTGGGAATCAAACTGCGTCTTCACGTCGCCTCCTGGCGGACACGTCACTGCGTGGCCGGCAAAATCTTTTCCACCATGGTCTTCGAGAGTGCCTGCGCCCGGGCGTCGAGCTGCTGTCGGGCAGCCTCGACCTCGGTCGCGAGCTTGGCCCGTTCTTCGGCGAGCTTCTCTCCGATCTCTTCGCGCGCCTCTTCGAGCAGATCCTTCTGCTCGGCGGCACCCTGCGTTCGGAGCGACTCGCGGACCTCGGCGGCCTCGCGTCGCGCAGCGCGGAGTTGCTCTTCGAACTTGAGCATCATCGACTCGGCGCTGTCCTCGTGCTTCTGCGCTTCGGCACGTGCCCCTTCGACTCCGGCCTCACGCGCGGCACGCGCACGCAGGTACGGATTGATGATGAGAGGCTGCAACGCGAGCATCAGGACGGCGAACAGAATCGCCATGAAAATGGCGGTGATGTCGACGTCGATCGAGGCTGCGGCGATGAGTGTTGCGACCGTGTACATAGGACAGATTCGAACTACGGGTCTGGCCGCGTACGAACGCGACCGTCATTGGTGGAATTCCCCGCGGATTGTGACCCTCGGAGAATCGGGCGCCACGTAACACGGTCAGAGACACCGTGTCAATTCGTTCGGTGCGGCCGCGGGCTCTCGCCCGCGGCCGACGAACGAGGGGGACCGCGCTT
>CAYPJU010000127.1:0-11527 GCA_964411125.1 uncultured Bradymonadales bacterium | reverse complement strand
TCGAACAACGGCGCGTCGAACAACGGCACGACGACCGGGAATCCCTGCGCGGCGGCGGACCCCACCAGCGTGGCGTTCGGCTCGGTCGACGTGGGGGAGACCGTCACGGCGACGTTCTCGGTGGGCAACTGCAGCCCGACCGAGGACCTGCGGGTCGACGGCGCGTCGATCACGGGCCCGTTTCGGCTGGAAGGGGTCGCGACCGGTATGCTTCGACCGCAGCAGTCGCAGCAGTTCACGGTGGTCTTCGAGCCGACCGAAGCCGGGGCCGTCGAGGGGCGGGCGACCGTCCAGACGTCCGACGGCAACGTGACGGTCGAGCTCGGAGGGGTCGGAATCGGAGACGCGGAGTGCCCCGAGGTGTTCGCGTTCGTGCTCGACGCGAACCGCAATCCGGTGGATTCGCTCACGACGGTCGCGCAACAGACCGCGGAGCTCGCCGGAGACACGGTGGGCGACGTCACGAAGACGCAGTGGACGATCCTGTCGCGTCCCTCGGGGTCGATGGCCCAGCCGATGCCCGATTTCACGCTCGCCGCGAACCTCTTCCTCGATCTTCCGGGGACGTACGTCGCCGAGCTCGCGGTCTGGGGTGACGGGCCCGACCCGTGCGCCACCGACACGGTGGAGATCGAGGCGCTCCCGACCGACGACGAGGTCCTACTGCAGGTGGTGTGGGACACCGACCAGACCGACGTCGACATCCACTACCGTCATGGGGCGGGTGTCTGGAACGCCCCGCCGTGGGACATCTTCTGGGACAACCCGACCGCCGACTGGGGGGCCGTCGGCCCCGCGGACGACCCGAGCCTCGACCTCGACGACTCGGAGGGCTTCGGGCCGGAGAACATCACGCACTCCGGCCTCGAAGCAGGCGTCGTCTACAGCTTCGGCGCCTACTATTACAACGACGCCACGCTCGGCGCGACGAACGCCACGACGCGGATCTTCATCGACGGGATCATGGTGTTCGAGGAAACCTACACGTTCGCCGCGCGCGGCCACTTCTTGCACGCCGCGAACATCGATGGCGCGACGAAGAACGTCTCCACGATCGGGTCGGTCAGGGACGGGTTTCCCTGACGCCGCGGAAAACCGACCGCACGGCGCACGGCGCGAACCGCTTGTAAGCGCGATCCGCAGCGACTAGCCTCGCGCGAATGGAAGGCTGGTATCGCAAACTGCACTGGCAGATCTTGCTGGGGCTGGTGCTCGGCGTCGTCGTGGCGGTGGCGCTGCGCGCGGCGATCCTCCTGCCGGTCCCCGAAGGTGGGACGGCAGCCGAGGTCGTGGCGGCGTCTTACGAACGCGCCGTTTCGGTCGCCCAGCTCGGCACCTACCGGGCGCCTTTCGCGTTCGTCGGCGATCTCTTCCTGCGGCTTCTCAAGCTCATCGTGCTTCCGCTCATCTTCGTGAGCGTCGTGTCGGGGATCCAGGCGATCGGCGACGCGACGCAGCTCGGGCGAGTGGGGTGGCGCACGATCGCCTACTACATGGTCACGACGCTGGTGGCGGTCACGATCGGGATGGTCGTGGTGAACGTCATCCAGCCGGGAGTCGGACTGAACCTCGTCGTAGAGGGGGAAGCCGAGCTCACGCCCAAGCCGATCCTGGAGGTGTTCCGCGACATCATCCCCACGAACTTCTTCGGCGCGCTGGCGGCGGGCGACATGCTGCCGACGATCTTCGTCTCGATCGTCTTCGGGTTGGCCTTGTTGCTGGTGGGCGACGCCGGAAAGCCGGTGCGAGACCTGTTCGAGTCCCTCAACACCGTCATCTTCAAGATCGTCGACTGGGTGATGTGGACGGCGCCGGTCGGCGTCTCCGCGCTCCTCGTCTCGACGATGCTCGACCCCGGGCTCGCCGACCTCGGTGCGTTCTTTACGAACCTCGGCTCGTACACGGTCGCGGTGCTGCTCGGGCTCGGTGCCCACGCCTTCATCGCCCTGCCGCTCGGCCTCTGGCTCTTCACGAAACGTAATCCCATCGACTACATGAGAGCCCTCTCGCCGGCGCTCCTCACCGCGTTCAGCACCGCGTCGAGCTCGGCGACCTATCCGATCACCCGCGACTGCACGATCGACGAGGCCGGAGTTTCGCGAAAGAGCGCCGACTTCGTGCTGCCGCTCGGCGCGACGATCAACATGGACGGGACGGCGCTCTACGAGGCGGTCGCGGCGGTCTTCATCGCCAACGCCATCGGGTTCGATCTCACGTTCGGCGACCAGATCGTCATCGTCCTGACCGCGACCCTCGCCGCGATCGGCGCTGCAGGCGTTCCGAGCGCTGGCCTCGTCACGATGATCATCGTGCTGGAGGCGGTCGGGCTGCCCGCCGCGGGGTACGGCCTCGTCGTGGCGGTCGACCGCGTGCTCGACATGTGCCGCACCACCGTCAACGTCTGGGGCGATTCCGTCGGCGCCGCGGTCGTCGATCGCTGGGCCTACGGGGACTCGGATGATCGTGAAGCGCCCTGACCGAACGACGCTGATCGGGGCGGCGCTCCTGCCCGTCTTGCTCCTCCTCCTCGGGATGCTCGCCCGGACCGAGATCGTGCTGGGGGACTGGGTTCGCGAACAGATCGTGAGCCGCGCCACCGGCGTCGGGGCCGACGTCGAGGTGTTGACCATCGCGCCCGACGGCCTCTTCGGGTTGGAGCTCGAGGACGTCTCCGTGAGGATCCCGCGGGGCGACTTCGCCGTGGAAGCGCACTTCGAGTCGGTCGTGGTACATCCCGCGTTCGGGTCGATCCTGAGCGGTTCCCCGAAGATCGGGACGGTCCGGCTCGAAGGGGGCGTCATCGGTGTGCGCCCCTGGGAATCGGCACCCGCGTCCCCCTCGAAGTCTGCGAAGACGACCCGGCCGGCGGTCGCGGCTCAGCCGCCCGAGCCGCCCCCCGAGCGCATCTACGACATCGAGCTCGTCGACGTCGACTTCATGGCGTTCAGCAGCCTCTACCGCACGCGGCCGCTCCACTTCGGGCGCCTCGATCTCGAGGCGTCGCGGGAGCGCGGTGTCGTGCGGGCCGTCGGGTTCGGAAAACTTCCCGACGGCGTCCCCTTTCAGGCCGGCGACACGGGCCTCGGCCACCTGGTCCTGAAGCCGGAGAAGCGAACCCACGTCGACCGATGGGCGATCGCGGCGACCGGCGTCGAGCCGCCGATCGCGATGTCCACCAGCGAACTGCGCGTCTGCGCGCGACGACCGTGCGACACGCTGGTCGAACTGTTCGACGTGGAGCTGACCGCCCCCGTCTGGCGAGACGACGTGCGCGTCACAGCCCCCGAGGCGGGCGTCCGCCGGGTCGGCGGCGAGCTCGTGCTCGGCGCACCGGAGATGTCGATCGTCGATCCGAACACCGACCAGTTCGCGGCCCGGCTGACGGAGGTCGACCTGCGCTACGCGCTCGACTCCGGGCGGCTGCGAGGCGACGTCCAGCTCGCGGACGCCGAAGGTGGGACGCTCGACTTCGACTGGTCGTTCGACGCCGAGGACTTCGACGTCGACGTCTCGGCGAAAGGGTTCGACGCCGCCTCCGTCTGGCACCTCGTACCGTACGGCGATCGCCTCCGTCCCGGTCGCGTCAGCGGGAAGGCGAACCTCGGGTACGACCTGCGGCACGCGACGATCGATGTCTCGACCGACCTGAGGTTCGACCGGTTGAGCGCCTGGTTTCACGTCACCCGGGAGTCTTTCGACGCCTCCAACGTCTCCGTCGCCACCTCCGCCTACGCGGACCTCGCCGGCCGGTCGATGAGCCTGCGAAAGCTCGCCGTCGGCCTCGGCGATGCAGGGCCGTTTCTCCTGTCGGGTTCCGCGGTCCACGCCGGCCGGGGCTGGTCTTTCGAAGCCACCGCCTCGCTCGAGAGACAGCCGGTCGGGCGCCTGCTCGACAACTTGCCGCGGCAGTTCGGCTCGGTCATTTCTGGAGCCGTCATCGTCGGCGAGCTCGGGTTCTCCGTCCACGCGAGCGGTCACAGCGCCTTCGCCGAGAGCCTGCAGCTCACCGGCGAGCTCGACTCGACCGTCGAGGTGGAGCGCGACGCTCCAGCGCACGATCCCGCGAGCCTCGGGACGACCGGCCCGCCTCCGCAGCTCCGTGCGGACGCATGGGTCCCATGGGCGAGCCTCCCACGCCACGCCGTCGATGCGATCCTCGCCGCCGAAGACGCGCGCTTCTTCCAGCACGATGGATTCGACTGGGGCGGGTTCGAACGCGCGATGACACACAACCTGCGCGAAGGTCGCCTCGCTCGTGGCGGCAGCACGATCAGCCAGCAGGTCACGAAAAACCTGTGGCTCAGCGGCGAGAAGACGTTGGCGCGAAAGCTCGAGGAGGCATACCTGACGTGGCGGCTCGAGAGCGTGCATTCGAAGCGACGCATCCTAGAGATCTACCTCAACCTCGCCGACTGGGGCCGCGGAACGCGAGGGCTCGAAGCAGCCGCGCAGCGCTACTTCGGGGCACCCGCCTCACAACTCGGCACCGCCGAGGTGGCGCTCCTCGCTGCGATCCTGCCGAACCCCCACCGCTTCGGCGGGCAGATCGAGTCGGGTCGTATCGCCTCCTCTCGCCTGCAGAAAGTCGAGCACACGCTGCGCAACCTTCGCTTCATGAAGAAGATCTCGCTCGCCGAATATCGAAAGCTCTGGGACGCCGCCCGAGACGACGGCAAGATTGGTCGTCTGAATCTGAAGCTGTGCGACGACGACGGCGGTGCGCCTCCCGGAACTCCGAAGTGCGGTTAGCGGTCGCTCCCCGCTAACCGCAAATCCACCGCAGTGACCTCCCAGAGTTCGTCGACGGAGCACGTCAGCGGGTCGTCGCTCAGGACGCAAAAGTCGGCGAGGTAGCCGGGCTCGAGCTTTCCGAGGTCTCGTTCGCGATGGCCCGCCATCGCGGCGTGCTCGGTGTAGGCGAGCAGGGCGGTCTGTCGGTCGACGGCGTCGTCGGGGCGGAACGTGCGCCCCTTGCGATCGCGGCGCGAGATGGCGGTCGCGATGCCGTGCCAGGGGTTGGGATCTTCGATCGGATAGTCGCTGCCGCCGCAGAAGATCGGGGCCGAGGCGTGCACGCGGGCCCACGGAAAGAGGCGCGAGAGCTGGTCTTCGGTGAGCAGCTCGTCGGCCCACGCTGCGTCGCTGTACATGTGGATCGGCTGCACCGACGCGACGACGCCGAGCTCGCCGAAACGGGGGATGTCGTCCGGTCGCACCATCTGCACGTGTTCGATCCGAGGACGTGTGCGAGCGCGGTCGTCGGCGTCCATCGCCTCGAAAGCGTCGAGGACCTGCGTGTTCGCGGCGTCGCCGATCGCGTGGACCATCAACTGCCACCCGCGCGCTGCGAGGTCCACCGCTCGGCGGGTCAGATGTTCTTCGGACTCCAGCACGAGGCCGTGGGTCCCGTCGGGGTAGGGGTCGTGGACGTGCGCGCCACGCGAGCCCAGGGCGCCATCGGCGAAGTACTTCACCCCTCCGCAGACGATCCAGTCGTCGCGCCACGGACCGTCGTAGGCGTCGAGCCCGGGGGCGCGGCCGTCGAGGTAGAGGTTGAGGCGCAGCGGGAGTCGCCCCGCGTCCCGCAGGTCGGTCAACATCTGCATTCGGTCGAGCGGCATCCACGCGATGTGTGCGCTCCCGATGCCGTACCTTCGAAGAATCGCGCACGTCTCGAGGAAGACGTCCCGGTCCTCGTCGACGGTCGGTGCGGGCATCGTCTCCAGCACCGGATTCATCGCGTCGTCGACGAGGAGCCCGCTCGGGCGACCGTCGGCGCGCCGGGCGACGTGTCCGTTCGGCCCGGGGTCGAACCGCTCGTCGATGCCGCTCGCGCGCAGTGCGGCGGTGTTCACCCAGAGAGCGTGACCGTCGATGCGGCGAAGCACGAGCGGGGTCGTCCCGAAGATCGCGTCGAGCCGATCGATGTCGAGCGCCCGAGCGTCGCTCCAACGGTTCTGATCCCAGTCCTTGCCCAGGGCCCAGCCCGACGGTGCCCGGTCGACGTCGTATTCTTCCAGCAGCGCGTACACTTCGTCGGTGTTCGTCGCCGAGCCGAGCGAGACCGAGCCGCGTCGCAGCCCGAGACCCCACATGTGAATGTGCGCGTCGCAGAGCGCGGGGAAGACGCAGGCGCCGGTCGGCTCGAGCACCTCGTCGTCGGCGGTCGCGCGCTCGACGGCGGTCGCACCGAGGGCGGCGACGCGACCGTCGCGGACGAGGAGCGCGTCGGTCGGAGCCGACGTCACGGACGGGTAGATTCGGGGATGGCGGATCAGCATGGTCGCAGGTCCTCGAGAGGGACGTCGGAGCCCGTCATTCGGGCCGAGGGCGAACGCTCATGTGTCCGCGGTAATTGACGACGACGGCGCCGTTGACCGGCTCGGCTCGTTCGGCCTCGAGCATCTCTTCGCGAACGCATCGCAGCGCGTCGGCGTCGAACTGGATCGTCACCGCCACGACCTCGATCTTGCGGGTGATACCCTGGTCGTCGAGGTGGATCCGCGCGAGCATTCCCCCCGATTGCGGCGTGCGAAGGTCGGGCTGTTTCGAGACGCACGCGGCGAAATTGCCGCCGAAGTACTTGGTCGGGACGAACTCCTCCCCTTCCTCGAACTTGGGGACCTGCCCCACCCTGAGGGTCTCGCCGTCCGGGCCGACGCGAAACGTGACCGAGCCGGGAAACTCGGCCTGCAGCCCTTCGATGCACGCGGTCAGCCCCGGCAGCTCGGGGGATGAGCTGTAGCGCGGCGCGAGCCCCGTGCGGTCGACGGAGACGATGCCGTCGGTCCGCTCGGTCTCCCCCGATTTGCGGTACGCCTCCGCGACGCAGCGGGCGATCTCCGGGTGCGAGTGGTCGATGATCGGCTCGGGATGCACCGGCACCACGGGAGGCAACTCCGTGACCGCGTCCGCCTGGGCGGAACAGCCAGCCAACCCCATGACAGCGATGACGAAGAGGTTTCTCATGGCGCGACTATAGCAGATCGGACGACGCCCGCACGTCGCTTCGCCCCTCGACGAACCGCCTCCCGTGCCGTTCTTCCGAACGTCGCCGCCGTACCTCGGCAGCCGGACGAACTTCTTCTTGTGCGGGGGATCCGCATGTTGTTGAATGGGTTCTCCCATCGAGACCAGGGATTGGTCCCACGCTCCATCGAGTGCCATGAGGCCGCGATGATCACTTCCCCATACGAAATCCCGGCCCACGGATCCGTGCCCGTCGTCACGACGGTCGGAGCGCGATCGGTCAGGGATCGAGGAACAACGCCATGAGCCGCAGGCCATTCGTCGCCGGAAACTGGAAGATGAACAAGTCGCGCTACGAAGCGCGCGATCTCGCAAAGGGCGTCGCCCACGAGGTGCGCGGGATCGACGACGTCGACATTGCCGTGGCGCCGGTCGCGCTCGCCTTCGAGCAGGTGAGCGACGTCGTCCGAGGAACTCGGATCGCGCTCGCCGCACAGAACATGCACTGGGCGGAGAGCGGCGCCTACACCGGCGAGCTCTCCCCCACGATGTTGGCCGATTTCGACTGCGAGTACGTGATCCTCGGCCACAGCGAGCGCCGCGAGCACTTCGGCGAAGACGACGCCCTGATCAACAAGAAGCTGCGGTCCGCGCTCAACCACGAGCTCAAGCCGATCCTCTGCGTCGGCGAGTCGCTCGACGAGCGCGAGTCGGGGGGGACCCGCGAGAAGGTCGAGCGACAGGTGCGCGCCGCGCTCGCCGACGTCGGCCGCGACGATCTCGCCTCGGTCACCATCGCTTACGAGCCGATCTGGGCGATCGGAACGGGCCGCACGGCGAGCCCCGAACAGGCACAAGAGGTACACGAGCAAATAAGATCGCTGGTCGAAACGTTGTATGATCGGGGCGTGGCGCAAGCGCTGCGCATCCAGTACGGCGGGAGCGTCAAGCCCGCCAACATCGCCGAGCTGATCGAGCAACCCGACATCGACGGGGCGCTCGTCGGTGGAGCGAGCCTGTCGGCAGAGAGCTTCGGCGCGATCGTGCGTGCCTGCTCGTCGGCATGAAAGGAGGTGACCATGGTTCCCAATCCTCTCGACTTATCCGATGGCGGTGAGCATCTGCAGGCGCTCGGCTACGAGATCCTGCTGGAGCGACGCAAAGTAGCCGACCTCGTGCTCCCGACCGGACGGTTGCTGGCGTGCGACCCGCTCGAAGCGCCCGAGACCGAGCCCTTCGAGCACCGCGTCGAGCCCGGTTCCTACCCCGTCTTCGCCATCACCGCGAACCTGCGAGACGGCCTGCGGACCGCCTACGCCGTGGTGGAGTTCAGGGCGACCCGCGCGCACCGCTGGGAAATCGCGCACCTTCGCGGCGAAGAACCGGCCCGCTGGAACGAGCGGCACGGTTTTCACGTCCAGTCCAACGTCGCCGCGCTGATGGACGACCGCACGGCCCATCACCTGCTCGACGTCCTCCACTACGGCGAGGACGACGAGCTCGAGCGCGCGATTCAGGGAGAATTTCGCAGGGGGCGACGCTCCGGGAACCGAGGCGTGTCGGTCGCCAACATTCCCGTCAATCCCGCCAACGGCGGGAACATCGTCGCGTTCGACGCCGACGCAGGCACCTACGTGACCTACTTCGGATTCGACGGCGACGACGAGGTCGCGATGGCCGTCCTCGACTTCGAGGTGCTCGACTATCGCTTCACGCCGTTCGGCTTGATGTACTGAAAACGAGTTGCCCGGACCGGGGACCGGTCGCGGGCTCGAGGGTCACTCGGCGGCTGCTTCCGCAGCCTCACGAGCTTCACGGTCCTTTCCGTCTTTCAGATCGAGGTTCTCGCCCCGCAGGTTGTCGAGCGGCACCTTCGTGCCGATGACGTCCAGGCGGGTCTTCGGAACCTTGCGCTTGGGCGTGGCCTCCTCGGCCTCGGCACCCGGCGCGGCTTCGATCGTCGTCGCAGCCGCGGCGGGACGTTTGGTCACCGGCGCGGGCGTCGAGGTTTCGGACGAAGGGGTGGTGTACCACGCCCATGCGAGCGGAATCGCTGCAGCGAGGGCGATGAGCCCTCCGATCAATACCGCTTTGCCAACAGTGTTCTTCGGAATCATGGACGAAGCCTCTGTGCGGCTCAGAAGGGGCCGCTGTCGCGATTTCGGCGACGTTCTTCTTTACGACGTCGGCGCTCGGCCTCGATCGACTTCTTTCGCTTCGCGATGCTCGGCTTCTCGTAGAAGCGGCGTCGCTTGAGCTCTCGGTTGAACCCTTCGCGTCCGATCAGCCGCTTGAGCTGATTGATCGCGCGGCCGACGTTGTTGTCCACGACGTCGACTTCGAGGGGGCCTAGCTCGTCTCTCTTTCTTCTGCGTCTTTTCGCCAAACTATCTCCAAAAGTTGGGTCAGCGTCGGGGCGACCATAACAAAGGAGCGCCTGTAGCGCCAATCGACCCCGACGTGTAGGGACGGGCGCACGCGGCATCGCCGGGCGCACCTCTCCGGGCTTCGTCCATAGAGCGTTCGAAAGCCCTTCGCTATTCCGTGAGCGCGGCGCCTCACGCCGCGTTACGCTCGGAGAGAGCGTTCAGCGAGCCCACTCGGTGCTGGTGAGCGTCCTGTCGTACCACTCGGTCTCTCCGAGGCGCGCGAACTCCGGATCGCGGCCGCTGCGCGTCGGAGCGACGACTCCCCTGCCGCGAAAGTTCAGGCTCTCGTAGGCATACAGGGCGAGGACCGAGATGGCGGCGATAGCTGTCGGGATTGCGATGATCATCAGAGCCTCCGGGACGTGTGTGCGTCTGTGTGTCCAAATGTAGGACAATGTGGGTAGTGCGCAATTTTTCGGCAGAGTGGAGGCGGTGCGACGGTCAGCGCGCCTCGCCGTCGCCTCGATGGCTGTCGTGGGAACTCTTGTCGTCGCGTGTCGGTCGGGGTTATCGTCGACCTTCCTCCGGAGCAGGGAACCCGATGTCGGACCAGACCCGAGATCCGCGGCGTATCAAGGCGATGTCGCCCGAGGAGCTCGTCACTGAGTTCCAGGCCTTCGTGGGGGGGATCGTCACCCGGCTTCGTCGCCAGCTCCACATTCGCATCGCGATCGAGGACCTCGAGGCGTACGGCTACGAAGGGCTGCTGGAGGCTCACGACCGCTACGATCCGGACGCGGGGGCGGTCTTCGCGAGCTTCGCGTACTATCGGGTCCGGGGGGCGATCCTCGACGGGTGTCGCAAGGAGGGTTGGCTCTCGCGCGATCGCGGAAGGGAAGCGAGCAGAGAAGCGGCGATCGACCAGTACATGCAGGACCTCGCCACCACGGAGCGAGCCGCGCCGGCACCGACCACGATGTCGGATGCGCTCGATCGTGTCGCCGCGATCGTCGACGACGCTGCGACCATCTACCTCCTCCACGACTCCGACGTCGACCTGGTCACGGAGCCGACGGAGGGGAAGCAACACGAACGCCTGGAAAGAAAGGCCGAGAAGCGAATGTTGCATGCTGCGATGGCCGTACTGAACGACGAGGAGCGCGAGATCATCATCCGACATCATTTCGAGAACGAGGCGATGGACGACATCGCCGAGACGTTCGGGCACTCGAGATCATGGGTCTCCAGGGTGAACACGCGTGCGATCCAGCGCATGCGGGAGTACTTCCTGGCGAACGAATGACTCTCGCCGATAGGATCGCGTCCGTCCCAGGGAAGCGCGCGCTCTCGGCGGCAGTGCTGACGTGCTCGCTCGTCGTCTCGACCTCGGCGGCGGCCCAGGCAGGCCCTCAACTCCTTCGCGATCCCGTCCCCGAGCCCCCGCCGCGCGACCGGCTCGCGGTGAGGATCGGCTTCCTCACCTCGGGGCTCGTGGACTCGCGGCAGGGGAAGCCGTTCGTCTATCTCGACACGGGACTTCGCTACAAAGCCGGGTTCGTCTACTTCGACCTTCGGCTGCCGATCCTGGTGGCGGGGTTCGACTTCCTCTTCTTCACGTTGCAGCAGGGTTTGGGGGTCAACGAGCCGTTCAACCTCTTCGAGTCGTTGAACGAGCCGATCCAGTACTCCGCCTTTCTCGAGCCCATTCACCTGCGAATCGGCCAGACCTTCGAGCTCGCCGCTCCGGCGTCGAACCCGCTGCGATTCACGGCCGGCATCTTCGGCATCGCCGACTTCGTCTTCTTCGACCTGACGTTGGGGAACCAGAACCCCGAAGAGTTCGAAGGCCCACAGGACGGCGTGACCGACCCCCTGGTCGTCGTCCCGGGCGGGTTCGTCGCAATCTCGGGGGATGCGCCGAGCTCGGAGTGGGACTTCGCGGTCGGGGTCGGTCCCGACGTTCTGACCTTCCCGGATTTCGCGGCGACGAACGGGTTCGCGATCTACGGTGACCTGGAGGTCCAGATCGACCTGCTCGACGACATCGGGACCTACATCCGAGTGCGGACGTCGATGTACACGCACACGCAGCCGGTATCCTGGACGTGGATCGGCAGCTACGGCGTCGCGCTGGGCCTCTGAACTGGCGTCTGTTTCGCAGCGGAAGGGAGCCGGGTCGGGCGAGGACG
>CAYPJU010000126.1:7515-11704 GCA_964411125.1 uncultured Bradymonadales bacterium | reverse complement strand
GGCAGGGGAGCCTCGCCTTGCCTCACGGCCCACCGATACCCGGCCGGGATCGTGAAGGTCTGCGTGGTGAGGTCCGCGTCGGGCCAGCGAATCGTGACTTCGGCTTCGCAGTGCTCGGCGAGCCCGAAGTGCAGCGTCAGGTCGTGCTGCATGCCGTAGTGCCCGTGGCCGCCGCCGACCTCCTGGGTCTGCGTGACGCCGCCCGCGGTGACGGTCACGCGCGCGCCGATGGCGGCGCGGTTGGTCCCTTCCGCCCCCTGCAGCGAGAGCTGGACGAAGTTGCCGGCGTCGATGACGTTCTCGAAGTAGCGGGCGTCGGCTCGCTCGTAGCAGTCGTTGGCGCCGGAGCAGCGGAAGCGAGAGTGTCCGACGACGACGTCGAGATCGCCGTCGCGGTCGTAGTCGGCGACGGCGATGCCGTGCGAGCGGGTGTGGTCGATCCCTTCCGCGAACGGGACGCTCTCGAAGGTGCCGTCGGGTTTCTGGTGGAAGAGCCAGCCGCGCGTCCCGGGGTAGTCGGTCGAGCCGATGTAGACGTCGGGGAGCATGTCGTTGTCGAAGTCGAAGATCGCGCCGGTGATGTCGCCGCGGTCCCAGGATCCGTTCGGGGTCGGGCGCGTCAGGCCGGTGACGTCGTTGCCGGGACGTTCGAAGCGGGGCGGCGAGCTGCCGTCGTTGAAGAGGAGCTCGCTCGGGTCGGAGCTCGAGCCGACGTCCCAGTGGACGATCTCGGAGGTGAGCAGGTCGATGTCGCCGTCGTTGTCGACGTCGGCGCAGACGGTGGTGCCGCTGTTCCCGCCGAGGCGGAAAGGCTCGCGGTCGCGGGAGTGGGTCCAGCGGAAGGCGTCGGCGTCGACGTTGCAGACGATGCGCGGCTCGGGGACGCCGTCGCAGCCGGCGTCGGTGGGGTGCAGCTTGCACCAGCAGCGCGCCGATTCGTTGTCGGACCAGTCCGTGCGGTCGTCGAACGCGTAGCCGGAGGCAACCGAGACGTTCTCGTACTGGGCGGGACCGGTGGCGTGCCACAGCTTGTTCGGGGCGCGGCCGTAGGAAGCCGACAACAGCTCGGCGTTGCCGTCGCCGTCGAGGTCACAGGCGGCGCTCGACCAGGCGTTCGCGTGGGCGCGGCCAGCGTTTAGGGCGTCGAGCGTCCAATCTTCGGAGAGCGCACCGGCGTCGGCGGTCGCGTCGACGAAGCTGCCGTCTTCCTGCTGCAGGAAGAGCAGGTCGGGGGCGACCTCGTCGGCGACCACACCGCGTCCGAGCCACAGGTCGATGCGTCCGTCGCGATCGGCGTCGACGAATGTCGCCCCGCCGATGCCCGCGGGCTCGCGGTACCACGAGAACGGAAGGTCGCGCGGTCCGAGCTCGAACGTTCCGTCCCCGTCGTTGAGCATCAGCTCAGCGGCGTCGAACACCGTCCCGTCCTGCGAAAACCCGGTGTACGCGTCGAGGTCGCCGTCGTTGTCGACGTCGGCGAACGCCATCACTTCGCCGGGGCGGCTGACGGCGGGGTCGCCGCTGTAGCGCGACGCCGCGATGCCCGATGCTTCCGTGACGTCCTCGAACGTGCCGTCCCCCTTGTTGCGAAGGAGCCAGATCGTGCGGCCATCGTCGGTGAACTCGTTCGTGCCGGGTTTGCGGATCGCGAGGTCGGGGAACCCGTCACCGTCGTAGTCGACGGTGGCGAGGCGGATGCCGGCGGCGCCGATCGCGGCGAGCCCGGAGGCGTCGGAGGCGTGCTCGAACGCCTGCGTACCGAGGCGCCAGGCGCTGTGATCGCGGCAGCGTGGTTCGACGTCGACTACCCCTCCGTCCGTCGGACCACCGTCGGCCGCGCTGCCGTCGGGGGCGTCGGCGTCGGGCGCCGCAGCGTCGACGCCGGCCGCGTCGGGACGGCCGGCAGCATCGACTGAAGCGTCGTCGGGTACGATGTTTTTCTTGCCGTTGCCTCCGGAGCAGGCAGTCATGGTTGGCGAACCCAGCAAAAGGGCCGCGGCGACGGGCAGAAGTCGGATGGTGGGCATCGTTTCCTCGTGGTCTGAACGTCGCCTTCGTATCCGGTCGTCGATCGCGTCGCAACACGTTACGATGAATCGTGCTCCGAATCGTCGCCGTCGCAGACACTCACACCTTCCAGCACGACCTCGACGTGCCTGACGGGGACGTCTTCCTGCACGCGGGCGATCTGCTGCGCGCCGGGCGGCTCGCCGAGCTCCTACCGGTGGCGGAGTGGATCGGATCGCTCCCCCACCGCCACAAGGTCGTCGTCGCCGGAAACCACGACTGGGTCTTCGTCCGGCAGCAGCGAGCGGCGATCGAGTTCCTCGGCCCGAGCGTCACGTACCTGCAGGACAGCGGATGCGTGATCGACGGGGTGAAGTTCTGGGGAAGTCCGTGGCAGCCGACCTTCCACGATTGGGCGTTCAACCTGCCCCGCGGGAGGGCGCTGCGCGAAAAGTGGGACCTGATCCCGAACGACACCGACGTCCTGATCACGCACGGGCCGCCACGCGGCTACGGGGACGAGTGTGGAAATCCCCACCGGGTGGGGTGCGACGACCTGCGGGCGGCGCTGGCCCGCGTCCGGCCCCGGCTGCACTGTTTCGGTCACGTTCACCAGGACGGCGGGGTGTGGGAGGTCGACGGGATGCACATCGCCAACGTCACGACGTGGGAGTGCGACCGCGCACCGACCGTCTTCGATCTCGATCCCGCGACGGGCGAGGTGACGCCGGTCGACGTGCCGCCGAAGCGGCCCGATTTCTGAATCTCACCGATGGGACAGGCGGGCACGCGCCGACGGGGAGACGGCGAGGACGAGCCAGCCGACGAGGAAGAAGAGGGCGAGGAGCGCCCAGGCGGTGAGGAGGATCGTGACGGTGATTTCGAACATTGTGGCACCTCGGTGTTCGTTGTGTGCGCTTTTCGTGCAAGCCGAGCAACATGCCCTACTGCCTGCAAACAAAGGCTAGTCACCCCATATCTCCATCGGTAGACTGCGGCATGTAAGCATACTCATTCCAATTTGGAACGAATCATGTTGGAAGACCTCCGCCAGTTCGTCATGGTGGCCGAAAAGGGGAGCTTCGCTGCGGCAGCCCGGGTGCTCGACGTCGTCCCTTCCACGGTCAGCAAGCGGGTCGCGAGCCTCGAAGAGCACTATGGCGTCCGGCTGATGCAGCGAACCACCCGATCCCTCTCGCTGACCGAGGAGGGCCGCATCCTCTACGATCAGGGGCGCGATCTGCTGGAACGCTTCCGAGAGCTCGAACGGCGCCTCGTGCACCATGCGACCGAACCGCGCGGCACCCTTTCGATCACGACGATCCCGGCGTTCGGCCAGCTCCACCTCGCGCGGCTGCTCCCACGTTTTCACCGCAGCTACCCCGATCTGCGTGTCGAGCTGACCCTGACCGACCGGGTGGTCGACATGGTCGAGGAGCGGTGCGACGTCGCGATCCGGTTCGGCGCTCTGCCAGATTCTGACCTGCAGGCGCGCAAGCTCGGGGAGAACCTCTACTACCTCTGCGCGTCGCCTGAGTATCTCGAGGCGCGCGGGCGACCGGCGCACCCGCGGGAGCTCGACGCGCACGATTGCCTCACCGATCACGCGTACGAACCGCTGCAAACCTGGGCGTTCGACATCGACGGCGAGCGGGTGGTGATCGAGCCGGACGGGCCGCTGCAGACCGAGGACCCCGTCGCTCGCTACTATGCGACGCTCGGCGGGATGGGGATCGCGGCGCTGCCGCGGTACGTCATCCGCGAGGCGGTGCAGCGCGGGGAGCTCGAGATCCTCTTCCCGAAAAATCCGCTCCGCCTCGGCCAGATCTGGGCGCTGCATCTGTCTCGCGACCATGTTCCGGCCCGCATCTCGGTCTTCCTCGACTTCGCGGTCACGGAGCTCGGGGCGTTGGAAGATTTGACGGAGCCGGGGTGAGCGACCAGCTCGCTATCGCTCGCGGGGAGGTGGTGCGGACGATCCCCGGGTTTGACGCCTTCGGCGTCTACACCTGGGGCTATCCCGGGCTTTGCCCGGGGCGCCGCTTCGCCGCTCCTTCGATCTGCGCGTCCCGCGCGGCGCCGCCGGCATCGGTGCGCGCGCGTCCCGCGCGGCGCCGCCGGCATCGGTGCGCGCGCGTCCCGCGCGGCGCCGCCGGCATCGATGCGCGCGCGTCCCGCGCGG
>CAYPJU010000126.1:0-7415 GCA_964411125.1 uncultured Bradymonadales bacterium | reverse complement strand
TGCGCGCGCGTCCCGCGCGGCGCCGCCGGCATCGATGCGCGCGCGTCCCGCGCGGCGCCGCCGGCATCGATGCGCGCGCGTCCCGCGCGGCGCCGCCTACATTGGACTGGCGACCGACCTGGCGTAGAGTGACGCGATGACTCGACTGCAGACACGATGCGCGTGCGGCGAAGTCCGCGGAACTCTGACGCTCCCGCCGTCCGCCCTGCGGTTGACGTGCTGCTGCGACGACTGCCAGTCGTTTGCGCATCACCTCGGTCGGGAAGGGTTTCCCGACCAATACGGAGGCTCGGAGGTGGTGCAGGTCCCGCCGTCGGCGCTGAGCTTCGACCACGGGTTCGATCGAGTTCACGGCGTGCGGTTGACTTCGAAAGGGCAGTATCGTTGGTACGCCGGGTGCTGCCGCACGCCGATCGCCAACACGATGTCCCCGAACATCTCGTTCATTGGCGTACTCTCCCCGTTCATCGCCGACCATGAAGCACTCACGGCCGCGATCGGGCCCTCCGAAGCGTACACCCAGTTGAAATGGGCGACGGCGCCGGTCCCCGCCGAGCTCAACCCGCGACGACTCCCGCTCGGCCTGATCGTCCGCTCGGTTTCGAACATCGCGCGCTGGAAACTCGGCGCACACGCGGGCCCGTCGCCGTTCTTCTCGCCCGAGGACGGAGCTCCCATCCCGCCCGTCGACATCCTCGCCCCTGGCGGATGACGCAGGCGCGCTTCGTTCCAAGACTCAGCGGGAGTCCGACGCCCCGACTTCGACGAAGCCTTTCCGGGAAGGCCGGGCTTCGTCGAAACCACTCCGGGGTGCGACACCCTGCGAATTGAAAGAAGGAAAGCGGGAATCGGGAATTGGGAATCGGGAAACCGAAGGCCCGGCGCCCGCCGGGACGGAGGTTCCCGCGGGTAGCGATGCACCAGGCCCTTCTTCGCCGGTCGGACAGATCCGAATCAAAGGTCCTCGAGCGGCTCCCCGAGGCAATCTTCCGCCGGGGCTCCGCACTCCGCCTTGATGCAGTCGATGCAGGCCGCGGCGAAGGGGGCTTCCGTCTCACAGGCGGTGCAGACGTCCATCGCGCAGCGCCCGATCTCCCCGAAACATGCACCGCACGCTTCGCTGCCTCCGTTCCGGACGAAGGTCGCGGTCATGCACTCTTCGAGCGTCTCGCCGTCGCAGGCGAGCGCGTCGCGCGCGGCGAACACGATGATTTCGTCGTTGCCCCCCTGACGATCGAGGATCGCGCGATCGCCGGCCCCGCCGCACGTCTTCGTGCCGCATGCCGCGGAGAACTGGCAATCGTCGTCGTCACAGTCGATCTTTCCATCGGCATTGTCGTCCGCTCCGTTGCCGCAGTCCTCGGCCCCGCACTCGACCGTGTCGGCGCACGTGTCGTCGTCGCAGTCGGTCTTTCCATCGCAATCGTTGTCGATGCCATCGTCGCAGGTCTCGACGACGTTCTGTGCGACCCGGCCGTCGGGGCACTTCGTGCAGATCAGCTCCTCGAGCTCGAAGCCCGCGGGCGGCATCCCCTCGGCGGCTTCCTCGCCGACGTTCCAATCAGCGACGAGGGTCGGGGACGCACCGTCGCTCACTTCCCACAGAAAGTAGTGGTGCGTGGTGCACCCCGCCGGGCAGTCGCCACCAGCGTCGTCGAAGACGTAGCGTCGCGGATCGGACCGCACGTCGTAATAGATGCGGTCCCCGTCTTCGGCGAAGAAGTTGGGGTCCGCCTGGTGCACTCCTTCGACCTGTTCGAAGACCGAACCGGCCCGCCTGTCGAGCGGGTAGGGAGTCTCGACCATCGACCAGAACGACTCGTCGTCGGTCGCGAAGTCCCGACCCGTCACTTTCCCGTCGAGCGCGTCGACGACACACTGAAACTCGGGGTCCGTTCCGTCGATGAACGCCGCGTGAACGTCGGCGTCGTTCGTCTCGATGAGGAACGTCTGTCCATCGGGACGCCCCTTCCAGACCTCGATCTGCGCCATCCGCGGGTCCGCGCCACGAATGGTAGCGATGTCGGCGACGAGCTGATCGTAGACGTCTTGGTCGGCGACCCAACCCTCGCTGCAATCGATCGCCAGGTATTCGAGCTCGGAGTCCTCGCGAGGAGAGTCCGCGAGATCCTCAATGTCGGGAAAGTGGTCCAGGGCCGCACATTGTGGGCCCTTCCCCTCGGGCGGTCCCCCGCCGTCGGGCGGCGATGAACACGAAGCGGTGAAGAGGCAGAGAAGAGCAGCGTTCGCGTATCGATTCATCGGTTCCCCTCGATGGACGTTCCGACGGTATCCGACACCACGATCGCGATCAAAAGATGAGCCCCGAACCCGAACGGCAGCGGCTCGGGGCATTCGGTCAACGCCCAACCTCGGCGCCGCGGTTGCGGCGCCGCACCGCCCATCCCATCAGCAGCGCAAAGAGTGCCGGGGCCGCCGGTCCCGCGCCCGAGGTCGTCGAGCAGCCGCCTGCCGCGCGCTTCGGACCGAGCTCGCCGTCCTGTTCGCCTTGCAAGTCCTCGTCGGATGGCGTGTTGTCGCCTTCGTCCTCCTCGTACCAATCGTCGTCGCCGTCCCAGCAGTCGACGTCGGTGTCCTCCACGTCCTTAGCGAAATACGAGTAGATGCTCGGCGCGTCGGCGATCATCTGGATCGCGGTGTCGTCGGCGAGGGCGTCGGCGTCGAAGATGCCGTGGAATCGGCTCAGAACGAACTCGGTCTCCGCCGGGATTCCGAGGACCTCCTCCATCAGTTCCTTCGGAGGTTCGACGTCGCGACCCGTCTCGAAGTCGCCGACCCAGCGCGCCCGCATCGTCCCACGGCTCTCGACGACCCAGTTTCCGGCGGCCCGGAGCGCGTCGAGGTAGAGGGGCTCGCCGTCGCTCCACGAGATGTCGTCGTCCCACAGCCGAACCTCGCCCGGGATCTGGGCGGGCGTCGGAGCCAGCACGTTCAGGATGATCTCGACTTCGTCCGACGTGGTCGGACGCAGGATACGAAGCGGGTAGCCGGGGTGTCCCTGGTAGTCGAACCGAATCGCCGGGTCGATCTGGCCGAGCTCGAGCGCCTCGATGTCGACCTTCATCGCCATGAAGACCGAGCCTTCGCGGATGTACGTGTGGATCGTCTCGTCCATCCCGTTCGGCAGCGCGTACCCGTTCTCATCCAACCATTGCGTGACTCCGGTCCCGCTCTCGCCGGTCAGGACGACGTAGTCGAACGACCCGGTGTTTCCGTGCTGCAACACTTCGACGCCCACCCCCGCGACGGGCCGCTCGCCACCGCCGTTGTTCAGGGCGCACGTCCAATCGGTGATCACGAACTCGGGCTCGGAGATCGTGTCGATGTCCGCGAAGATGGCCGCCCCGGCTTGGTCGACGGCCTCGACCTCCGACGGCTCGGAGGGAAGCGGGATGATCCACGAGAAGTTGGTGAGGTCGCCGACGTAGCCGATCTGCGCCATCACGCGCGTCCGCTCTTCTTCGGGGAAGTACGCCATCGTCACCCGCTGGGCGTCGAGGGAGGCGGTCTCGCCGTCGACCGGGATGATCGCCCCGCATGCCTCGGCGACGCTCGGCGCCTGTACGCCCGCCATGCAAACCACTGCTGCAGCCCAGATCCATTTGTTTTCCATCGTATCCTCTTCGTGTGTGATGGCGGACCGTAGAGCACGAGCGGTGCCAACGTTCGGGAATACGCCTCTCGGGCAGGTTCCACGCGGGTTTGGCGTTGCGAGCCATCGTTGCATGTCGTCCGAGTACGGACACCGATGTCGCTCGAAGCGCCGAGGCGGTCTCGAAAATCTGACAGGGATAGCCCGTTGGGTTCGCGCCAGACGGCAGAATGTCCCAACCGAAACTCCGATGCGCCGCGCGTCAAAAGGGGATGGCAAATCAACCGTCGTTCCCGCCCTGGTCCGCGGAAAACTGTGGGGTGATGTCGGTGCAGGCTTCGCTACCTCTCGGGTCGATTTGAATAGTCCTGCTCGTCCCCCGTCTACGGGGCCGCTGACGAATCAATGGAATGCGAACAATTTTTGGCTGCCCCATAGCGCCGAATAAATCGAGCGTCTCGGGCCCTTCCTGCTTTTCCACACATCACACGACGGGCGTCGACCATGTGGTTTCACAATGCTCCCCGCGATGGGCTCGCGCCGACTCGCCGAACTGCCGTATCGCTCGCCTCTTTGCTGCTGACGGCGAGTTTCTGGGTGGGCTGCGATCCCGTGCCGGACTCCACGCCGCGCGAAAGCCTAGGTACGGAGGGCGAACCATACGCCGAACCGGTCGAAGACCCGGCCGACCCCGGCCCTCCGCTCGAGCAGGTGGAGCCCGAGCGCGACGAAGCGGAGGTGGGAAGCGCGTCGACTCGACAGGCGGGTCCAGAGGCGCGGTGTGACGTCGGCGCGGTATGGCAGTTCGTCGAAGACGTGCGCGCTCGCTTCCCGAACTGCGAAGGCTTCCCGACCGATGCGGCCCTCGGATCGTTGACGTGCGCGGAGGTGGAATGGGCGGTCGTCGAGAGCGGATGCATTCCCCCCGCCCGCTATCTCACCGCGGCTCGCCTCGCCCACGGCTGGAGCGCTGACCCCACGCCCGTGCCAGCGACCGAGCGTTGGGAAGAGTCGTTCTGCTCACTCTACTTCGACGCCGACCCGTTCGGTGCGTTGGCACCCCGTTCGGGCGACGGTCCGTGGACCGCGTACCTCCGCCTCGAAAAGAACGGCGACGTCTCGTGCGCTCCCACCGACGCGACCTGCGCCAAATCACGGGCGTGCCGAATGGCGGGACTCTGCGTCGCACGGTCGACGGAGTGCGTCGCTCAGAACGACGAGCACTGTAGCAAGTCCCAGTGGTGCGACGTGCTCGGCCGTTGCCTCGAGTCGGAAGGTCGGTGCGTCGCCGACAAAGATTCGTGCCGCGCCTCGGCGGAGTGCTCGCGGTCGGGCGCATGTTCGGCGGTCGCCGGCGAGTGCGTCCTTCGCTCGGACGAAGACTGTCGACGCACCCGGGGCTGCACCGAGCGTGGGATGTGCACTCTGGTCGATGGGGCGTGCGTCGCCGCGTCCGACGAGGACTGTCAGCATGGGGCGTGTGCGCGCGGCCTCTGCGAAGCGGTCGACCTCCACTGCCGGCCGGCTTCGACCGAGCAGTGCCAGTTGCACGACAGAGGTACCGTGTTCGTGGCGGGACAGTGTGTGATCCAGAGCCCGACGAACTGTCGGTCGACCCCCGACTGCGAAGCACCCCCCGTCGACGAGGACCACGAGCTCGACGACGTCGACGAGGACCTCACCGAACAGGGGGAGAGGAAGCCGCCAACAGACGGGCGATGGGTAAAGCTTCGCGAGGGCGTCACCTGGCGGAACTTCGGCGACGGGCCCACCCTGTTCTGGCCGCGTGGCGGCAGCTGCAAGGCGACCTCCGCTTGCGAGAGCGAGGGTCTCTGCGCGAAGCGAGGCGACTTCTGCGAGCCGACCGCGGCGTCTTGCCGTGCTTCACGCGCGTGCAAGGAAGGAGGACGCTGCTCACTCGGGCCGGAGAACGACGGGCACCGGCGATGCGTCGCGACGAGCGACGCCGACTGCGCCCGCGGAAAGGCGTGCGAAGAAGAAGGGCACTGTTTTTTCCGAAGGCCGGAGGGGGACGAAGCGTACCGGGTTTGCTGGTCGAAGTCCGAGATCGAGACTGGATGCCAGGCCCCGATGGTCGCCGTCGCCGGCGCGTGCCGTCTGCCAAAGGGCTTCGATTGTTCGGCGACGTCGCTCTGCAAGGAGTTCGGCGTCGCCTGCGAAGAACACGTCATCAACGACTGCAACGGGCAGCCGTGCGAACGGCCGTACGTCGAGTGCGTCGAACCGCTCGACCATTGCGCAACGTCGCCGGAGTGCAGCGAGAACGGGCGATGCGCGACCTCCCGTGCTGCGGGACTTCGCACCCTTCGGGAGATCGAGAACGTTCGAGCGTGGATCGTACGGAACGGCAGGCGTGACGCCGTTTTCGCGGGTGTGAAGTGCGAGGTCACCGATGCTGGCTGCGCGAAGAGCGAAGTATGCCGGAAGCGGGGCACCTGCACGGCACTCGAACACATCAACACCTGCGGCGTCGGCGACCCCGACGACTGCGCGAAGTCGAGCGCGTGCCGCGAGTACGGCGCTTGCGGGGACCACGACCTCTCGACGATGAGCGAGTGCGTCCCGACCAGCGTCGTCGATTGCCAGCAGTCGACCCGATGCCACGAAAGCGGGCTCTGCACCTTCCATGGCGGCTCGCAGACCTGCGTCGCCTCCAAAGACGTCGACGAACCGGTCGAACCCGACGACCCCTGCGCCGAAACCGAGGGCTGCGCACGTTTCGGGCTCTGCACGTCGGACGCCGCCAACGGGCACTGCATCGCGCTCACCCGCGGAGACTGCCACCGCGCCGATGCGTGCAAGCTCTACGGCCGCTGCGCTCCCATCGCGGGGGTCTGTCGCCCCGTCGCGGTCGAGCATTGCGCCGATTCGACCGCCTGCGAGCAGCACGGCCGCTGCGAGCTTCGCCATTCGAGCTGTCGCACGAGCGACGAAGCCGCTGCCCTCGACGCGCTCTGCAAATCCCACGAACTTTGCGCCGGGGCCGACTGCCGCGCCAGCGAGCGCGGCGCCGGGTGCGACTTTCCGAGTGACGCGGCATGCGCGCTCACCGAGGGTTGCGCAGCCAACGGCGAATGTTCGTTCGTCGACGGCGAGTGCCGCGCGGCAAAACCGTCGGACTGTGAGGAGTCGCGCGCGTGCAGGTTCGGCGGGCGCTGTGGGGTTCTCGACGGCCGATGCGCAGCGACCCGCGACGAGCACTGTGCGAAGATCTCGCGGTGCGAAAACGGCGGGGCTTGCTTCGCGCTCGACGGCGAATGCCAGTCCGACAGACCCGACCCGGACATCTGCCCCCTGACGACGGGCTGCCGCGAACGGGGGAACTGCGCCCTGATGGGGTACGACTACCACGGGGTCGGCTGCATGCCCGGCTGGGAAGGGGATTGCCGGCAGTCGACCCGCTGCGAAGAGCTCGGCGCATGCTCGCTCGTCGAAGAGTACCCGAACGGTGGGATGGCGTACCGCTCGTGCGACGTCGCGAGCTCCGACGACTGCGCCGGCTCGAAACTCTGTGCGCGAGAAGGCCTGTGTGTCGCCATCCAGACCGAGGACTGGGGCGCCTCGTATTCGTCACCCCCGATGAAGTGCGTCGCCGTGGACGACGCGCACTGCGCAGAGTCGGAGGCCTGCAAGACCGAAGGCCGCTGCAAGGCTCGCCGCGGCGCGTGCGTCGCCCCCTAGGTTCGCCACACCGACCCATGCCGAACAGACTGACGGACGGAAGCGTCCCCCCAAACTTCGGGGTCCAGGGGAGAATCCCCTGGTGGGTTTGGGCGAAGCC
>CAYPJU010000125.1:0-11725 GCA_964411125.1 uncultured Bradymonadales bacterium | reverse complement strand
TGTCGCCTGTCGCCTGTCGCCTGTCGCCTGTCGCCTGTCGCCTGTCGCCTGTCGCGGAACAAACGAGAGCCCCGTCTGGTTGCCCTCCCGCGAGAAGTCCTGATACTTCATGACGCTCACATCCCCGTACGGCGAAACGACGTGCAGAAATCCCATGTTTTCCCCGCGGTCGGCGCCATCGCGCTGTCGCTGATCGCCACCGCCACGGCGGCGCAGACCGCGCCGACGAAGACCGACACCCCGACCGCCGAGCTCGAACGTCTGCTGCGCGATGCGCAGTCGGAGCGAGAGACGACGGTCGCGACCGCCAAGATCCAGGCGCTCTCCAACATCGCGAGCTACGTGCCGCGCGATGTTTACGCGCAGAAGGTCGACGCCGCCGCGAAGGCGATGAAGGACCCGATCGCCGCCTTCCACGCGCATCAAAAGGCTGCGTGGGCGTTCCACGAGCTGCACGACGACCGCTACGGCCCCCTCGGGTTCGATGGGCCTCTCGGTCAGCAGGGCTGCCTGCGGTCCTGGAAGATCGTCGGACCGTTCGACAACTCCTCGATGGAAGGATACCGCGACACCCTCGGGCCCGAGCTCGGTGAGGTGGGGCCTTACAGCGGACGTCTCGCACAGGTGGAATGGCGTGACCTTCCGCAGCACGACCGCTACTGCGAGTTCGACCTCGGCCGCTACGTCCAGCCGTCGACCGCGGCGGTGACCTACGTCGCGACTCGGGTCGAGGCACCGAAAGCTCAGAAGGCGACGCTCCTGATGGGGGCGAGCGGCGCCTACAAGGTGTGGCTGAACGGGAAGCTCGTCGCGCAGCGCGACGTCGACGCCGGGATGTTCACCGACGCCGACGCCTGGAAGATCGATCTCACCTCGGGTTCCAACGACCTCCTCGTGAAGGTCGCCTCGACCCAGGACGGGCAGCTCGGCCTCGTGGCGAGGCTCGTCGACACGAAGCTTCGTCCGCTGAAGTTCGCCGCCGAAGGCGCCTGGACTCGTCGCCCCGTCGAGGGAGGCGAACCCCGCCGTGACGGACGCGGGCTCCTCGCACAGCTCGACGCCAACTCGAAGAAGCTCACCGGCGACGACGCCGTCTGGAACGCCTGGCTCTGGAAGGCCGTCAACTGGCAGAACACCGCCGTGCCGTGGCGCGATGCAGCCGAACGCGCGCTCGAAAAACCCCAGAAGTTGAGCCCGCGCGAACACGCGCTCGTGGCCGAGCTCTTCGAGCAGCACTGGGAGCGCCGCGCGATCCTCGAAGACGCCCGAAAGCGCGCTCCCGACGACCCCTGGATTTCGCTCGCCTGGGCCTCCGAGCTTCGGGATTCGATCTCCGACGCGGACCGCCTCTGGGTGCGACGCGACGTCCAGAAGATGGCGGAGACCGGTTTCCTCCCCGCCGTCACGTTCCTCGCCGACATCTACAAGTCGCAGTCCCTCGAGGACCGGTCGCTCGCCGTGATGGACCGCTACAAGAGCGCGCAGAGAGCGAAGGTCCCGGCGTGGATTCTGCGGTGGGCCGCGTTGCAGCACTCCGTCGGGAAGGTCGCCGCGGCGCGCGACGCCGACGAACAGGCCGCGAAGGTCACCTATCTGTCGGGCGGGTACGTCTGGCAGCGGACCAAGCGGCTCATGACGGCGCGCAAGTCGAAGGAAGCGCTGACGGTGCTGCAGGAGTACCTGCGCCACGTCCCCTACTCGAGCTACGCGCGCGAGCGGATCGCCCAACTACATCGGGCCGACGGCGACGTCGATGCGGCGCTCGCGATCTACGACCAGTTGATCGCCGAAGCGCCCGGAGACCCCGATCGCTACGAGGCGAAGGCCGAAGTTCTGCTGTCGAACGGGCGCCGCGCCGAAGCGATCGACACGCTGCGGCTCGCCCTGTCCCGCCGTCCGCAAGATCCAGCTCTCCGCGACTTCCTCGCTTTCCTCGCCCCCGACGAAGACCGCTTCCACGAAGCCTGGCTCGTCGGAAACCTCCGCGAGCTCGCCGACGCCACGAAAGAGCCGCCTTTCAACTACGACACACTCGTCGACAACACGGTCGTCCAGGTGAACACCAACGGGCTCGCCTCCTCGGTCACACAGCGCGTCGAGCGCGTCCTCAACCCCGACGGCGTCGACGCCGTCAAGGCGACGCGCGCCAGCTACCAGCAGGGCGACGAGAGCGTCGAAGTGCTGCGGGTCCGCGTCTACAAGCCGGACGGGACGATCAGCGAGGACTACGAACAGTGGGACTCGTCGAACTCCCGCAAGGCGTCGACGACGTACAACGACACCGCCTACGTCACGATGCAGGCCAACGACGTGCAGGTCGGCGACGTCGTCGAGTTCGTCTACCGCACCAACCAGATCGCCAACGAAAACTTCCGCGGCGACTACTTCGGCGACATCGCCTACCTGCAGGGGGGCCGGCCGATCGCGTTCCAGCGCTACGCCGTCGTCTTCCCCGAGGCGTGGAAGCTCCACTTCCGCGCCCCCAAGCTGAAGCACCAGCGGATCGACGGGAAGCAGCCCGACGGGAAGCCCGTCGCGAAAGGATTCCAGTCGGCGTCTTTCGAGATGAAGAACGTCCCCTACGTCGAGAGCGACCCGAGCCAACCCGGCTACAGCGACGTCTACGACTACCTGCTCGTCTCGAACAAGGCGACGTATGACGAGATCGGGAAGTGGTGGTGGAACCTGGTCGAGGAGCAACTGATCGTCGACGAGCCGATCCGCAAGAAGGTCGCCGAGCTCACAAACGGATTGACCTCCGAGGACGAGAAGCTCGCCGCGATCCACAACTACGTCGTGAAGAACACGCGCTACCTGCACGTCGGGCTCGGGATCCACGGCTGGAAGCCGTACCGGACGTCGACCTGCTTCCGAAACCGCTACGGCGACTGCAAAGACAAGGCGGCGCTCCTGAAGGTGATGCTCGAGGAGGCCGGGATCCCCGCCAATCTCGTGCTCGTCCGCACGCGCCGCCTCGGCACCGTCGAGGAGTACCCGGCGTCGATGCACGTCTTCAACCACGCGATCACCTACGTCCCGTCGAAGGACCTCTACCTGGACGGCACTGCCGAGTTCAATGGTACCACCGAGCTCACGTCGATGGACCAGGGGGCGCAGGCGGTCGTCATTCAGGACGGCGGCAAGGCGAAGATGGTGACGCTCCCGATCGACGAAGCCGACGACAACCTCAATCGCATGACGCTCGAGGTCGACCTCACCGGCGAGCAGCCCGTCACGCGCGGGACGATCCGGGCGACCGGCGCCAACGCCGTCTACTTCCGGCAGAGCCTCGAGGACCCCGAGCGGCGCGACGAAGCCCTCGAGAGCCAGCTCGCCGACGAATTCCCCGGGGCGCGACTCACCTCCGCGAAGTACCGAAACCTCACTGAGCTCGAGAAGCCGACCGAGATCGATTTCACCTTCGAGGGGGGCCAGATGGTTCGGCAGAGCGGGGCGCGCGAGTATGTCTTCCCCGTCGGTCGACAGAAGAACCTCCTCGACGCGTACGCCAAGCGCGCGACCCGTGACCAGGACCTCGACATCCGCGTACCGTTCGCGAGCGAGACGTCGATCCGCTACCGGCTCGGGCCGACCAAGAGCCTCGAGAAACTGCCGCGCAGCACCGATCTCGAAAGCGAGTTCGGTGGCCTCTCGATCGATTGGAAGAGGGACGGTGACGCGGTCGTCGTGGACGTGCGCTACTCGATCGCCGTCCAGCGCGTGAAGGTCGAGGATTACCAGAAATTCAGGGCGTTCCTCACCGAGGTGACGGCAGCGTTGAACGAGACCGTCGAAGTCGTGGAGGCGCAATGAAGGATTCATCGACCGTGCAGTCGTCTTCTGTGGTGGCGCGGCTTCCAGCCGCGCTGACTGAAATGCCGTCCCCTGGGGTGACGCGGCTTTCAGCCGCGTTCCTCGTCCTCGCATGCCTCCTTCTTTTCACCGCGTGCGGCGGTGGCCAGAAGAAAACCGACCCCGCGTACGGGATCGAGCCGAATACGCCCGAAGGAGCCGCGATGGCGGCCTTCGTCCAGGGCGATACCGCCGAGGCGGCCAACCTCGTCGCGTCCGCAGGAAACGGCGCCAAAGCCAGGTTCGTGCGCGCCGAAGTCGCCTACTACCAGGGTGACGTCGAGGCGGCCTACGACGAGTGGTTCGCGATCCTCGCCGAACACCCCGACGATCCGCTGACGCGCGTCGCTTCGGCACGTCTCTTCGCCGCCCGCGACCAGGTCGTGAAGTTCGAGCAACGCACCCTCCCGCTCTTCGAGCGCATCGAATACGCGAAGCTCGATCCCGTGACCCGCATGCAGTTGGGTCTGCTGCGGCAGACCGTCGCCTACCGGCTCTGGAAGCGCTCCCCGACCGACCAACCGTTCGATGCCGACTCCTACGGGTTTCCGACACGGTGGCTCATGACGCCCACGATGTCCCCCTGGCGCCTGCGCGACTTCGACGTCTCGTTTGCGCCCGAGAAGGAAGGAGTGCTGCGAGCCGAGTACCTCTCCCCCCATACCGCGACCGACCTCGAGCAGAACTACGAGCCCGTCGAGCCTTACTGGGCAGGCGGGCTCACCCTCTACCCACGCCCCGGCGCTGACGGCGTCGTCTACCTCGAGACTTTCGCCACGGTGGAGGGAAAGAAGGCGCGCGACTTCTGGATCTACGGAAACTTCGTCGCCGCGACGACCGTCTGGATCGACGGCGTTCGCGCGATCGAGCGCTCCGAGGGGGACTACGAATCGGGCCGCAGAATGCGCAAGGTGCGCCTCACGCCCGGGACCCATCGAGTCCTCGTGAAGATGGCCTACCAATCGGGCTACCGCGACTGGTTCGACCTGATGTTGCTGCCGGTGTCGGGCGGTGTGGACGAGTCCGGCGTCGACTTCGCCTACGGCTGTATGGCGGATCGGAAACTCCCCGACTGCCACGACGGCGGCGCCACCGACGGTGCCACGGCGAAGATGCTCGACGAACCGAAGACGCTCGCCGAGCTCGAGCCGATCTGGGTGACCCCGGAGCAGGCGCGCGAGGCGACCGACGCGGGACTCTGGGTCACGGCCCTCGCCGCTCACTACGACGGTCACAACGACACATACGCTGCGGTCTGGGACGAGCTCGCCTCCCGTCACCCGAAGTTCGCGGCCGGGTACTCGCTGTACGCCGACCACGTCCAGACGCTCTGGCAGGTCCCATCGAGGCTCCGTGACGCTCGCGGTCTCAAGGCGTTGCGCCACGCCTACGAGATCGACCCCGACAGCATCAAGTTCGCCGCCGAGCTCGGCGCGTGGCTGACCAAGCAGGGAGACGAAGACGAGGCGCGAGCGCTCCTCGAGAAGGCGCGCGACGGCGCCCTCGTCGACGGCGACCTGCGCGCCGTGCGCCCGCTCGCGTCCTGGGCGGCGCTCCTCTCGTCGAAGGATTGGACGACCGAGGCCGAGGCCGCATGGCGCGCGGTCCTCGAAGTCGAACCCGGAAATTGTCGCGCCGCCTCCGAAGTGCAGAGCGCGCTCTATGCACGGGGCGATTACGTCCCGCCTGCGAAGATCACACCCGCCCACGAACTCTGCCCCGCCCTCGACGAGGCCTGGGTCGCAGAACGCGATCTGGACGACCAGGGTCGCCTGCGCCTGGCGCGGCGCGAAGCCGGGCGATCCCCGCTTCGAGGCGACATTCAGGTCCGCTACGCGAGGGCGCTGCGAGAGCTCGGACAGGACGACGAGGCCGATGCAGTCCTCGCCACCGCGCGCGACCGATCGCCCGACTCGGCGGCCGTCTGGAGCGACCAGGCCGAGCGCCTCTACGGCGCCGGCGACGAGGTCGACGCCATCGCGCTCTTCGAACGTTACCGTCAGGTTCACGGCAACAGCGCCTGGCTCGAATGGAAGCTCGCGACGCTCACCGGCGACATCCCCCTCACCGACCTCATGCCCGACGGGCGCGCCGCCGCGATGAAGGTCGTCAGCGAAAGCCAGGACAAATCGCTCTCCAACGACGACGCCTACTTCGCCGTCGACTTCGCCGCACGCAAATACTACCCCGACGGCAGCAAGATCACTCTCACCCACACCGTCGTCCGCGTCATGACCAAGGGCGCCATCGATCGCTACGGTGAGCAGAACATCCCGGGCGACGCCCGCGTGATCCAGGCGCGAACGATCAAGCAGGACGGCTCCGTACGCGTCCCCGAACAGACCGCCGGCAAGGCGACGCTCAGCATGCCCGGCCTCGCCGAGGGTGACTTCGTCGAGATCGCCTACATCGAATGGGACGGACCCGAAACGCCCGCGTCCCACGTCGAAGGAGTCCGCTTCTTCTTCCGCATGCAGAACATCTCCACGCTACACTCCGAATACGTCGTGATCGGCGACATCGCCGAGTTCATGCGGGTCAACGACGCTCCCCAGCTCCAGCGCTTCGAGTACGAAGGCGAGCCCGCCGTCCGCTTCCTCGCGAAGAACAACCCCCGGCCGCGGGACGAGCCCGCCTCGGTCTCGATCGAGGAGTACCTCCCCTGGGTACAGATGTACCGCCAGGGACAGTCGATCGACGATCTCGAGGCTTACCGGCGCGACACCCACGAGGACATCCTCGACAGCTCCAAGACCGACCGCGCGTTCGACGAGATGTACGCCCGATGGACGAAGGTCGACGAAGAGAAAGGCTCCCTCGAATGGCTGAAGGCGATCTACTACAACGTCGCCGCCTTCATCCCCGACCCCTCGATCGGTCCCCGCTCCTTCAACACCGACGTGAACCACGCCGTCCTGCAGAAGGAGGGGAACACGATGCTGGTGCTGAAGGTCGTCCTCGACCGTCTCGGCGTCGAGAACGACGTCTACGTCGCGCGGTCCGCGTACCAGATCCCCGAGCAGTATCCGATCCGAGAGCGCTTCAAATACGGAGACGTGCTGCTGCGCGCCGTGGTGCCGGCGACCGGCGAACCCGTCTGGCTCTACCCCGCCGGACCCGACGCCATGTTCAATGCCGTCGGCCCCGCTCTCACGGGGCAGCCCGCGATCTGCGTCACGTGCGAAGACCCGAAGAGAGAGATCGTGAAAGCGGAGACCGTGCGAGGACAGGACCAGTCGATCGACGCGCACGCGACGCTCGATGCGCAGGGGAACCTCACCGGAAAGATCCGATTCACCTTCGACGGGCCCTCCGCCTCCAGCATCCGCGGCGGGCTCCGCCTTCGGACCGACGACACGTCGCGCGCGAAGTTCGCCGACTCCCTCGCCGCCGGGATCTTCCCCGGCGCTGCCGCGACCGCGTACACCATCGACGACGAGAAGAACCCCGACGAGCCGCTCGCGATCACCGTCGAGTTCGTCCGGCCAGGCTTCGCCCGTGAGGTCGGCAACGGCGTCTGGGCGGTCGAGACCGCGCTCTTCGGCGAGGCGATGGCGAGCGTCTATGCGTCCCTGCCGAGCCGGACGATCCCGCTCTTCGTGTCGCGGCCGCGCCACGCCTCGAACCGCCTGACGATGGACGTCAGCGCGTGGAAAGAGGCGCAGCTCGTCGGGCAGGCGCCCACCAAAGACCTCGCCGGACCGTTCGGGGAGTACCGACGCTCGGTGCAACAGAAGGACGGGAAGATCGTCCTGAGCACGGAGGTCGACGTCCCGATCCAGCGCGTCCCCATCGAGCAGTACCCGGTCTTCCAACAGTGGGCCCTTCAGGTCGAGCAGAGCGCCGCCTTCCTGATGAGGCTGCGCAAGTGACCGACAACACCGAGCGTTTCAGCGATCGGGTGGAGGACTACGTGCGCTATCGCCCGACCTACCCGGTCGAGGTGGTGCGCGAGCTGGAATCGCGCCGATGGCTCGTCCCCGGAGCGACCGTCGCCGAGCTCGGCGCCGGCACCGGCATCTGGACCGCGGTCCTCGCGGCAGAAGGGTGGGACGTCCTCGCCGTCGAGCCCAACGACGAAATGCGCGGCGCTTGCGCCCTGGCGTTCGAAGATGAAGCGCGAGTACGGGTGCTCCCCGGAAGCGCCGAGGAAACCGGGCTCGATGACGCGGTCGCCGACCTCGTCACTGCCGCACAGGCGCTCCACTGGTTCGATCCCGAGCAAACCCCCCGCGAGATCGTCCGGATCAGCAAACCCCCTCATCGGCTCGCTGCTCTCTGGAACAGCCGGGATAAGACCTCCGAAGGATTCCACGCCGAGTACGAAGCGCTCCTGCAACGCTACGGGATCGGGTACACCGACCTCATGAAGGGGCGCGCCTCGCTCGAGGAGTCTCTCGAGCAGTTCTTCGGCCACACCGAATACGATCTGTTCACCGCCCCAAACGAGCAGCGGCTCGACTGGCCCGGGTTCGTGGGACGTCTGATGTCGTGCTCGTACGGACCCAGACCCGACCATCCGCACCACGACCCGGTCGTCGCCGGCCTGCGAGAAATTTTCCAAACACACAATGAGGATGGATTTGTCGTCGTTCGCTACGAGACCCGCATGTACTGCGGGGAAGTCTCAGTACGCTGAACCGGCGTTTCGGAGGTGCGCGCAGAAGCATCTCGTTGTATACCTAGCTCTGCGAGCAGACCTCACCCCCTACCAGTATGGCGAAGAGAGAAACCAGCGACGTCGTTCTGACCCTCAGGATTCCACAGCGAATCGCCGATCGGATCGACAACTTGCGTCCCTATATCGAACGCCAACCGGTGTTCGCCATGAAGTCGCGTCTGAATCGATCCGACGTGATCAGGTTCCTGTTGCTCGAGGGAATCCGAAGCGTGGAAGAGAAAGCCAAGGCCCAGGACTGACGCCGATCGGCGCTGCCGCGCGAAGCCCGGTGGATCCTGCGATCGGGCCGCTCGACGCGGAACGCGGCTCGGCAAGTTCATCCCTCGACACGCTCTTCCCACCTTCTGAGGACAAACGAGTGCGAATCATCGCCGGAATCCATCGCGGACGACGCCTGGCCTCCCCGTCGGGTCAGTCCCGAGCGATCCGACCCACGACCGATCGAGTGCGCGAGAGTCTCTTCTCCATCCTCGGCGATCTTCACGGGGCGATCGTCGTCGACGGTTTCGCCGGCACCGGAGCGTTCGGTTGCGAGGCGATCTCGCGAGGCGCCGAACACGTCTGGTTCTTCGATGTTTCGCGGCAGGCGATCGCTCTCGTGCGCGAGAACCTGGCCCGTATCGGAGAGGAAGATCGCGCCACCGTGATCACCGGCGCATTCGCCGATCGACTCTCGCTCGTCGACCGTACCGTCGACCTGGTCTTCCTCGACCCCCCCTACGGCAGCGGCGAAGCGAAGACGGCGCTCGCGGCGATCAGCCGATCCGATCGCGTCGACGCCGACACCCTGCTCGTCCTCGAGCAACACGTCGACGATCCACTCCCGTCCCCCGACGAAGCCTCCATCCACGACGAAAGAACCTACGGCGATACCCGCCTCGTGTTCGGCCATAAGAGCGCCGGCTAGCAGAGCAAGCGGCTGGACGATCGCGCTCGGGTGTACATTTCTACACCATGCGTTTTTGCTGGTGTGTTGCGTTCATACTGCTGATCTCTGTCTGCTCGACGTCAGCTTCGGCTCAGGAACCCGAACTCCGGTGGGACCCTCAATGGAACCGGGTCAGTGCTCCGGAGTGGGCGATCCTCACCGGTGCGGGCATCACGGCTGCCTCCATCCGGCTCTTCGGGCCCAACCCCGAACCGAACTGGAGGGGAGGAATCTTGTTCGACGAGCCGCTCTATCTGGCCGTCGCCCCCGAAAACAAGACCGTGTTCGAGATCTACGGAAACGCCTCGCACGTCGCGTTCTTCGGCGGCATCGCCTACCGGCTCGTCGAGGACCTCGCCGTCGTCGGGGCCGGCATGGAGTCCTGGGACGTCGCCTGGCAGATGCTGGGGATGGACCTCGAAGCGATCTCGATCATCGCGACCATTCTCTGGATCCCGCAGCTCCTGATCGCCCGCGAACGGCCCGTCCTGATGAACTGCGATCACCCCACCCGGGTCGCGAACAAGTGTGACGACAACCCCGAACGAAACCGCAGCTTCTGGGCCGGGCACCCCGCACTCACCACCGCCATGGCCGGCCTCACCTGCGTTCACCATTCCAAACTACAGATCTACGGGGGCGGCGCCGGGGACAAGATCGCCTGCGGCGCGATGATCGGCGCCGCGGTCGTCACCGGCATCGGACGACTCGTCGGAGGCTACCACTGGGCCTCCGACGTGATCCTCGGCTACATCGCCGGCACCGCGGCCTGGATGATCCCCACCGCACTTCACTATGGCCTCGGACCCGGGGACGACGCCGAGACCTCCGCAGCAGCACTACGTTCGCACCAATACAATCCGTATGGATGGAGTACCCAATGAAGAGCCTGTCGATCCGCCTCCTGCTCGCCTTCGCCCTCGTTCTGCCCGCCTCGGGCGCCGCCTGGGCGCAGTCCGGAAGCGCGATCCAGTCTCCCGAAGGCTACGACGAGGTCACCGCAGACGACGACTGGGATCCTCGCCGCCGCCGCGAGGTGGGATGGTCCGAAGATTGGAGGAAGGTCCAGTGGTGGGGCTACGCCGGCATCGGCGTCCTCGGAGTAGGCGGCGTGATCGCCAAGACCTGGCTCACCCCGCCCGACAAAGACGTCCTCGGCGAAGCCGCGCTCTTCGACCGCCCGCTCTACGACGCCATCAAGCCTTCCAAAGAGAGCACCTGGAAGACCCACCACACGATCAGCGACATCGGGTTCTACGGGTCGATGAGCTTCCTCTTCGCCGATGCGATCATCACCGGCTTCGCCCACGACTGGGAGCTCGGGTATCAGATGTTGATGATCGACCTCGAGGCTCTCTCCCTCGTCGGCGGTTCCCTGTGGTGGCCCCACTACTTCGGCCTCGGGCGCGAGCGTCCCGGTTACTCCGACTGCGGCACCCCCGACGAGGTCGGGACCGACTGCTCCGACACCGAGATCCAGTACCGGAGCTGGTACGCGGGACACCCCGCGACCGCCATGGCCGCCGCTGGTACGACCTGCACCCACCACTACTTCAACCCGATCTACGGCGGCATCGGCGACGGGCTGATCTGCGGGGCGATGATCGGCGTCGCGACCATCACCGGGATCGAGCGCGCCGTGACCGGACGCCACTGGCCCACCGACGTCCTCGGCGGGTGGGCGATCGGCGCCGCCGCCGGTTGGCTCGTCCCGATCGGCCTGCATTACGGTTTCCGCGGCCAGAAGCGACGCGGAGACATGTCCTTCCGAATCGCGCCGACGGTCTACCAGGGCGACCACGCAGGGTTCGCACTCATGTCTCGCTTCTGACGACGGACCCGCACACAGTCGACCCCTCGACCCTCCCCGCCCGGAAAAAAAGTCACCGTGCGGGAATGATCGATCGAACTCGAACGTCTTACCCCCACCTCACAGGGATGTGGGGCGAAGGATCCGACTTCGGATCCTCCACGATCTCGCCGAATCTCAACGACTTCCGACGAGCTCGGAGAAACGGCCCACAGAAAATGGGCAAGGGCCTTGACGCCACGTCACGGTCCTGTATTCTCCGCGGCCCGTCGACGAGAGATCCGAAGCGGGCCGATCCCCCGGGATCGGGGGCAGAAACGAGACGAAAAAATTCTTCTCGAAACTGCTTGACGCGGACGCCGCTGACTCTTAGTGTCGCCCGCCGCTCGACGGAGAAATTCTTCGAGCATCTTTGAAAAGTGAATAGGAATCCGGTCGAGGTAGGATGTCTCGA
>CAYPJU010000124.1:0-11821 GCA_964411125.1 uncultured Bradymonadales bacterium | reverse complement strand
GATGGTGCCGATGTTGACGTGCGGTTTCGTACGTTCGAATTTTGCCTTACCCATGATGCTGCTCCTAAAATCCGAAACGGCTGTCGGAATGCCCTGATCCAGCCATCTCTTGTTTGTATCCAACGAGGCTCAGGGCCTCCGACGAAAAATCTCTCTCAGTCCGTGGATCCGCCAGCCTTCGCGATGATCTCGTCCGCGATGCTCTTCGGAACTTCTTCGTAGTGCGAGAACTGCATGGTGTAGGTCGCACGACCCTGCGTACGGCTGCGGAGGTCGGTCGAGTAACCGAACATCTGCGCGAGCGGCACGTGTGCGTCGACGACCTGAGCGCCGGAGCGCTGAATCATGCCCTGCACCTGTCCACGGCGGCTGTTGATGTCACCGATGACGTCGCCCATGAAATCTTCGGGGGTGACGACCTCGACTTCCATGATCGGCTCGAGGATCTTGGCGCCCGCCTTGCGGCAGCCACTCTTGAATCCGATCGAGGCGGCAATCTTGAACGCCATCTCGCTCGAGTCGACCTCGTGGTACGAGCCGTCGTAGAGCGTGACTTTGCAGTCGACGAGGGGGTATCCGGCGAGGACGCCGCCTTCGGCAGCTTCGCGGACGCCTTTCTCGACGGCGTTGAAGTACTCACGCGGCACGGTACCGCCCTTGATGGTCTCTTCGAAGACGATGCCGGAGCCGCGTTCGCCCGGCTCGAGCTTCAGCGCGACCTCGGCGAACATACCCTTACCACCGGTCTGCTTCTTGAGGCGCTCTTTGTGCTCGATCTCTTTGGTGATCGCTTCACGGTAGGCGACCTGCGGCTTACCGACGTTGGCTTCCACCTTGAACTCGCGGAGGAGGCGGTCGACGATGATCTCGAGGTGGAGCTCACCCTGGCCGGCGATGATGGTCTGGCCCGTCTCTTCGTCGGTGTGCACCTGGAAGGAGGGGTCCTCTGCGGCGAGCTTGGCGAGTGACTCGCCGAGCTTCGACTGGTCGGCCTTGGTCTTCGGCTCGACTGCGATCTGGATGACCGGATCGGGGAAGTCCATCGCCTCGAGGACGACCGGCTGCTGCTCGTCGGAGAGCGTGTCACCGGTGGTCGTGTTCTTGAGGCCGACGGCGGCCGCGATGTCGCCGGTGCGGACGTGATCCATCTCCTCGCGCTTGTTGGCGTGCATCTGGAGGATACGACCGATGCGCTCGCGGCGCTCTTTGGTCGAGTTGAGGACGTAGGACCCCGACTCGAGGACGCCGGAATAGCAGCGGAAGAACGTGAGCTGCCCGACGTACGGGTCGGTCATGATCTTGAAGGCGAGCGCGCTGAAGGGCGCGTCGTCTTTGAACTCGCGAATGACCTTGTCGTCTTCGGTGAAGTCGCCGTGCGTTTCCTGGATGCGGCGTGCCGCATCGGGGGTGACGCCCTGAATCTGACCGATGTCGACCGGCGAGGGGAGGTAGAAGACGACCGCGTCGAGGAGCGGCTGGACGCCTTTGTTCTTGAAGGCGGAGCCGCAGAGGGTCGGGACGATCTCCATCGCGAGGGTGCCCTTACGGATACCCGAGCGGATCTCTTCGACGGTGAGCGCCTCGCCTTCGAGGTACTTCATCATCAGCTCGTCGTCGAACTCGCAGGCGGCTTCCACGAGCTCCTCGTGGTACATCTGGGCCTGCTCTTTGAGGTCCTCGGGGATGTCGACGACGTCGTACTTTGCGCCGAGCGATTCGTCGTTCCAGACGATGCCTTTCATCGTGACGAGGTCGACGACACCCTGCAGCTTGTCCTCGGCGCCGATCGGGATCTGCATTCGGATCGGGCGGCACTTGAGGCGGTCGACCATCGAGTTGACGCAGTATTCGAAGTCGGCGCCGGTACGGTCGAGCTTGTTGATGAACGCCATGCGGGGAACGCCGTAGCGGTTCGCCTGACGCCAGACGGTCTCGGACTGCGGCTCGACGCCAGCGACCCCGTCGAAGACGGCGATGGCGCCGTCGAGGACGCGCAGGGAGCGCTCGACTTCCATCGTGAAGTCGACGTGCCCGGGGGTGTCGATGATCTGGATACGGAACTTCTCTTTACCACCAAGGTGCCACGTACAGGTGGTGGCAGCGGAAGTGATCGTGATGCCACGCTCCTTTTCCTGCTCCATCCAGTCCATCTCGGCCGCGCCGTCGTGGACCTCGCCGATTTTGTACGACTTGCCGGTGTAGTAGAGAATGCGCTCGGTCGTCGTCGTCTTCCCGGCATCGATGTGAGCCATGATGCCGATGTTGCGAACGTGGTCTAGTGCAATGGAGCGTGCCATAACGTTGGTCCCTCGAGCGGCCACACGGCCGCGCTAACAGCAGGTACTGGTCAGGGTGAGTGGGTGATCACCACCGGTAGTGAGCGAACGCCTTGTTGGCGTCGGCCATGCGGTGGGTCTCTTCTTTCTTGCGGACAGCGGTGCCGCGGTAGTTGAACGCGTCGAGGAGCTCTCCGGAGAGCTTTTCGACCATCGTCTTCTCGCTACGCGCGCGGGCGGCGTCGATGATCCAGCGGAACGCGAGCGCATTGCGGCGTTCGGGGCGGACTTCGACGGGCACCTGGTAGGTGGATCCACCGACGCGGCGCGAGCGAACTTCGACGGCCGGGCGGCAGTTCTCGATCGCCTTGCGGAAGAGCTTGAGCGGCTCTTCTTCCGTGTTGCGTTCGCCGAGGATGTCGAGCGTTTCGTACATGATCCGCTCGGCAGTGGACTTTTTGCCGTCCCGCATCATCGCATTGATGAAGCTGGTGACGGTCTTGTCCTTGAACTTCGGATCGGGAAGGACGGGGCGCTTCTGAATTTCTCTTCTACGTGGCATCTGCCTGTCTCCATTGGTGGCCGACCAGTCCGCGAAGCGCGGAGGGGGCCGAATGCACTATCTCGGTTTCTTCGTTCCGTACTTCGAGCGGCCCTGACGTCGTTCCGAGACGCCGATGGCATCGAGCGTACCGCGGATGATGTGGTAGCGGACGCCCGGGAGGTCTTTGACACGACCGCCACGGATGAGGACCACGGAGTGCTCCTGAAGGTTGTGACCTTCACCGGGGATGTAGCTGGTGACTTCCATCTGGTTGGTCAGACGAACACGAGCCACCTTCCGAAGGGCCGAGTTCGGCTTCTTGGGCGTCGTCGTGTAGACGCGGGTGCAGACACCGCGCTTCTGCGGGCACCCTTTGAGTGCGGGTGCGTCCGTCTTCGATTTCTGCGGTTGGCGCCCTTTTCGGACGAGCTGGTTAATCGTTGGCATCGTGTTCTTCCTGAGGTTCACACTTTTCAGTCAGTCATTTCGCCATCTTCCGAATTTTCCGGAGGTAGCGAGAACGCGGGATTATATGAAGGCGCCTTCGTGTGTCAAGCGCCATGCGGGTTTTCGATCCCGACGACAGGGGGATGTGCGCGACGCCGCACGCTCGCGCGTGCGGTGACCACGCGCTCCGCGCGAACGCCGGCTGACGCCGGCAGGTAACGTTAGGCGAAGGGGCCTTCGATCCCGCTGCGGAATTCTTTTGCGAGGATCGAGAGCTGGGCGCCGTCGATGAAGCGGTGATCGACGGTGGCGGTGATCGTTACCATCGGTCGCACGACGACCTCACCGTCGACGACGACGGGACGATCCTTCATGGCGCCGACGAGAAGAAGAAGGGGGACGCGGGCGAACGGAGTAAAAGGAGCGTAGCCTTCGTCGAAGCCCAGCATGCCGACGGAGGTGATGACGCAGGACCCGAACGCGTGGCGCTCGACGCCGAGCGCTTTGACGCTGATGCCAAGCGCTCCGGACAGCCAGCCCGTGAACTTGAGGATCGGCCCCAGGAGCCACCAGGGGGTCGACTTGACCGCCCCCATCGATTTCTTGAACTCGGCGTCCTCGCCGCTGCGAACCTTCCCGGCGCGCTCGGAGAGTTCGGTGGCGATCTCGGCGATCGACTTCTCGTCGCAGCGCTCGACCTTGATCTTGGCGAGGTCGCCGTCGGAGGCGACGAGGAAGGTGACGTCGACGGTGTCGTGGGGGACGAACTTGCCGAAGAGAATCTTGCCGTTGAGACCGGGCGCTTTCGCCATCGCGCGGGCGGCGGCGAGCCCGACGAGATGGGTGATCGACACGCGAACGCCCGTCTCCTCGCGGAGTTTCGCGAGGTAGCGGTTCGCTTCGGTCATGTCGAATTCGACCTTCCCGAAGATGTTGCCTTCGGCGGGCGGAGCCCAGGTCGCGATCGCGAGTTTGCGACGGGTGGGGGTCATGTTGGCCATGCACCGATCCTACAATGAGGATCGGTGCCGGCCAAAATTGGCTTGCTCAGTTCGCGTTGACAAAGACGGTGTAGCAGGAGTCGTCGTCGCAGATGTCGTTGTTGCACGCGATGAACGTGTCGACGGAGGAAGCGCTCGCCGTGCTGCAGAGCGTTCGGCAGTCGCTCTGGGTCTGCGCGTCGATGCAGTCGAAGAACGCCATGTCGTCGCACGCCATGTTGCAGCCGCTGACGTTGGCGCTACCGCCGCCCATGAAGGTCGGATCGAGCACGGTGTAGCAGCCTTCGTCGCAGACGCCCGAGGAGCTCTGGACGCACGAGGCGAAGTTCTGCTGCGTCGTCGCGTCGGCGGACGCGCAGTTGTTGCGGCAGGCAACCGACGTCGAGGCATCGATGCAGTCGAAGAACTGCAGCTGGTCGCAGCCGGCCGAGCAGCCGTTATCGCCGGAGGTGCCGTTGTTCGGGTTCACGCCGTTGTTGTCGATCACGACGTTGTTCGAGCCGCCCCCGATCTCGCCAGTGCACTCGTCGGGGAACTGGCAGCCGGTGCGCGTGCTGTTGCAGTAGACGATGGCGAATCGAGTCTCGGCGTCGGTCGCGCATGCGGCCTTGCAGAGGGCGATGTCTTCGGAGGGGAAGCACATGGCGCCGACGAGATCGTCGCACGCTGCTTCGCAGCTCGACGCGGGCGGCTCGGGGTCTTTGTCCGTCACGACGACGTCTTCCTCGTCGACCTCGGCGGCCTTTCCTTCGATGAAGACGGCGCATTCCGCGTCGCAGATCGTGTTCTCGACGCACCCGTCGAATTTGTTGATGTCGTCGGAGCTGGCAGCGCCGCAGTCGTCGTAGCACTGGCCATGCTGGGCAGCGTCGTAGCAGTCGAAGAACCGCTGCTTGTCGCATGCTTCCTGGCAGGTCGAGACTTCGGCCGCGGACGCTCCGCCGCCTCCTCCCTTGCCACCGTTGTTGCCGCCGCTACAGGCGACGAACGGAACGAAACAGAGGGCAGCGGCAAAAGTGGCGAACTTGATGGATTTCATGACAATTCTCTCGTGGTTTACATTGCAAAGAATGCGGGGAGTCTGGGGGAACCACGATCGGGTGTCAATCGATCTATTTATTACGGCTCTATTACACGCCGAAGAGGCAGCGGCGGGGACCGATTGGAGTCACGCCGCGCGCGTCGTTCCGGAATCGAAGGCCGGCTCCCATCCATCGTCGTCGGAGACGAAAACGAGCGTGGTCGCGCCGCCAAGCGGCACCTCGAGCCAGGCGTGCCCTTCGAACTCGGCGCGTTTTCGAAAGCCCACGACGACCGTAGAGTCGACGCGCCGGGCGGCGAGCCAGACCCGCGTAGCGAGGGCTCGATGCAGGCAGTTGGCGCCGGGCACCACGGCCGACCATCGGTAGGCGAGCGCGCGTCCGCGCGGGAGGATGTCGGGGTATGGGCGCAGGGGTGAAACGGTCAGGAGGCGAGATGCGAAGTGCTCCGTAGCCTGGACGCTGCGACGTACTCTGGAGATCGACACGAGCGGGCGCGACGCGGCGACGAGTACTCCCATCGCCAGATTCTCGGCGATGCGTCCCACGAGCCCGAGGTCAGACTTCACTTTCATCGGTTCTCCCGTCCAATACCGTCACCCGTCGGTCCACTCCTCGCACGCGCTCCTCGCGCCCCAGCGAGGACCATGTCAGGCGCGCCCGTTCGAAAATCTTCAGCGCGAGTTCGCGTTCGTCGAGCGCGGGGAGTCGGATCGCCGACTGTTCGAGCATCTCGGCCAGGTCCTCCTCGACGGGAAAGTCCTCGTCCTGCAGGGCTTCCCAGCGACGCCGAGCTTCGTGCCGACTGCCGTCGAGTACGTCGCAGAGCAGCAGCCCCACCAAAGTGTAGGCGAACGCGTCCCGCCGTCCCGAGGTTTGGATCAGGGCAGCCGAGCGTTCGAGCTGCTCTCGCGCTGCCCGGCGCTCGGCGTCGGTCGGGGTCCAGAGATCGCCGTCCCGCCGCCCGAGGCTCAGGTGGCAGAGCGCGACGTTGAGGAGCGTCGGGGCGACGTAGGCGTGTTCGGACGACAGGAGCGACAGGACGCGCCCGTAGTAGTCGAGCGCGACCGCGCGTTCCTTGCCGGCGCGGGCGATCTCTCCGAGCTCGTTGTGAACGGAGGCGAGGGCCATCCGGCTGTGGGTGTCTTCGAAGGCCCGGCGCGCGTTCTGCAATCGGCTCCACGCCTCGGCTCGATCGCCGGCGATCTTGGCGACGACCGCGAGCCCGAATTCGCACCAACCGGCGAGAAAGTCGTCCCCGGTCGTCTCGTAGAACGCGAGCGAGCTTTCGTACTTCGCCCTCGCTCGCACGATGTCCGCACGTTGACGGTACGCCTCGCCGAGCAGGCGATCGACCTCCGCGCATTCCTTCGCCGCGCCGACCTTTTGGTATGCATCGAGGGCCCGCAGGCAGTGGCCGATCGTCTGTTCGGGGCTCGACACGATCCGCGAGAGCCGCCCGCGCGTGCAGTGGTAGTCCCCGACGACTTCGGGGGACTCGACCTCGTCGAGGAGCGCCTCGGCCTCGTCGAGCAGCGCCTCGAGTTCGGCGACGTCCGCGCGCATCATGAGGTTTCGCGCGCGGCCGATCAGCCCCCGGGCGCGCTCGTCCGGACCGAGGTAGGCGGCGAGGCGATCGTGCTCGTCCCAGATCGCGCTCACGCGGTCGAACGTCCCCGCTCGGGCGGCTCCTTCGGCGGCGTTGCGCAGGTGTGGCAGCGCTTTGTCGGCAGCTCCCGCGCCGATCCAGTGCCGCGCGATCTCGGCGGAGTGCGCAAAGCTCTCGGCGAGCTGGCCCTCCATGACCTCGGCGGCCGTTCGGTGCATGCTCGCGAGACGGTCCTGTTCCTCCGCCCGTCGACAGAGGGCATCGACCATCCCGCGGTGTCGGAAGGTCCACCCGTCCTCGTCGAGCGAGATGACCCCGAGCTCGGCGAGATTCTCGACGAGTATCGGGCTCGGGGTGAAACCTCTTCGAGCGCACACCTCGCGCCACAACCATGATTCGACCCGAAAACCGAGCATCGCTGCGACTTCGACGGCTTCGAGGCCCTCACCCGCCAGGCGTCGCTCGACGGTCAGGAGACGTTCCTGCCAGAGCTCCGCGAGGTTGCCGGGGAACGAGAGATCGTCGGGCACCGCCCAACCCGACGGTGTGCGGGTGAGGAGGCGATTCTGCACCCAGTCCCCGAGCATCTGGGTCGCAAAGAGTGGGTTGCCAGAAGAAGCAGCGACGAGCCGCGACGAGGTCGACGGATCGAGGCGAAGCATCTGGCCGAGGAGGTCTTCCATCGAGCCATCGTCGAGCGCAGCGACGCGGACGTCGACGGAAGCCGCGCCAAGGTCGGTCGCAGCGCTCTCCCCGGCAGTCACCACGACGACAGATCCCGATCGCGCCAACAATTGGCCAGCGAAGGCGACAGATTCCGCCCCCGATTCGTGATCGTCGATCGCAAAGATCAACGGCCGCTCGGTCGCGAGGACCCCGAAGTAATCGGCTAGCGGTGAGAACCAACCGCGGCGCTCATGATGGCGGGTCGGCTCGGCCGACAGCGTGTGGTGGACGAACTGAGCGATCTCGCTCGCGGCGAAGTCGCTCTCGATGCCATGAGCGCCCAGAACGTGGGCAACGCGGTCCCGCGTCTCGGCGAGTCCGAGCGACCAGGGCTCTCCCGCGCGGCTCAGATTCTGGCAGCCGAAATGGAGCGCGACGGCGTGGGCGAGCGACACCTCCGGTGCCGTATGGGGCGCGTTCTGTACGACGACCGACCTCGCCGCTCCGAGCTCGTGGGAGCGAGTGACGAACCAGTCGAGCAGTTTCGACTTTCCTTCGCCGCGAGGGCCGGAAATCCGGACGTGGCGAACCGCGCCTCCGTGGGCCGCTCGTAGCGTGTCCCAGCACGCCTCGCGTTCCGCGTCGCGGTCGACGATCGGGACACCCCGCACCCCGAAGAGGGAGACTCGGCCTTCCGGCGCGAGCAGGCTGACGCCCTGGCGCCATTCGGGGAGCTCACCGAGTTCACGCCGGAACGCGTGTCCCGCGCCGGGATCGTACACGATCTGGACGTCGCTATCGGCCGACAGAGTCGGCGGGACGACGTTGGGCGCCGTCGCGTGTGGGTCGCCGACGGGGGTGGGGCCGACGATCGTCGGCTCGTCGACGGCGGCAAACGTCGCGGGCGCGACGTCGACCGCCAGCTTCGTCAGCTCGTCGAGCGCGTCGGCGGCAAACTGAAACCGCTCGAGGCGACGCTTGCGCAACAGGCGGGAGAACCAGATCTGAACGTCGTCGGGGAGATCGAGCGATGCGGGTAGCAGCGGAAGAGGCGTGTGAAGATGAGCCCGCAGGATGTCCTCGACCGTCTCCCCCATGAACGGCGTGCTGCCGGTCAAGACCCACCACATCAGGCATCCGAACCCGTAAAGATCGGTCCAGGGACCCTGATCCCGCAAGTCGCCGAGCGCCTGTTCGGGGGACATGAACCGCGGCGTCCCGGACGTACGAAAGCCCGTCGCGATGTCGCTGTTGCCCGCATCGTGGGCGAGCCCGAAGTCCGCGATTTTCAGGACCAGAGGGTCGAGGTTGGCGACGAGAATGTTGGCCGGCTTCAGGTCGCGATGGGTAATCCGTCGAGCATGGGCATGGGCGAGGCCCTGCAAGATCTGCCGGGCGATCTCCACCCACTGCGCGCGGTGTGCGGCGCTGAGCCCGTTGAGGGTGCCATGCTCCGCGTACTCCATCGCGATCCACGACGTGCCGGCCCGGATCTCCCCGGACGCTTCCGCGAGGCGGCCGTAGTCGTAGACCGTCGCAATGTTCGGGTGTGTGAGCGAAGCCATGGCGTGGACCTCGCGAAAGAGGTCCGCCTCCGCCGCGTCGACCAGCTTCACCGCACACCTACGCCCGTCGCGATCCGCGAGCCACACGTGGCCCATCCCCCCACTGCCGATCTTGCTGACGAGCTCGTATTCACCGACACGACCCATGGGCGGAAGTCTACGTCGATGCGACTTCAGTCGCCAGACGGGAGCCCGGCGGTCCACTCGGGGACGGAGCCCCGAGGTCCGCTCGGGGACGGAGCCCCGAGGTCCTACCAGTCCCAGTGCAACTGCAGCGGCGTCGACTGGGCGGGAAAGCGCGCGGGCCACGGCGTGTCGACGGCGAGGCGGTCAATGTCTTCGATGAGGCCGTCGCGGACGATGAGGCGTGCGTCGCGGTTGAAGCGGTGGGCGCCGCTGATGGCGCCGAAGATGGTGCCGCCGTACCAGACGAGCTCGAGCAGTCCGAGGAGCGTCCCCTGGCCGATGCGGCCGGCGGCGAACGAGTCGACGGTGGCGAAGATGAAGGCGCCGTTCCACACCATCGCGACGATGCCGGTGCCCCACTGCTCGAGGTAGAAGTGCCCGAGCCCCGGGACGACGGAGAGCGCGCCGGCGACGGCGGGGCTCTTCTGCGGGATCTGGATCGTGGCGACGTAGTTCGCGACCTTGCGGGCGTCCGCGGCCTTGTTCCAAGACCTCGGCACCGAGCCGAGCTCGGTCGCCGAACGCTCGAAATCGTCGAGGTTCGCCCAGTACTTCGCGAGCCCGAGCCGGGCGCGCGTCGTGATCTCGGTGCATCCTTCTCTGTCGATGCTGGCGTCGGTCACGGTCTGGGCGAGGACGGGCTCGCAGTCCTGGATGAGCTTCTCGTAGGCGCGGCGGGCACGCAGCGGCTCCTTCCCGGCGGCGGCCACGTGCGCCGCGTAGAGCCGCGCCCACCATCCTTCGGGCGCAGACCGCTGGTCGAGGGCGATCGAACGCAGCAATGCTTCGGCCGCCTCGGGGCGCTCGGAGATGTGGTAGATCCACGCGATCTTCAGGTCGACGCGGCTCGCATGGTCGGCGTCGGCCGTCTTCATCAGGTACGTCTTGTACTCGGTGATCGCGCGGTAGTAGTCGCCCTGCAGGTAGTAGACGTCGCCGCGCAAGAGATGCTCGTCGGGCTCGTCCGCAAACGCGGGCATCGCCCACGCCGTCAGTGCGACGAGGAGGCATGTGCGGACGAACGTTCGCATCAGACTGGCGTGACCGAGCGCTTCTTGTCGGGCCAGTCGCGCTTCTTGGTCTCGGCGACGGCGAGGCGTGCGGCGAGCGCGGCGCGAAGCTCACCTTTGGGGACCATGTCGTCGACGATGAGCTCGCTGGCGAGCCGGTAGACGTCGATGTCCTCCTCGTACTCGGCGCGCAGCTTCGCGACGTAGTCGGGGCGCTCGTCTTCGGGGAGCGCGGCGATCTTCTTCGCGTACACCGCGTTGACGGCCGCTTCCGGGCCCATCACCGCGATCATCGCCTCGGGGGTCGCGATCGTGGCGTCGGGTTCGAAGCCGGGGCCGCACATCGCGTAGAGGCCAGCGCCGTACGCCTTGCGGACGATGACCGAGAACTTCGGGACGGTCGCGCTCGACACGGCGGAGATCATCTTGGCGCCGTGGCGGATGATCCCTTGCTGCTCGACCTTGGTCCCGATCATGAAGCCGGGCACGTCGGCGAGGAAGACGATCGGGAGGCCGAACGCGTCGCACAGCGTGATGAAGCGCGTCGCTTTGTCGGCCGAGTCGACGAACAGCACGCCGCCCTTGTACTTCGGCTGGCTCGCCACGATGCCGACGGGGCGGCCGTCGATGCGGGCGAACCCGGTGAGGATCTCCTGGGCGAACCGCTTTTTGATCTCGAGGAACTCCGAGTCGTCTACGAGGTGCGCGATCACCTTGCGCATGTCGAACGGCTTGTTCTGGTTCGTCGGGATCAGCTCGTCGAGCGTCTTCTTCTGCTCTTGCGGCGGCTTCGGCTCCGTCACCGGCGGCTTTTCGTGGCAGTTCGACGGCAGGTAGGCGAGGTAGTCCTTGCACCAGGCGATCGCCTCTTCCTCGGAGCGGACGAGCACGTCGCCGCAGCCCGAAACCCCCGTGTGCATCTTCGCCCCGCCCATCTCCTCGAGCGTCACCTTCTCGCCGATGACCATCTCGGCCATCCGCGGCGACCCGAGGTACATCGAGGCGTTGCCGTCGACCATGACGACGACGTCGCAGAACGCGGGGATGTAGGCGCCCCCTGCGGCCGACGGGCCGAACAGCAGGCAGACCTGCGGGACGAATCCCGACAGGCGAACCTCGTTGTAGAAGATCTTCCCGGCGCCGCGGCGGCCGGGGAACATCTCGAGCTGGTCGGTGATGCGGGCTCCAGCGGAGTCGACGAGGTAGATGAGCGGCACGCGCATCAGCTCGGCTTGCTCCTGGATGCGGATGATCTTCTCGACCGTCCGCCATCCCCACGAGCCCGCCTTCACCGTCGAGTCGTTCGCCATGACCGCGACGCGTCGCCCGCCGATCTTCCCGAATCCGGTGACGACGCCGTCGGCCGGAAGGTCGCCCGCGTTGACGTTGGCGAACCGGCCTTCTTCGACCTCGAGCCCGTCGTCGAGCAGCATGTCGAGCCGCTCGCGCACGAACATCTTGCCGCGTTCCTTCGCGA
>CAYPJU010000123.1:0-12185 GCA_964411125.1 uncultured Bradymonadales bacterium | reverse complement strand
TCTCCATCCAGTCCATCAGGGCCTCGGCTTCTGCGGGTGAGCGCCCAGGACCGGTCAGAAGGTCCGCGGCGATCAATGGCAGAGACGCCTGCCTCAGCCCTTCGACCTCGGTGGCCCGCTGATAGATGGCGTCGTCCTCGGGCTGCAAGAGGATGACATTCGCGCCCGCGTCGGCGCGTCGCAGCCCAAGGGCCTCTCCGGCGCGGCTCGGGTCATCGACGTAGACCGAGAGCAGGCGCGTCGGGGCGACGGGAGCGACCCGAGAGGCTGCGGCGCTGCCCGTGAGGAGGTAGGGGAACGCCACGGAGCCAAGTTGGTCGAGCACGCTCTTCAAGCCACGAGGAGCGAGCCACGTGGTGGTCTCCGCCCGACCTTCGAGCGGGGCATCCTCGGACCACTGGACGAGCAGCCGCCGCCAGTCGACGCTCTCCAGACGACCGCGCGCGGTCCGCTCGACGATGGCCTCGCTGTCGAGCATCCGGAGTAGCCTCGAGACGTAGCCCGGATCGGTGTCGGCCAGGTCGGCGAGCTCGCGAACACCCAGCGGGGGGCGCCTCACGGCGAGCGCTCGAACAACACGCCCCGCCTTTAGCCCGCGAAGCGAGAGCTTCCGCTTGTCCGGCCAGGGATTCGAGTCGGCACCCGTCGTGAGGATGAAGAGCCCCGGTTCGTCGAGCACCACGCGGGTGTTGCCTGTGTGGTCGGCGTAGCTGGCGCCGCGCTCCACTATCACCTCGCGCACCCTGGGACGGAGCGCGGCGGTCCACGCGAACGAACAGGTTTCGTCCGGCCGAGCGGCTCCGTACACTCGGTGGTTGGCACCAGGTCAGAAAGCCCCGTTCTACTCGACTACACGAAGGGCACGATGAAGGTTGTGGTGAAGATGAGTCTGGACGAAGAACCGACCCCGGCTGTCAGAGAGGGCGCTCGGAGGGCCGCCCGAGCGCTGACCGGTAACGCCAGAACGATCCGCACGAAGATTGGCCGTTCGGAAGGGGAAGAACAGTTGCTGGTCGTGACGTTTCGAATCCGGAAAGCGCCGCAGTACGCCGTCGTGGACGACGTGTTCGCAGCCTTCCAGGAGGCGTTTCCGGAACTCGGGGCGGGGAGGCTGAGCGTCTCCTTCCCGAGGTAGCGCCCGGTCGCCGGTGCGCGGGCCGCGACCCGCCGAAACGGGCGCGAGCGACGCCGTCGTCGGCCTGACCTTCGCCCGTTCGAGTGTCGCGCGACAAGCGCACGTCGTCAGCCCGGAGGGAGCAGCCTCGCCCGTTGAACGTCGGCTTCCTCGATGAGGTAGCCAGCCTCGTCGACGAGCCAGGTGCCCCAGCCGGACCGCTCCCTCTCCACCCACACGCGCTGGGAGCGCGACCAGGGGTCATTCCAGCCGGGGGCGTTTCCGATCACGACCTCGAGCAGGACGCCGCGTTCGAGTGCCTCCCTTTTGAGGTGGTAAATCGTTTTCTCGTCGCGGTGGACCCAGGGAGCGGGGATGGGCTCGTCGAGAAAACCCCATCGCAAGCGCACGGTCCCGTGGATACGACCGTACTCGTAGAGGGCGAAGAGCGATTTCGCGTCGGCCTCCAGGCGGCGCCGAAGTTTCGTCAGCTCGCCTCTTTCGAGGTACCCGCTCATCTTCTTCGGGTCTCCAAACGGTCGGCTGATGCCGCACGACCCCTTCACGAGCAGCTCCGTCGTGATCTTGAGGGTCTTGCCGCGTTTGTTGAGCGTCTTCGTCTTTTGCGGCGGGCCCAGCTCGGCGAGGCGCATGTCATCGGCCTCGATTCCGAGGGCGCGGAGGAGCGCGCGGACGTCTTCGGCGCCGACGATGTCGTAGGTGACCACACGGTCGCGAAGCTCATCGAGTTCGTCGTCGACGAATGTGCGAACGGTGCGCTCGCCCACGTCCAACGACGCGACCGCTCTCGGTTCCTTCGCCGGGAAGCCCACCAGAAGCACGCGAGTCATGGCGGCGAGCTGTCGGGCGTGGTCGGCACGGCGCCGCTCCGCTTCTTTGATTCGCGCAGCCGTGACCGCTGGATCGGGTCTCATCGCAGCATGTCGCCGAGCCGTTTCGACGCGGGCTCTGACCGCCCTCCGCATTCCGAGGACTGCATCTTCGGCGCCGACCGCGATGGACCAGCGCCCGTCGTCCTGCACCGAAATGGGGCTTCCCTTCCGCTCGAAGTTTTTGAAGTCGCCGCGCAGCGGGTGCATCCGGGTCCGAGCGGCGACGAAGCGGACCACCTCGCCCGGTGACATCGCCTGTCCGTCGTGGGCGTCGAGAACGGCCATCACGAGTCGCTGGGCAGACCAACTGTACAGGCTGGCGTCGCTCCACGCCTCGTCGAGTTCACCAACCGAGAGGGGCGTGTCCTCTCCGGGGAGCGCCGGGGGCTCGGGCCGGACCAGCCGCAGCCCCGGCGAACGAGGGGGCTGGAGGCCGAGACGAAAGAGCCAGAGGCCAACCTCGTCGTCATGGGGGTCCAGCGCGTAGTGGTCGCCGTCCCGGTAGATCGGCGCGCGCCCTGGTTTACAGCGTTGCAGGGACCGGAGCGCACGGTCGTACTCGGCGATCCCAACCTCCTCGAATCGTAGGGCGGCCTCGGCCAACGTCATCGGCTCCCCGCGCTCCAACAGTGCCACGATCAGCAGCGAGTAGTTGTTGGCCTCCCCATGGTCTTTCACGGCGGCAAGGTCGGGAGTCGCGATCCCAAGGACCTCGCACCAATCGCTCGTAGCCAAAGTCGGACCTCCGGGGTCGGTCAGATGTCGAGATCGCGTCGCGCGCTGACGACCTCTCGCTCCAAACGTAGATTAGCCCGGGGCGCGTCGACTCACCACCTCGCTCTCGTATCGTCCCGTCTCTCGCTTCGGCATGATCGCTCGTTGGTAAAGGCGGCATGCCCAACGGTAGCGCCTGGAAACGAATGCGTTGTCAGTGCGCGCTTTAAATCAAGGATTCGTTAAGTTGGTACGGGGCTCTGTCTGCTAACCGCGAGAGCCGGTGGCGAGGCTGTCCGACGACGACCGGCGCGGAGGCCGGTCGTCCGCGCCGGGGCGGAGCCCGGCGGTCCCGGCGCGGAGGCCGGTCGTCCGCGCCGGGGAAGGAGCCCGACGGTCCCGTCGCGGAGGCCGGTCGTTCGCGCCGGGACCGAGCCCGGGGGGCCACCTCGGAGCCCGCCGCCTCGCATCAATACCCGGGGATCGGGGCCTTCCGGACCCACTCGTCGTCGGAGGTGCAGGCGAGCATGAAGTGGGCGACGTCGCCCTGGGAGATTTTCGGGCTCGGCACCCGATCGGGGAGCACGCGGTACTCTCCGGTCGCTTCGCCCGGAAGGATGCGGGGCGGACGGACGATCACCCAATCGAGGTCCGTCGCGGTGATGACCTCGTACTCGCGCTGTTTGGCGAGCGCGGTGTACTTCCTCATCAGCTTCAAGAGGAAGCCGATGAAGCGGCGGCCCATCGTTACGTGGTCGTCCGGCGTCAGAACGCCCGCCCCGGAGATGGCGACCAATCGGCGGACGCCGTGCTGCTCCATCGCCGCTGTGACGTTCTCCATCGCCGTCCCGAAAATCTCGACCTGGTCCGGCGTATTCGATCGCGCTCCGAGGGTGCTGAGCACAGCGTCCGCGCCTTCGATGGCGCGGGCGACGGCGGCAGCGTCGTGGAGCTCGCCCTCGACGACGGTGAGTTCGTCACGTCGGGGCAGGCCGTCGGGGTTTCGGGCAAAAGCGGTGACGTCGTGGCCGGCGTCGAGAGCCAGCGGTACGAGCCGGCTGCCGACGCCTCCCGTCCCGCCGAAGATGGTCAGTTTCATGGATGAATCTCCAGTGAAGACAGTGGTTGACGATTGCAAACTGGAAGGGGCGGGGGCCGAGGTCATGGCACGGGCTCCTCCCGCCGTAGGAGTCCGTCGACGAGGTCGTGCACGAACGCTTCGTCGGACCCGGGGGCGAACACGGCGCCGCCGAGGTACGCGTTGAAGCAGCGCGCCTCCATGGCGCCGAGCAGCCCCTCCGCGACCGATCGCCAGTGCAGCGAGGGGAGGCTTCCCGCGCGCTCCGCGGCCTCCAACCATCGCGCGAGCGCCGCGCGAAGGGCGACCGGGGGCGGCGGGCCCGCCGCCTCCGGCAAGTCGTCCATCGAACGACCGGCGGCCTTGAGCACGACCAGGTTGGGGACTATCCGCTGAAAGAACACCATGAGGTCGACCAGTATCTCCACCAGCCGTCGTTCTACTGCCTGAGAAGGCGGGGGCTCGGCCAACCACCCCACGGCCTGCGGTTGCCCCGGGCAGAGGGCGTCGAGCATCAACTGCTCCTTGGAGCCGGCCCGATTGAACAGCGCGGCGTGCGATACGCCGAGCTTCTCCGCCACGAGCTTCACCGGAGCGCTCGGTCCGTGCTCCACGAAGACTTCGCGGGCGGCCTTCTTGATCTCTTCGTCACTGATGCTGCGTGGTCTAGCCATTAGTTACCTTCTGGTCAGAAACTAACGATACGAAACGGCTCGCCCGTGGTCAAGAGGGCCCTACATTGCCGGCCCCGGTATCGATACGTGCGCGGAATCGCCTTCGTCCGCCGCGCGTTCTCGCCCCGAGTGCCGCCGTCGTCACACGGAAATGACTACACGGCGGGGACTTCCGTGCGTTGTGGACGGCACCACCCTGCTGACCTACGCTCTCGCCCAAAGGTCGTCGTTCGACCGCCCGGAGTACTGATGAACAGCGACCTATTCCACTTCTTCAGCCGGCTCTTCGACCCGTCTGGATTCCCTGCCCGCTGGCATTGCGGAACGTGGGCGCCCGCTCACGGGTGGCTCCACATTCTCTCCGACCTCAGCATCTGGGCCGCCTACTTCGCGATCCCGGTGACGCTCGCTTACTTCATGCGCCGCCGGGACGACCTCCCGTTCCGGTCGATCTTCCTCCTCTTCGCCGCTTTCATTCTGCTGTGCGGCACCACGCACCTGATGGAGGCGATCATCTTCTGGTGGCCGGCATACCGCCTCGCCGGGGTGCTCAAGTTTCTCACCGCCGCGGTCTCCTGGCTCACCGTGTTCGCCCTGATCAGGGTTGCGCCCACGCTACTCTCCATGCGGTCTCCAGAAGCGCTCGAGCAGATCGTTCGAGAGCGGACGGCCGAGGTGAAGGCGGCGATGGCTGCGGTCGAGGAGGAGCGCCAGTTGCTCCGCACGACGTTGGCCAGCATCGGGGACGCGGTCATCACGACGGACCTCGAGGCCCGCGTGACGAACATGAACCCCGTCGCCGAGTCGCTGACGGGTTGGAAGGCCGGCGACGCGCTGGGTCAGTCGTTGGAGACGGTCTTCGAGATCGTGGCCGAGGACACGCGGGAACCGGTACAGAACCCCGCGCTGCGCGCCCTGAAGGAGGGAGTCGTCGTCGGCCTCGCGAACCACACCATCCTCGTCCGGAAAGACCGCACCGAGGTTCCGATCGACGACAGCGCTGCACCGATCCGCAAGGACGGGGAGACGGTCGGATGCGTGCTGGTCTTCCGCGACATCACGGAGCGGCGTCGTCAGGAGGCGCAGCAACGCGAACGAGAGCGGCAGTTCGTCACCCTCGCCGAGTCGATCCCCCAGCTGTGCTGGATGGCGAACCCAAACGGCGAGATCTTCTGGTACAACCAGCGCTGGTACGAATACACGGGCACGACCCCTGGGGAGATGGAAGGGTGGGGCTGGCAATCGGTCCACGATCCGGACGTTCTGGAGCGGGTACTCGACCGGTGGCGTCACTCGATCGCGACGGCAGAGTCGTTCGAGATGGTGTTCCCGCTACGTGGCGCAGACGGTGTCTTCCGGCCGTTTCTCACCCGCGTGGAGCCCCTGAAGGACGACGAGGGCAATGTGATTCGCTGGTTCGGGACGAACACCGACATCAGCGAGCAGCAGCGTAACGAAGAGGCGCTCGCCGCGGCGCGAACCGAGGCCGCAAATGCAGCGGCCTTGCTCGACTCCCTGGTCACCAACGCGCCCATCGGGATCGGCATCTACGACCACGAGCTTCGGTTCATCAAGGTGAACCCCGCGCTCGCCGACATCAATGGTATCGGGCAGGACGAACACCTCGGCAAATCACTCCCGGAGATCCTACCCGACATTCCCGAAGAAACGTTGGAGGAGATGCGCGGTGTTTTGCGAGGCGGCGACCCGGTGGTGGCACGCGAAGTCGTGGGCCGAACGCCCAGGTCGACGGACGTGCGTACCTGGTTGACCAACTTCTTTCCCGTCGCCGACGTCAACGGGACGATTCTTGGCGTCGGAGCCACGGTGGTGGAGATCACGGAGCTTCGACGTATCGAACGAGAGCGCGAACAAGCCCTGGAGGACCTGTCCAGGGCCAGCCGAAAGAAGGACGAGTTCCTCGCGACCCTGTCCCACGAGCTTCGCAATCCTCTGGCACCGATCCGGACTGGTCTTCAGGTCCTCAAACTCGACGATCCCGACCCCGACCGAGCGGAGCGGTCGGTCGAGATCATGGAAAACCAGGTCGAACACCTGGTCCGACTCGTCGACGACCTGCTCGACATGTCGCGGATCACACGCGGTAAACTCGAACTTCGAAGGAAGACGACAGAGATCTCCACCATCATCGAGAGCGCCGTCGAGGCGGCGCAGCCCTTCATCGACGAGGCTGATCACGAGCTGATCGTCACCGGTCCGGCGGAGCCGATCTTCGTCGACGCCGACCCCACGCGGCTCTCGCAGGTCTTCGTGAACCTCCTCAGTAACGCCGCGAAGTATTCGGATCCGGGAGGGCAGATTCGGCTCTCCGTCACCCACGAGGGGGACCAGGTCGTCGTCTACGTCTCGGACCGCGGCATCGGGATCGATTCGGGAGACCTCGATGCGATCTTCGTCATGTTCAATCAGGCTGCGCCGAGCGACGGCGAGTCGCGTGGGGGGTTGGGGATCGGACTCACGCTCGTACGCCAGTTGGTGGAGATGCATGGTGGGACGGTCGAGGCCAAAAGCGACGGTCCCGGCGCTGGGTCCGAGTTCGTCGTGCGAATTCCGGTGACGGACGCACCTTCCGAGGCGGCGGTCGCGAACCCGCAGCCCGACGCCCAGACTTCGTCCTCCCTACGTATCCTGATCGTCGACGACAACGAGGACGGCGCCGACATGCTGCAGACGCTGCTCGAGGCGCGCGGAAACGAGGCACATGTCGCCTACGATGGGGAGGAGGGCGTGTCGATGGCGAAGCAGGTCGAGCCCGACGTCATCTTGCTCGACATCGGGCTTCCGAAGTTGGATGGTCACGAGGTGTGCCGGCGAATTCGGGCGGAAAGCTGGGGGAAGGACATTCTCATCATTGCGGTGACGGGTTGGGGGCAGGAGCGAGATCGTGAACTTTCCCGGGACGCGGGTTTCGACCACCACATGGTAAAGCCGGTCGATCTCGAGGAGCTGCAGCGGGTCATTGCACATGACGCTCGCCCCCCCGCCGAAGAGTAGCCGTCGCGAACGCCGACGAACTTCGATGTTCCAGGAGGTGCCGTGCCCGAACACCCATTTCGATCGATCCTCTTCCTCTGCGTCGCCAACTCGGCACGCTCTCAGATGGCGGAGGGGCTCGCCCGCGAGATATTCGGGGACGCCGTCCACGTGCAGTCGGCGGGGTCGTCGCCGTCTCGGGTGAACCCTCACGCCATCCGAGCAATGGCCGAGGTCGGCATCGACATCGGGGCGCACACCTCCAAATCGGTCGACGACACCGACCCTGGGAGCGTCGACCTCGTCATCACCCTGTGTGCCGAGGAGGTGTGTCCGGTCTTTCTATCGACGGCGAGACGACTGCACTGGCCGCTGGAGGATCCCGACCGCCCGCATGAGGACCTGTCGGAAGACCAACGCCTGCACCACTTTCGGATCGCACGCGACTCTATTCGCGCCAAACTCGAGGAGCTTGCCGAGCTCCCCATAGCCAGCGGTAGATCCGACGAAGTCGCGCTGCGAAAGGCCACTCTCGTCGACCTGCCGACCCTGAGAAGCTGGGACGAGGAGCCGCACGTCGTGGCAGCCGATCCGAACGACGACTGGAACTGGGAGGTGGAGCTGGCGAGAGAGCCGGAGTGGCGCGAGCAGCTCGTCGCGGAGGTGAACGGGCAGCCGATCGGGTTCGTGCAGATCATCGACCCGGCCGCGGAGGAGTCGCACTACTGGGGGGACTGCGGCCCCGGCCATCGGGCGATCGACATCTGGATCGGACCGCCGGAGTTTCTCGGCCGTGGATTCGGTACCGAGATCATGACGCGCGCCATCGAACGGTGCTTCGCCGATCCCTCCGTCGCGTCGATCCTCATCGATCCGCTCTTCGACAACGACGGTGCCCGCCGCTTCTACGAACGGCTCGGGTTCGAGTTTCTGGAAGAGCGGACCTTCGGCGAGGACCACTGTGCCGTGTATCGATTGCGCCGCGAGCGATGGACGACCGGGAACGGGGGCGAGCCTTCGCGGTGACTTCCTCGGGGTGGCGTCGTAAGATACGATCATGGCTCGTCTTCCCGAACGTCTCGCTCCGGTCGCTGTGGCGCTGCTCGTCGTCGCGTGTGGCGGTGAGGCTACCATCTCGGCCGACGAGGACTTCGGCGTGGATGCCGGGGCCGACGTTCGGCCCGAACCCTCCGACATGCCCTCCGCCGACATGCACTCGGACGACGCGGGCCCTTCGATTGCGCCGGACCTGGGGGGCGACCCCGATCTCGGCCAACCACCGCCGGTCCCCGAACAACTGCGCCCCTGCGACCAGGCCGACTGCTGGGAGACCGAACTCGGCGGTGTTCCGTGTTCCTCGGCGGCCCACGATGAGGACTTTTCGAGCGGGAACTACAACGTCCATCGTTACGAATCGTTTGTATGGGACGGTACGCCGACGTCGATCGAGCTCGTGGGGCGGTCGGGGTCGTGGGACCCCGTTTTGGTGCTCACGGAGCCGTCGGGCACGACGCTCTTCGATGGCGACGTTCCGCTCACGGCGGAGGGCATCCTCGTCGAGGCGCAGGCGGGGAACGACATCGTCTTGACGAGCGACACCCCCCGCAGGCTCGAAGTCTTCGTCACGAGCCGCGCCGTCCTGGAGTCCGGCTTCGTGGACCGAATCCCCACCGACGCCACGTATGCGCTCACAGTCACCAGCACGTGCAGCGGGGAACGTGCCCCCTGTGTGGTCAACGGCAACGACGTCCGCGAACCGGCTTGCGGCTGGCTGCACTACGTCGGTCGGCGCGTGGTGCCGCATCTTCCGGGGAGCCGCGAACGCCGTGTGGACGTGGCCGCCGTCGTGTCGTGGTGGGCGCTCAAGGAAGGGGTCATGTTCTTGCAGAATCCCATCGTCTACTCCAACTGCAACTTCCCTGACGGCGACGCTCGGATCGGTCCGCTCGACTCGTGCGTCGACCGTCGCGCCTGGCAGGTCGGACTTTCCGGCGTGCAAGTGCCATGGCACTCCGACGCCGATGTCCAGTCGGCCGTCGACACGGCCTACCCCGGGCGCAACCACGCCGACACTCTACGCGGCGCTGCCCTGCGCGCCAGGCTCGACGACGTGACGGTCCAGGCCGTCGTCGATTCGACCGGCACCCTTCGTCGCTCGTGGTTTCTACGCGACTCGGTCGTCGGCTTCATGCTCGAGGAGCCGGTCGTCCGTGCCGAATGCATCGAAGACACCCGCAGCTGGTGCTACGGAACCGGCTGGGACGCGACACGCATGTACGCTCCGAATCGGACCGGTGCATTGCAGGCGATAGAAGACATCAAAGGGTTGCTCGACGTCGTCGCTCCCTGACTCCCTCTAAACTCCCCGCAACCGCACGATCCGCCGTCGAGAATGACGTGCGTTGGAATTTCTCTCTCATCTCCCGCTCATCCGCTGTGGGCTTTACCGGGGCCTCACAAGCGCTCCAAACTAGTGGTCCAGGAGCGCGGGGCCGACTCGGTCTTCGTGGAATGCCAGACGAACGTTCGCCACACCGGCCGCGTCGAGTGTGACGCGATCATCCCGAAAAACGTCGCATTGAAGCCGCAGAAGACCCATGTCGTCGACGTTTCCGAGGCGTTGAACTTTTGAAGCCGGGAACTTGTCGGCGTCCGAACGAGCGTGCCCGAGGACTCCGGTTTCGGGGGCGCCTGGAGGCCCGGTCGAAACGTCGCCGGGCCGAACGGCCAGCTCTTCCGGTTCACGAAGAGCTTCTCGCGCCTACGGTTGAGAGCCGAGGAAAGACGAACCGCGTGGCCCGGTCACTACCGAACCTCCGGGCGGTCGTCGTTCCATCGTTGCCGAGGAGACTGGATGATGGATTGGACCTACGTAATCATCGGCGGCCTCGTGGTCCTGGCCGTGGTCGTCGACATCGCCTGGAGTACGCTCGCGCTCAGCGGGGGCGGACCGATCACCAATGCCGTGTCGCGCGCGGTGTGGTGGACCATGAGGGGTGTCCGCCGGATCACCGGCTCTCGAAAAGTGTTGCTCGCCGCGGCTCCTGCGATCCTGCTGGGGGTGGTGTTCACATGGGCCGCGCTTCTTTGGACGGGATGGGCTGTCATCTATCTCGCGGCGCCCGATGCCGTCGTCGACGCGACGACGTCGGCGCCGGCAGTAGTGCTGGACAGGTTCTACTTCATCGGCTTCACGATGTTCACTCTCGGGACGGGCGACTACGTCGGTGGGACTCCGGGCTGGCGGTTTCTGTCGTCGGTGGTCTCCTTCAGCGGACTCTTCGCGGTCACCCTGGCGATCACGTACATCATTCCGATCGTGAGGGCTGGCGTCGAGAAGCGCCGCCTCGCCCTGGCGATTCACTCCCTGGGATCCTCGGCTGGAGAAATCGTCGCCAACGGCTGGGACGGGGACCGCTTCGAGGGGCTTGCGCTTCAACTGAAGGACCTCACCCCTCAACTCTTGCTCCACGCGGAGCGGCACCTCGTCTTCCCCGTCGTCCACTACCTCGTCGCGCTCGACGAGAGAGCCTCACTCCCCGAAAATCTCCTGTCGCTACACGACGCCGTGCAGATCCTCGGTGAGGGGGTCGAAGAGGCTCACCGGCCGGACCCGTCGATCCTCGGAGGGACCGAGTTCGCGATCGACTTTTTGCTCGAGCGGGCCGGGCCGGTCGACGAAGGTGAACCCGAATCTACGCGGACTCCGACCCTCGACGTGCATCGCCTGGAGGCTGCGGGCGTTCCCATCACTCCGGCTTTCGAATCGCCTCGCCCCCTGGGCCGAGAGCCCCGGCGCCGACGCATCTGTCAGTGGGCGGCGATCGCAGCCTGAGTCAGCGCCTCCATCTCGCTGGCTGCGGGACCCATCCCCGCCGACAAGACCATGGAAGGCGTCCATGCGCTGATCCGGGCCAGCGGTCTTCGACGTCCCGAAGAGGTCGGAAGGGAGCACATCGAGCGTCGATTCGGGCCGGGCGACACCCGGACCCTCGCTCGAGTCTATCCCCCCGCCGCCGGGACGTGAGTCCCCGGACGTCATTCTGCCCCCCCACCGAGCGTCGGTAGATACGCCCGGGGGACGAAGTCGAGAAACTTGCTGGCGGTTTCGAGCAAACCTCGACCCTCGACGGCAGCGAGCTCCGAAAAGTTCTCCGACAGTCTGCCGAGGAGCTCCTCGTCGGCGAGTCGCTGGAGCGCATGGACGAGGTGGGGGCTCACCGCCCGGGCGTGCGCCGTGGAAGCGTCGACCCGTGCCGCCAGCTCGCGAAGTTCGAGGTCGAGGCGTTGCGCGCGGCGCTCCATCTGCGCGGTGTGCTGGAGCTTACGCCCGGCGAGGTTCCGTTCGATGACCGCGGTCATTTCTTCGGCAGCGGCGAGCTCTCCCGCCCGTTCCATCGCGGCGAGCTCTTGATCTACCTCTGCGCGTCTGCGTTCGAGTCGCGCCTGAAGCTCGACCACTTCCTGATCGATTTCGGCGCGCAGGAGGGTCGAGGCGTGCTTCGCGGCATCCAACTGCCGCTGCAGCTCCGCCATTCGTTCTTCCTCGGTGACCTCGGTCACCCGACGGTTCACGGAGATGGCGCGCGCGATCGCTTCATGCTGGGCATCGAGAAGGAGCTTTCCGATCGTTTCGTCCGCGACGCCGAATCCCAGCACTTCCACGTCGTACACCTTCATGGCGTTCTCTGCGAAATGGCGTCCGGCTCGACCCTCGG
>CAYPJU010000122.1:1729-12208 GCA_964411125.1 uncultured Bradymonadales bacterium | reverse complement strand
GCCATCGGGTTGTTGATCTCGTGGGCGACGCCGGACGCGAGCGTCCCCATCGCGATCATCCGATCGAGCTCGGTCGCACGCGCCATGATCCGGTTGCGCTCGGTGACGTCCTGAATGACGAGCAGCGTCGCCTCCGACCCGTCCCACTGCGTCGGGATCGCCCGCACCTGGCCGATCACGAGCTGCGATTCGCCGACCTTTCGAAACTCGAACTCTCCCTCGCCTTCCCGGTGCGTGTCTCGGAGCGTGTGGAAGCGTTCGGGGTCCACGATGAAGTCCTCGATCGAGTGCTCCCCCAGCGACTCCTCGTCCCCGAGCCCGACGAACTCACGCATCTTGCGGTTCGCGTAGAGGACGTCGTCCGCCCCCAGGACGAGGTTGGCGACCGGAGATTCCTCGATGATCAGCCGGAAGTTTCGTTCCGAGCGCTCCAGCTCGTCGTGCATCAGTTCGACTTCGTGATGCGACTCGATCAAGCGACCGTGGTGGTCCGTCAGCTCGTCCAGAACGCTCGCCCCCGAAAAGAGCGCCTGAAGCGCACGACGCACGCGCGCGACGACGGTCGCCGACGGAGGCATTCGGATCGTGTAATCCGCCCGCCGCGGGGCGAGCTTCATGTCGACCACCGCGTCGTCACTCCCTAGAAACCGAGGTGCGACGCTCATCATCAAGCGCGTCATGCGAAAGAAGAACGGACAGTCCTCGAGGTGGTCGGGGATTCTCAGCGTGACCGCCATCGTACGCCTGTCGAGGAGCTCCGACTTCTCGTGGTGAACCGCCGGAAAGAGCCGCGGGCCGGCCCAGTCGTTCTGCCACCGATAGAGCAGACGCGGCGAAGCCATCAGACCCAGAAAACTCGCCATCCCCTTGAAGCTCGGCACCAGCTGGTCCTTCAGCGACTCGAGGCCCTCGTCTGCAGGCATCCGCGCCTCGAAGCGCCCACAAAAGGTCACGAACGAGGACCAGTCGATCTCCGTCTTCGGCTCGGAGAACTGTTCGGGGGTGTAGGGGAGGCCTTCGAGCAACGTCTCGATCGACCAGCCATGTTCTTCCGCGTAGTCGATCAGCGGGCTCAGCGCGAGCGCGACGACGTGGCTCGCGCCGATACGGGTTTGCCCATTCGAAAGGTCCGCCAATGTTTCTGGTGGCACAGCGTTCTATGTCTCGTGACGGTCGTACTTCGGTTTCGCCAGACGGCGCGGCCGTTGGCGTCAGAGTAGCGAAATTTTCGCCTCCACCATAGCGTTGAAGTCGCGAGCGTGGGGTTCGGGTGCCGAAGATCATAGATTTGATGCTGGATTACCTCCGTTCCGAGCGGGTCGGAGACGTGTTCGGCATCCCGGGCGGGCTGTTGCACCCGTTCTTCGATGCGGTCGAGCTCTGCGACGACATCCGCCTCATCGTCACCAAGCATGAAGAGGGGGCCGTCTTCATGGCGGACGGCTATGCTCGAAACCGACGTCGTATCGGGGTCTGCGCGGGCACGGCGGGTCCCGGCTCCACCAACATGTTGACCGGCGTAGCCGTCGCCTACTCGAGCTGCGTCCCGATGCTCGTCCTCACCGGCCAGGTCCCCTCCAACATCATGGGAAGAGGCGCGTCGCAGGAGACTTCGCGCGAGGACATCGACATCGTCGGCATGTTCGCACCGGTCACCAAGTACTCGGCGATGGTCACCTCGCCCGACCGGTTCACCCACCACGTCCGGCGCGCGTTGCGACACGCCATGACGGGACGACCTGGCCCGGTCCACATCAACGTTCCCGTCAACTTCTGGGGGCAGGAGGTACGGGACGACGTCACCGACCCCGCGCAATACCGACCCCCGACGCGGTACTTCGACCGCGACGCCGTCGCCCACGCCGCCGAGGTGATGTCGAACGCGAGCCATCCTGCGATCATCGCCGGCACCGGGACCCTCGTCAGCGGCGCCCGGCGTGAGCTGAAATCGTTCGCCGAACAGCTCGGGGCCCGTGTCGTGACCACCCCGACCGCCAAGGGCGTCTTCCCCGAGGACCACCCACTGTCGTGCGGCGTCGTGGGGCTCGCCGGGCATCGAGCGGCGAAAGAGCTCATCCTCGGCGGACGCGTCGACGCCCTCCTGTGCGTCGGGACGTCGCTCAACGAGCGCGCGACCTACAACTGGGACGACCGAATGCGGCCGACGAAGTCGCTCATCCAGATCGACATCGATCCCGACCGCCTCGGAAACTCCTACCCGATCGACATCCCGATCGTCGGAGACGCCCGGACCATCCTCAACGAGCTGCGATTCCACGTGAAGCGCTCTCGGGAGCGGCAGCCCTCTCGTTCCGAGTGGGACGTCGACCTCCCTCCGCTCACCTCCGACGACGCCTTCCTCGACCCGGAGGCCCGCGCCTCCGACGCAACCCCGGTCACGCCACAGCGTTGGCGCGCCGATCTGCTGGAGGTCCTCCCGTTCGACGCGATCGTCTACTCCGACATCGGCGGGCACATGCTCTTCAACATCCATCACCTCAGGATCGGCCGCGACCAGGAGTTCAACATCAACCTGTCGTTCGGTTCGATGGGGCACGGCACCGTCGCGCCGATCGGCACCAAGATGGTCGAACCCAACCGCCCCGTCTTCGCCATCGTGGGCGACGCCTGCTTCACGATGAACGGCATGGAGCTCATCTGCGCCGTCGAGTACGACGTCCCCGTCATCTGGATCGTCGAGAACAACAACATGCACGGCGTCACCTGGCACGGCAGCAAGAAGGTGAGCGGGGGGCGGCCCATGCGGTCGATCGAGTACAAGCATCCCCTGCGGGTCGCCGAAATCGCACGCGCCATGGGCCTCGATGCGTTCGTCGTCGACGGCCCCGGACAGATCCAGGAGGTCGTGCGGACCGCCCTCGCAAACGGACGCCCCACGATGATCGAAGTCCAAGTCGACCCTTCGTACCCGCCGCCCCTGCAAGATCGCGCCGAAGTGATCGGGGGGTTCGGGCGTGAGTGAGGAAGATCAGCTCGTCGACTCGCCGTTCGACGAGGTCGGCGTCGACACGCTCGAGGCGTCCGTCTACGACCCGCACGATCCCGTCCACCGCCTGCGCGGCTATGCCGTCGGCGCGGACCTCGCCCGCCACTACCGCTGGTCCGACGTGACCTACCTGACCATCGTCGGCGAACTCCCCCCGACCGACGAGGCGGCGCGGGCGTTCGAACTCGCCCTCGTCCACGCTTACCGTCTCCCGATCTCCGCCGCGGTGGTACATGCAGCGCGCACGGCACGACACGTCTCGAGCGCCGACGGCAACGCCGAATCGATCGTCGCCGTGGCCGGCATCGGTCTCGCCGAACACCTGCGACGGCTCCTCGACGCCCACGGCAGCCTTCTCGACTGGCTGCAGGACCGCGAGGGCGACGTGCCGGTCGAATACCTCGACGATGCCCGACCGATGGCCGAGCTCGACGAGCTTCTGCCCGAGGGTCACGCCCTCCCCCATCCGCAACTGACATTCGACGCGGCGATCGTCTCCGTCCTCTTCGACGCCGGCCTCCGCGAACGCCATCAGTTGTCGGCGGCGCTCGCCGCGGCGCTCCTCCCCGGAGTTCTCGCCGAGGCCCACGCCGTCTCCGATCCGCGACTCCTCGCGAGCCCCCTCAACGTGCCCTACTGGGTCTACGTACCGCCCGAGGGAGGAGAGCGTTGAGCGATCGAAAACGACATCCGGTCCGGACCGAGTTCGGCCGCGCTGCTCTGGAAACCGCACACGTTCGCGGGTTCGACGTCTATCGTGACCTCGTCGGGGACGACTTCTGGAGCCTCTTCTCGGTCGCGATCGGGAGCCGGCGGCTGACCCCCGACGAATGCGCCGCCTGCGATGCACTGAGCAGCATGGCGATCGGCGACCCCCGCATCTGGCCGATGAAGGTCGCGCGGCTGATCTCGGCGTACGGACACGCCTTCTCGGGGGTCGCGACGGCCTTCGCGATCCTCGACCGAGCCCCGATGGGGGCATGGCCCGTGCGGGGAGCGACGCGCTTCTTTCAGGAGATCACGAGCGCGGGCCCCCCCGACAGCGATGCCGAGCGAATGCGCTCCGCGATGGACGCACGGCTCGGTGGCGGAGGTCGAATCGAGGGCTTCGGCGTCCCGGCGCGCGATCAGGACGAACGGAACAGCGTCCTCGAGACGGCGATCGCGCAGATCTGGACACCGCCCCGACGACACTGGGCTCTCTATCTGGAGGCGCGAGCGCACGCCCGCAAGCGATGGGGGCTCGAGGCGAACCTCGCGAGCTGTGTCGCCGCGATCGCCTCCGACCTCGGCTACGACCCGCCCCAGGCGTCGATGTTCACCACCGCGTTCGTCTACTGGGGGATCGCCGGAAACGCCCTCGCCGGCACCATCGAGTCCCCCGAACGCGTCCGCGAGATCCCGGTGGAGTTCGTCGAATGGGTGGGCTCTCCTCCGCGCAAGAGTCCTCGGGCACTGGCAGACGAGTAGCCACCTTTCTGTGGAGTCCACACCCCAGTCGGCTACTCGACTGTCCGCCTACCCCTCCCGATCACCGCAGAATCAGGCGATCCACACCTGGCACGACCGTTGCTCTATACTCGGGCGAAGGTTCGGATTCCTGGTGCGACGAACCTGAGTTCTCTCCGAGAGGCTAGAAACTGTTTTGATGAAATGATGACTTCACAGTCTCTCTCCGGGATCGTTGGGTGGGCCGACGATCCTGTTGAAAAATGGCTGCCCTGCTGGGGCAGCCATTTTTCTTTTTCGGTGGCACCAAGTGTAAAGCCTGTACGGAAAACTTCGGGGTCCAGGGGAGAATCCCCTGGTGGGTTTGGGCGAAGCCCAACGACCCCCTTTTGCGACAGCTTCGACGACGCCCGCTCACCGAGCATCACCCGCGTCGACGCCGTAGAGTGTCGCCACCGCCCGATCCGCCTGCGCCTCGAGCGCCGCGTAGTCCTCCCCCTCGCGCGCGAGCCGCACGAGCTCGTGACCGAACCCCGCGAGACGCTCGACGACCTCGTCGCTCCAGAACGGGACCGGCAGGTTGCGCACGTCGCGAACCTGAAAGTGCAATGTCGGGTTCAACGCGTCGAGGATCGTGCGAGCCGCGGTCGAGTTCAGCACGACGAGCAGCGCCGCGAGCACGTCTGGGTCATCGTCTTCGACGAAGATTGCCGGCCCCGCCATGTCGAAGACGCAGCCCCGCGGCATCCACCGCGCGTTGAATCGCCGGCCACCGAAGTCCGAGTAGCAGAGCCCCTCCCGGAACCAGTACTCGCGCGGGAGAAGATTCGACGTACGGTTCGACGCGTAGAACGCGCGCGCTTCGTCGGACCAATCGACCACCCACTCCCAGTTTCCCCACCACGGCGAGTAGGGCCCTCCCTTGCTGTAGTGCACCCACCGCCCGTCTTCGGGGCCATCGGGGTGTAGAAAGTCAGCCCGCCGCAGCTCAGCCGGGTCGACGTCGGCGACGGCCCGCACGAACTCCGCGTTGCGTCCCGTCTTGTTCTGCCTCCCCGGCACGTCGGCGATGTCGCCTACCCGCGGACCGTCCCCGAAGCTTGCGAGTAGCGGCGCCGCGACCCAGTAGGCGAGCGGCCTTCCCGGGAGTTTCGATAGCGATTCGAGGTCGAGCACCTCGGGCACCGCATCGAGCGTCGCCTCGCGCTTCGCGGCACCACCGCGCGCCGACCGGACGTCGACCACCATCGGTGCGCGGGCGTCCCGCCCGGCGCGAGACAGCCACACCCACGCCATCACCGTCGCCTTCTCCCCCTGCAGCGCATCGAACACCCCGTGCCCCAGATGCAGCACCCGCGCGAGCGTTCCTTCGTCGAGCAGCCGGGCTCGCAGCGCCTGAAACCGCCGCAGGTACCACAGCGTCTGCTGCGCGAGGATCCCCGACGCCCCGCGACTCAGCGCCGCGCAGCGCGCCACGAACGCCAGGTAGAGGTCGTGAAACGCGTCGGGATACTCCGCGCGAAGCCGCTCCTTGAGCTCCGGCGGCATCGATCGCGACCCCATGTATGGCGGGTTGGCGAGCACCAGGTCCGCTGGCTCGAGCGGGTCGAACAGCCCGTCCCCGCACCGAACGTTGCGCGCGATCGCCGCCTCGACTTCGATGTCGCGACCGCCCAGCGCCCGCGCCGCAGCAATCTTCAGGTTCGTCCGGCACACGTCGACCAGCCCTGCGTCGAGGTCCACCCCCCGCAGGTTTCCAAAGACCGCGGCCGGCTCCTCGCCCCGATCCACCATGTGCACCGCCGCCGCCAGCAGCATCTGCCCGGCGCCGCACGCCGGATCGAGCACGGTCGCGAACTGCGTCACCTCGGCCGCCGAAGCGACGAGCCAGTCCGCCACCCAGCGCGGCGTGAAGAGCTGCGTCGTCGATGTCGCGTCGGCGTGCTTCGCCTCGTCGCGCGTATGCCGCGCGAAGCTCGCGTTCCGCGCGTCCTCTCCCAGGGCCTGATACAGCCAGCCGAGCGCATGCGGCTCCGATAACGCGTCGTCCCATGGCGTCGGCTCTCCTCCCCCCAGCGCCAACTCCCATGCACGACGGGTCGCCCACGCCATCGGGTCGGGCACCGCGGCGACCAGCTCCCGCATCGACGCCTCGGAAAGTTCTGGAGGTGAGAGGATCAACCGAGCGCTCGCACGAGCGAATCGGCGACGAACGCGCGCTCCTCGTTCGTCAGCTCCGGTCCAGACGGGATCGCCAGCACCTCGTCCGCCGCGCGATGCGCCTCGACGAGCGTGCCCGCGACACGCGCCTCCTCGAAGCACGGCTGCTGGTCGAGCGTCCTTGGGTAGTACACCGCCGAATCGACGCCTCCCTCCGCAAGAACCGCCCGGATCCGCTCGCGATCCGGAACCCGCACGACGAACTGATGCCAGGCGTGGCCGTCGTGGTCGGCGGGCACGATCTCCGCCGGCAGCGCCTCGCGGTAGAAGGCGGCGTTCGCCTTGCGCCGCCCGAGCCAGCCGTCGAGTGCCCGCAGCTTCACCCGCAGCGCGGCCGCCTGGATCGCGTCGAGCCGAAAGTTCCCCCCCAGCCGATGGTGCACGTACTTCGGCTCGGCCCCGTGATGCCGAACCCGTCGCAGCTCCGCGGCGAGCGTGTCGTCGCCGGTGACCACCATCCCGCCGTCACCGAGAGCGCCGAGCGTCTTCGTCGGGAAGAAACTGAAGCACCCTGTCGCCCCGAACGTCCCCGCGTGACGCCCCTCGCACGTCGTGCCGACCGCCTGCGCCGCGTCCTCGACCATCCAGATTCCGCGCGCCTCGGCCAACGCCGCGAGCTTCGCCGCGTTCGCCGCGCAGCCGTACAGATGCACCGGCAGAATCCCGACCGTCCGCGGCCCCATCGCGGCCGCGACCGCGTCCGGGTCGAGCCCGAACCACCGCGGCTCGATGTCCACGAAGACCGGCGTCGCACCGAGCCGCGCGATCGCCTGCGCCGGTGCCGCGAACGTGAACGGAGTCGTGATCACCTCGTCGCCCGGGCCGACGCCGAGCGCCATCAACGACGCCAGCAGCGCGTCCGTCCCGCTCGACACGCCGATCGCTGTCACGTCGTCGTCCCCTCGCTCCCCAATCCACGCCCCGAACTCGCGCTCGAACCCCTCGACCTCCGGACCACCGACGTAGCGACCACTGCGCACGACGTCGGCAACGGCGCGCTCGATATCGGCCGCGAGCGGCTCGTGAAGGCGAGGCAAATTGGCGAGGGAAATGCGCATGGGTGCGACGGAGCGTCAGTACATCCCCTGCAGCTCCGGCTTGAGCTGCCGGCCGAGGATCTCTTTCACCGCGGCGTGCGTCGGCTTCGCGTGGTGAATCACCTCGTAGACGTTCTCGGCGATCGGCATCTCGACCTCCATCTTCTGCGCGAGGTCGTACACGCTCTGCGATGTCTTCACCCCTTCGGCGACCATGTTCATCTCGCCGAGAATCTCGTCGAGCGTCTTCCCCTGGCCGAGTTTGAAGCCGAGCGTCCGGTTTCGCGACAGGCCGCCCGTACACGTCAGGACGAGGTCCCCCATCCCGGCGAGCCCCGACAACGTCAGGGGATTCGCGCCGAGCTTCGTCGCGAGGCGCGTAATTTCGTGCAGCCCGCGCGTGATCATCCCCGCCGTCGCGTTGTGCCCGAGCTCCATCGCGCTCACCGCTCCGGCCGCGATCGCCACGACGTTCTTCACGGCCCCGCCGACCTCGACCCCGATGACGTCGTAGGTCGTGTAGGCGCGGAACACGTCGTTCGAGAACGTGCGCTGCACGTGCTCGGCGAGCTTGTGGTTGTACGAAGCGATCGTCACCGCCGTCGGCTTGCGCGCGACGACCTCTTTCGCGAACGACGGACCCGATAGGTAGGTCAGGTACGGGTGGTGCGCCACCGGCAGCACGTCCTCCAGGATCTCGGACACGAGCATCAGCGTATCGTTCTCGATCCCCTTGGTCGCGCTCACAATCGGCACCGCCGTCGGCAGCTTGTCCGCCACCTCGCTCATGACCGTGCGGAGCACGTGGCTCGGCGGAACGCTCACGATCATCTCGCGGTCTGTCACGCACTCCTCGAGGTCGTTCGTCGCCCGAAGATTCGGCGGCAGTTTGTGGCCCGCGAGGTACATCGTGTTCTCGTGCTGCTCGTTGATCGCACGCACGAGCTCGGGCTCGTAACACCACAGCGTCACGTCGTGCTCGTTGTCCGCCAACAGCTTCGCGAGCGCCGTTCCCCAGGAACCGCCTCCAATCACACCGATTTGCATGTCTTTCCCGTCAGGCTTTGGAATCTTCGCGGATGCGGCGACGCAGCATCATCAGCGTCTCCGCCGGGCGCCCGAACACGTCCTGCAGACGCTCGTTCGCCTTGCGCATGTCCGCGACGAGGTACTCCCCGATCGCGTCGACGATCTTGTACGAGAGCGTCGTCTTGTCCTCGAACAGCTCGATGAACGATGCGCGCGAAAGCGCCAGGACCCGCGACCGATCGAGCGCCACACAGGTCCCGTGGTAGGGCCACGGCTTCACGAGCGACGACACCGACAGGAACGAACCCGGCTCGGTATAGTGCATCGATTCGCGGCCAGCGTGGCTGCGATGGCTACGCTCCAGGCGACCGTCCACCAGGATGAACGCGTCCGAGCGCTGCGTATCCGGCGCCCACAGCGCCTCGCGCGGCTGCAGCGTCCGAAGCTCGCACGCCGCGACGAGCTCCGCCAACTCGGCGTCGTCGAACCGCTTCATCGCCCCGTTGCCACGCAGCTTTTCGATGATCTCTTCGCTCATGGGGGTCTCTCTAGGCTTTGCGCATGCGCGCCAGCATCTCGTTGAGCTGCGATTCGAAGACGTCGATGTGCTGCGCCGGGCTCTCGAACACCTCGTAGACGCGCGCATCCGCTTGCCGACGACGATCCCCCAGCGTCGCGGCGAGGTTCATGATCAGCTTGTACGCCGCGTGCCGCTTCTTCGCCCGCAGCGTGTGAAACGCCTGGTGCGACAGCTCGAACACCGTCGACTCCGCCAGTGCCTCGACCGTCGCCGACCGCCGTCCCCCTTCCAACAGCGCCATCTCGCCGACCACCGCCCCCGGCCCCAGATGCGCCAGCACCACCTCGTCCGCAAACGCGCTCGCCGCGCGAACCTCGAACTCGCCGGCCTGGATCATGTAAAGCGCACGCGCCTCATCCCCCTGCGCGAACAGCAAGTCCCCGGGCGCCACCTGCCGCTGCTCCGACACCCGCACGATCTCGCGCACCTCGCCCGTCGACAGACCGCGGAACAGGTTGGTCTCGGCGAACAGGCTCTCGGCGTCCATGAACGAATCGACGTCCGAATCGGCCCGCGCCCCCACCGGGTCGCTACTCTTCGGAAGCGACGGCCGGTCCGTGACCGTGTCCTGCAAGTTGTCTGCTCCCTGCGAGGAGCCGTCGTCGTCTCTTCCGCTCATCGTGTCGCCCGAGGTCCGTGAACCACGAGTGTCGCATGGACCATTTCCGGTGAAAAGCCCGAAGGAAACCGGCCACCGGCACAAGATTTCACTGTCCGATGTCCGATTTCATCTTCATTTTCATTTTCATTCTCCTTCGCCAGCCGTCGCCTGGCCCCAAAACAGCCTGGCGCCTTACCTACCCTCGCGCCACGGACCCGCTCCCTTTGGTCTCTTACCGCTCATTACTCTTCCTCCATTTGCCCGTCGCGCGGAGCCCAGTACTTCTGATCCTGATGCTTCGGGGTCTCGGGATGTGTACGGTACAGCAGTTCCGCCTGAAGAAGCGGCTTGACGTAGTCTGTCAGGACGTACCGACGGTTGCGGTCGAGCAGCGTCGAGAGCTCTTCCGTCGAGCGCGGTTCCAGCGCACACAGTCGCAACACCACCCGCCGAGCCAGTTCGGGGTCGCGCTCCTTGCGCGCCTTCTTCAACGCATCCTCCAGTGATCCTTCTGTCTGGTCGTCATGGTGGATGCCCTTGGTAGGTTGCTTGGTAG
>CAYPJU010000122.1:0-1629 GCA_964411125.1 uncultured Bradymonadales bacterium | reverse complement strand
TTGCTTGGTAGGTTGCTTGGTAGGTTCGGTGCTCAAGCCGTTGTCGTGGCGGTCGAAAAGAGGAAGCCCCTCGAGCGACTCTTCAGGCGGAAAATTGACGCCGGGTACGTAGTACGCGGAGGGGCCCTTGTCCTTCATCTCGAGAAAATCGCGACTGGTCAGACGCCTCAGCTTGCGGCTTGCCGTCAACGTGTCATCACCGGTCAGAGCTCAAAGTGTCGACCCGCGCCGCCATCGGAAACTCCCGGCGCAGTGCCAGTCTGCTGCCGAACATCAGCATCCCTGCGACCGTGGGAACGTCCACCCCGTCGCGCCTGACGGTGGCCTTCAGCGCGCACAGAAGCTCGGTGAGGTCGAGGTCGGCGAGCTCGGACTCGGGATTCGAACGGACGATTGCCGCACGAAACCAACCGACGGCGTCGATGTCGAGATCTTGCAGGGTCGCCTCGACCGGAGCAGCGTCGAAACTGGTGGTGTTCCGCCGGTCGAACAGCAAGGCAACGTCTTCGTCCGTACATTTGGTATCCGCGGAGCCAATTCGACGGTACGCACCTTTCGGCAGCCCCTGCGTCTTCAGAAAGACCGGCTTCCGAGACGGCTCGGCTTTGGGGATGTAGGCCGCGACCGGCACCTTGCCTTCGACCTCCTCAACCGAGATTTTCGGCCGCACCGCGATGTTGAAGGCCCCGTTGCACCGGCTTTGAAGCTCGGTCTGGAGCCGGTCAGGGTCCGCGACGCCGACCGCCGTATAGGCTCCGTCCTCGTCTCGGCTCAGACCAAAGACGACGTATCCGCCATCGAGCCCCGGTTCGTTCGAAAAAGCCGAGATCGTAGCGTTCACCGCCTTCCCCAAGTCTCCCGCAGTACCCCCTTTCGCCTCGATGCGTTCGTGCTCGTCGAGCGCGTTCAGCTCATCGAGCAGTGTGGTGATCTCGCGGCGCAATCGAAAGTCCCTCGTCTCGGTCCGTTACTCGGTGTGGCGGATGACTAGATCCCCGTCGCGACACAGGGAACTTACCTGCCCGTCGACGAACCGACGAGTCCCAAGTTCCAGTAGGGAAGCGCGCCCACGAATCTCACGAGGTAAACTGAGCATTTCCGAGCCTCTAAGGACCACGTCAATCGCCGGCCAGAACGGTGGAACAGCGCTCTCAGACCGGATAACGTGGCGCCAAATTGAACAGGGGAAGAGTCATGAAACGTATGATTACCGGATTCGCCATCGTTCTTGTTATCGTTGGTTGCGACCCGCGGACTCATTCCGGCGAACGAGATGTTGTCGCCGACGAGACAGACGCGGTCGCTGACGTGGACAATGCTCGGAATTCTGACATCGGAGCTAGACAGGGCGGCGGCGGGGATTCCTCGACAGGGTCAGACCAGAATAGCTATGCGCGGACGATAGCCAATCTGCCTATGCCGACAGGCGCGTCCGACTGCGTGGCGGAGCCAGCCCCGCTCGCCGCATGCGATTGGGTTGGCAGCGCCGACGGCGTGCTGATCGGCGCAATTGTTGGACTTCGAGGATTCGATACCCCCATGGTGAATGGCATCGACGGCAATCAAGTCACCAACTGCGCGTCGGGGTTGATTGGGCGCGGGTTGGAGATTGACCTTCTAGTCGATGAC
>CAYPJU010000121.1:0-12641 GCA_964411125.1 uncultured Bradymonadales bacterium | reverse complement strand
TTTGCTACGCGGTCACGCGGCGTCCCTCAAGAACGGGGTCTCTCGGACGGGTACGACGCGATCCTCGTCGGCAAAGCGCTGACGACGGTGGAGGGGTTGATCCTATGGGTCGACCCCGAGATAGACCCAACGCGGAGCTGCAGCCCTACCTCACGAGCGTGGCCCGCCGGCTGTTCGATCCGCGGATCCTCGTCGACGAGGTCGTACGTGCACTGCCCATCTGGTGGGACGTACTCGAGCGACTGCCGGCCGGCGTCGCGCAGAATCTCGAACGAAGCCTCGCGACCGCGCCGGCGCCACCGACCCCCTCGGACCAGCCAGCACCAGGCACCATGATGTTGTTGAACCTCTTCGGGATCGCACTGCTCGGCTTTGGTGCGGCAGCGATGAACCCATGGGCCGCAATCGCCGTGGGTGCTGCTCTGCTGCTCGCGAGCAAGCTCAAACAGGATGAGAAAGGAACGTGGAATGCATGAACACCGAGATCGAATCGTGGTCATTGGAGCAGGACGTGTCGGCGCCACCTTTGCGTACTCGTGCGTCGTCGACGGGCTCGGCTCCGAGATCGTGCTGGTCGACAAGGACCGACGTCGCGCCGAAGGCGAGGCGATGGACATCCGGCATTCCGTCCCATTCGCACGGGCCAGCAGTGTGCGGGTCGGCGGGCTCGCGGATTGCGCCGACGCCGCGGTCACTGTGTTCGCCGCGGGCGTGTCGCAACGTCCGGGCGAAAGCCGGCTGGACCTCGCGCGGCGCAACGCCGCGATCTTCGAAGAGGTCCTCGACGAGCTTCGTGCCCATGACCCGCCCGGCGTACTCATCGTCGCCTCGAATCCCGTCGACGTCCTCACACAGATCGCGAGCAAGCGCTTCGCTTCGTCCTCGCGAGTTCTCGGTTCAGGGACTGTTCTCGATTCGGCGCGTTTTCGCGTGCTGCTCGCGGCGCACTACGCCGTGGATCCGGAGAGCGTCAATGCGTGCGTTCTGGGGGAGCACGGAGACAGCGAAGTCGCCGCGTGGAGCCTCAGCCGCGTTGCGGGCGTGCCGGTTGACGAGTTCTGTCGGGCCCGAGGCATGGCGCACGACCCCGACGAAATGCATCGCCTGTTCGAACAGACTCGTGATGCGGCCTACGCCATCATCGAGCGCAAAGGGGCCACCCATTTCGCGATTGCGGCGGCGCTCGTCCGAATCACGCGCGCCGTGCTCCGCGACGAGCGAACCGTGCTCACCGTCTCTGCGCCCACCGCGGGCAGGTACGGTCTGCCCGACCTCTGCCTCAGCTTACCGTGTATCGTCGGTGGAATCGGGGTGGAGGCGGCGCTCGAGATTCCACTGACCGAGGCCGAATCAGCGGCGCTTCATCGTTCGGCCCGCACAATCCAGGCGACTCTCGAATCCGTCGCCAACGGCGCATGAGCGGTGGCGTGGGCCTTGCAGGTCGGAAGTCCGCCGAACACTTGGAGATTCATATGTCCACCCTGGGTTCCCGACGGATGGGATTCAACAGCCACCAGGAAGCGGTGGTTTACATGCGCGACGATTGTCACGTTTGTCGTGCCGAAGGTTTTGCGGCCCAGTCACGTGTGAAAGTCACAATCAGAAGCAGGGCCACCATCGCGACGCCATGCATCGTCTCGACCGACGTTGCCCCGGGCGTTCTGGCAGACGGCCAGGCGGGCCTCTCCGAAGTTTGCTGGCGGCGCCTCGGACGTCCAGAGGACGGGGAAGCCGTCACACTTTCCCACGCACCTTCGGTCGAGTCCCTCAGCAGCGTTCGTGCGAAGCTCTATGGTCAGTCGCTCGACGAGCCCGAGTACCGTGCGATCCTGAGCGACATCGTCGCAGGCCGCTACTCCGACATCCACCTCGCAGCCTTCCTGTCTGCGGGCGCCGGTGGGCGGATGAGCGACGAGGAGACCGTCGCGTTGACGCGCGCGATGATCAACGTGGGCGCCCGGCTCGAATGGCAAACGACACCGGTCGTCGACAAGCACTGCATCGGCGGTCTACCGGGCAATCGCACGACCCCCATCGTCGTCGCCATCGCCGCCGCGGCCGGACTCACGATGCCCAAGACGTCGTCGCGAGCGATCACGTCGCCCGCGGGGACGGCGGACACGATGGAGACGCTCGCGCCGGTGAATCTCACCCTCGAGCAGATCCGCGACGTGGTCCGCAACGAGGGTGGTTGTGTGGCGTGGGGAGGCTCGGTTCGGCTGAGTCCCGCCGACGACGTGCTCATTCGGATCGAGCGTGCGCTCGACATTGACAGTACCTCGCAGCTGGTGGCGTCGGTGCTGTCCAAGAAAGCCGCGGCGGGCTCCACGCATGTAGTGATCGACATCCCGGTCGGTCCGACGGCGAAGGTTCGAACGGTCGCCGCAGCCACGGAGTTGGAGCGACTCATGACCACCGTCGCACAGCAGGTTGGGCTCACACTGTGTCTCGTTCGCACCGATGGAACGCAGCCAGTCGGCCGCGGGATCGGCCCTGCGCTCGAAGCGCGCGACGTCCTCGCCGTGCTCCGCAACGAGCCAGAGGCTCCCGCGGACCTTCGACAGCGCGCGGTCGCCCTCGCGGGCGCCCTCCTCGAGCTTGCCGGAACCGAACGCCCGGGAGATGGGGAAGCTGCCGCCGCAGCCATCGTCGCCGATGGTCGGGCGTGGCAGAAGTTCGCGGCGATCTGCGAGGCGCAAGGCGGCTTGAGGACCCCACCCACGGCCACGCACAAGCGGGCGGTTTCGTCCGCCCGCAGCGGCGTCGTCACGGCCATTGACAACCGGAGACTCGCGCGAGTCGCCAAGCTCGCCGGCGCCCCCGATGCTCCCGCGGCGGGCCTGGAGTTTCTAGCGCCCGTGGGCACCAAGTTGCGTACGGGGCAGCCTCTCTTCGTGCTTCAGACGCAGACGCCGGGGGAGCTCGAGTACGCAATGGCTTACGTCGACGCGCACCCGGACATCGTCGAAATCGCAGACCTTTGACTGGAGCATGTCGTGGACCAATCCGTAGCGCTGGTGCAGGCGTATTTGAACGCAAATGGCTACTTCACTGTCGCCGAGTACCCCGTGGTCGAGCGGGACAAAGACGGGGGCTGGAGGGCGGCGACGGATCTCGACATCATGGCCGTGCGGTTCCCCGCGGCCGGGTCCTCGCACGGCGCGAGCAGGGGGTCGGCGGTGGTCGAGCCCGACCCGCTGCTCGGTCTGCCCGAAGATCGGATCGACATGATCGTCGGCGAGGTGAAGGAGGGCCGCACCGCCCTCAATCCCGCGATCCGCGATCCCTCGGTGCTGGGGACGGCGCTCGTTCGGTTTGGCTGTTGCGGCCACCACGATTCCGCCGAGATCGTTCGGAGGCTTGGTGCGGAGGCACGTGCGACAACCCCTGCCGGCCACCACATTCGGGTCGTCGCCTTCGGTTCGTACCCGCACAAGACGCAGGCCGAGCGCGAGATCGGGCTGCAGCACATTGTCGACTTTCTGAACGAGCACCTGCGGCGCCAATGGCCGGCGTTTCGCCAGACTCAGCTAAAAGGCAACGCGCTCGGGTTTCTGGCGATGCTGGAGAAGGCTCGGCGCGGCAGCCCCTGAAACCTGGATGACGAGGCGAGAACGTGTACTCCATCGTCCACCTTCTGCTCGGCGAACTCGTTGGCCTTCAGGTCGGCCTTCTTGCCCTGATCGCGCTCCAGACCTCGAGTCCGCGGGCGCACCAGTGGGGTACTTCTTGCCACCACGTTGGTTCAGGTCCCGCCCCACATTGAACTTCCTCCCTTCACGACGCGTTGCTCCACACAGTTCACTCCGCCGCGACGCGGGTTTGAATTACGACGCCCTACTTCGTCCTGTCCGAAGACCTCGCTCGTCAGTCTCGGCGCTGGCGGACGCTCTGGCCCACCTCGCGAGTCCGTTGTTGTGATGACGTCAGCTCGCACCGAAATCACGTCGAACACCCAGTGCGGCATCGGTTCGCGCGATGGAAACGGCCGGGTCCTCGACGGTACCACTCAGGGCTCGAATGGCGTCGATGGTCTCGGGGATGACGATGGCCTGATTGTCGACCTGGTACGTGTAGTACGCCTGATCGTCCTCGACGGTGAGGATGTCCTCCCAGATCGCGACTTCCCACATGTCGCCACGTGGTCGGCCGAGATCCTTCATGAGCTCGAACGTGCTGTTCAAGGCGACGACGCCGTCGGCGGCCTGGACGAGTGCCACGCGGGGGGTGGCGCGAAACGCGTCCAACAGCTCATCACGAGACGACGCCCGCGCGAGATCGACAATCCAGAAGTGCTGATGCCCCTGGGTGTGCGCCGCCTTCGCTGCGATGGTCACCACATCGAGGTCCGGAATGACGGTGCGGGCGTCGGGACCCTGATGACTGGGAATGTCGCGCTCCGGCACGACCGTGTTCATGATCCCGCTGTGGTCGCTCTCCCACGGGTCGGTGGCGCGGCGGATCAAGACCCCGCGTGCCCGTCGAAGCAGCTTGGCTTCGCGCAGGGCGTTTAGGGTGCGGACGGTACTCGTCGTGTTGCAGGACACGACGCGCGTTGCGTCACGACCGATCGCGGATCGGTAGTTCGCCTGCGCGACGAAGGAGTGACCGGTGACGGCATGCTTTTCGCCCCCCTGTAAGATCGCGGCCACACCGAGCTCTCGGTAGCGCGCCAGGTTTTTCGCCCCAATACCCTTCGGCGTGCAGTCGACGACCACGTCGACCCGGGTGAGCAGCTCGTCCAGCTTGCCGACGACGTGCACGCCACCATCGGCCATTGCCTGGCTGGTGGCCTCGTCGCTCCCGTAGATGTCGAACCCGTGTTCGCGTGCCGACGTCAGTCGGACGTCGGCGACCACGTCTGCGACCCCGACCAGCTCCATGTCGTCCTGAAGGGTGACGGCGTCTGCGACACGCTTGCCGATGACCCCAAACCCGTTCACCGCGACTCGTATCGTTTGATTGGAATTCATTCTGAGCCCTCTGTTTGGCTGGAATCTGTTCGTACGGCAAGGAGTACGAGGATCAGCTTGCGCATCACTTCTCGAGTTTGAGGAGGCGTGCATTGAATGCGACGATGACGGTGCTCGCCGACATGAACACCGCGCCAACCGCAGGGCTCAGGTAGAGGTCCCAGGGAAACAGGATCCCCGCGGCGAGCGGTATCGCGAACGCGTTGTAGCCGGTGGCCCAGACGAGATTCTGGATCATCTTGCTGTAGGTGTTGCGCGCCAAGCCAATCAGTGCGGCCACGTCGTCGGGTTTGTTGCTCACGAGCACGATGTCCGCTGTTTCCACCGCGACGTCCGTCCCCGCTCCGACGGCGATCCCAACATCCGCCTGAGCGAGCGCGGGGGCATCGTTTACGCCGTCACCCGTCATCGCGACGACCAGCCCGCGCCCCTGCACCTCCTTGACCTTCTTCGCTTTCTGGTCGGGCAGCACTTCAGCGAAGTACTCGTCGAGCCCGATCTCGTCGGCGACGGCCTTGGCCACCTGCGGGTTGTCGCCGGTGAGCATCATGCAGCGAATGCCCATCTCCTTGAATCGCGCGATCGCCTGCTTGGACTCCGGGCGCACGATGTCGGCGAGCGCGATGGCACCGCTGAGCGTGCCGTCGAGGATGACGTAGACCACTGTCGTGCCCTTCGCGAGCACAGCGTCCACACGCTCATCTGTCACTTCGAAGTCGTTCTCCCGAAGGTAACCCGGGCTCACGACCTTCAGGTCCACGCCGTCGACCGTAGCCTCGGCGCCCCTCCCGGTGATGGCCTGGAAGTCGGCGACCTCGAGTCCGCCGTCAGCGGACCGTACGATGCCCTGCGCGATCGGATGTTCGGAACGCGACTCGAGCGACGCGGCCAGGTTGAGAAGCCGTGCTTCGTCGACATCGTCGGGCGCCTCCTCGAAGACGATCGTTTCGGTTACCCCGAACTCTCCCTTCGTCAGCGTTCCCGTCTTGTCGAACAGGATCGCGTCGATGTTCCGGGCCGCTTCGAACGCGGCGCGGTCACGAATGAGCAGTCCGTTCTGTGCCGCGATGGCGGTCGACACCGCGACGACGAGCGGGACGGCGAGCCCCAGCGCGTGGGGGCATGTGATGACCATCACGGTGACCATGCGTTCGATCGCAAACGCAACCGGCTTGTCACCGAAGATGAGCCACAGCGCGAGCGTGAGCGCGCCACCGCCGAGCGCGATGCCCGTGAGCCACACGGCAGCGCGATTTGCGAGGTCCTGGGTCTTCGACTTGGAGTCTTGGGCCTCCCGAACCAATGTGATGACCTGCGAGAGAAAGCCCTCGTCGCCGGTCTTCTCCACGATGATCTCGATCGAACCCTCGCCGTTGACCGAGCCGCCGATGACCTCGTCCCCCTCCGACTTCTCCACCGGCTTCGATTCACCCGTCAGCATCGCTTCGTTGATCGAGCTGCGCCCGTCGACGATCTGGCCGTCGGCCGGGATCTTCTCGCCGGGCTTTACGAGCAGGCGGTCGCCGTGCTTCAAGGTTTCGACGGGAACATCTTCGGTGTGACCGTCCTCGAAGACCTTGTGCGCCTCGGACGGCATGAGCTTTGCGAGCTCTTCGAGCGCCTTGGAAGCGCCCATGACCGACTTCATCTCGATCCAGTGACCGAGCAGCATGATGTCGATCAGCGTCGCGAGCTCCCAGAAGAACACCTTGCCTTCGAGCCCCAGTACGACGGCGACGCTGTAGACGTAGGCTGTCGCGATGGCGATCGCGATGAGCGTCATCATCCCCGGGGCTTTCTTCCGCAGCTCGTTCGCCAACCCTTTCAGGAAGGGCCAACCGCCATAGAAGAAGATGACCGTCGAGAACGCCGCTGAGACGAACAGGTCCCCGGTGAAATGCAAGGTCTCGCGCAGTCCCGCGAGCTCCTGGAGCATCGGCGACAGAACGATGACCGGGACGGACAACGCGAGAGAAATCCAGAACCTCTTCCGGAAGTCCGCCACCATGTGGGCATGGTGGTCGTGATGTCCCCCGTGGCCGCCGCCATCGTGGTGCCCACCGTGCTCGGCCGGCTTGGTTTCACCATGTCCGGAGTGTTGACTATCATGATGCGCATGATGGTGGTCGTGATCGCCTGGCTCTGTCATTTCACTCCCTCGTCCACATCAGCTCGTGGCTCGTCCCGCCGACATCGGGCAAGACGAGCTTCACGTCGGCCCCGGCCGGCGCTTTGATCGTGGTCGCCGCCTTTGCGATGGTGCGAGTCCTCGCTGGAAGGCTTCCACTCATTCTTCGACTCCCCAGTTTTCCATTGACCTCGACGCGAGCCGTTGCTGCGAGATCGGACGCCATGAGGTCACGCGAGTGCGTGTTCAGGGCCAACGTGAAATGCAACTGACCCTCGGGGTCGCGGTCCATTGTGGCCTCCACCGTGACGCCGCCCGCGCTCGACGACTTCGCCGACGAGGTTGGAGCTGCCGGAGTCGCAGCTGTATCCGACGAACCCGTAACACGGCCGGAGGAGCGGATGAAGAAGTCTTCCAGCGAGATTTCGTGCGGGCCCGTACCTACTTCGATCACGTCCACGATTTTGCGCGAGGCTACGTCGATCACGCCCACGTCCCTTTCCCAGCTGACATAGGCGGTCTTGCCGTCCACGGAGAATGCGATGTGCGCGAAGGTCAGTTCGGTGACGTGCTCGCGCATGTCGACTTGCCCGAGAATCTCGAGCGTCTTCGGATCGAGGATCGTGATCGTGCCGGTGTTGTTCGCCGTCCATACCTCGCGGCCATCCCGTGTCACGCCAACGCCGTGAGTCCGTTCACCGACACGTTTCGACGCCACGAGGTTGCGTGATGGAACGTCGACTGCGAACACGGTGCCGGCCTCCGGTCCGACCAGGAACGCACGCTGGCCGTCCGGCGAGATCGCTACCTCGTTCAGGCCGATGAGCCCCATCTTGCCTTCCGGACTCGTCCCCTCGAGATCGCCGGGAATCAGCGGAATGACGTCGGTCACGCTGCGCGTCGCGACGTCGACGACCCAGGCCAGGTTGGTCGATACCGAAGCTGCCCATGCTTCCTTGCCGTCGGGGGTGAACGCGTAGTGCGCGGAATTCCCCAGACCCGGGGCAAGGGCGCCGGCGACCGAGAGGTCCTTCGCGTTGATGACAGTAGTCTTCGTCAGCCAGGGGTAATCTGGAAGCCGCCCCGACACGAACACCCAGTGGTCGTGTGGGCAGATGTTGATCGCGTGTACGCCGTGGTCAACCGGAATTCTCTTCCAGATCTTCTGAGACGTCCCGTCCACGACCACAACCTCGTTCGTGGCGGCGTCGGCCGTGAAGACGAGCTTTGCGTCGCGCGTCGATGCGATGCCCATGGCGGACTGCGGCGGCTTGTCATCCGCGCCGGCGCTTACCTCGAGGGTCCACGCGACCTTGTTGTTCACAAGGTCGAGGGCGGAAATCGTCCCTTCGGAAATGCTTGGTACAAACGCGATGTCGGATCGAAACGCTTCTGCAGGTGGTAACTCGACTGCCGTGGTCTGCTCGGAAACGGTGGGGCCGTCGGCCGCGGTCGAGGAGCTCGGGGTCGATTTCGCGGATGCGCACGCCGAAAGGACGACGATCGAGAACAAGTAGAGGTGTTTTGCTGTAATCATTTGTGACTGCTCATGAATTCATCGAGCGCAAAATGCAACGTCCGCGCCATCCCGCGGACCGCGAGGAGGATAGTGTCCCACGGAGTGGTGTACGAGCGGGCCGCATAGGCTGCCGATGATCCACATGATCACCGGGCTCCTGTAGAAGGGAATTTCCACACCCCACAACCACAGGAGATTCCCGATGACCGAGAAGACCGTAGAAGCGCTGGCGCTGTTGTTCAAGACGATCGAGCAGTCCCAGGGTGAGATGTTGAAGCGAGCGCTGCTCACGATGTTGGACGAGTACATGAACGGCGAGGCGAACGCGGCAGCCGCACATGTCGCTGCATCCAGGCTTCGTAGCGTTGGGCGGAAGAAGATCCCGCCGGGGAAAGTCAACCAGCTCATTCTGAAGGAGTTTGCCGGATTGGCGCATCTTGAAGACCCCATCGAAACCCCCTTTGTTGAGGAGTTGGTCTACATAGGGGGTTCGTTCAAGTTGATTCCCGGGGCGGTCGCCCAGGCGACCTTCACCCTCCGACTTCTTCTGCGTGCTTTGGAAGTAGCCCACGGCCGAGGGTTGAAGCCCGCCACGTACATTCGGGCCTCGCGGCTCTGCGGTGCTGGGCTGATCGCCTCCGACTTCATTTTGGGCCGTGCGTGCCTTGGTCGTCGATCCAGCGGGGCAATCAACGGCACTGAATCTTCGCCATGTTCGGCGAGTGAGTTACGGCGGTTGGCAACAGCGGCTCGCGTTCGCGTTGACGAATTGGATCGCGTCCTCACTGAAAAGGGACTTTCGGCGGATGATATTCGTCCACTCGTTGCTAAGGACGTGGAACTCGATCGCTACACGCTCGACGACGGGTGTCTGCTACGTTCGCCGTTCGTGGAGCATGGCGACGAGTTCATACTTGCCATCCCTTCAGCAATCGTGAGTGCTCTTCGCTACCACGTGTTGGAGAAACTCGACGGAGACGATCGAGAAGTTTTATCCAATGCATTTGCGGATTGTACGTGGGATAGCATTGAGGAATCGCTGCGCTTGCTCGGAATGCAGAAGCTGGATGCGGGGCTTCCGCGTGGCGAAGCCAGTTTTCTCGAGCGTGCAGGTTTCTTTCGATTTGATTTCGACAAAGTCTTGTTCGCGTATCTGGCCTGCGACGATCTCGCCTTGCACACTGGTGACGACGTGTTCCCCTCGGTCGCGTTCCACGATATCGAAGCCAGGATTCACGCCACGGCAAAGCTGGCGAGGGAGTTCATCGCGAACCTGCAACCGCCGAGCGAGTACCTCTTTCTCGCGCTCCCGCAGATCGCCGGGGGAGACGGAGTCTTCGGCCTAGAAGAGCTGCCGGATGCCGACGCGTTCCTCGCTCTGCCGCCGGCGGAGTTAGATACTATCGCATTCCTAGAACCCGGAGAGTCACAGCTGCTGAGGCAGTTTGCGCTCGCCAGGACAAGGATTCGGGAAACGTGCACGGTGCACCCCACGTCGACATTGAACGAGTTCGCATTCTTCCGCGAGCACGGATATAGCTACTACACTTCGGACGAGTCGCGTCCCTCCCATCTTTGGATTGCACCAGGTTTTTCTGGCGACTTGAATCGGGAGGTCGCGCGAAGGAGAGGATTTCACGGAGCAACCAGCCCGGACGGATCTGGCCTCCGCCGGGTAGCGCTCAAATACGAATCCGACGACTTTCCGCTGTACTTTCCGCTCAACTTCGGGGGACCGGCCGCGCTCCTCCTGGAAGGTGACCCCAACGTGTGGGTCATTTCTGAGATAGAGCGTCCGGGGATGGTGGATTACTGCGAATTTGTCGCCTACTGGCTCTGGCAACTCCGTCCGGCCATCAAGACGCATCTCTCGTGGCTAGCAGAGGGGCGTGGGCACGTACTCATTCGCCTGAATCTCGATGGCGAATTGCCCCTGCCTGAAGCGGAGAGCTCCGCGGAGGACTTCCTGGCGGTCAGTCTTGACCCAGAATCACGAGCTGTGGTGCTTCGGTTCGACCTCGAACATGCCGGCGTTCTCCTGGGCCCGGATAATGCTGGAGAACGTGAAACCCTGGTCGTAATGCTCACCTCCCTGGACGAGGCGATCGGCGCGGTCTCATCACATACTCCGACACTTAACGCGGTCCAGGTGGTCGACGACATTGCGCCGTTGGGCCAGAAGAAAAAGCTATTAATGCTGCCCCCGCAGCCTGAGTTCGACGATTCGGGTCTGCCCTGGCCACCGGATGTATCGGCGTTCGAGGAGAATCTGATCCTTGACGAGATCGGCGACATGCTACTCGACGAGGGCAGGAAGGTCGGCCCCGTCGACCCAGAGGAGCGAGCAGCGATCTACCGAGATGAGATCATGCCGTTCCTCTTCGAGGAGCTGGAGTCGGCCGTTCAGAGCTTGACGGATTCCGGGACACTACAGCGGCTTGTGAAACTCCACGAAGCGTCATTGGCCCGAGATGCGAAGGAGCAGCTGACAATTCCGACGCGGCTCGCATGTTTCGGCGGAGCTGATGAACTACTCGCTCAGCTCGCAGAGGATAAGCCCGATCGCATGAAGACCGCTGTGGGTCTGCGCTTCCTCCTGGAATTCGTAGCGGCGCGCCGCCCGACGGGGTCCCAGCCTCTCAGTGATTCAACTGTGGACAGGCTTCTGGCGTTATCTGCATCGATCGTGAATTTCGGCTTCGAGAGTGACCTTCTATTTCATGAGCTTGTCGATGGCCAAGTTTCCATCTTGCCCTCTGGTCGAGTAGGACGCGACCTCGAAGCGTGGAGCGCGGCAGGGCGCTCGTTCATGGAGGCTTTCTCCGTGGAGCACGCGAACGTCGCTGAGTCCGAGTTCCGTCAAATCTGGAATCGTGGCGAAGCTGAAGCGCCCGATGTCGTTGTTGAACTTGATGAAGCGTTTCGAAGTGAGACAGGCATCGCCTTCACGTCCTGGATTGACTTTCACGTGGAGGCAGCGCGAATCGCACAACAGTTTCCGGGAAGCGTTGCTCGGATGGAACGTGAGGACCTCTTGGAGCGCATTGTTCAGGAGACAGGCCTCGGCGAAAGCGTCGACCAAATGCTAGACCAGCTCGTTCTCAGTCCGCGGAGCGGTTTCGTGGACGGAATGGATTGGCAAGAGGTTGTGCCGTGGCGATTTAACCGTCGATATTCGTACCTTCGACGCCCCTACCTGGCCGACGACGAGCAACATATCGTGTTCGGCGCCCGGCAATGCATCGCGGCGGCTGAATACCTCCTGCATCTGTGCACGACGGGGAAATATCGCGCGGACTCCCCTGAACTGAAAGATTGGATTTCCAAGGTGCAGACGGACGCCAGCGATGCTTTCGTGCGGCGGGTTGCGGAAATATTCGGCGACTGCTTCGGGCCTGATAACGTCCGGATCGAAGTCAACAAGGTCGGAGGAGGTCGGCTCGGCCCCGACGGAAACGAACTCGGTGACATTGATGTGCTCGCTATTGACGAGTCGAGTCGGCGTGTCTGGCTCGTGGAATGCAAAGACTGGGGTGGTGCTCGAACACCTGGAGAATTAGCAGGCGAGATCGAGAACCTTGTTGGTAGCGATAAGTCAGCCATCGCCAAGCACAAGAAGAGGGTCGAATGGCTGAGCCAAAACGTCGAACCACTGCTGATGGACCTTGATCTGGCCGACCGAGGCGAGTGGACATTAGATCCGTTGCTAGTGGTGAGCCATTCGCTGATGGGTCCTCGCCTACGCGAGACAGAGTTCGACGTGATCACTGCACGAGAACTCGATGCATACCTCCTTGCCTCGACGGATTAGCAGGTGACCTCACGCCTCTGCCACAGCGATTCACGGGACGGAGACTCCATCGCAACTCCACCTCGCAGGTCCACGAACCCCGGCGCAGACCGTTGTAGGTCGTTGTCGGTGTCTAGCAATTACGCGAGGTTAGAGCATCAATTAGCCCGTCCGAGCAGAATCGCACTCTAGAGGTCGTCGGTTCGATCCCGATCAGCTCCACTCGACAGA
>CAYPJU010000120.1:1550-12729 GCA_964411125.1 uncultured Bradymonadales bacterium | reverse complement strand
CCGTTGGGCTTCGCCCAAACCCACCAGGGGATTCTCCCCTGGACCCCGAAGTTTCCGCGCGCCTTCTGAAGATAGGAAATGGTCATGAATAGATTGCTCTATGGAACCGGACTCGCCCTCGTCGGCCTCTACTTCGGCGTCGCCTGCACGTCGACCGTCACCGGAAACGAGGGGAACCTCGACTTCACGTACACCGCGGACGACGACGTCACGAACTTCAACAAGCCGATCGCGGTCGGCGCCAAGCTCGAACTGAAGGTCTTCGAGACGGGGAGTCGCGCGACCGTGGAGGTGACGGAGGCGGAGACGGACGATCCGGACGTTCTCGACGTCGAGACCTTCTCCTCGAACCGCGTCATCCTCGTCGGCATCGGCGAGGGGGAGACGCTGGTGGAGGTGACCGCGACTCTGGCAGACGGGTCGTCCGTCGGTGATTCGGTGAACATGCTCGCCACCGTGCCCGACACCCTCGAGCTCCGGCATCCGTGCACCCAGGCCGACGGCAGCGCCACGTACCTGGTCGGGACCGACGACGTTCACATCAACTACGAGATGCGAAAGGGGAGCGGCCAGCCGGTCATCGGCTTCGGCTACTTTCCGATCGAGACGACCGGTCCGCTCACGCTCGACGAAGGCTCGCGGGACCAGACGTCGTTTCACTTCGACATCGGCGACGAGCCCGGCACGGCGTCGATCGCATCGACGATCGACGACTCCGTGCTGACCCTCGACATCACGACCGAAGACGCCATCGACGGGGCCGAGACGCTCGCGACTTCGCCGCGCGAGGTCCGCGTCGACGAGACGATCATCATCGCCGTCTACCCGAAGGTGGGCGACGACCGCGTCTGCGCGTCGAACGCGACGATGGAGGTCGAATCGCTCACACCGGACATCTGCAGCGTTCGCGCGAACGAGCCTGCCGACGCCGAAGAAGCGGGGCTCCTTCAGCGGACCGGTTTCGTCACCGTGACGGGCAAGGCATTCGGCGTCTGCAGCTTCACGGCGAGCTTCCCGGGCGGTGCCGACACCGCAGAGGTCGACGTCGAGGTCGAAGTCGGGGAGTTTCCGGACGCGGAGTAGCGGCTGCGCGAGCGCGCAGGCGCGATCGGGGTGCAAATGCGTTGGGCTGATGCCCGGGCTCTGCTACTCTCCCGGGCATGAGACGTGTTCCGATCTTTCTCTCTTTCGTCATGTGTTTCGCCGCCTGCGCGCAGGAACCTGAAACGGTTACGGTTTCGCTCGAGGCGGCACCTGCACCCGCGCGACCCGAGGCGCCCGAGGCGCCGGAGCAGCGCACCCGCGACGGCGACCCGCATCCGGTCGGTCCGAAGCTGCAGCAGGTGAACTGGGACGAGGTCGAAATCGATCCCGCGGCCGTGGCCGCGCTCCCCGTCGCGCAGCGTACGAAGCTCGACGCGATCCGCATGCCGGTGCTCGTCCCGAACGACGCGGCGCTGCTCGCCACCGCGGTCGTCACGCACAACGGAGACTGGTACGCGACGACTACGAAGGGAGACGACGTCACCGTCTACATCCGTGGCAGCCGCGCCGCCTATACCGTCCCGGGGATGGAAGAGGTCGTGATGCCGGAGGTGATGATTAGCAGGACGCACGGCATCGTGACCGCCACGTTCCAGCGATTCGGAGCGTCGTACAACCTCGACGTCGAATGCCTCGGGCCGATGGAAGACCCGCGCTGCGTGGACGACGACTACATCGAGAGCGTCGTCGACGGGCTCGCGGTCGTCGGGGGTGCGCGATGAAACGCTTCCTCCTGTCCGCCGCGATCGTCGCGACGCCCGCCGTCGCCACCGCCCAGTTCGAATACAACCCGCCGGGGATGCTGGTCTCGGGGAGCGGCCAGGGGCGCGCCGACGACACCGTCTACGTCCCCGACATGCGCTTCCCGATCGAGGTCGCCCCCGCTTACCCGAACTCCCAGGTCTGGGGCCGCGGCGGCAGCCAGGGCCCCGGCGGCGGCCAGTGCGACGCGGCGAACTACTCCTACCCCTGGTGGGACAACTACTGCGAATCGCGGTCCTACACGATGCCGCTCTGTCCGTCGGGGCAGGGCCACCAGGGCCAGGACATCCGTCCCTCGACGTGCGACGACGACACCCACTGGGCCGTCGCCGCCGAAGATGGCCAGATCACCAACATCGGCAGCTATTCGGTCTACCTCGTCTCCGACGGCGGCACGCAGCACCGCTACCTCCACCTCGACGTCCCGTCTCTGCGGGTGAACGAAGGGCAGCGCGTGAGCAAAGGGGACCGTATCGGCCGCGTGTCGAACACGTTCTTCGACTCCAACGGCAACTCCGTCCCGACGACGATCCACCTGCACTACGACCTCAACCAGAACATCTCGGGGATGGGCAACGTCTACGTGCCCCCCTACATGTCGCTCGTCCGATCCTACGAGACGCTGCTCGGCGTCGAAGCCGAGCCGTGCCAGGTCATTCCGGCCCAGGGAGGCATCGTCGACGATGGTGGTCCCTGCGCCTTCTTCTTCGGGCCCAGTCAGTTCTGGCGGGTCGTCGATGGGATGGGCGAAGGGGGGCAGATGCACTGGACGAACGCCTGGACCAACGACACGCCGTCGAACTACGCGCGCTGGTCGCTCCACTTCGCCGAAGCCGGCAAATACAACGTCGAAGTCAACATCGTCCCCCCCTACAACGTCTCGAAGAGGTCGCGTTACATGGTGCGGGCCAACGGGCAGGAATCGACCCAGGAGCTCGACCAGTCCGCCGTCGAAGGATGGGTGTCGCTCGGCGAGTTCGACTTCGCCGAAGGCGGCGAGCAGCGCGTCGAAGTCTACGACAACACCGGCGAAGACGGTGACGACCTGCACATCACCGCCGACGCCGTGCGCCTGACCCGCGTCGACGGTGTCGTCGACCCCCCAGACATGGGCGGCGGTCCCGACGACCCCGACATGGGCGGCGGACCGGGCAACCCCGACATGGGCGGCGGAGGTCCGACCCAACGGGACGCTGGAGAAGATCCCGGATTCAGCGCGGACGGCGGCATCGACCCCGACGACATCCGCGTGAACCGCGGCTGCTGCGCCGTCGTGGACGGTTCGAGCGACGCGACCCCGCTCCTCCTGCTCGCGGTCGTCGGCGGGCTCGCTCGCGTCCGGCGCCGACGACGCTGACGAGGTCGCCGTGGACATCGAAGAACTTCGCGAATACTGCCTCGCCAAGACCGCCGTCACCGAGGACTTCCCCTTCGGCCCCGACACCCTCGTCTTTCGAGTCGGCGAGAAGCTCTTCGTCCTGACGAACCTCGAGGCGCACCCTCCCCGCTTCAATGCGAAGTGCGACCCCGACCGCGCGGTCGAGCTACGCGCCGAGTACCCGGCGGTCGTCCCCGGCTACCACATGAACAAGAAGCACTGGAACACCATCACCCTCGACGGGTCGATGCCTTCTGCGCTGGTCCGCGAGCTGGTGGACCATTCGTACGACCTCGTCGCGGGGTCGCTCACGAGGAAGAGACGGGCGGAGCTGGGGATCGTGTAGCGAACGGCTCGCGTTGCTCGCGTGGAGGCCGTTCGCTACTGAAAGAAGTCCAACACCTTTCGCTTGTGCGAAGCGCGGCGCGCGCGGCCGTCAGCCCACTCGCGCAAGGCTTTGATCTGCTCTTCGTACGTCCGGTAGAGCGGGATCGTCTCCTGCACGGCGTACTCGAAGTCCTCCATCCCGACCTCGCGGTCGTCGGCAAAGGCGGTGTAGAGGCCCGAGACGATGACCTGTTCCAGCTCCGCGCCCGAGAAGTACTCGGTCTTCTCGGCGAGCCGGTCCACCTCTTCGTCCGAGAGCGTGCGGCCGTGGCGCAGCAGATGAATCTTCAGAATCTCCCGACGCTCGTGGATCTCGGGGAGGTCGACGAAGAAGATCTCGTCGAAGCGACCTTTGCGCAGGAGCTCGGGCGGTAGGCGCGAGACGTCGTTCGCGGTTGCGGTGAGGAAGACCGGCGTCGTCTTCTCCTGCTGCCAGGTGAGCAGACTGCCGAGCACGCGCGAGGAGCGACCGTCGCCATCTTCGAAACCCTTCTCGATCTCGTCGAGCCACAGGACACAGGGTGCGATGGCGTCGCAGGTCTGCAGGGCGCCGCGAAGCGCCTCTTCGGGCGACTGACGTCCTTCGAACACGGCGCCGAGGTCGAGCCGCAAGAGCGGCAACCCCCAGTAGCGCGCGACGACCTTGGCGGTGAGGCTCTTTCCGCAGCCCTGGACGCCGACGAGCAACATCCCCTTCGGCGACGGCAGCCCGTACCGCCGAGCCTCTTCACCGAACGCCCGCTTTCGCTCGCCGAGCCAGCGTTTCAGCTCCGTCAGCCCGCCGACGTCGTCGATGCCGTGGTCGAGCGGGTGAAACTCGAGGACGTCGCTGCGACCGACCAGCCGCTGCTTCTCGGCGAGGATCGCGCGCGATTCGTCGAACGGGCGGTTCTTCTTCGCCGCCTCGTCGTGCAGCATCCGAACGCGGAAAAAGGCGCGATACGCTTCGCGCGTCGTGAGTCCCATCGCGCCGGAGACGAGCCCCTCGCGGTCGAGGTTGGGGTACGCGGCGGCGTCGAAGACCTGGTCGCACTCGCGGCGGATCGCGCTGCGGTCGGGCAGCGGGACGGCGACGCGCGTCACCTCCTTTGACAACTCCAGGGCCCCCAACGGTGTGGGGCCGAGAAAGACGACCGTCTTTCCGAACGCGGCGCACGGTCCTTCGATCTCGCGGAGCCGGCGCTGCGCAGTCTCGTCCGCATTGATGGCGGCTGCGGCATCCTTGAGCACGAAGACCGCGTTACGCTGCGACCCCTCGATGATCTTGAGCGCGTCGACGACCTCGCCGCTCGACGCGTTCCCCTCGAAGCCGGTGACCGCGCTCCATTGCAAAAGCTCGCGACCGTCGGCGGTCGCGAGCTCTCGGAGAATCTCTAGCGCTCGGTCTTCCTCGTGCGTGTCGAGGTGGATGAAAGCGTACGGCGCGCGGAGGAGAGAACGAAGGTCCCGGAGGAACTGTGCGTGGGTGCCCATGGCTTCAGCCTACCACGGGCGCGCGCCTACGCGAATTCAGCGGCCGTAGTAGAACTGCTGGAAGTCGCTCCACTCGGAGCAGCCGTCGAAGTTGCAGGCGCGCATCGCCCAGGCGTAGGTGGTCTCGGTGCGCTGCGGCCACACTTCGAAGCTTCCGCCGGTCTTCCCTTCCCAGACCGCGTAGTCGGCCCAGTCGGTGCCGTCGAAGTAGTACATCACGATGTCGTATTCGTCGGCGCCCATCGGCTGCGACCAACTGAGCGTGACCGACTGGCCGTCGACGCGTCCGCCGGCCGGTGCCATGCTCGCCGGCATCCCGGGGACGCCGGAGGCGACGGCGGGTTCGGGCGAGGTTCCGCCCGTGGAGCCGCCGGTGCTGCCGCCGCCGTTGTCGGCGACCGTGCCGCCGTTGTCGGCGGGCTGCTGGGCGTTGCCGTAGGCAAAGGTTTCGTAGGCGGACCAGTCTGCGCAGCCGTTCACGTTGCACGCCTGGACGGCCCAGCGGTACGAGGTATCGGGTTTCTGGGGCCACACTTCGAAGACGTTCGTGCGCTTGTCCCACTCGTAGTAGTGGCGCCATTCGCCGTCCGCCATGTATTCCATGCGGACCTTGTAGCTGGAGGCGTCGACCGACTGCCAGGAGAGCGAGATCGAGGCGTTGGTCGGGACCGTCGCGTTCGCCGGGATCAGCTCGCGTGCCGTGCTCGGACGACCGGCCGGGGCGGGTCCGGACGTCGAGCCGCCGCTTCCGCCGCCTGCGACGGCCGAGCCGCCACCGGAAGGCGCGCCGCCGGCGCCGTACCAGAACTCGTCACCGAACTCGCGCAGGACGTTGCGGGTGCGGCTGTCGTAGCGGTTGTAGCGCTCGTGGAAGATGCGGCAGCGGCCTTCGAAGCAGCCGTTGTAGTAGCCGACGACCGTGCGGATCCACTTGTCCCAGTCCGAGGTTCCCGGGCGCAGCGAGTTCATCCAGGCCAGGGCCTGGGCGTTCGTGCTGACGCCGGAGACGAACTGCGAATTCTTGACCATGTTCGTGACGAAGTCGACGGCGGCCTGCGTGTTGCCCTCCACCGTCAGGATGCGGTTGCCTTCACGGGCGAGCGTCTGGCTGTGCGTCCCGGCGTCGAACTGGAACATCCCGAGGCCACCCTGTTTGTTCGCGCAGGGACCGTCGCCGGAGCCGGCGATGACGGGTCCACCGCCGCACGACGACGACGCGGGGCCTTTGCATGCCCAGCGCGCTTCGCTCCAGCAGTGCGCGAGGTTGGTCTCGGCATCGGCGATCCCGCCGAGGAGCACGGCGTTCGTCAGACCGCGAGCACGAGCCGCATCGCGGATGCCGGTGACACGCTGGAGCCGCTCGCGAGGGCGAAGTTCGGATGCGACCGTCTGCAGGTTGTCGGGGCCGACGGTCGGGTATCCGACCTCGAGCGCTCCGTCCCCGCATCCCATTGCCGTCAACAATCCAATCGCGACTACCAGCTTGATCGTTTTCATTTTGACTCGCTCCGGTAAGAACCAATTTGGGGCATCGCCCTCGCTCGGTCGGAACTATCGCAAGGGGCGTGCCGGATTGGAGTACACGTGCCGCAAAAACGACCAAACCCACGAATTCCGTGCACTTAGAGGCTGTGTCTTCGTCCCGATCACCCCCTGGAACGCGAGTGACCACCCGCGGTCGGGGGTGTGACATTCCAAGCACAGTGGCCACACCACAGTAGCCACCCCCGCATCTCATGCGCCTCCCAGCGGTGTCGTGATTCGAGCCGCGATCGAAAACGGCCGCCCCGGAGGGCGGCCGTCGGCAAACTCAGGCGAGCGTGCGCCTCACTGGATGGTGACGTCGAGAGTGAACATCTCCGAAACCGTCGTGTCGTAGTTGTCCGCGAAGATGTAAACGCGCTCGCCGGCGGTCGCGGTGTACGTCACCGTCTCGCCCGATCCGAACGCGTCGTCACCCACGAGACAGGAGGCCGCGACGTCCGCGCACGACGACGAGATGTAGAGGGCCGTGTCGGCGGTCGCCGCCGTCAGCGTGGCGGTCACCTGCTCTCCTGCCATCAGCTCGACGAAGTAGACCGCGTCCGGGCCATCGGTCGAGTAGCCCGTGCAGCTCGTGCTGCCGAGGTCGTAATCGTCTTCGAAGTCTGCGAACGTGCCGGTGAAGGAGCCCCCGGCCGACGCATCGATCGCAGCGAAGCAGATCTCACCGTCGGCATTGTTGCAGGTCGACGCGGTGCCGGTACAGCCGCTCGCATCGCACAGGAAGTCCTCCTGCGAAAGGCCGAGCGAATCGCACGCGGTGATCGCCGTCCCGCCTGCGTTGCAGACCGCCTCGTTGGGCGTACAGATCGGCGTCGGGAAGTTGACCTCGAGGTCGAACGTACCGGTCGGCGAGAACGACGACGTGTCGACGTAGATGAAGTAATCGCCGGCCGCTGGCGCCGCGAACAAGACGCCCTCCTCGTCGCTGAACGATACGTCGGCCCCGGCGATGCAGGTGTTCACATCCCCGCAGGTCGTGGTCACGTACACGCCGACGTCGAAGCCGTCGGCGCGCGCCTTCACCTCGACGAGCTGATCTTGCGCCAGCGTCGCTTTGAAGACGGCATCGGCGCCGTCCGCGTAGTAGTCGGTGCAACCGTTGATGCCAGGATCGTAGTCGTCGGTGTAGTCCGCGATGTCGATCGTGTAGATCCCACCCGCCGTGACGTCGTAGGGCATCGTGCACGAGTCGTTGGTCGGAGGATCGCAGACACCCGCGGTGCAGCCGAAGAAGCAGTCGTACGTCTCGATCTGACCGAAGCGCGTGCAGCGCTCGCCGGTCGTGGCGCTGGTGCACTGCAGGAGCGTCGGCGCGCATTCGGAAGGTCGGATGTCGATGTCGAGGACGAACGGGTCCTGCGCGGTCGGCGTGCTGCTGTCGACGACGAGGTAGACGGTCTGCACCGACGGCGCGATGTGGACGGTTCGCGCGACCGCCGTGTCGCTGTCCGAGTCGAGGCAGCTCGTCTCGGGCGCGTTGCAGTCGCTCACGATGTAGGCGCGAACCGAAGCGCTACCGCCGAGGTCGTCGACCGTCACGTCGAGCACCTCGTTCGCCTGGAGCTGAATCATGTAGACCGCTTCGGGGCCGTCGGTGTCGGAGAGACCGCAACTGTTGCCCGACGTGGCGCCGGGATCGAGGTCGGGCGAGAAACGCGAGAACGAGTCGAGGATCACCGTCGAACCATTGATGACGCCAGCGTTCATGCACGTGTCTGCCGCCTGCGCCGGCGGATTGCACTGGCCGGATGCGCGGCAGCCCGTCGTGCAGTTCTGGGTTCCCGTCGTGGCCGTTCCGTCGTCGTTACAAAACGTCAGGACCCCGGACGTCGTGTTGCACGAGACGCCACCCGGCTGGCAGACGAAGCCCGGCTGGATGTCGACCGTGAGTTCGAAGTCTGAGCTCGTGAACGTGCTGGTCGAGTCGACGATCAGGAAGTAGCGGCCCGTCGTCGCGGCGTAGAATTCGAACTCGTCGTCGCGCGGCTCGGCGTGCAGGCACGTCCCGGTGACGTCCCCACAGTCCGTCACGACGTACATCCCTGCAGACGAAGTCACGGTGTCGAGGGTCGCCGTCAGGAGGTCTCCGGCCGCGAGGTCGACGGCAAACACGGTGTCGTTGCCGCGCTGTCGGTCGCTCGACGAGAGGATGCAGGTTCCCGGGCGCAGGTCGTAGTCCGCCTCCACGTCCCCGAACGAACCGTTGTAGACGCTGCCGTCGAAGAGCGTGATGGCGTCGAAGCAACGGTCGCCCGTCGGTGCGTCGCACACGCCGCCCGCGCACGTCGTCGCACAGGCGTAGTCCTCCGTGCGCCCCAGAGCGTTGCAGACCTCGAGGGTCGTTCCGTCGGCGAGGCACGAGATCGCCTGCTCGTTGTTCGAACAGGTGGGAGCGGAGACGGTCACGTCGAGCGTGAAGTCACCCGACGAGCTCGAGCTGATCGTGTCGACGACGATGTAGACGGGATCGGTGCTCGCCAGTCGGAACTCGATCTCTTCGGTCGTCCCGCGGCCGCCGTTGTCGTCGCCGACCAGGCACGAGAATGCGAGCTGATCGCAGTCTTCGGCCGCGTAGAGGGCGACGTCGAACGGTGCCGCCACGGTCGCCTTCACGATGTCGCCCGCGTTGCCGCTCACGACGTAGACCCCGTCCGCGCCGCTCGAGGTGTACCCGGTGCAGGCGCGCGTGTTGTTGTAGTCCGGGTAGTAGTCGTCGATCGTCCCGGTCCACTGCCCACCGGCGGAGACGTCGATCGCCCCGCTGCACTGGTCGTTCGGGGGCGCCACGCACAGAAGCGTCTGGGCGTCGCATCCGAAGGAGCACGTGCGCTGGTCCCAGGCCGTGCCCGCGACGTTACAAGTTTCGAGGAACGTCCCGTTGCACTGCTGCTCGCCGGGCGTGCAGATGCGCGCCCCGGTGAGGATTTCGACGTCGAGGGTGCCGGTCCCGGCGAGCTCGCTGTCGATGATGAGGAAGAAGTCGCCGGCCGCACCGGTGTTCTCCCAGACGAGGGTTTCGTCGCCGCTGAAATCGCGGTCGTTGACGCCTTCGAGGCAGCTCTGGCCGACGTTCGCGCAGTCATCCACCAGGTACATGCCGTGGTAGATGTTGAAGTTAGGCGCCGACACGGTCGCGTAGACGACGTCGTTGGTCTGCAGCGTCACCTTGAAGACGGCGTCGTTCCCTTCGGTCACGCTCCCTGCGTACGTCCCCTCGGGCACACAGGTCTCGCCCGGATCGTAGTCGGGGGCGTAGGAGCCCATCGACAGCGAACCGGAGAAGCCGGCCGTGGCGTCGACCGCCGCGGCGCAGGAGTCGCCTTCGGTCCCGATGCAGCGCCCAGTGTTCGAGTCGCAGCCGTTGGCGCAGGTCCGCGTCTCGACGCCGGTTCCCTGCGGGTTGCAGAACTGCGAAGTGGAAGCGTCGACGCAGAGGACATCGGCTGCCCCGCATGAGACGGGCTGCAGATCGAGGTCGATCGTGTACGTCCCCTGCTCGGAGCCGCCCGTCCCTTCGACCAGCACGATGTAGCTGCCGGGTTCGAGACGTCGAGCGATCGACTCAGCACCGGAACCACTCTGGTCGTTCACGCACGACAGCTCGCTCTCGTCGCTCTCGCACTGCTCGCGCAGGCTGATCGCGGCGTCGAACGTGCTGTTCACGCTGATCGTCGCGTAGCTAGTCTGGGTGACGTCGAACTGCCACGCCTCCTCGGTACCGACCGAGTCGAAGACGCAGGTGGAGCCCAGCGAGTTGGAAAGCGACCGCGACGTGTCGCCCATGTCCGCCCCGGTCAGCGGCAGGTAGACCGAGCAGATCTCCGACGTCGATTCGGGAACGATGTCCATGTAGACGGTGTAGCCGACGCCGCCCGAACCGATGTCGGAGGCGGCGGAAACGCCGATCTGGTAGACGCCCTGGTCGAGGTTGCCGACCCGCTGCACGGCGCGAGCGCGCTGCTGGTCCCCGGTGTTCGTTCCGCTGGCGAGAACGACGCCGGTGTCGTCGTAGATGTCGATCGTCAAACCCCCGCCGCCGATGTCGACCGCGTCCAACACGACCTCGACCACCAGCATGCCGGTCGACAGGTCAGCGTCGCGCGAATCGAACGCGAAGAAGTCGGTGTCGGCCTCGCACAGGGTGGCCTGAATCCGGCCATCGTTCGCGTTGTCCGACCACGACGTCAAACTCCCGCGGGTGTCGTTCGGCTCGTACTGGTCGGGGACGCAAGGAGGGGGCTGCTGGCAGCTACCGCCGCGACAGATACGGTCGCCGATGCAGTCGATGGTGGAACCGCAGCCGTTGGCGCTCTCGACGCACGCGACGTCGAGTGACGGCTCGTCGTACTCGCACTCCTGGTTGCCGGGACAATCTTCGCAGGAGTCTTCCAACGCGGTGCAGGCGCCTTGGACGCAGACGAACCCGTCGCGGCACTCGTCGAGCGCGGCGCAGTTTTCGGCGTTCACGCAGACACCGGTCGTCGCGTCGCAGACGCCTCGCGGGCAGTCGACCATGTTCTCGTCGCAGATGTTCTGGACACAGGTGTCGTCGTCGCCGCAGAAGTAGCCGTCGAGACAGTTCATGTCGTC
>CAYPJU010000120.1:0-1450 GCA_964411125.1 uncultured Bradymonadales bacterium | reverse complement strand
TCGACGCACTCGAAGCCCGCTTCGCACGGGTCGTCGTCGCTGCACGCCGCGCTTTCGCAGGCGCCCGTGTCCGGGTTGCAGGTCTGGCCGCCCGTGCAGGTGACGTCGTCGCACGAGTCCCCTTTCTCTTCTTCGGGGCCACAGCCACCACATGCGGAAGCGCTCGCGGCAATCGCGAGTATGAACACGAATCTCAGGAACTTGATAGGCATCGGATCACCCGGAAGCTGGCACGTCGTAATGTTGGAAAGCGGGGTTTATTACCCACTGACCCGCCAAATTGCAAAGGGTGAGGAAATGTAGGTGTTGTTGGCACGACCGACTCGCGCGCGTGCGGCCAATCGCCCCGGCGACCCCGCGCTCACGCGCGGGCCTACCCGACCGAGCGGCCGACCCACGGGTTGCCAATCCGAGCGTATCGAGTCACCATCGAATCATGGGGATTCACATCTGCGTAGCGGGCAGGACACTCGGGGGGAGCCATGTCGATCGTCGACTTCGAACTATTCAAGACGCCGTACGCGGTGATCGACGTAGAGACGACCGGGCTGTGTCCCCGACGTGACCGGGTGTTGGAAGTCGGGGTAGTCGTCGTCGCGCCCGGTTCGGCACCGACGGTCGTCATCGACACCCTCGTCAATCCCGGCACCCGCATTCACAACACGCAGTACCATCAGATCTGTGATGACGACGTACGCGACGCCCCGACGTTCGAGGAGATCGCGCCGCTGGTCGTCGCGGCGCTGGCGAACCGCATCGCCGTCGCGCACAACGGGTCGTTCGACTTCGCCTTTCTGCGAGAAGAGCTTCTGCGAGCTGGCTACCCTGGGCACTGCCCGTATCTCTGCACGATGGAGCTCGACAAGCTCACGACGAGCGAGCCTCGGATCTCGTACTCTCGGGCCCTGGGGTCCCTCGCGGCGCGATACCATCTCGGTAGTTTCGAAGAGCACCGCGCGAGCAGCGACGCGCTGGCCGCCGCAAAGCTGTTGCGTCACCATCTCAAACGGCTGAAGAAGATGGGGGTCCGCACCTTCGACGACGTTCGCGCGTCCGGCGCGGCGCTGCGCTGCGCTGAGTCGTTCGTCGAGAGGCCGATGGCGACTCCGTCGCAGCTCGGCACGAAGCGCACGCTCCGTCCTCGAGTTGCGGCGCCCGACCGCACGGGATCCGCGCTCGCCCGGTACCTCGACGCCGTGTTGGTCGCGATCGCCGACCTCCACGTCTCCGAAGCCGAGCTCGAGGAGGTCGCGCGGATCCGGGAGGCACTGGGGATCGCCGACGAGGAGATGCGTGCGGTGCACGCCCGCGTCTTTTCGGCAATGATCGATCGCTACACGGAAGACCGGAAAGTGGACACCCGCGAGACCCGCAACCTCGAGGCTTGCGCCGCGTCACTGCGACGGCTGGGGTGGTGTCCGGGTGACAGCATTCATGACGGAGGTTGAGT
>CAYPJU010000119.1:0-12817 GCA_964411125.1 uncultured Bradymonadales bacterium | reverse complement strand
CTCTTCATGGTCTTCGAGTACGTGCGGGGCGAAGACCTCTCGCAACTCATCAAGAAGACCGGACCGCTCCACCCCGACGACGCCGTCCACATCCTCGTTCAGCTCCTCGAGGCTCTGCGCGAGGCGCACGCCGCCGGCGTTCTCCACCGCGACATCAAGCCCGCCAACGTCCTGGTCTACGACTACATGGGGGACCCGTTCAGCGTGAAGCTCCTCGACTTCGGCATCGCGAAGCCCGTGATGCAGGGCGAAGACGCCGAGGGGATGATCAACATCACGCGCGCCGGCGCGCTGGTGGGTACGCCGCGCTACATGTCCCCCGAGCAGATCTACGGAGGCGACCTCACCCCCGCTTCCGATATCTACAGCCTCGGCCTCGTGATGCACGAGATGCTGATGGGGCGCCCGGCGATCAAGGGGTCGACCACCAAGGAGATGATCCTCGCCCAACTCTCCGACGACCCCGTGCGGCTGCCGCCCAACCTCACCATTGGCGGCGGGCTGCGTCGCATCGTCGACAAGATGACCTCGCGCGAGGCCGAGCTCCGGTTCACCTCGGCCGACGAAGTTCTCGACGCCCTCGAAATGGTCGACCTCAGCTTCGAGTATGCGCCGCCGCCCCCGGCGTCGACCGGTCCCGCCCCCTCCGGCCGCATGACCGCGTATCCGCCCCACACGATGGGAGAACCGACCCCCTCTTCGCAGTTCGCGCCTCTCGACGCGACGCCGCAACCGACCCTCGACGAGCAGCGCCAACAGGCCGTCTCCAAGCTCGCGATTCTCTCCCTCGGGATCATCCTCGTCGCCGCCGTCGTCATCGGCATCGTGATCCTGCAATCTGAACCCGACTACTCGCGCCCCGAACAGCTCGAGCCGCCGGAGCTCGGCGCAGCCGTTCCGTCCGTCGAGCCGAGTGACACACTGGCCGGGACAACCCAGACGAATTCCAACGCCGCAGCGCCCGACGCCGGCAAAAAACCGGCATCGCCCCCCTCCGCCGACGGTTGCGGAAAGGACCCCCTCTTCATCGGCGAGAAGTACCTGCAGAGCAAAGTCGGCTACGAGAAGCGTTTCTGGGCGACGCACATCCCCAAGAACTACGACCCCGACACCCGGCATCCCGTCGTGATGGTGTTCCACGAGACGACCAAGAACGGTTCGCGCATCATCAACGACACCCGCCTCAACGACCTCGCCGACGAAGAGGGATTCGTCGTCATCGGGCTCGACGCCCGCGACCCCGCTCGACCCTGGACCGGCGAAGACGACCACGAAGCGATCCAGCGAGCCGTCAGCGAGACCGCAAAACTTTTCTGCCTCGACACGAAACGTGTCTACCTCGTCGGTCACGGAGCCGGAGGCCGGATCGCCGAACGCGCGCCCTGCCACATCCGTGTCTCCGCCGTCGCGGTCACCGGATACAACCCTGACGTCGGGGACCAAATCTGCGCCCCCGATCCCCCCGTTCCCTACATCAAGCTCCAGGGGATGGACGACCGGTACGCACCGGTGAAGGGGGGCAGCCCCTGCACCGGCGGCACCGTGCTATCTCTCGACGAGGCCGAAGAAATCTGGCGGAAACAGAACAGTTGTTCCGGACCCGAGCGCCGCGTCCTCAAAGAAGAGAATGGCACTTGCCACACCTGGAACTGCGAAGTGCCCTTCGTAACCTGCCACCTCGACGGCGGACACGACTGGCCGGAGTCGAGCCCCGAACTCTTCGAGCTTCCCAACTGCCTCGCCTCCCCCGCCAAGTTCCCCTACGGCAAGACCATCTGGAACTTCTTCTTGGAGCACGGACGCCCGATCGGCTCGAAACCCGACGCCGAGGGCTCGACGAAAAAGAAGGCGCCCGCGCAGAAATCCGAGGGTGCGGACGCGACCGAGAAGGACGACGAGCCCCCCACCGGTGAGGCGCCCGAGCGCAAGGGCCGCACCACGGCGAAGCCCGACGGCGAGCCGAAGCCGGACGACGAGCCCGTCGGCGACGGTGCCACCCCGACGTCAGATCCCGAATAGACGCCGGCAGTTCTCCCTCACCGCCTCGCGCACCAACTCCACCGACTCCCCTCGTGCCTCCGCGATCGCCGCGAGCCCGACCGGAACCTTCGAGGGCTCGTTCCGCTCCCCCCGATCCGGCCCCATGTATGGAGCGTCCGTCTCCGTCAGGAGCAGCTCCAGCGGGAGCTTCTTCGCCAACGACTGGAAAGACCCTGCGCGCGTCACCACCGGTGGGATGGAAAAGTAGTACCCGTGCGAGGCGACCTCCACGGCGAGCTTCGACTTCCCGCCCCAGCAATGGAAGTCGGCTCGCTCCACCTTCATCTCGCGCACGATCTCGAACGTTCGCTCCTCCGCGCTGCGCGAATGAAGGATCAACGCCTTGTCGTACTTCACCGACAGTTCGCAGAGCCGGCGCAACACCCGCTCCTGCTCCGCGCGTACCTCCTCGGTGTCGACCCAGTACGCGTCCAGACCGCACTCACCGATCGCTGCCACACGGTCGATGTTCTCCTCGATCCAATCGATCTCTGCGTCGACGTCGAACGTCTCGGGCGGACCCCAGTCATGGGTCCAACTCTCCGCCGTGATCGCCGCGCATCCCGCATCCACGGGGTATATCCCGATCGCCGGATACAGGTGCTCGTGCTCGTCGCACAGCGCCAACACCTCGCGGTTCGACACCGGCTCGAGACCGTTCACGATCACGACCTCCAACCCCGCCTCCGCCGCGCGTCGAACGGCGGCGTCGCGGTCTGCGGAAAACTTTTCGTGCGTCAGGTGCGTGTGTACGTCGACGTACATTCGGAACTCCGTTTCCGTGCGTCGGCGGGCGGGCCTCCGCGGGGATTCTACGACCAGTCGCCCTCGGGCGTTCCGTCGAAGCGCTTCTTCAAGCCCGCCCAACAGTCGATGTAGTTCGCCTGCCGGGTCGGAAGCTCGGATGCATAGCGCGTCAGATGCTGAGGAATCCGCGTCTCGAACATGAACGCCATCGTGCCGCTCAGCTTCGTCGGCCCCAGATCCGCCCGCGACGCCTTCTCGAACGCATCGGCGTCGGGACCGTGCGGCAACATCATGTTGTGAAGGCTCATCCCGCCCGGAAGAAACCCTTCCTCTTTCGCATCGTACTGCCCGTAGATCAGCCCCATGAACTCGGACATGACGTTCCGGTGGTACCAGGGCGGCCGGAACGTGTCCTCCGCCACCATCCATCGCTCCGGGAAGATCACGAAGTCGATGTTCGCCGTCCCCGCCTCCGCCGAAGGAGACGTCAGCACGGTGAAGATGGAAGGGTCCGGATGGTCCGACAAGATCGCGCCCACCGGCGAGAAGGTCCGCAGGTCGTATTTGTACGGCGTGTAGTTCCCGTGCCACGCCACCACGTCCAGCGGCGAATGCCCCACCGTCGTCTCGTAGAGGCGACCGCACCAGCGGACGAAGATGCGACAGTCGGTCTCTTTGTCCTCGTACGCCGCCACCGGCGTCTTGAAATCGCGCGAGTTCGCGAGGCAGTTCGCTCCGATCGGACCACGCTCCGGCAGCGTGAACGCCGCGCCGTAGTTCTCACAGAGGTAGCCGCGCACCGGCCCGTCCGACAGCGCCACGCGGAAGAACATCCCCCGCGGCACGACGCCGATGTCGCCGGGCACGAGCTCCATCACCCCCAGCTCGGTGTGCACCACGATCGAGCCCTCCTGCGGCACGAACATCAGCTCGGCGTCCGCCACCATCAGGTAGTCGTCGACCATCGACTCGTTCGCCAGGTAGATGTGCGTCGCCATCCCCGTCTGCGCCGTCACGTCCCCCGCCGTCGTGATCGTCCGAATCCCGTCCACGAAAGACGTCGGCCCGTCCGGCAGCGGGACTGGATCCCAGCGGTGCTGCCCCAGCGGCAACGTCGACTCCTCCGTCTCCGGCGCGCTCCGCCACATCGGCTGCGGGTACGGCGCGTACTCCCCCATGTGACGCACAGACGGCCGAATGCGGTAGAGCCAGCTTCGCTCGTTGCTCCCCCGCGGGGCGGTGAACGGCGAGCCCGACAACTGCTCGGCGTATAGACCGTACGGCGCACGCTGCGGAGAATTCTTCCCCTGAGGCAGCGCCCCCTCGAGCGACTCCGTCTCGAAGTCGTTTCCAAAACCGGACATGTATTCGAACGCCATCACAACCCTCCTCGGCAAAGGTTCCCAACTCTCAACCGAGTACTAACGGGCCGCATCACGGGCCGCAAGCGAAGGGTTTGCACATCCCGCGCGGTTTCTGCGCCGCACCAGCCGCAGGCGCAGCCTGCGGATCGTTCGCACCACCAAAGAAGTGCGGCAAGATGCCGCACCACCACAGTTCGTCACCGCCCCCCCGTGTCCCCGCAGGCGCAGCCTGCTGGATCGTTCGCACCACCAAAGAAGTGCGGCAAGATGCCGCACCACCCACCACTCCCACCTCAGGGACTCTCGATCAGAGATTGGAAGAAGCTCCACGACGCTTCGCTGCCGAACGCAGGCCATATGTGCCCGTCCGGATGCTGGCAATAGTGCACCGGCGTCTCCGCACCGCATCCTTCGTACGCCACACACGGCGCCGGCTCCGTGGCGGTCGACGTCGCTTCGCAACCCGCCCGGTCACGAAAGAAGTCCCGGTACGCCTCCCGGCCGGGGACCAGCTCTTCGGTCCCGATCGTGATCCACGCTGCCGGAGTTCCGACGCAGTTCGCTTCGTCGAAGTAGATGACGGACCCACCGACCGCGATGCCCCGAATGTCGGTCCGACGGCAGCCGAGCACTCCGCTGAACGAACCACCCCCGCTGAACCCCATTGAAAAGACCGCGTCCTCGTCGATGCAGAGCGCCCCCTTCACGTCCCCCATCACCTTCTCGAAGTACGCGAGCTCCAGCTCGATCCGCGCCGGCCACGTCGACTCGTCCGCATCGTAGTCTCGCCATTTGCCGTCGATCGCCTCCGCCACGACCAGCACGGCTTCCGTCTTCAAGACCTCACGAATGTTTCGCCCGCCGGACGTGCCGTCCCAGTACGAAACGCTCCCCCCGTTTCCGTGCAGCGCGAAGACGAGCGGCCACGCGCGGTCGCCCGTGTAGTTCTCCGGCAACCGCAGCATGTAGCGGCGATCGTAACCATCCAGGGTGAAGGTGATCTCGCCGTCCGCGAGGCCCGCCCCGTTCGTGCATCCTGCGCTCCTCGTCGGCCCTCCCCCTGCGTCGATCCCGACGTCGAGTGCGGCCGCATCAGGCGCCGACCCGCCGCCGTCGTCGGAGGCGGCGAGGTCGGGCGACGGCGTCGACCCGAGATCGACCGGCGGTCCGACGCCCGTGTCCCCCGGCTGGCTGTCAGCGTCTTCTCCTCCGCTCGTCATGTCGGCCACGTCCGTCGACCTCGGAGGGCCCCCGGTTTCGGCGACCCCCTGGCAACCCAGCAACAGAGACACAGCAGCGGCAACGGCGATGGTTCGAGTCATGGGTCCTCCGTGACGCGAGTGTATCACTCGCCGCGCTCCCAGACGAAGCCGGCGCTCACGAGATGGACCGCCGGTCACCGGACCGCCGGGCTCTGCCCCGGCGTGGACGACCGGCCTCCGCGCCGGTCGCCCGGACCGCCGGTTCGAACCAACCGTTGGGAACGCCCACCAAAGTCCGTCACCGTCCCCCGGCATAAATTCGATCTCTAGATTGCTCCAGTGACGACGGGCGCGAACTTCGTCCGCAGCCGCCCTCTCCTCCGAAGCCTGTCTCCATGAATCGCCACGAAAACGCGCTCGACCGACTCCGTGGCTGGATGGCCGATCAGGGCTGGACGCCCCTCGAACACCAGGAAGAGACCTGGCGCGCACAGCAAAACGGCCGACAGGGACTCGTCTGTGTCCCCACCGGGACCGGCAAGACGTACGCGGCGTATCTCGGCGCCCTCGCCGACCTGGCGGACCGCCCCAGACCCGGCCTATCCATCCTGTGGGTGACGCCCCTGCGAGCGATGGCGCGCGACATCGAAATCGCGCTCAGGCGGCCGATCGAGGAGCTCGGGCTCGACGTCACCATCGCCTCGCGGACGGGCGACACCTCGTCGCATCGAAAGCGAAAGCTCCGCGAGAATCTGCCGAACGTCCTGCTCACCACCCCCGAGTCGCTCTCGCTGATGCTCTCGTACGAGGACGCGCCGACGAAGTTTCGCGACGTCGACGTCGTCGTCCTCGACGAGTGGCACGACGTCGCCGACACCAAGCGCGGAACCCAGACCGAGCTCGCCGTCGCCCGCATTCGGGGCCGTTCTCCGGGCCTTCGTGTGTGGGCGCTCTCCGCCACGGTCGGCAACCTCGCCGAGCTCGCGCAGGCCGCCGTCGGTACCGGTCAGTCCTACGAGATCGTCTCGACCGAGGCGACCAATCACCCCGAGATACGGCTCGTTCCCCTCCCCGAAGGAAAGCTCTTCCCCTGGTTCGGCTACCTCGGCGCTTCGATGTTCGACGCCGTCGTCGACGACCTCGACCCCGACGTGGCGACGCTCCTCTTCACGAACACGCGCAGCCAGGCCGAGCGCTGGCATCAGGCGATCGTCGATCGCCGACCCGAGTGGGCGGACCGCGCCGCGGTTCACCACGGCTCCATCGGCCCCGACGAGCGCGAACGCGTCGAGAACGGGCTCAAGGACGGCTCGATCACCGTCGTCGTCTGCACCAGCTCGCTCGACCTCGGCGTCGACTTCTCCGCCGTCGAACGCGTCTACCAGATCAGCTCCGCCCGCAGCGTCGCGCGGTTCCTTCAACGTGCGGGACGCTCCGCGCACCGCCCGTCGGCGACGAGCCAGATCCGCGTCGTCCCGACCAACGCCCTACAGCTCGTCGAGATCGAAGCGCTGCGCCGCGCGGTCGAGCGAAACCAGATCGAGTCCCGCCCTCCCCTCGACCAACCGCTCGACGTCCTCGCCCAGCATCTCGTCACCTGCGCCCTCGGCGGAGGATTCGAGCCTGACGCTCTGTACGACGAGGTGCGCACCGCCTACGCCTACCGATCCCTCGCGCGGGAGGAGTTCGACTGGTGCATCGACCTCGTCGAGCGAGGCGGATCGTCGCTTCGCAGCTACCCCAACTACCACAAGGTGGTGAACCGAGACGGCACCTACCTCGTCGAAGACGCGAAGATCGCTCGAATGCACCGGTCCTCGATCGGGACCATCACCGGCAACGCCCAGGTGCGGTTGCGCTTCACCAACGGTCACGACCTCGGGACGGTGGAAGAACAATTCGTGGCCCGACTGAGTCCCGGCGACACGTTCGTCTTCTCCGGCCGCGTGCTCGAAGTCGTCACCACCCACGGGATGGACGTGCGAGTTCGGGTCGCGAAGAAGAGCGCCGGCCATGTGCCCCGTTGGGTCGGTGGTCAGATGGGTTGGTCCGACTCCCTCGCCGACGCGATCCTGGGCGTCCTCGACGATGCTCGACGGGCCCTCGAAAGAGACCCCGGCGACGACCTGACGTCGATCTCCGACGAGGTCGCCGCGGTCGGCTCCGTCCTGCGGCTGCAGCATCAAACGTCCGCGATCCCGCGACCCGACGTCGTGCACGCCGAGGCTGCCGAATCTCGCGAGGGTTCGCACCTCTTCCTCTTCCCGTTCGCCGGACGACAGGCACACGAAGGGCTCGCCGCTCTCCTCGCCCACCGACTGGCGAGCCGAACCCCGGTCACCCTCGCGCTGTCGGTGAACGAGCTCGGCCTCGAGTTGCACGCCCCCGGCGGTTTCGATCTCGCCTCACAGCTCGACGATGGGCTCTTCTCGGTCCACGACCTGACCGAAGACATGCTCGCCGCCGTCAATGCCGCCGAGCTGACCCGCCGGCACTTCCGCGAGATCGCGCGAGTCTCGGGGCTGGTGTTCGAGGGGTGGCCGTGGGACCGAAAGTCCACCCGTCAGATCCAGACGTCTGCAGGTCTCTTGCACGACGTCTTCGTCCGCTGGGAGCCCGACAATCTCCTCCTCGAGCAGTCGCGGCAGGAGGTCCTGGAACGTCACTTCGATCAGCGTCGCCTCGCCCACGCCCTCGAACGCATCGCCCGCGGGATCGACCTCCATCGAACGGAACGCTTCTCACCACTCGCCTTTCCGCTCGTCGTCGACCGCGTCGAAGCACGCGTCTCGAGCGAGTCCGCGCGGCAGCGAATCGAGCGCATGAAAGCTCGCTGGGCGGAGGATGCGTCGTGAAGGTGGAACTCGAAGGCGCGGAGCTCGAGCTGCTCCCCGAGCGTGCCATCTACTGGGCGGAGCACCGCGCGCTCCTCGTCGCCGACCTGCACCTCGGAAAACCCGAGAGCTTTCAGGCGCGCGGCATCCCCGTGCCCTCCGACCTCGTGGACGACGAGCTCGAACGGCTCGGCCAATCCCTGGGTCGGACCGGTGCGCAGACGCTGTGGATCCTTGGCGACATGCTCCACGACGAGTTCGCGCTCGACCCTGTCCTGAACGACCGCATCGTGCACTTTCGGAACCGCCACCCTGCCCTGCGCGTCGTGCTCGTCCGCGGCAACCACGACCGACACGTCCCGGAGCTCCCCGCCGACTGGAAGGTGGACGAGTGCGACACGGCAACCCTCGGCCCGTTTCGCCTACGCCATCACCCGCGGGCCTCCCCCGAAGGGTGGGTCTTCTCGGGTCACCTTCATCCGATGGTGAAGCTCGTGGCGGGAGGAGACCGACTCCTCCTTCCCTGCTTTCACTTCGACGATCGAACGAGAGTCGGCGTCCTACCGGCGTTCTCCACCTTTTCGTCCGGGGTCCGAATGCGTCGCGGTCAGAACCGGGTCTTCGCGATCGCCGACGACGAGGTCTTTCAGGTCTGAGAGAGCAGCCGCAGGTCGTCGACGAACGCATCGAACGCAGCCTGCTGCCGGGAACCAGTAGCTCGTAGCACGGACGCGGGGTGCACCGTGATGAGCGTGCGCTCGGCGAACGGCGACCGCCCCCACCCCCGTTCTTTGGTCACGGGGATCTTACGGCCGGAGAGCGCCAGCGCGGCAGACCCGCCGAGCGCGACGACCGTGGTGGGCCTCACCGCGCGGAGCTCTGCGGCGAGCCACGGCTTGCAGACCTGGATCTCGTACGCCGTGGGCTTCTTGTGCAGCCGCATCTCTGGACGCTCTTCGTGCTTGAACGCCTTCACCGCGTTGGTCAGGTAGAGCGCCTCGCGCGACACCCCCGCCAACTCCAGCGCGCGATCGAGAATCTCGCCGGCCGGCCCGACGAAGGGTCGCCCCTCGAGGTCCTCACGGTCCCCCGGCTGCTCGCCGACGAGCACGATCTCGGCGTCATCGAGCCCCTCGCCGAAGACGGGACCGTTCGCCTGTTCGCACAAGCCACAGGCCTCGCACTCTCGCACCGCGCGCCGTAGCGCGTTCAGGTCGGCACCATCGGGGACGAAGCCCGACGCCGTCTCGTGCTGCGCATCCACCATCGCGCGCACGCGATGAGGCGCCTCCCGCAGAAGCTCGCCAATGATCTCGGTCTCCGGCATCGTCGCCCAGTGCTTCTGCGGCATCTCCGCCTGCATCGCCTTCAGCTTGATCCGCGCGGGGTTGAAGATCGAGCGGTAGTACGCCTTCCAGAGCCCCTCCAATTCGTCCCCCGAAGGCGCCTCCGACCGCGGAACGCCCTCGTGAAACTCGAGCCGCGCGCCGTCCCACGACACCGACTCGTCCGGCGTCAAGATCGTCCACCGCATCCCACGAAATCGGTCGCGAAAGAAGTCGGCGACGTGGCGCACGATCAGATGGTCCGGCCGGTGCCAGGCGATGAAGTGTTCCCCGTCCTCCGTCTCGACCCGCCGGAACCGCACGAACGCGTGCATCTTGTGCGCGTCGCGTCGCACCTCCTTCGCCATCGCACGGAGCCTCGCGACGTCGGCGTCCACCGCATCCTGCAGTAGCGACGGCGCGCCGTGCGTCAGCCGCCACAACAACCTGTAGAGCAGGTCCCACCGGTCGCCGTCGCGGTGAAACGATGCCAGGCGCGCGAGCGACACGAAGGTCTTCGACACCCGGACCGAGTGGACCGGTGACAACGGCGGCGCGGCACCGTCGAGCGCCCCGAAGAGGCTCCGCTGCGCTGCCCCCGCCTCGGAAAACGCGACGGCCTCCGGCGGAAGTCCCTCCTGGAGCAACTCTCTGCTCGCGGTCCGCCACCCGTCGAACCCGTCGGTCACCTCGATCGTACGCACCTCAGCCAGCCGCTGGCGCAGCGAGCTCGAACAGCGACTGCTGCCGCGGCTCGTCCGACAGGCGTACGCGAAGGTCGAGCGCGTCGAGGCTGTTGCGGTGCGGATTGGGACCTGCGACCTCCACGAACGACGCCGCCTTCTTCACGTTGATCCGCATCTTCCGCAGGTCGTCCAACGTCAGCCATCGGTGACGCCTCGTGCTGATGATCTTCTGCACTCCTTTCGTTCCGATCCCCGGAACCCGCAGCAGCTCCGCCTTGTTCGCCCGGTTCACGTCGACCGGAAACTGCTCGCGATGGCGAAGCGCCCACGCGAGCTTCGGATCGACGTCGAGCGGGAGGTCGGGCTCCGCCGGGGTCGTCAGCTCCTCCACCCCGAACCCGTAGAAGCGCATCAGCCAGTCCGCCTGGTAGAGGCGATGCTCACGGACCAGCGGCGGCGGTCGAGACGGCAACCCCGCGCTCGAGTCCGGGATCGGGCTGAACGCCGAGTAGTACACCCGCTTCAACTTGTAGTTCGAATAGAGCCGGGACGCCGTGTCGAGCAGTTGCCTGTCGGGACTCTTCGTCGCCCCCACGATCATCTGGGTCGACTGGCCGGCCGGCGAGAACTTCGGTGCCTTGCGGCTCTTCCGCCGCTCTTCTTTGGCCTCGTCGCGCTGGTCGCGGATCGACCCCATCGTCCCTTCGACGTCCTTCATCGTCTTGGCAGGGGCGAGCTCGTCGAGGTCCTTCTGGGTCGACAGCTCGACGTTGGCGCTCAACCGGTCCGCCCAGCGCCCCGCCTTCGCGAGCAGCTCCGCCGACGCCCCCGGCACCGCTTTGAGGTGAATGTAACCGTTGAACGCGTGGTCTTCGCGGAGCGACCGCGCCACTTCCGCGAGCTGCTCCATCGTGTAGTCGGCGCTCCGAATGATCCCCGAGCTGAGAAACAGTCCCTCGATGTAGTTCCGCTTGTAGAACTCCATCGTGAGCTCGACGACTTCCGACGGCTCGAACCGAGCCCGCGGAACGTTGCTCGAGATTCGATTGATGCAGTACTGGCAGTCGTAGATGCAGTAGTTCGTCAGCAGAATCTTGAGCAGCGAGATGCATCGACCGTCAGGCGCGTAGCTGTGGCAGATCCCCACGCCCGTGGTGTTCCCGATTCCCCCGTCGCGATTCTTCCGCTTCACTCCGCTGCTGGCACACGACGCGTCGTACTTGGCTGCATCGGCGAGTATCTCGAGTTTCTTTCGCAGCTCCATTCCCTACCCCCGAGCCGAAGCCCGTGGCACTGACCGAGAACAGTGTACACATGTTCAGTATCGATTCAAATTCGTCGTTTTGTGGGAACACCCTGGGGCTTTGCCCAGTCCCCACCAAGGTTTGCTTCCTTGGACCCGCGGTTTCGGTGAGCGCGCGTCTCGCGCGACTCCAGCCCATCGGTGAGCGCGCGTCTCGCGCGACTCCAGCTCATCGGTGAGCGCGCGTCTCGCGCGACTCATTTGACTTTTTTCGCAACGGATACGGACTGCGGCCGAAAACGTTCTCGTAGTGTGCCGCTACCTCGCTCTTGGAGAACACCATGCCCGACTACATTGACTACCGCTCCGAACGGAAAGTGCATGTCTCGGGGACCCTCCCCCACTGGAACGTGGACGACGGCGTGTACTTCGTCACCTGGCGATTGGCTGACTCACTCCCGGCCGACGATCGGGTCAGAATCGCGAGGGCATATCGCCGAGAGATGGACGCGCTGGATGCAATCCCCGATGTGGAGCAGCGGGAGGCTGTCCGCAGCGCAGTCCGGCAGGAGTTCTTTGTCTCGGTGTTCGATGCCTCGCTCGATTCCGGAGGGGGTCGGATGTGGCTGACGAAGCCCGAGTTTGCGCGAGTCGTCGAGGACGCGCTGCTCTACTTCGACGGAAGGCGCTATCTGATCATCGCGTGGGCGATCATGGGCAACCATGTCCACGTGATTTTTCGTCGACACCCCAATTTCGCCCTCGAGAAAGTGTTGCACAGTTGGAAGTCTTTCACGGCCCACGAGCTGAAGCCCCGGACGGATATCGGTCCCGGTTGCCGATTTTGGCAACGAAACTACTGGGACAGACTGATTCGGTCGCATGAGGAGTTGGATTCGACGATTCGGTACGTACTGGAGAATCCGACGAAGGCGGGGCTGACAAAAGGAGCTTGGGTTGGATACCACCCCGAGGCGCTGAAGACTCAGTGGCCGCCGGACGCAGACGCTGAGTGAGTCGCGCGGGACGAGGGTGTCGTTTTCGCTGAACACCGTGGGGCTTTGCCCCACACCCCACCAAGGATTGCATCCTTGGAACCGCGGACATTCTCACACCAACCTCGTAACGTTTTGATTTCGTTGACTATGAGTTGTGAGGCTCGAGGGAGAAAACTTTGGGGTCCAGGGGAGAATCCCCTGGTCGGTTTGGGCGAAGCCCAACGGCCCCCCTTTCGCGACAGCCTCGGGACGCGCGCTCACCGATGCACCCGAGTCGCGCGGGACGCGCGCTTAGCGATGCACCCCGAAGCGCCAAGCGCCACGCGCCAAGCGCAGAGCGCATTCGCGACTGCCTGCTGATCGTAGCGAACACCGGCT
>CAYPJU010000118.1:0-13087 GCA_964411125.1 uncultured Bradymonadales bacterium | reverse complement strand
GGGCGCACTCGGCGACCTCGGTCGGGTCGAACTCGCTGTCGAGCATCTCGGCGAGGGAGTCGCCATCGTCCAGGTCGCACTTCAGCGCGTTGGATTCGCCGGTACCGCGTTGATCGACCAGCACGATGTCGCGCTTCTTCCGTACGTCGCGGAAGAGCTGCGCCATCGGGGCGCCCGAATGCGTGGCGGACTGGCCGGGGCCACCGACGAGGAGAAACAGCGGGTCGGGTTCGGGAACGCGCGCGAAGGAGGGGACGACGGCGACGCGCAGCGCGATCTTCTTGCCGTCCGGGTTCGTCCGGTCTTCGGGGACCGTCACCGTCCCGCACTTTGCCGCCAGCCCACCGACCAGTCGGCAGTCGCGAAGCGGCGACTCGGGCTCCGCGGTGGGTGGATCGCAAGCGGTTGCGAGCGCGAGGACGAGCAGCGCTATGAGTTTCGGTAGGTGCACGGCGGCATCAACGCAGTGGGCGCGTCACCCTAGCACCGAGACCCGACGCGGCCCAAGCGGCGTGCATGTCGTGCGCCCTCTCTCCCGCGTGCCACCGAACGTGGTGCACGGCAGGGATGCCGTGCCACCGAAGGTGGTGCACGGCAGGGATGCCGCGCCACCGAATCGGTGTGCGGGCGTCCTCGCCCGACACGGATGCCGTGCCACCGAAAGCTCAGCTCTGCGGCTGACGGTTCACCACGATCTCGACGCGACGGTTGTTGGCACGCCCTTCCGGCGTGTCGTTCGACGCAACCGGCTGCGACTCGCCCATCCCCTCGGCCGTGATGCGGTCGGCGGCGATGCCCTTGGTGAGCAGGTAGGTGCGCACGGCGTTCGCACGGTCGCGCGACAACTGACGGTTGTCCTCGTCCGATCCCTGAGAATCGGTGTGGCCGAGGACGACGATCTCCGCGCCTCGCTCGGCGAGGAGGACTTCGGCGACCTGGTCGAGCCTCTGCTCGGCGACCGTCATGAGCTGCGCCTTGCCGACCTCGAAGAGGACCGCGCCGTTCAGCGTGATCGTCAGCTTACGCGCCTCTTCTTTGATCTTCGCGATCTTTTCGAGCTGTGCCCGCGTCTCCGCCAGGCGCTTCTCGGCGTCGGCTCGCGCCTGTTTCTCCGCCTCGAGCTTCGCCCCGAGCTCGGCGATCCGCGCGCGTTCGGCGGCGAGCTGTTCCTCGGTCATGTTGCCCTTCGCCTCGGCATCTTTCAGCTCGGCCTGGGCCTTCTCGTATTTTTCGCGCTCGTTCTGAAGCTGCTGCGCGGTGAGGCGCGACAGTTCCGAAGTCTCGGCGAGCTGGTTCTTCAGAGTGGAGCGTGCGTCTTCGTTCGCCGCGAGCAACATCTTCTCGCGGGTCTGGAGGTCTTTCTTCGCCTCGTAGACGTCGGCGGTGACCATTGCGGCCTTCGCTTTGCGCTCGGCGACATAGGAGAGAGCGAGGGTTGCTTCGTCCTCGGGGCCCACTTTGTCGTAGGCTTCCTCGGCTTTCATCAGCGCTTGCTCCGCTTCCCGAATCTCGGTGGGAGCGAGCTGCGCGTTACGAGAGTTTTCGGCCTCCTCGTACGCCGCTCGGGCGTCGAGGAGGGCCTGGGGTGGGGTGGCGCAACCCGTGGCTGCGAGGAGTGCACCGGCGACGATCGACATCGTGATTCGTTTGATCGGATTCATTGGGTACCCTCCATCTCGGCTTTCAGTTTGTCGATCTTGGCCTGAACCTCGCGAACCTCGGCCTGTGCTGCGTCGCGTCGTACGAGCGCGAGCGCGAGCTCGGCGTCGGCGTCGGCCTTGATCAGCGCGAGGGCGGCCTCGTCCTCTTCCTCCTCGGCGCGGAACGCTTCGGCGGCGGCGAGGTTCTCCTTCGCGAGCTGCAGGTGCAGACGAGCGTCGGGGTTGTCGTCGACGCCGTACTCCTGCGTGGCGGCGATCTTGCCGCCCGGGTCGGCCCCATCGGCAGATACCTTCACGGTGCCGCATGCGGACAGCGCGAGGGCCAGAAACACGAATAGAACGTTTCGCATGGTTCTCCTTTTGAACTCAGTTCGCTTCGCGCAACCCGATGGGTTCGAGCTCGCGAAGCTCGGATTTGAATCCGTGGAAAAATCGAGTGAGAGCAAGTTCGGCACGCGATCACTGATCACCAAGCAGTTTGAGGAAGTAGGGTGGTGCGGGGCCCGCGGTTTCGAGCGCGCTGCGCCCGCCGAGCGCGGGACTCGGGTTGGCGCGGTATTCCCGGGCCGGTCGAACGTCATCTGGCGTAAGTCGTCCATGTCGTTGAAAGAAAGGCTGTTTCACCGTTTCGTCACGCGGCCGCCGCACGCCCGTGGCGCGATCGTTTTGCGACTTTCGCTTTCTTTTCACGAGCGCGTCACGTCGTCGTCGAAGGTCGTACTTATAGTCCGCCTCGTTCACTGCCCGGCGAAAACGGGCCCCACGACGAAAAGGACGGACATGTTCCGAAACATCAAGAAGCTCACGACGCTCGCTGCCCTCGCCGCCACCACGGCGTGCGGTGGCGCGGAAAACAATGGAGACACCCCGGCCAACAACGGCCAGGCGAGCATGTGCGAGGGGGATGTTTGTCGCATCTCCGGCGCGCTCACCGAGGACATGACGCTGACGGCCGACAAGAGCTGGGTCCTCGAAGGGGGCGTCTTCGTCGGGGACGACGAGAACGAAACGGTCCTGACGATCGAGCCCGGGACGCAGGTCTACGGCGACACCAGCACGCTGTCGTTCCTCGTCGTGACGCGCGGCTCGAAGCTGATCGCCGAGGGGACGAAAGACGCCCCGATCGTCTTCACCTCGGCGAAGGAAGACGGCTCCCGCGCTCGCGGCGACTGGGGTGGGTTGGTCCTCAACGGACGCGCCCCGATCAACAACTGTTCGACCGGGGTCTGCGAAGCCGAAGGCGAAGGTGGCACCGGCAAGTATGGCGGCGACGACCCCGAGGACTCGAGCGGTGTGCTGAAGTACGTCCGCGTCGAGTTCGCCGGCTCGCTCATCAGCCCGGACAACGAGCTCAACGGGATCGGTTTCCAGGGGGTCGGCCGCGGCACCGAGGTCGACTACGTCCAGGTCCACATGAACAAGGACGACGGCATCGAGTTCTTCGGTGGCACGGTGAACTTCAAACACGTGGTCACCACGGGGATCGGCGACGACAGCCTCGACTGGACCGACGGCTGGGTCGGCAAGGGACAGTTCTTCCTCGCCGAGCAGTACGACGACGCGGGCGACAACGGGATCGAGGCCGACAACAACTCGGACGACAACGCTCGCACCCCGCGGTCGAAACCGACGCTCGCGAACGTCACGCTGGTCGGTGCTCCCGACGGCGCCGGCTCGGACGTCGGCGTCCTTCTTCGCGAAGGGACCGGGGTCTCGCTGCACAACGTCGTCGTCACGGGCTTCAACGAAGGCTGCCTCGACATCGACAACGAGGAGACCTTCACCGCCGGTGAGCTCTCGATCTCGAACAGCGTCGTCTACTGCAACGGGATGAACGGCGCGCCCGACTTCGTCGACGACGAGGAGGATTTCACTCCGCCGTTCACGGTCGAAGACTTCTTCATGACGATGAACGACGGGAACCTGGTCATCGACCCGATGCTCGACACAGCGCTTCCGGTCGACGGCTCGCCGCTGCTCGGTGCCGGGGCAACCCCGAACGATTCGTTCTTCACCGACGTCGACTTCGTCGGTGCCGTCGGCGACGAGGACTGGACCGCCGGTTGGACGACGGATGTCAAGAACTGACGCGGCCCCCGACCGTTCCTACGAGGCCCCGACCATTCGGCGGGGCCTGTTCTGCTCTGGCGCTAGCGTACGGGAGGCCTGGGGTATCTAGCGGGCTCCTCGCCAAAGAGCCCACTAGCCTGCGGCCGGCCATTCTTTGCGGCGCGTCGCCGTTCGGCGTATCACGATGGGACACCCAAGGGGAGGACCCGATGAATACGAAGAGGTTTTTGGTTACCGCGGCGCTCTCCATCTGCGCCATCGGCTGTGAGAAAGAGGAGGCAGTCCCGGAGACTCCGGAAGTCACGGAAGCCAAGGTCGAAGCGGTGAAGAAGCAAGTGAAGCGCGACATCGCCGACAGCAAGGACGGGCCCGACTGCGACACCTACGTCGCCGAGGTCCAGGCGGCGTGCCGCGACCGCTACCAGAAGGGACTGCTGATCGATTGCCACAAGGCGATGACGACCGCGCGCGTGACCCTCGGCTCGAAGAGCGAGTCGGCCAAGAAGACAATGTGCGCAATGCAGGGGAAGAAGCTGCGCGAGGAGGTCGCCGCGGCGAAGACAGCCGACGCCGGTCCGAAGTGCAAGGCGCTCGGCACCGCGATCGACAACCGCTGCATCTCGAAGCTCGGCACCCCCGAGTACGACGGACAATGCGTCGGCGTCCTCGTCTCGACAGGGAAGTCGTCGTCCAAACTGGACGAGATGATGTGCGGAGCGCAGAGCACCCACTTCAAATGATGACGGCGGTGCGACCCCATTGAGGTCGGGTCGGTGAGAGCGATGGGATTCCCACGGTGACCCCACCAGAGGCGTTCTCCGACGGGCGCTTTGCCCTCGGGCCACCGATGATGCTCGGATCTGGCCGCAGCTGTTAGAAAACAGATCGCCTCGGGCCCGCGTCGGAACTTGCGAAGCGGCCGTGCCGACCGGCCTTCGACCTCATCGCGAAATACGCCCGTGCACCTTTGGCGGAACAGATGGTCTCCGTCCCGTTCGGTGACCGGGTGAACGAGCTGTGGAAGGACTTCGAGGGTCCCTCTTTCGCTTCCGTCCACCGGTTTTTGCACAGCGATTGCGCCGTCGTCACCAGGCCGTCACATCGCCGCCTCATCGTCGCCAACTCTTCGCCGACTCGTCACTGCGCCCGCCATTCACGCGGTTAGAGTCGTCATCGCACCGGCCCCGGACAAACGGACCGGAAACACGCTCCCGGGCGAGGAACCATGAAGAAGTTACTCATCGCACTGACAGCCCTGTCGACGTTCGCGGCCGGTACCGCGGTCGCCGCGACGGGGTCCGACGCGCTGGCGGCACGGCTCGCCGAGCTGCGGACCGAGGTCGAGGCACTCTCGAGCGACGTCGAAGCCAAAAAGGAAGAGAAGCGCACGCGGCTGCGGTCGCTGTCGGCGCAGAAGGCAGACCTCGAGTTCCAATTGCAGCGGGAGGAGCGGCGGATCGCCGAGCTTCGCGCTCGAGCCGAGCGACAGCGAGAGACGATGTCGAAGGACACGACGGTCGGAAACGAGCTGAAACCCGCGCTCGACGAGGCGATGGATGACCTCGAAGCCCGCATTCAGGCGGGCTTGCCGTTCAAGCGCGCCGAGCGTCTGGAGGCGGTCGCGGAGCTGCGGCGGAAGATCGACCAGGGGCTGCTGACGCCGCAGAAAGGGGCGGTGCAGTTGTGGGCGCTGTTCGAGGACGAGATGCGCCTCGGTCGCGAGAACGGGCTCTACCGCCAGGTGATCGAGCTCGGGGGCGACGAAGTCCTCGTGGACGTCGCCCGGCTGGGGATGGTGACGATGTACTTCCGGACCGACGACGGGCGGGTGGGGAGAGTGGTCCAAGGCGGCGACGGAGCAGCGTCCCACGGTTGGACCTGGGTCGAGACGGCGTCCGAGCGCGACCAGCGACAGGTTGCCGCGCTCTTCGACGCGATGCGCAAACAGATTCGGACGGGCTACTTCGAACTTCCGGGAGGTGAGCTGTGAAGCGAGCGCTGATCCTCATCCTACTCTTTTTCGTGCCCGCCTCGGCGTCGGCGCAGGACCTCGAGCGCGCGTACCAGAAGGAGTTCGTCTACCTGCAGGCGCAGAAGACCGCGCTGACCGAACGCGTGGCCCAACTCGAACGCGAGATTTCGCAGCAGACGGGCGCCGAGGAAGGCGCCATCGTCTCCCTGCAGAATCGGCTGGTGAGCCTGCAACTGCAGGCCGAAACGCTGGAAGGTGAACTCGCCGAAGCGGAGCGGAACGCGACCCGGACGGACGAACACTCCGAGAGCCTCCTCGCCGTGTTCGAGCAGGCGGACGCCTCGCTCGACAAATACGGCGTCGAGGTCGGCGAGCCGGGCGAAACGGTCGACGCGGCCGAGCTGAAGTCGCTGTTCGCGGCGGCAGGGCCGGTGCTCGACGACGCTTCGACCGTACGGCGCCAGCCGGGATCGTTTTTTCTCCCCGACGGCCGCCAGGTCGACGGTGAGCTGGTCCATGTCGGCCGCATCGCGACGTACGGTGTGGCCGAAGAAGCGGCAGGCGCGCTGGCGCCGGCGGGGGACGACCACCTGAAGCTCTGGCCGGCCGATGCGGCCGCCACCGCGCGGACGTTCGCACGGGGTGACTCCCCCGACACGCTGAAGATCTTCCTCTACGAGTCGGTCGAGAAGGCGGTCGAAGAACAGAAGGAGAAGACGGCACTCGAGACGGTCGAGGCGGGCGGGGTGATCGCCTGGGTCATCGTCGCACTCGGCGCGTTGGCTGCGCTCCTCGCCATGTTGCGCGTCCTCATCCTCGCCCTCGCGTCGACGCGCAAGCGCGTGATCGACGAAGTGTGCGAGCTCGTCGCGGCGGGTCGCCTCGAAGCGGCGCGAACGCGGGTCGAGAAGGCGCGCGGGTCGACGGCGAAGGTCGTCGGGCGGGCGCTACAGCTCTTGTCGGCGGACCGCGAAACGGCCGACGACGGCATCGCGCAGACGATCTTCGCCGAAGCACCGCGGATCGAGCGGTTCGGCACGGCGATCATGGTCTTCGCCGCGGTCTCTCCGCTGCTCGGGCTGCTCGGTACGGTCACCGGGATGATCGCGACCTTCGACGTCATCACGGAGTACGGGACGGGCGATCCGAAGATGCTGTCTGGCGGCATCAGCGAGGCGCTCATCACGACGCAGCTCGGTCTGATCGTCGCGATTCCGGCGCTGCTGGTGGGTAACCTGCTCAACTCGCGCGCGGCTTCGCTCATCGAGGAGATGGAGCACGCCGCGCTCCGCGTGACGAACGCCGCGCGGCTGGGTCCCCAGACCCCGCCCGACGAATCGGACGAGGAGCTGATGGTGGTCAACCCGAACCTCACCGAGGCTCTCGGATGAACGAGATCATCGACTTCATTGGCTCGGGCGGGTTCGTGATGCCGCCGCTGGCGGTCGCGACGGTGGTGCTCTGGTACGCGCTCGGCTGGCGGATGATGACGCTCAGTCGTCCGCAGGCAGCGAAGCTCCTCGACGATGCCCGCCGTGCGGCGGAAGAGAGCCGGAAGAGGTTGTCGGGTGCAACGGACGCCGACCGCCGCGCCCGGATCGAAGAGATTTTCCATCCGTACCGCCTGGAGTGCGAGAAGTGGTCGACGACGATCCGGACGATCGTGATCGTCGCTCCGCTCGCAGGGCTTCTCGGCACGGTGGCGGGGATGATCGAGACCTTCGACGCGCTCGGTAGCATGTCGCTCTTCAGCCAGTCGGGCGGCATCGCGGGCGGAATCTCGCAGGCGCTCGTGACGACGCAGATGGGGCTCGCCGTCGCGATCCCCGGCCTCGTCGTCGGGCGGCTGCTCGACCGGCGCGCCGAAGAAGTGTTGGACAAGTTGGAGGCGACCCCATGAGACGAAGATTTCGCAAAAGGTCGACGCAGCAAGACGTCGACATTTCGCCGCTGATCGACATGGTCTTCATCCTGCTGATCTTTTTCATGGTCTCGACCACCTTCGTGAAGGACATGAAGCTCGAGCTCGAGCGGCCGAGCGCGCAGGCGTCGACCCGCGCTTCGACGAAGGCGTTGCGCGTTTTCGTCGACGCCGACGGGGCGATCTACGTCGACGGACTTCCGGTGAAGTCGTGGATGCTGCAGAGCCGCGTCCGCGAGTTTCTCGGGGGCTCCACCTCCGAAGCCGTGCTGGTGGTCGTCGACCGCCGCGTACCGTCGGAGCGCCTGATCGAAGTCGTCGATCAGTGCCGGTTGGGCGGGGCGAGCGACGTCGCGGTTGCGACCGAGCAGGAGGCGGGATGAGGCAGATCGTCGCCATCCTGGTCAGCGTCGCGGGGACGGCGATGGTGTTCGGCCTGCTGCTGCTGATGAACGCGGAGGCGAAACCGCCCGAAGCCGAAGCTTCGACGCGAGCGATCGCGATGGAGGTCGCGCCGAAGCCGCCGCCGCCCAAGAAGAAGAACCGCCCGAAGCCGAAGAAGGCCGAGAGCAACCCGCGTCCGACGGCGCCGCCACCGCCGATGCCGAACCTCGGGGCCGGGCTTTCGAGCGTCAGCCTCGGGATGCCCGCTGCCGAGGTCGACTTCGACACCGACGGCGCGCGCGAGCTCCTCGGCGACCTGAAGTCGACCACGATGACGGAGGACTCCGTCGACTCGAAACCGCGCCCGACGCGACGGCCCGCCGCGGCATATCCGCCGCGCGCACGTGCCAAAAACGTCACCGGCTTCGTGACGATGAGCCTCTTGATCAACGAACGCGGCGCCGTCGAACGCATCAAGGTACTGCGCGCCGACCCGCCCGGCGTCTTCGAAGAGGCCGCCAAGACCTCCGTGCGAGACTGGGCGTTCGAGCCCGCTACGTACGGCGGCGAGGCGGTGAAAGTATGGGCCACCCAGACGATCCGATTCGAGCTGAAGTGATGGCAGGAAAAGAACAGGTGAGAGAAGGGGGGAAGGGTGGGGCGCTGCCCCACACCCCGGCAGGGATTGCATCCCTGCACCCGCGGATTTTTTTCCGAAGGAAAACCAAAACTTCGGGGTGCAGGGGAGAATCCCCTGCCGGGGTTTGGGGCGGAGCCCCATCCTTCCCCACCCTCCTTTTCTTCCTGTTCCTCTCCCTCTCCCTCTCCACCCCCGCCCTCGCCCAGGACGACCCGACGGACGAGGTCGACCACGTCGCGCTCGCCGCGCAGTTGGTGGGGGACGGGCACTTCGATCGCGCGCGGTCGGTGCTGGTGGGGGTCGAGCCGACGAAGGAGCAGGCGGCGGACTACCACACGGTGATGGGGTTGGTGGCGCTCGACGCGCAGGAGTTCGAGGGGGCGGTGAAGCATCTCGACGCGGCGATATTCGCGGGGAAGACGGACGATTCGATGTTCGTCTATCTGGCGCAGGCGCACTGGGGGCTGCAGGACTGGGAGAAGGTCGTGCAGATGGTGCGAAACGCGGGGGATGCGGCGAAGAAGAGCGCGCCGCTGCAGCGGATGCGGGGGCAGGCGCTCTGGAAGCTCGGACGGGTCGACGATGCGTACGCGGTCTTCTCGGCGGGCGCCGAAGAGCATCCCGACGACCTGCAGTTCGGGCGGCTCGCGATCTTCGCGTTGGTGGAGCTGGGGTTGTACCGCGCAGCGGAAGAGCGGGCGACCGACTTTCTGGCTCGCGGCGACGCGACGGTCGACGACTTCGTCGCGTTCGGGCAGGCGCTGACGTCGAATCGCCAGACCGACCGCGCGATCGCGCTGATGGAGCGTGCGAGGCTGCAGTACCCCGGCGACGCCCGCATCGTTCGGGTCCTCGCAGCGGCGTGGGCGGCCGACGGAAAGTTCCTGGCGGCGGGTGACCTTCTGCAGCGGGCGTCCGAGTCGGACCCGGCACTTCTGGTGGAGGCGGCCGAGATGCTTCGTCGCGGTGGTGCGGTGGAGCGGGCGCTCTACCTCAACGCGCAGATCAGCGATCAGAAGGCGAAGTTCCGGCAGCGGGTGGCGATCCTCACGGACGGGCGAGACTTCGAGGCGGTCGCCGCGATGGCGGACCGGCTGGCTCGGCTGGGGCTCTTCGCGGACCAGAACGTGTTGTACGCGGTGGCTTACGCGCGCTTTCAGATCGGTGACTACGACGGCGCCGAACAACTTCTGAAGCGGATCGAGGATCCCGCGGCGTTCGAGAGCGCGACGAAGCTTCGCCAGGTGATGGCCTACTGTTCGAAGAATCCCTGTTGAGACATCTACGACATCTGATCGCGGCGACGCTCGCCCTGTCGTTCGGGGTGCTGCCGGACGTCACGATGGCGCAGCAGACCGAGCCGTCCGGCGACGTGGCCGAAGAGCGCGTGACTCTGCGAGGCGCGACGTTCGGACCCGACGGGCTGCCCGCTGCCGACGTCTTCGTTCTCTTGGACGGGGTGGCGGTGCCGACGGATGCGTCGGGCGGGTTCGCCGTGGAGGTCGCCCCGGGCCCGCACACCATCGTGGTGAAGGAATCGGAGCAGGAGATTCTGGTCGGCCCGAACGGAGCGGAGCTGCTGATTACGGTGACGTCGCGCGGTGACGTGATCTTCGACGTCGAAGGGGCGATCGAGGCGAAAGAAGAGGTCGATCTGGCGGATCCGGAGCCCGTCGAAGAGGAGGTCGTGCTGGGCCGCGTCGCCGGGCGCGTCGTCTCGGAAGAGGGGGCGCCGATCGAGAGCGTGAAGGTCTTCGTCCGCGCCTACGACATCGAAGGGACGACGGACGAGGATGGCCGCTGGTCGCTCGAGGTCCCGGTCGGTGAGCACGGGATCGCTTTCGTGCACCCCGACTACACGAGCGTCGATCGCAACGTCACGGTGACGGAAGAGGGGACGACGGTCGACGACACCGAGCTCGTCTCTTCCGCCGTGGCGCTCGACGATTTCACGGTGGTCGCGCCCCGCATCGAAGGGAGCACGGTCGACCTGCTGGAGGAGCGCCGCGACGCCGACTCGGTGACCGAGGTCATCGGGGCTGAAGAGATGTCGAAGACGGGCGCTTCCTCGGCAGCCGATGCGGTGACCCGGGTCACCGGGATTACCGTCGTCGGCGGCAAGTACGTCTTCGTGCGCGGGCTCGGCGACCGCTACTCCTCGACGTTGTTGAACGGTGCGAACCTCCCGTCCCCCGAGCCCGAGAAGCGCATCGTCCCGCTCGACCTCTTCCCGACGGACCTCCTCGAGGCGGTGTTGGTGCAGAAGACGTTCAGCCCCGACATGCCCGGCGAGTTCGGGGGCGGGGTGGTGTCGCTACGGACGAGGACTTTCCCGGAGAACTTTCAGGCGAACCTCGGCGTGTCGATGAAGGTCGACACGCGCTCGACCTTTCGGGAGGGGCTCGACAGTCCGGGGGGCACGCTCGACTTCCTCGGGGTCGACGACGGTTCGCGCCGCATGCCGGCGGACTTGCGCGAGGCGTCGGAGGAGGCTCCGCTGAAGGAGGCGGACCGCTTCGGGAGCGGAGGCTACTCGGCCGAGGAGCTGGAGGCGTTCGGAGAGATGTTGCCGAACAGTTGGGCGCTCCAGACGCGCAAGCTGCCTCCCGGGCTCGGGCTGCAGGCGTCGGTAGGCGACGGCGGAAACCTCCTCGGGGCACGTTCGGGGTACCGGCTCGGCCTGACGTACGATCACGAGACGGACCACGAGGTTCGCCAGCAAAACTACTACGTCGTCGGGGCGGGCGGTGAGCTCGAGCGGTCGAACTCCTACCGGTTCACGACGACGAACGACAACGTCGTCCTGGGGGGGATCTTCACCACGGGGCTCGAGTGGTCGGAGACCGACCGGATCGTCCTGACTTCGCTGTTCGACCGCGTGTCGGACGCCGAGGACCGCGTCTACGAAGGCTTCAACCGCGACGTCGATGCCGACATCCGCGTGACGCGCTACCGCTGGCTCGAGCGGCAGTTGTTGTTCGAGCAGTTGAAGGGGGAACACGAGGTGTTCGGTCTGGGGCTCGACTGGCACTACGTCTTCTCTCGCGCCACGCGGCTCGAGCCGGATCGCCGCGAGACCCGCTACGACCTGCGGCCCAACGGCCGCTACGAGCTGTCGGACCGCCCCGAGGGCAACTCGCGCGTTTTCAGCAAGCTCGCCGACAACGCGCACGACGTCGCGGCGAGCGTCGACGTGCCGTTTTCGCTGGGGGCGATGGAGCCGGTCGTCTCGGTCGGCGGGAACGCGGTGTTCAAGGACCGCGGGGTCGACACGCGTCGGTTCAAGTATTTCGGCGACGTCGACCCGGACCTGCTCGCGCTTCCACCCGAGGAGTTGTTCGTCCCGGAGAACATCGGCGACGGAAGGTTTCAGTTTCTGGAGATCACGCGCCCGACCGACAACTACGAGGCTTCGCAGACGATCTTCGCGGGGTGGGTCGACTCGAAGTGGCCGCTCCTCCACTGGCTCGAGGTCGGGGTCGGCGCTCGGCTGGAGAGCTCCGACCAGGTCGTCCGGACCTTCGAGCTCTTCAACCCTTCCGGCACGCCGGTGGAAGCGCGGCTGCAGACGCTGGACGTGCTCCCCGCGGCGTTCGCGACGATCGATCTGACCAACGACCAGAAGCTACGGTTCGCCGGTTCGCGGACCGCATCGCGCCCCGACTTTCGCGAACTCTCCCCACAGCTCTTCAACGACGTCACCGGCGGGCTCGCCGTTCAGGGCAATCCCGACCTCGAGCGCGCGCTCATCACGCACGCCGACGTACGGTGGGAGTGGTATCTGAGCGACGGCGAGACCCTGTCGGTCGGCGCGTTCTACAAGCACTTTCAGGCTCCGATCGAGTCGATCATCGTGCCCGGCGCGCAGCAGTTGAAGACGTTCGAGAACGCGGAGGGGGCGCGAAACCTCGGGGTGGAGTTCGAGGCGCGCAAGGAATTCGGGTTCTTCGGTGACGCGTTCCGCGACTTCTGGTTCGCCGGGAACGTGAGCCTCATCGATTCGAAGATTCGCCTCGACCCGACGACGGGCATCCAGACGTCGACCGAACGTCCGCTGCAGGGGCAGTCACCGTGGGTCGCGAACGCCCAGCTCGGGTACGACAACGTCGATGCGGGCACGTCGCTCGCGGTGCTCTTCAACATCGTCGGCCCCCGCATCACCGAGGTCGGAGCGCTCGGCGCGCCCGACATCTACGAAGAGTCGGTGCCGGTGCTGGACGTCGTCTACCGACAGAAGCTCGTTGGCCCGCTGAAGCTCGGGGTGAAGGCGAAGAATCTCATCGATCCGGAAGTTCTGTTCACGCAAGGCGGGCGGATCGTGTCGAGCGTCTACGAGGGGCGCGAGTTCTCGCTTTCGCTGTCGGCGGACTTCTGAGGCGTGAGGCCTCACGCCTCACCGACAAAGAGTGCATTGACCCTCCGGCACAGGGGCTGTAAGC
>CAYPJU010000117.1:0-13117 GCA_964411125.1 uncultured Bradymonadales bacterium | reverse complement strand
CGGTTCAGCCCCGCGGGCGCGGGGAACACACTTCTCAGAACCTTCTGAACTCGTTGGACTTTTCGGACCACCCCGACGCCACGGCACGAATCGTACCGTGAAAACGGCACCGTGTCACACGTCCTCCGGCCACTCGTAGACCTCGCGCGCGAGGGACTCGGCCCACTCGATTTCCGCCAGCCAATCCGCCATCTGGTCTTCCTCCGACGGGTCACGTTCCAAGGGGAGGAACGATACCAGCTGAATTCCGTCGTAGTCGACCGGGAGACGCCGGTTCTCGCCGAACGTGTCGAACTCGAACCCGGACTCGGTCGGGGAAGACCAGGCGGCGATGGCATTTCCTTGCTGGTCGGCGTCGATGGTTCGACAGACCCGCGCCCAGATCCGCTCGCGGTGCCGCCTGGAGGCCTTGCCGACGTAGACGCCGGCGCGGATCTCCAGCAGCCAGAGACTCAGCATGCCGCGAAGGCGTGCCGGGGCATTCTCAAGAACGATGACCAGCATCTCCGGTCTGCTCCTCGTTGGGGATCGCCGGTCCGACCTGATCGTCAGACGCCTCGGGGCGGGGAAGCCCGCCCGCCGACAGCACCTCCTCGATCGTCGGGATCAATTTACGGAGGACCTTCTCGCGACGAAATGCGTCACGGCAGGCGTGGCGCACGGCGGTAGCAGGACGGGCGGGGCGAGTCTTCGCGACCTGAAACGCAGCGGGGACGACGGTGTCGAACTTGAAGATGTCGGCGATGTCGTAGACGAACGACCGTGGTTTTCCGGTGTGGATGAAACCGATGGCAGGCGCGTAACCGGCGGCCAGGATCGCCGCCTCCGTGACGCCGTACAGGCAGGAAGTGGCGGCGCTCAGGCACTGGTTGGCGATGTCTCCCCGCTCCCAGTCCTTCGGGTCGTATCGCCGCCCTTTCCACTTCACGCCATACTGCCCGGCAAAGGCCGCGTATTGCTTTCGCACGCGGGCTCCCTCGATCCCCTGAAGCTGCTTCACGCTGCGGCGTGCCGGTGCTTCTTGCCCGAACCGGAGCTCGAACATCTTGCGCACGACGCGGAGTCGGGCCGACTCGTCGAGCGCAAGGCGGGCTTGCCAGAGCAGCCGGTCGGCACGCGCTCCACCCGGCTGCCCCGCGCTGTACAACCGGACGCCCGCCTCGCCGACCCACATCAAGAGCGTGCCGGTCCTCGCAGCATGAGCCGCCGCAGCGTGGGAGACCCGCGTTCCGGGCTCGAGCATCACGCAGGTGACCGACCCGATCGGGACCTGGGTGCGAACGCCGTTCTTGTCGACCAGCACGAAAGCGCTGTCCAAGACGTCGACGTGCCCCTTCTCCAAAAAAACGAACGAGACTCGATCCTTGATCGGTATCGGCTTTGGCGCGTCTTCCATGAGGAACCCCGCAGGACGTTGCTATTCGTCTATCAAAGAGGCGCCGGTCAACCGGCGCGCCGCACCATCAACAGCCCACAACCAAAGGCTTTCGACGGTCCGAGACCTTCGAACAGGGTGCGGCGGAACCGCTCGGGGTCGCGCACGGTGAGGAGCCCGTCGATGTCGACGGTCGCGATGACGACCTTGCGGCCCCCTTTCCGCTTGCGAAACTCGTGTCTCTGGTAGCTCTCGGCGAGTACCTCTCCGCCGGTGTCGAACCCGGCTGGCTCGGCGCGTGTCGCGAGCCACTCGCGTACCGAACTCTGCACGAGTTCCTGCCGATCCGGAGGCGAGTCGTCGGACCTCGCCGCGTGCTTCGCGTTCATGACCACGTCGTGCACCTTCTGCTTCCCTTCCTCATCGCGGGTCTTGACGACCGGGTTGACGCGCGTGCGGAAGGCGAGGACGTCGCCTCGCGAGACCTTCGGGTCGTACGTCTTGGATTGGAGGCGGTCGAAGAGGCCGTCGTCGTCCCGGGGTGGTCGCTTCGACACGACGAGAAGCTCCGGCAGGTGCCCCGGGCGCACCTCCCAGCGGAAGACGAAGTCCCGCTCGCGATCGGGCTCGTCGGAAAACAGCTTCCAGACGAGCTCGTGTGCGCGGTAGCCGTTCGTGTCGAGCTGCCAGTTCTCGTCCCGCCCCAGGCCCCGTCGGGAGAGCGTTGCTTTCGAAAAGATCATGTTCGCTCCTGTGTCTGGAGTGCCGTCGTCGCCATCGCCTCGTCCCGCCGGCTGAACTGCCATCGCTGCCGGCTCTCCACGCGGTCCCACCGGGTGGTCGTCTGTAAGCGCTCGATCCCTGGTTCGAGCTGGGGATCGGGCTCCCACGCGATCACCGCTTCTTCCCCGCGACGCCCGAGTCGCCTGAGCATTGGTTCGCGCGGGTACGCTTCGATGGCGGCGAGCAGCGTCGGGTGTTCTGCGAGTTCCGGGGCGAGGGGAAGCGCAGGCACGCAAGACTTCCTGCCGAGAAAGAGCGAATGCGCGGGCCGCTTCAGGGCATCGGCGAGGTTCCCGAGGAGCTCGGAGCTGCCATCGCGTTGCCAGAGGACGACGATCGCGTATGCGTCTGCGCGATAGTGCCGCTTCGTCAGGGTCGTTCCGACCTTGTCGTACCCGAGCTCCGCCCGACGCGAGCCGAGGTCCCGGGCGCGCTTGCCAGCGGGCGACTGCACCGTGTGGTAGTCGCGCAGCAAGGTACCGGTGGCGTGCATACACATCGCCACACCCAGCGCGCGGTTGAATTCGAGGAGCCGCTCCTCTTCTTCGCGCCGAATGCCGAGTGCCGAAGCGCACAGGCCGAGGACCGCGGAGCGCGTGGGGATCGTCTCGGTGTCACGCTCCTCCCCGACCGCGACTTCCCCCCATGAGGCGAGCGGGCCGTATAGTTGAAACGTCAGGAATCTCATCGGTCCGATTCTCCGCGAACGAACGCGGCGAGCTCGTCGAACGCCCCTTCACCGGCAGCCGCGTTGAGGACGTAGCTGCTGTCGGCGCATGCGCCGTAGACGCGATCGATGTTCGTCCGGGTTTCCTCGAGCTTCGCCACGGCGTTGGCGAGCATGTCACCGCGACCGTCGCGCTCGGCGCGCACGGGCTCGAGGAACGCCACCGACAGCGAACGTGGCTGCTGGTCGCCGTGTTCGACGCGGACGTAGCTCGCGTAGGCGCGCGAGGCGAAGCTGTTCTGCTTGCCCGAGGGGGCGACCTTTGCAGCCGCCTCAATGAGACCGGTCAGCGCGGCGTCGCACAGTTCTTGGTCGCCCTGGAGGTTCTCGAGAAGCTGGGCCCGATCGACGCAGACGTAGGTGTAGAAGAGCCCGGCGCCGAAGCCCGTATTACCCATGTGGGCCGACCCGGAGTCCTCGCGGCCGTCGTTGAGGTCGTCGACGGCGGTGAAGAAGTCGTCCTCCACCGCCGCTTCGTGCACCGTCAGCGCATGCGCGACCTGCACGGCCGCCTCGGTGTTGTACTGCGGCGACGCTGCGAGCATGCGCCCGAACATCGCGATGTCGACGGCCTTGTGGTGCTCTTGCAGGAGCTCGAGCTCTTCATCCGTCGGCTCGCGTCCATCTGCGACCAGCGTGTCGACGAGGTCGTCGATCGCCCTCGACTCGCTCGGGCTGTAGTGGACCACCTGCTTGTGGAGGTGGAGCTTCTTGTCACCCTCGATGTCGCCGAACTTCGCGACGATGCTCTTGGTGATCCCCAGGGCCGTCTTTTCGTCGAAGCCGCCCTCCACCAGCCGTTCGTACACCTTGGGGCCCTGACGCTTCGTCCGGGTGCCCACCCGACCGGCGACGGCTCCCTCGAAGACGTCCGAGATTCGCCAGTTTCGTTTCAGGCACTGGGACGAAACGCGCAGGCGTTGATAGCCGCCCATCACGGCCGTCTTCGGCCGGCCAAGGTCGTCGCGGTTGAGGTTGGCGGGGGGATACGAAGTCAGCAGGTGAATCTGAGTGAATCGTGGCATCGGTTCGTCCTTTGTCGTGGCTATGCGTGATTGGTCTTGGGTTTGGGTTCGGCTCGTTCAGGCTTCTCGAGGCGCAGCGCTGTAGTAGCCCTCCGCCCACTTTCGCCGGACACGATTGGTCGTGTCGGGCGACCAGTAGAAGAGGTCGGTCGCGAAGTCGCGCACGTTGACCTCACGGTGCAGCAGGTCGAGCGCGCCTCGCATCTGGACGAACAGGTCTCGCCGATCGCGCGCTTCCAGCAGTCGACGGAACCGAAGCCCGGAGATCAGCGCGTCCTCCGAATCGGCTCGTTTGCGACCCAACTGGCGGCAGAAGGGCCTCGCAGCATTGTCCGACTCGACCCAGGCGAGCAGTCCGACGACCGCGGCGAGCCTCTCGTCGGCCTCCCAGGTATCGAGGAGGTCGCCTTCCTGCCGGCGAACTGCGTCTCGCACTCCATAGAACACCGGGGTCAGCATCACGGCATCGAGGTCGCGGCAGCGACGCAAGATGGCTCGGTCGCCACGGTCGGCGAGGGCAGCGCCCTCCTCCTTGTCGCTTCCGGAGGTGTCGAGCGCGGCGCGCCAGCGGCGCAGATAGCTCCACGCGCGGGGATCTTCATCAGTCATTTGTCTCCTCCTGGTTGTCGATCTGGTTGGAAATCTGCAGCGTTTTCGCGATCCACCCCGCTTTGCGCTTCTCGGTGCCGCGAAGGAATGCGTAGCGGAGCCCGCTGCGCGCCATCGATCCGACTTTGGGGTCTGCGTTTCGAAAGTTTCCGTACGACGCTACTTCGTCGAACAACTCGAGCGCTCGGCGCTCGATGACCTTCAGCCACTGAAGCTTCACCTCCTCCACGGCATCTTCGTCGCGCAGCGCCCTGCCGAGCGGGGGAAGAATCGCGTAGAAGCTCGCCTCGGTGCGTCGCCAGAACTCGGTCTCCGCCTGCGTGAAGAGCGAGGCGTCGGTCGAAGCGCTGGCGTCGTACGACCACTTCCGCTTCCCGGTCGAGGTGATCTCCACTTCACCGTAGAGGGCCTGCTTGAGCGCCGTCTTCACCGCCGACGCGGCCTCGTCGGCAGCCTCGACCAGCAGCCCGACGATCCAATCGAACTTCTCTCGGAGGCCGTCCTCCGGGAGTGCGACGATCGGGTAGGTCCCTTCGTGCCACGAGCGGATCTTGGCGTTGTCCGCGTCGTATCCGAATGCCCAGACGCGGATGGGATACTCGGGGTAGTCGAGGGCGAAATCCTCCTCGCGCTCCGACCGGAAGTGCTGGACGGAGCGTGCCGGCTTTCGGTTCGCGCCGTCGTGATTTGCCACGATTCCCCGCCAATGTTTGTAGCCGAATCCGTCGGGCGAACCTTTCAGCGGGTTGGGATCGTTGCCATCCTGGTGGGTGTAGGGCGTCAAGGGGTGCTCCCACGGACCGACATAGTTGGTTCCGTACCGAAGCTCCCGATATCGGGTGAACAAAAGGTCGTCGTTCGCGCCGCAGACGCTGCAGGCGCGACCGTCCGCCTCCTCGGCGGGCCGCACGCGCAGACGCTTCGAGTTGCTCCAGAACGACTGATGGCTGTTGATCTCGCCAAACGGCGTGTCGACCCCCGCTTTCGAGCTCTCGCGGCATTCGCCGAGCCACGGAAGGGTCGCGGCCAGGTTCGACGGGTCGGGCGGCTCGAACCCGCTCAGTGCGTGGCGGGGCAACACGTTCAGCCAGACGTCATCCCACAACGTGCGTCCGCGTAGGATCGTCGTCACCGGTCCCCCGCCACGTATCGACGTCCGAAAGCCCGGCCCCCCTGCAGTCGCGTTGAACTGTGAAGCGGCCAAGGCGAGCGTCGCGCAGGTCGGGCACATGGCGAACGAGTCCTGCCGTTTCAGGAACAGGTCCTTGTTGTGGTTCAGAGTATTGTTGCCCGGAGCCGTCAGGTGGAGCGAATCGATCTGCGACTCGAACTTCTCGGGCAGTTCTTCGACATCCTGCATGAACGCCGGAACCCCGGTGAGCTCGAAGAACTCGGCCAGCGGCGCCAGCAGACCGTGCAGCTCGTCGACGGCAGGCGGCTCTTCGAACCAGGCCCACCAGGCGTCTTCGTCCGCGGGCGGAAGGAAGGTCTGGATGAGCCCCACCAGGATCTGAATCGCCGCTCCATCGTAGTCGGGGCGCGCGGCATCGAGCGACACGGGGGTCGTCGGCGAATCGGCCGCGCCCACGATGTCCGCGGGTCGCACGCGGTCGCGCGAGCCGTCGGCCCGCCGGACCGGGAGCCACGGGTCGTTGATGAGATTGATCGGCATCATTCCTCCAAAAACTGCAGTCCAGTCTCGTTCGAATAGGCGAGGACCAGCGGTCGACCGCGGCGATCTTCGACGGGGCATGTGAGTCGTCCGTCCGGCGAAATGGAGAGCGGCACGACCTCGACGTACTTCGCGCGGTCGAACATCGCCTGAGCCGCCGCCTCGACGCGGTTCTGCAGCCCCTCGGACACCGCGATTCGGTCGAACTTGCTCGCCGGGACAGTGACCTCGCTCAGGCTCCAGGCGAAGCGGCCCTCGTCGGCCAGCGGCTCGAGCCCCGCCTCGGTCACGCGCGCCAGCCGCAGACGAACGGTCGGGTGGCCGAGCCGCGTAGGGGTCCTCGAGTCGTCGAGCCATCGGTCGCTCGACACGTTGCTGTAGCCAGCGGCGAAGTCGAGCGCTGCAAACTTCGCCGTCCCACCGTCGGCGAGGTCCTGCGCGAGGGCGTCGTTCTCGGACTCGAGCAGCGACTCGGGGACCTCGATGTCGAGGCTCTCCTCGCCGTACACGCCCTCGATGAGCGTCCGAGCCGCCGAGGGGATCGCGATCTCGCCGAGCCGGTCGAGGAGGGTCGCCGTCCTCCAGAGCAACGCGTGATCACGGTAGACCCACTGTGCCCCCGCGAACGAAGCTCCGTACCAGTCCGCTTCGACCGCGCCTTCGAGGGAGGGCGAAAGCACCACCAGCTCGGGGGCCGGACGCTCGGGCCGGTGATCGTGTCGATGCAGGCGCCCCGCGCGCTGGATGACGAGGTCGATCGGCGCGAGGTCCGTCACCATCGCGTCGAAGTCGAGGTCGAGCGACTGTTCGATCACCTGCGTCGCGACCACGATCCGTCCCGCCCGTTCCGTCGGCGAGCTCGTCTTCCCGAATCGATGGAGCACGTCTCGTTCGATCGCCTGTCGATCGCACCGGGCAAACCGCGCGTGGAAGAGCGTCACCCGGTCGGGGTCGACACCACGCTCGCGAAAGCGGGCGCGGAGCTGCTCGTACGCCGCGGTCGCTTCGTCCACCGTGTTGCGGATCCAGCATCCACAACGGCCCGCTTCGGCGGTCTGGAGCAGATGGGTAAAGGCCTCGTCCGGATCGTGTGCGAGCCGCACGCCGACGCGGTGGGAAACCTGAGGGCGGACATCCGATCCGCGGGTGTCCACCGGGTGCTCCTCGAGCGACGACGCTGCGACGTGCGTTGCGAGCGGGAACTCCGTGCGGCCGACGTCGAGCGTCGCGTCGCTCAGGCCGCGGTGAAAGGCGTCCACCAACGATTGACGTGCGTCGCGAGACAGCGTCGCGGAGAGGAGAATCACGCTCCCGCTCTGCTCCGCGTGGTACCGGACGACATTCTCCAGGAGTTTGACCATGTAGACGTCGTACGAATGTACCTCGTCGACGATCAGCACCTTTCGGGACAACCCGGCGAGGCGAAGCGCCTGGTAGCGAACGGGCAGCCCGGCGAGGAGCGCCTGGTCGACCGTGCCGACGCCGAACGGCGCGAGGAGTGCCCTTCGAGCGCTGTCCCCGAGCCAGGCGGTGCAGACGGCCTCGGCGCGGCTGTCGCCCTCCCCGTAGGTGCTCGTCGTTCGCAGTCGCTCGGCGTCGAGGGCGACCACCTCGCGAAAGCGCTCCTCGAGCTGCCGGGAAGAGTGAGCGAGAACGATCGATGCGTTCGGGTCCACGAAGAAGCGCTGGTACGCCTCGCGCATCCGCGCGAACATTCCGTTCGCCGTCGCGGTGGTGGGAAGGCCGATATACACGCCGTTGGCCAATCCTGCGTTCATCAAGCGCGACGCGAGAACGAGCGCGGCTTCGGTTTTCCCCGATCCGGTCGCGTCCTCGAGCACGAACAGTTGCGGTCCGTCCGCCAGTTTCACCGTCTCGGCGAACCGCTGCATCGGGCTCGGTTTAAAGCCCGGAAAGAGGGTCTCCAATCCCTCGAATGCGCGAGGCCGGGGGGCGAGGACGCCGGACTCCCGGACCGCGCACTCGGCGAGCCTCTGAGCGCGCGTCCAGTATTCGGCCAGGGAGACGACGTCCTTCTGGTACGGGAAGAAGTCGCGGTTGCTGCCGAGCCAGTCGGCGAGCACCATCCAGCCCGCAGCGATCCACGAACCGCGCGAGACCTTTTCGCGAAACGATGTCGCGATGTCCGGTTCCCAGACCGGGTCCGGGCTGACCATCGCGCTCCATTCCCTGACGAATTCGTCGGCGGCGGCGAGGTCGTCGATCGTAAAGGCCCTCTCCAACTCGTGCCTGTTGTGAGACGCGCAGGGAGCGCCGTGGTGCCCGGCGATCGCTTCCAGCAGGATGTGGGTGACGCTCCTTCGCTCTTTCGTGCGGGCGAACTGCCCGTCGAGCTTCAACCAGTCCGAGGAGTCTCGTGAAGTGGCCAGTCGTCGCAGGAGATACCCTCCGAGAGCGTCGTGGCGCGCCGTGTACGGGACACCCGTGGAACGCCCTCCCAGCTCCGTCTGGATGGCGGGGGCCAGGGACTGAAACGAATTCGCGAACTTACCGAGGTCATGGAGGCCGGCGAGCCAGATGAGCAGATCTTCGGCGCCCGCCTCGATTCCGAACAGGCTCTCGATGTGCTCCACCGCCCCTTCGACGCTACGCAAGAGCGCCCGCATCGACGCGGCGACGTCGAGCAGGTGATATGGCAACCGGTGGAACTCGCCGTCCTGCTCGCCAGATTTCGCCCAGTATGTGTGGTATCCCCTGACCATGCTCCCCGAACTGTCGTGCTCCCGACCTCCGTTGTTACACAACGGCGCTCCCACGTAAATCTTCGATCCCGTGTCGCATGGCCAGCGGCACGTTTCGTACCGGGCGGATTTTTCGGGGGGGGGCCCGAATCAGACGATAGAACTCCGCCCTACGCTTTCTAGAACCCCACGATCGAAATCGCGGCGGGGTACGGGAGAGTGGGGGGCTGGTCGCCCTCGCGGAGGTCGCGGACGAGGTCGGCGAGGGAGATGTCGGCGGCGCGCTGCACTCCGTCGGTGTGGAGGACGAGGAGGTCGCCCGGTTCGACCGCGACGGTCGTCTCCGCGACCTTCACGCCCTCGCGCGAGCCGACCTGGGAGGTCGGCAACAGATGGTGGTTGGGTTCGATCGCGTCCGGCTTCATCTCGCCCGAGATCACGAGGTGCTCGGCGAGGGACTGGTCGAGGGTGAGCTGCTCGAGGGTCGAACCTCGGAGGCGGTGGATCCGGGCGAGCCCGACGTGGGCGATCCGCACCGTGCCGGGGTCGTCGGTGAGGGCGACCACGGCGACGCTCGCCCCGAGCTTTCGGTTCTGGTGTTCGGCGTGGACGGCGTCGTTGATCGACTCCAGAACCGACTCGATCGTCTCGGGCCTCTTCGCACAGCCGAACTTCGCGGTGAGGTCGTCGGCGATTCGGGCGGCGATACGGGTGGCGGCCGGTTGCGGGCCTCGGGCTCCGACGACGGCGAAGAGGCCGAGGGCCGGTTTCGAGACCGCGCGCTGGGTGGCGGTCTCCTCGCCGAGTACGTGCGCGGCGGAGGACTTCGCGCGCTCCTGCATCCCGTCGAGCGATTCGATCGGTTGGCATGGAGGGGGAGCGTCTGCGGCGGCCGCGTCGACGGTCTGGGCGACCGAAGATGGCTCGGAGGCAGGCAGGGCGGTGGTTTGCGGAGTTTCGGGGGCCTTCGTCTCGCAAGCTGCGAGGAGGAAGATCGCCAATGGGATTTGTCGAATCTGCATCGGTTCGTCTATTGCCGTTGTCGAAAGCGGCAGCGTGTTAGATTGCCGTCGCCGACCATACAACATTTCGCACGCCGCGTACTTCCATGCGTATCGCCTACCTCACCTTCGACGGAATCATGCAGCCGCTGGGCCGCTCCCAGGTGCTCTGCTACCTCTTCCGCCTCGCTCGTCTGGGGCACGAGATCGACATCGTCTCTCTGGAACGCCGTGGCGACGTGCGCGACGAGGAGCGCTACGCCGACCTGGTCGGCGAGCTGAACGACGCCGGGATCCGGTGGCGTTGGGCGACGTACTCGGACGGCTCGACGCCGGCCGACATCGTACGGAACGTCACGACGGCGTTCATGCTCCTGGCCGAGACTGTCGTCGACGCGAAGGTGGAGGTGGTGCACGCGCGGAGCTACCTGTCGGCGCTCGTCGCCCGGGCGGTGCGGCTGACGACCGGCACCCCGTACATCTTCGACTTCCGGGGGTTCTGGGTGGACGAGCGGGTGGACGACGGCCGCTGGTTCAACAACCCGCTCGCCTACAAGGGAGCGAAGGCTCTGGAGCGGAAGCTCTACGAGGGGGCCTCGGGCATCGTGAGCCTCACTGACGTCGCCGCCGAAGACGTGCGCAACGGCGTCGTGGGCGACGTCGAGGCGAAGGTTCCGGTCCGTGTGATCCCGACCTGCGCGGACTTCGACGCGTTCGATCTCGACGTCGAGCCGCACAGCTCCTCGGTCGTGCCGGTGGCGCGCGAGCTCGAGGGGAAGCTCGTCATCGGTTACGTAGGGGCGATCAATGGTGCCTACTGCGTCGACGAGGGCCTTCGTCTCTTCCTCGAGATCCTCGACCGCCGGCCCGACGCGCATCTGCTCTGCGTCACGCGGCAGCGCGACGAGATGCGCGAGCTTCTGGCGAGCCGTGGGATCCCGGCCGAATCTTCGACGGTCGTTAGCGGCCATTTCCAGGACATGCCGCAGTGGGTGAGCCTGATCGACTGGGGGCTCGTGATGCGGCGTACGTCGTTCGCAAACCGCGCGGCGATGCCGACGAAACTCGCGGAGTTTCTCGGCGCCGGGGTCCGACCGATCCAGTACGGTTGCAACGACGACGTCCAGAAGCACGTACGGGCGGCGGGGACGGGCTACGTCCTCGAGTCGCTCGACCCGGAGGCGCTGGCGGCGTGCGCCGATTACGTGGCGTCGAGCCACGCCGACCGCGAAGATCTGGAGGCGGCGCGCCGGGTGGGTCAGGCGTACTTTGGCGTCGAACACGGCGTGGAAGGATACGACGCGCTCTACGAGCAGCTCGGTCGACGCTGAAGCCGCGTTCCCCTGAGCGAGACACCTCTCCGACGTCGCGGTATCGGTGGTGGAATCTACCAACGCGGGTCGCTAGGATGTCGCGGCATTTGCGAAATCCCGGAGAGTCCCATGAAGTCCGCTGCTGCCCTGTCCATCCTGCTCCTCGCCCTCGCCGGCTGTTCGCCGAACGAGGGGGCCGATCCGACCAACAACGGGGCGTCCAACAACGGCGCCTCCAACAACGGAAACAACGGCACGGCCGGCAACAACGGCACGGTGGGGGGCTCGAACAACGGCGCGTCGAACAACAACGGCGTCTCGAACAACAACGGCGTCTCGAACAACAACGGCGTCTCGAACAACGGGACGGTCGCGCAGGGGGTGACCTGGCACAAGGACATCCGTGCGATCGTGGAGTCGAACTGCTCGGGGTGCCACTTCGACGGTGGCATCGGCCCCTTCCCGCTGACGAACTACGCCGAAGTCGAGCGCATCGGTGCGCTGGTTCAGGCGGTGACGAGCTCCGGAGCGATGCCTCCGTGGCCGCCGCAAGAGGGCTGCGGGGACTTCAAAGACCACCGAACGCTCGAGACAGACGAGATCGAAGCGATCGCGTCCTGGGTGACCGCAGGCAAGCCGGAGGGTGATCCGGCGGACTACGTCGCGCCCCCCGACGGCCCATCGCGCGATCTGGGCGCGCCCGATTACGTGGCGGACATCGGCGTCGACTACGCGCCCAATCCCCCCAACGGCGGGATCGACGACTACCACTGCTTCATCATCGAGCACGGGTTCGACACCGACCAGTTCCTCAACGCTTTCGAGGTCGTCCCCGGCAACCGGGAGAGCGTCCACCACGTCCTCTTCTGGCAGATCGCGGCGGAAGACCTCGACCGGGCGAAGAGCAAGGAGCCGTCGCCGGGCGCGGGGTACACCTGCTTCGGCGGCAACGGGCTCGGCTCCGAAACAGGTCTTCTCGGCGGCTGGGTGCCGGGCACCCTCCCGGTCCAATTCGAGGAGGGGCAGGGAATTCGCATCCCGACCGACTCGTTCATCGTGGCGCAGATCCACTACAACACGGTGAACAGCACCGACCCCGACCGCACAAAGATCAATCTGCACTTCACCGACGGCGAGGCGGACACGCCGCTCGGAATGTACCCGATGCCCGCGACCAACCTGTCGGTCGCAGCGGGCGACCCGAACGGCGAGGCGACGCTGCAGTTCCGCCTCCCCGTCCCGACGAAGGTCTACGGGGTCGTGCCCCACATGCACGTCCTCGGGACGCGCATCACCGTGGAAGCGGGCGACGAATGCCTCGTCGACGTCCCCGACTGGGACTTCAACTGGCAAGGTTTCTACCTCTACAAAGAGCCCGTTCCCCTCAGCGCCGGAACGCAGCTCAAACTTCGATGCGAATACGACAACTCCGCCGCCAACCAGCCCGACGGCCGAACCCCGCAGGACGTCACCTGGGGCGAAGGCACCTACGACGAGATGTGCCTCAACTACTTCATCATCGACGAACTCCCGTTCGAGTTCTGAGCGCGCCAGCGCGCTCAGAAGGGGGACCGGCCTGCGGCCGGTGGGGGACCGGCCTGCGGCCGGTGGGGGACCGGCCTGCGGCCGGTGGGGGACCGGCCTGCGGCCGGTGGGGGACCGCGCTGCGCGCGGTGGATTTCGTGCGCGCGTGTCGGTAAGGATGAGACGATGACGACGTTCGAAGCACATATGGCGCCCAATTCCTCCGCTCACCGCACCACCGCGGTCCTACACCGGCCGCAGGCCGGTCCCACACCGCGCGAAGCGCGGTCCCACACCGCGCGAAGCGCGGTCCCCCACCGGCGCGAAGCGCCGGTCCCCCACCGGCGCGAAGCGCCGGTCCCCCACCGGCGCGAAGCGCCGGTATG
>CAYPJU010000116.1:0-13275 GCA_964411125.1 uncultured Bradymonadales bacterium | reverse complement strand
AGAGATGTGCGCCGGACAGACGATCGCCGGCCACCGACTTTTGTGAGGGGGCGAGGTGTTCGTCCGGGGAAACCGAGGTTACTTCTACGAGTCCGCCACGATCACGATCGTGGAGGGGATCGTGGCGCCACCCCATCAGCATGGGGTGATCCAGCTCGTCGTCTCGCTCGACGACGCGCCGTGCTCGATGGGCCCCGACCTCGACGATCTGCGAGAGGGGAAGGCGCACCTCGTGGCGTCCAATCAGCTTCACGCTCTTCACGGACACGAAGGACTTCAGGCGGTCCTCCTGCTGCCCCAGGAATCGGCGGTGGGGCGCCAGCTCACCGCCGAGTACCTGCAGAATGAACCGATCGTGACCTTGCCGTGGGATCTCTTTTCGCAGATGCCCCTCGACGCTTTCCGACGAGCCTACGAGGAGAGCTGGAGCCTCGCCGAGTTTCGTGCCCCGGCATTCGACTTCGTACGCCGTTTGAGGCGTTCGGTCCCCGACGCACCGACCGCCCTGCATCCGGCGGTACGAAAGGCGGTCCGCATCATTCATCGGCTCGAGCAGAAGCGGATCTCCGCCGACGAGCTCTCCGCGGCGGTGGGGCTGTCGAGGAGTCACTTTCTCCGCACTTTCTCCGAGCACATGGGGATTCCGCTTCGCCCATACCTGCAGTGGCTGCGGCTTCGCGACGCTTTCGCGCTCCTCTTGCACGGTAGAAACGTCGCCGAAGCTGCCGCCGAGGCGGGCTTCACTGACAGCGCGCACCTGCACAGGGTCTGTCGGAAGACGATGGCGATGAAACCGATGCAGATCATGAAGATGCGGCAAGATCCGGTCCGATTCCTCGTCGACTGGCCGCTGAACCCCGACATCGAGGATTGTACGAACATGCGGTGAATTCGAGCCACCGCACGTTTGTACAATCGTCGCAGGGCCGGTCGCGGTATCCACAGAGCTCGAACCGAACGGAGGACGGAGATGACGACGAACGTGGACACGGTGGTTATCGGAGCTGGGCATGCTGGGCTGAGCGCAAGCCGGGCGTTGCAGAAGGAAGGCGTCGATCACGTCGTCCTCGAACGAGGACGCGTGGGCGACACCTGGCGAACCCAGCGATGGGATTCGTTCCGGCTCAACACCCCGGCTGCGGTCACCGTCCTGATCGACGGCCCCGAGCTCTCCGAACAGTTCGCGTCGAGCCGCGACCTCGTCGACTACATGGAGCACTACGTGCGAAAGTTCGAGCTGCCGGTCCGCGAGCAGACGCCCGTCGAACGCGTCGAGCGCACCGCCGACGGGTTCGTCGTGCACACTCCGAACGACACCTACCAGGCCCGGCACGTCGTGGTCTGTTCAGGGGTGCAGAACGTTCCCGTCACCCCGGAAATCAGCGAAGAAGTCCCCGACGGCATCGCGCAGATCCACTGCGCGGATTACCGGAGCCCCGAGGAGCTGCCCGACGGCGCGGTCCTCGTCGTCGGTGCGGCCCAGTCGGGAGCGCAGATCGCCGAAGAGCTCGCCGAATGCGGTCGTCGAGTCTTCCTCTGCACCAGCAAAGTGGGCAGGGCACCTCGTCGTTATCGCGGACGCGACCTTCTGCAGTGGGTCGCGAGCTCGCCGATGTTCGACCAACGAACGGCCGATCTACCCGACCCCGCGATGCGGTTCGCGCGCCAGGCGCGAATCTCGGGCACGAAGGGCGGACACACCCTCTCGCTGCACCAGCTCGCGCGGGATGGGGTCACACTCCTCGGGCGGCTCCACGGCGTCCAGGGTACCACCGCCCAGATCGGCCCGGAACTTCTCGCTCACATGGAGTTCGCGGACAATTCGGCCAACCAGATTCGCGGCATGCTCGACAACCTCATCGGGATGATGGGGATCGACGCCGAACCCGCGGTCGACGACCCGGCCGAAGCTCAGTTCGAAGGGCTGGCGGAGATGGCCCAGATTCGCGAGCTCGATCTCGAGGCGGAGGGAATCTCCACCGTCATCTGGGCGACCGGATTCCGCGGCGAGATGTCGTTCATGGACGAAGATCTGCAGTTCGACGAACACGGTGAACCGGCCCACGACGAAGGCGTCTCGGTCGTGGATGGAGTCTTCTTCGTTGGCTTCCCGTGGCTGCGCACCCGCGCCTCCGGCCTCATCGCCGGCGCCGCCGCGGACGCGACCTTCGTCGCCGGTCGGATCGCCGCCCGTGGCGATGCCGCAAAGGCCGAGGCATTCTGACCCTGCTCCGCTGACCGCTGACGGCAGTCGTGGACAACGCGACGCGTCGCGTTGTATCACCGTGAACCACCAAAAACCGGAGGTTCGCGATGCCCAACATCATCTGCGCCATCGACCAGGGGACGACGGGGACGACCGTCATTTTGCTCGACGAGTCGTTGCGCGTCCTCGCACGCGAGAACGAGGAGTTCGAACAGATCTTCCCGAAGCCGTCCTGGGTCGAGCACGACCCCGAAGCGATCTGGCGTTCGACCCTCTCCACGCTCGCGCGGGCCCAGAAGTCCGCCAACGTGCAGCCGTCCGACATCGCGTGCGTCGGGATCACCAACCAGCGCGAAACCACCGTGGTCTGGGACCGCAAGACCGGCAAACCGATCCACAACGCGATCGTCTGGCAGGATCGGCGGACGACGCCGCAGATTCGTGCCCTCGTCGAAGCGGGTCACGAGCGCGACGTCCACGAGCGCACCGGGCTCATCCTCGATCCCTATTTCGCAGGGACCAAGATCGGCTGGATCCTCGACAACGTGTCGGGGGCTCGCGAGCGCGCGCGCCGCGGCGAGCTCGCCTTCGGCACCATCGACACGTTTTTGACCTGGCGCCTCACCGGCGGCGACACGCACGTCACCGACTTCTCGAACGCGTCGCGAACCCTCCTGATGAGCCTCGCCGACGGCGCCTGGGACCAGGACATGTTGGAGCTGTTCGACGTGCCCCGCGAAGTCCTCCCCGCCATCGTCGGCAACGCCGAGGTCTACGGAAAAGTGCGCGGAGTCGAAGGGCTCGCCGACGGCACCCCGATCTCGGGGATGGCGGGCGACCAGCAGTCCGCGCTCTTCGGCCAGGCGTGCTTCGAACGCGGCACCGCCAAGTGCACCTACGGCACCGGCGCGTTCCTCCTGATGAACATCGGCTCCGAGCCCGTCATCAGCGAACACCGAATGCTCACGACCGCGGCGTGGATGCTCGAGGGTGAGAAGACCTACGCACTCGAAGGTTCGGCGTTCATCGCCGGCGCGATGGTGCAGTGGCTCCGCGATGGGCTGCAGTTCTTCGACTCCTCCCCCCAGATCGAGGCGCTCGCCCGGACCGTCGAATCCTCCGACGGGGTCGTCGCGATCCCGGCGCTCGCGGGGCTCGGCGCACCCCACTGGAACCCCGACGCGCGTGGCGTGCTCTGGGGCATGACCCGCGGCACGACCCGGGCGCACATCGCACGCGCGGTCCTCGAGGGGATCGCGCTCCAGAACGTCGACATCCTGCGGGCGATGGAGAACGACCTCGGGCAGCCGCTCAAACAGTTGAAGGTCGACGGCGGCGCCTCCCAGAACGATCTGCTGATGCAGATGCAGGCCGACTTCCTCGGCACTTCGATCGTACGCCCCGAGATGGTCGAGACGACCGCGCTCGGGGCTGCTCTCCTCGCCGGGCTCGGCGCCGGGATCTTCACGGATCTGGACGACGTTCGAAACTCGTGGCGCGCCGACGCGTTCTTCGAGCCCCAGATGGCGGAAGACGAGCGGCAGGAACACCTGGCGCTGTGGGCGGAGGCGCTCAAACGCGTATGACCGGCAGGAACCCCGAAGAGCTTCGCTGGAACGAGGACCCGCAGAACCCGCCCTGCGCCGTGACCCCCGAAACGCAGGCGCGCGCAGGGCTGGTCTCGACGCCCTACGGCGACCTGCGGTTCCTCAACGTCCGTGGCTCGCTCGAGGAGATGGCCGTTCAGCTCGCCGTTCGGATGCGCGACGAGGCGCACCTGGGGCCGGTCCCCTTCTTTTCGCACTACCTCGAACACGTCTTCGTGAACTCGCCGATGCGCCGGGTGGCGAAGGTCCTCGACGACGCGATGTACGGGACGGTGGGACGCCGTCTCAAGAAGCAGTTCCCCGACGAGATGCGGCGCGCGATCCACGCGTTCGGGCGCGTCGCCGAGATCGACATGAAGGTGCTGTGGCGCGCCTACCTGATGCCGGAGCTCTTCCTGTGGGTCGTCGGCACCTACCACCGCATGCTCGGCACCGATCCCGCGCGCGGTCTGGGCGGACCGCCGACCTTCGGCTGCACCAGCGCGGTCGCGGTACCGCCGTTCGCCCCGACGACCCTGCACGGTCGAAACTTCGACTACTTCGGGCTCGATACGTGGGATCGGTTCGCCTCCGTCGTCTTCTACCACCCCGACAACGGCCTCGATTACGTCGCCGTCTCGAGCGCAGGAATCCTCGGCGCGGGCGCCACCGCGATGAACGCGGCGGGGCTGACGCTGGTGATCCACCAGCACTTCCCGAAGAAGTTCGACCTCGACGGCGTCCCCGTCGGCATCGCCTCCGAACGCGTGATGCGCGAGGCGACGACGCTCGAAGAAGCGGTCCGCATCCTGCGCGAGTACCCACCGGTGTCGGGTTGGACTTACGTGATGACGGAAGGGGACACCGGCCGCGCGGCGATCTTCGAAGTCGCCCCCGGCGAGGACAACCTGCAGTTCGTCGACCCCGAGTCGGCGAAGCTCGGATACGCCAACGTCTACTGGGGTGAGAACCTGGTCGACACCGAGGTCGACTACTACCCCGAGTATCGCCGCTGCAACTACGCGCGGCAGACGCGCGTCGGCGAATGCCTGACCGGCCTCGTCGACGCCCCGACACCACCCGACGTGGCGCGGATTCTGGGGGACGCGACCGACCCATTCAGCGGGGAGGAGCGCCTTCTCGGCCCGACGATCATGAGCGTCCTCACCGTCGCCAGCGTCGTCTTCGAACCCGCCGCGCGGCGCGTCTGGGTCGGCGCCGGCCGCTCGCCGACGTCGCGCGGATGGTTCATCCCATTTCGGCTCGACGCAGAAGCCGGCGGAGCGGGGGGCCCAGATTTCGAGGCGATGCCGTTCATCCCGTTTCCAGGCTGGCACGAGAGCGCCGACGGCAAGGCGTTCGAGTTCTACCGGCAGGCCTGCCAACTTTCGGCGGAAGGAAAGACGGACGACGACAAGCTGCTGGTCCTGGTCGAGCACGCGTTGGCGCTGTCGTCGGACGACCCGAACTTGCGTGTGCTGGCGGGGTTGATCGCGCTGCGGCTCGGTCGGGGGCGTCGAGCAGAGGGCGGCTTCCGCCGCGCCCTGGAACAGATCGACCGAAAGGACCGCCGCGCCGAGCTCGAGCTCTTCCTCGGCTGGGCGCTGGACCTGCAGGGCCAACGGGGGGCCGCGAAACATCTCTACAAGGGGGTGCTGCGCAACGCCGAAGCCGACGAGGTCGTGAAGTCTCGCGCGCGCTACAACCGTTACTTTCGATTCGACCAGAGCGCCGCGTCGGGGCTCAACATCGACTTCACCTACGGCGGAGTCCCCTGAGGCACCCCTTCGGGCAGGTAGCGCGGCGCGACCTCCGGGTAGCACTGCAGGAACGTCTCCGGAGTGCCGACGCACGACGCGGCCTCCAGACTCCAGAAGACCGCAGTCGCCGCGACCGCCGCCAGCCCCGCGATGGTCAGGACCCAGATCATCGCGTCGCCGATGCGGCTCTGCGAGGTCGAGAGCCGCGAGCGCAGGAGCGCCGCGAGCGCTGCACCACTGAAGATGCCGCCGAGGTGCGCGGCGTTGTCGAACGGGATCGCCTCGAAGAACCCGATCCCGATCGAGAAGACGACCCACGGAAGCATCCCCACCGTGAAGGCGCGGGTGAGCTGCTCGGGGAGCACACGCCGATGTTTGAACCCGAACACCAGCACCACCCCGACGAGCCCGTACAGCGCGCCCGACGCGCCGCCCGCGTTGTAGTCGTTGAAGACGTAGCTGCAGAGTGCGGCGATGATCCCGCTGCCGAGGTAGAGGACGAGGAAACGGCGGGCGCCGTAGAGCTTCTCGAGCAGTGGGCCGAAGACCCAGACGCCGTACATGTTGAAGGCGAGGTGCATCATGTCCAGATGCACCCACATCGAGGAGACGAGCCGCCACCACTGCCCGTCGGCGATCCGCTCGTTGACCTTCATCCCGCTGAAGAAGACCGTCTGCGCCGGCTCCGCATAGGGTGACGCCAGCCCGAGGTCGACGAGCTGGAGCCCGTGGATCAGGGCCGCGAAGAAGATCACGACGTTCGAGACGATGAGCGGGATCGTGAGCCGTGCGGGCGACTCGATCGCGTCGCGCAGTTGGGTGAGCTTTTCGGGCGTCGGTTCGGTCATTCTTCGTTTCGGACGATGACGGGGCGGCCGTGGCCGACCGCGCGGGCCTGGTGAAGCTGTTCGTTGAGGTACGCCCGTGCGGCCTCGACCGCATCAACGGCGGCCAGGCCCCGCGCCATTCCCGCCGCGATCGCGCTCGACAGTCGACACCCGGTCCCGCGGACGTCGCCACGCACCGCCGGCAGCGGTTCGAGCAGGCGGGCGCCGCTGGGATCCGCCCAGAGATCGGCGAATTCGTCGGCGGCCGGCACGAGATGCCCCACCTTCAGTAGGACGCCGCGGGCTCCCAGTTCGACGAGCGCGGTCGCGTAGTCGACGGCGTTCGATGGCTCGGACATGGGCGTCGACGGAGCGCCGCCCCGCGTTTCGTGACGCGGCGCTCCGTCGCCGCGCACCAGCATTCTCGCTTCCGGTAGGTTCGGCGTCACGACGTCCACGTTCGCCAACCACTGCCTCGCCGCACGCACGAAACCGTCCTCCACCAGCTCCACCCCGTTCACCCCCGAGGCGAGCACGGGATCCCAGACGATCGGCACACCGAGCGACATCACCGGATCGAGAGCGGCGAGTGTCTCGGCCGTGGGAACGAGCCCGATCTTCACCGCAGCGACGTTCAGATCGCGAAGGACCGCGTCCAACTGACTGGCGACGACCGACGCGGGGAGGGCGTGGACGTCGTCGACGCCCTGCGTGTTCTGGGAGAGCACCGCCGTGATCACGGAGGCTCCATGAAACCCGAAGTGCGCGAAGACGTTCAGGTCCGCCTGAATCCCGGCGCCCCCGCTCGGGTCCGTGCCGGCGATGGTGAGGAGGATCGGCGTCACGCCGCCTCTTCGGCTCCCGCCGTCGACTCCAGCAGGACCTGTGCGACGTCTTCCCAGAGCCACTGGAAGTCCGCGCGATCGAACTTCGCGCCCGAACCGAACCAGTCCGCTCCGTCGCGGACGTCGAACGGGCCGCGCAGGTAGTGCCCGATCACGTCGAGGTGGTCGGCGCGAACAATGCCCCGAAACTCCCCCCAGATCTGGCTGAGGGTCGGAACGACGCCGTCGCTCGTCGACTCGGTCAGCGCGAAGGGGAGGGGGCGTCCCGATATCAGGTCTTCGCCTGCGATCGGCGGATGGTACGGGTAGCCCGCATGCGACCTCGACGTCAGCGTCCACAACAGCCCGTAGAGCACTTTGTTCAGCGGCGTCAGTGCGTGCCGCAGCTTGATCTTCCGAATGACGTGGAGCGGGGGCGGTGCCGCCGTCGCGTACGACACGTAGCGGACGTTCGGGTTGTCCGGCGTCGTCGCGTTGAAGAGGTCCATCCCCTCGGGCGTGAGCTGAATCATCGCCCCCTGGTCTTCGAGAATCGAGCGGAGGAACTGCCGAACCTCGGCCTGCGCCGCGGGGTTGAAGTCCTTCAAGAGGTCGTTCGTCACCTGCGTGATGAGCGTCTCGTCGAGACCGAGCACGTCGTTGACCTTGCCCAGCATCCCCATCACCCCGCCGAGCAGCGTGATCGGACGTCGCCAGAGCCCCACGATCACCAGCAAGCTCACGAGATAGAGCAGGTTCTTCCCATAGAGCGTCGTGAAGAAGTTCGCGAGCGGCGACCCGTAGTGCACCCCCGACATCGACACGACCGTCCGCAGATTCCGATGGAGCGGACCGATGTACTTGTCGAGGTCGAGCCTCACCTCCGCACACGCTGCCAGGCGCGCGTCGTTGGCTCCAGTGGAGTGGCCGACGAAGTGAACCGCGACCCCATCCTCGAGACCGCCATGGTCTTTGACCGTCAGAATCAGCCGGCGGGCTCGGTGGGTCAGAGACGCGCTCGGAAGCGTGCGCACGCCGATGAACTCCGCCTCGATGCCTTCACGCTCGAACACTTCCTCGAGCGTCTCCCGCACCTGTCTGAAGTACGAGATTCCGCCGATGGAGGCGAAGCCGAAGAAGCCGGGGATGAGATAGACCTGATGTTTCATCGCCGAAGGTTGTACCTCGACTCGCCGGCGTCAGCAAAGCGTCGCTCGAGCCCTGTCGGCACCTTCGGTGCGCGGGCTTCGGTGGGCGGGCTTCCAGCCCGACCCCTCTCCGCCTTCGATGGGCGCCCTCGGTGGGCGGGCTTCCAGCCCGACCCAACCCAAGGGCATCCCCACGCCCGCGGCTGCACGGGGAGCCGGTCAGCGCGTTTCTTGCTCGATGCACTCCTCCCAGTCCCGACCTTCGCTTGCGCGCAAGAGAAACGCTCGTAGCCGGCAGCCAACCCATGCGCCAACGACGTCCGGCGCGCAGCTCGTGAATCGCGCCCCTCGTTTGCAACGAATCGAGTCATTCGGCACCCTCGTCGCAGGGAGCAAAACATGTCCAAAACCATCCAACTCGCCCTCATTGCGGCACTGGCCGCGCTGCTCGCACCAAGCACCGCCGATGCCTGCAGCTGCGGTTCGTCGTGCTTTCAGCACTTTCTGCCCGTATCGACCGACGGCGCTGTACCGGAGCTTCCCGCCAACGGGAGCATCGTCTGGCGGCCCGGCCGTGGGACCGACCAGACCGTCGATCCGGCGACCGAGTTTTCGCTCAGCCGTGTCGAAGCCACCGCGCTCGTTCCCGTCGACTCGACGGCGACGCCACTCGAGGACAGCACTTACCTCGTACGGCCCGTCGACGGCTGGACGGAAGGCGAGCGCTACCGGCTCGAGGTGAACGCGCCGGATTCGAACGCCGACCTGTGCGTGCCCGGTCCCACGACCGCGGTGCACCATGTAGTCGTCGGCCCACCCCTGACCGGCTCCGCATCCATCCGCGTCGAGCAGCCCCGGCAGCAGCGTCTCTCGATCAGCAACGCGAGCTGCGACTTCGAAGTCGATGCGATGGCCGCTTGGGTCTTCCTCGACATCGTCGACGCCGACGTCCAGCGCTACGGATCGAGCATCTGGTTCGAGACGCTCGTCGACGGCGCGCGCTGGCGTGCGAAGAACGATGCATGCCAGGACGTCCCACCTGGCGCGACGTGGGTCGGACGGATGCAAGACCTGGTCTACGCCGCATGTCCGCACGGGGAGCAGCGCGGACTGGAGGACGGGGAACACGAGATCACCGTGAAGCTTTCCCTGCCGGGGAGCGACTGGGGCGTCACGACCGAGCCGGGTGCGCTCGCGATCGCGTGCCCCGAGCCGGAGCCCGAGCCCGACGACGGGGCCGAGGACCGAGGCACCGACGAGGGCCGCATGGGCGACATGGCGGGGGAGCAACCGCCGCCGGACGACGAGGAGTTGGAGGGGGATGCCGGAACCGACGGAGACGAAACGGGCGGCGGTTGCTCGGTCGCGCGCGCTGCGAGCCCGCTCGGATCGGGGATCTGGATGATCTGCCTCGTCGCCGTCGGCGCGGCGCTCAGACGGAGGGAGCGATGAATCGAGCACGGATCTCATGCATGTCGGCCGCGGCGACTCTCATCGCGCTCGCTGCCCCGAAAGCCGTCGAGGCGTGTTCCTGCGCGCCGGACTGTACCCAGGCCTTCGTCCCTTCTTCACCGCTGGGGATCGTTCCGGAAGTTCCGAAGAACGGCGGGATCGTGTGGCGCATGCTGCCCGAGGCGCTCGGCGCCGATGCGTTGCCCGAGACCTGGTTCGCGCTGAAGCGCATCGAGGGTGAGACGCTGGTGAAAGTTCCGTTCACCGCGACCGATCTCGGAAACGGGACGTGGACCATCCGCCCGACCCAGGGCTGGAGCGAAGGTGAGCGATTCAGACTCGAGATCGCGGTCGACGAGGAAACGACGCCACGTTGCGGAGATTCGTCTCGCGACGGCGTGCATGAAGTCGTGGTCGGCCCCGACCTCGTTCGCGCCCCTGACGAAGTGACCCTCCGCGTCTCCGAGACGACGATCCGCGGCCTGCTGTCGACCGACGGGCAGTGCGAGGAAGAGGTCGAGCTCCAGCCGATCTTCCTCGCAGTGAGAGCTCCCGCAGAGGTCTACCGGTTCGAGTCCAGCATCTGGATGGAGACCTGGGTCGACGGCGTGCGGTGGCAACCACGGCAGCACCTCTGCTCGAACCTCCCGCCCGGCGCCACCTGGCTCTCGCGCACGCAGGACATGGTGTTCGGAGACTGCGGCCAGCCAGGCGCCGACGCGGGCCTCGACCCTGGCGATCACGAGGTCGTCGTGAAGCTCTCATTGCCGGGCTCGGACTGGAGCTGGACCTCGCCACCACAGTTCCTCACCATCGAGTGTCCGGATGACGAAGGTGACGACGGCGCCGACATGGGGCACGGCGACGCATCCGTAGATGTCGACAGTGGATCGGGCGGCAGCGACTCGGGCGATGAAGCGAGGCAGGACGCGGGAACGACCGGAGAGGGCGGTGGCGGATGCTCCAGCGTCGGGCACGGCTCACCGTCCCTGTACGCCAGCATGTTCGGCCTGTTGTTGTTTGCCCGCCGCCGTCGTCGAACGACTCGGTAGACGCAATTGCCGCATTGTCGTGCTGATGCATCCCGCCGCACCTCGGTGTTTTGGCGTCCCGCAATTCCCCCCAACCCATCTGCGGTCCCAAGGATGCAATCCTTGGTGGGGTCTGGGGCAAAGCCCCAGGTTCCCCCGGTCAAACCGCCGCCACGTACCGACGTCAGGAGCGCTTGCGCCTACTGTGATCGAGGATCGCCTTCCGGATTCGAACTGCCTCGGGCGTGATCTCCACCCATTCGTCCTCGGAGATCCACTCGAGCGCCTTCTCGAGGTTCATCTCACGCGGCGGGGTCAGCGTCAGGGCGTCGTCCGACCCCGAGGCGCGAACGTTGGTGAGCTGCTTCTTCTTGGTCGGGTTCACGACGAGATCGTTCTCGCGAGCGTGCTCACCGAGAATCTGCCCGTTGTAGACGTCGACGCCGGCGCCGAGGAAGAGCACGCCGCGTTCCTGCAGGTTGTTCAGCGAATAGGTCGTCGTCGTCCCTTTCTCGAGCACGATCAGCGCGCCGTTCCGCCGGGTCGCGATGTCGCCGGCGTACTCGCCGTACCCTGCGAAGTTCGTGTAGAGCACGCCGGTGCCGCGCGTGTCGGTCAGGAACTCGCTGCGGTAGCCGAAGAGACAGCGCGCGGGGATCTCGTAGACCAGGCGGTTGGAGCCGTCGTGGTTGACCGCCATCGACTCCATTCGTCCTTTGCGCTGATTGAGCTTGCGGATGACGTTCCCCGCGAACTCCTCGGGGACGTCGATTACGACCTCTTCCAGCGGCTCGAGCCGTTTACCCGTCTCCGGATCTTCACGGAAGATGACGCGCGGTCGGGAGACCTGCATCTCGTATCCTTCCCGACGCATCGTCTCGAGCAGCACCGACAGGTGGAGCTCGCCGCGCCCGGAAATCAGGAACGCTTCGGCGCGGTCGGTATCCTCGACGCGCAGCGCGACGTTCGACTCGAGCTCGCGATCCAGCCGCTCCCGAATCTGGCGGCTCGTCAGGTACTTGCCGTCCAGTCCGGCGAACGGGGAATCGTTCACCATCAGGACCATCGACAGAGTCGGCTCGTCGACGGCGATGGTGGGCAGCGGCATCGGGTTTTCGAGATCCGTGATCGTCTCGCCCGGAAGAACCCCCTCGAGGCCGGTCACCGCGCAGATGTCGCCGCACGGAACGTGTTGCGCTTCGACGCGCTCGAGCCCGCGAAAGCCCCAGAGGTTCGTGATCCGTGCCGTCGTCTTTTCACCGTCGAGCCGGCAGAGCGTAACCCGGTCCCCGACGTTCATCTCACCGTTGAAGACGCGACCGATGCCGACGCGGCCCAGGTATTCGTCGTAGTTGAGCGTCGCCACCTGCATTTGCAGGATGCCGTCCGGATCGCCGCCCGGTGCCGGCGCGTGTTCGACGACCGCCTCCAACAGCGGCTCCAAAGAGTCCGTCTTCACGTCGGGATCGAGCGTCGCCCAACCGTCTCGGCCCGAGGCGTACACCACGGGGAAGTCGAGCTGGTCGTCGTCTGCCTCGAGGTCCGCGAAGAGGTCGAACGCGAGGTCGAGCACCTTCTCCGGCCGGGCATTCGGGCGGTCGATCTTGTTGATCACCACGATGGGCCGGAGACCGAGCTCGAGCGACTTTCGCAGAACGAACTTCGTCTGCGGCATCGGCCCTTCGAACGCATCCACCAGCAGCAGCACGGAGTCCACCATCTTCAACACGCGCTCGACCTCGCCGCCGAAGTCGGCGTGGCCCGGCGTATCCACGATGTTGATCTTGTAGTTGTTCCAGACGATCCCGGTGCACTTGGCGTAGATCGTAATCCCGCGCTCACGCTCGAGGTCGTTGGAGTCCATCGCGCGCTCGGCGAGTTCCCGGTGGGAAGCTACGGCCTGAGTTTGCTTCAGGAGTTGATCGATCAGGGTGGTTTTACCGTGGTCGACGTGGGCGATGATTGCGATGTTTCGGATTTCCATACGCGCGGCGGTGTACAGGGGCCTGAGATCCGCGTCAATCGCAATCACCGTGCAAGCGATCTCGGGCTGAGCCCGATTGGCACGCCTTTCCGACCCTCCGAACTCTGCTTCACGGCCACGTTTCGATCCGCGAGGCTTCATCGGAGCTGCGTTCACGCTGCTCGCGCGGAAGCCCGAGCCCGACCGCTCTCCCCGAACCGCAATCTGCGAGGCCGTGGTCCTGAGGTCGCCGGCGATTCGAGAAACAGCCCAGTCGTCACCGCGTCGAGCCATCCAACGCCGTCGGCTCTGCGCAGCCAGGGCGTCCGTCATTTGGTGAAACGAAAAAAAAAGTTCGCCGCGATCATCCGCATGAAACAAGGCGCTGAGGCTGGTGAGGAACTTTTTCCGCAACGGACGCGCGCCGCTGCCGATAACGGGTACGTAGTCGCCGCCTTGCGGTCGACCGGAGGGACGG
>CAYPJU010000115.1:7870-13670 GCA_964411125.1 uncultured Bradymonadales bacterium | reverse complement strand
CCGCTCCCCGCTAACCGCTCCCCGCTAACCGCTCACCGCTCCAGTTTCAGGCAGTTTCAGTCGATCCAATCGAACCGCTTGCTAGGGTGGGGAATCGTCGTAGGAGTGAGCCGTGTACCGAAGAGAACAAGCAGTCGTCCTTCTCGCCTTTTTCGCATCGATGACTCTGAGCGCCTGTGGGGGAGAGCCGCCGAAGAAGGATCCGCCGAAGGGGCCGGATCCGATCGTGATCAACAACGGGGAGACGAACAACGGGGCGGGCTCCTGTGGCGACGGCGTCGTGAGCGGCGGCGAGGCGTGTGACAGCGCGATCGAGAGCGGGGAGGGGGTCTGTCCGAACACGTGCCAGACGCCGCCGGGGACTTGCGGGACGTTCTCGCTCGTCGGGTCGGCGGATGATTGCAGCGCGCGGTGTGAGCTGGAGCCCGCTGCGTGTTCGGACGGCGACGGTTGTTGTCCCATTGGTTGCGACAGTTCGACCGACGGCGACTGCACGAACGTCTGCGGGGACGGGACGACCGAATCGCCCGAGCTGTGCGACGGGGATTGCCCGACGTCGTGCGACGACGGGGACGCGTGCACCGAGGGCGTGCTCCGCGGGTCGGCGGACACCTGCAACGCGGTGTGTGAGACGACGCTCGTCTCCGCGTGCGTCGACGGCGACGGGTGCTGTCCGTCGGGCTGCGACGTCGGCTCCGACTCGGACTGTTCCGACAGTTGCGGCGACGGGACGGTCGATCCCGGCGAGACGTGTGACGGCGACTGTCCCACGTCGTGCGACGATGGGAACTCGTGCACGACCGACACGCTCTCGGGGAGCGCCGCCGCGTGCAGCGCGTCCTGTGTTTCGACCCAGAAGACGAGCTGCGTCGACGGTGACCAGTGCTGCCCGGCGGGCTGCACCGGGCAGAACGACAGCGACTGCAACTGCGCGCCGACGACGTCGTGCAACGCTCTTGGGTACGAGTGCGGCAGCGTCTTCAACGGCTGCTCCGACGTGAACTGCGGGACGTGCGGAGGCACGGAGGTTTGCCAGAACAACCGGTGCATCGAGACGTACAACATCGGAACAGCGTGCAACTCCGCGGGCGGCGCGTGCCAGGTGTGCGTCGAAGAGGACGTCTTCGGCTGGACCGACGGCTACTGCACTCGAACCTGCGCTGGAGACAGCCCGTGCGGCGAGCTCGCCCACTGCAGCCCCCGAGCCCAGAATGGAGACGGTGTCTGCATGCAGGATTGCAATTCGAACGCCGACTGCACCCGGCCGGGGTACGAGTGTTTCGACCAGGACCGCGACGGACGCAAAGAGTGCGCGCCGTCGGGCTCGGGGACCGGCCCGATCGGCGCGGCGTGCGACGCGTACGCGGATTGCTCGGGGGGGCCCGGCGGATTTTGCGCGGTCGACAGCACCGGCTTCGACGGCGGCTACTGCACGCAGGAGTGCAGAACCAACGGCGACTGTCCGAGTGGGGCCCACTGCTCCGACCTGCTCGGCGCTTGCGTGGACAACTGCACGTCGAATTCCAACTGTCGCAGCGGATACCTCTGCGTCGATCAGGACGACGACAGCATGAAGGAGTGCCTCCCCGGGGCTACCGGGTCCGGGCGCATCGGTGACCCTTGCATGCGGACCAGTGACTGCAGCGGCGGGGAGCACGGCGGCTGCCTCACCGAATCGGGCAACGGGCTCCCCGGCGGCTATTGCACGCTGCGCTGCGGTGACGGACAGGGGACGTGCCCCACCGGTGCGACTTGCAGCCTGGTGGATCCGGCCGCCGATCTGTGGCTCTGTCTCGACGAGTGCGAGACGTCCTCGGACTGCCGCGGCGGCTACGACTGCACCGAGAACTACGAGCCCTACGTGGGCGTCTGCTTGTTCTGAGATGAGTCAGTCGGTCGACCTCGTCGCACGCATCGTGAGCGGCCGTCCCGGCCGGCTTGTCGTCGCGCCTTTGGTGAGTGGCCGTCCCGGCCGGCTCGTTGACGCACCTTTGGTGAGCGGCCGTCTCGGCCGGCTCGTTGACGCACCTTTGGTGAGCGGCCGTCTCGGCCGGCTCGTTGACGCACCTTTGGTGAGCGGCCGTCCGGGCCGGCTCTTGACGCACCTTTGGTGAGCGGCCGTCCCGGCCGGCTCGATCTTGCGTAACAATCCTCCGTCACCCCGCACTCACCGATTGGGTCAGAGACCGCCTGGGCTCCGCCAAAAGCCAGAGTCCGCCAGTCTCGATGTTTTTGAGAAGGCCCAATGGGGTATTTTAGATGGTGACCCGATGGGGTATGTGCTTCGCTGCCTTCGGCCCTCAGCCCCGAGTCGCGCGAGACGCGCGCTCACCGAACGCACGCCTCACGCCTCACGTCTCGCACCTCACCCCACGAGCCTCACGACTACTCCCCCCGCCGGACGCTGCGCGGCGAGCCGGTGCGCCTCCGCCATCTCTTCGAGCGGAAGTTCGCGAGCGACGACGGCGCGAAGCCGACCTTCCTCGAGCCACGTCGCGATCTGCGCCATGTCGCCCGCCGTTCCGAACGCGACCCCGAAGTGGGCCCGCTGGCCCGAGGACCATTGGGTGGAGAACGTGTTCCAGAGCGACTCAGGCGTCGCCATGGGGGTGAGGTAGCGGCCGCGACTGGTCAGAGCGTGCCGGCAGCGGGAAAAGCTCGTGACGTCGGCGAGGTCGAAGATCACGTCGTACTCGGAACTGCCCTCCAGGAAGTTCTCGGTGCGGTAGTCCACCACGTCGCGGGCCCCGAGCTCGCGCACCAGAGAAGCGTCCCCGGCATCACTGACCGCGGTCACTCGGGCGCCGAGGATGGCGGCCACCTGAACAGCGAAGCGTCCCACACCCCCTGCCGCGCCGACGATCGCGACGTGTTCACCGGGCTGAACGTCGGCGAGGTCGCGAAGAAAGCGGAGCGCGGTCACCGCGCCGTAGGGGACCTCGGCGGCCTCGGCGTACGAGACGCCGGGCGGAATCTTGGCGACGGGACCGTCCGCGGGAACGGTGAGCCGTTCCGCCCATGCGCCGTCGGAAACGCTTCCGAATACGTCGTCGCCTACTGCGTAGTGCTCCACGGCGTCCCCAACGGCGACGACGCGGCCTGCGAACATGGAGCCCTGGACCGGGCGGCGCGGGCGGAACGCGCCGACCATCATACGCCCAGGCAGGGCGGTGAAGCTCGGGAAGTCGGCGGCTCGTAGACGTCGGTCTCCCGCCGTGACAGGGGACGCTCGGACCTCGACGAGGAGGTCGTTCGGGCCGACTTCGGGCGCCGGGACGTCCTCCAGCGTGAGTACTTCGGGTCCGCCGTAGTTCGTGGTGATGATTGCTTTCATGGTCGACTCCTGGGGTTGCGAGTTTTTTGTCGTGTCGTAGTTCCAGCTTAGTCATGCGTTTTTGTGCTTCAATTGCGTCTCCATGCATTGGTAGTATGCAAAATCGCATGAAGGCACTCTCCACAGCATTCGACTGGAACCGGGCGAAAGCGTTCCTCGCCACCGCAGAGACCGGCTCGCTGTCGGCCGCGGCGCGGCAACTCGAGGTGACGCAGCCGACGGTGGGACGGCAGGTGGCAGCGCTCGAGGACGAGCTCGGACTGCTCCTGTTTCATCGGGTCGGAAATCGGCTCGAACTCACCGAAACCGGTCTCGAGCTGCTCGCCCACGTCCGCGCGATGGGCGAAGCGGCGGTCGAGTTTTCGCTCGTCGCGTCGGGACAGGCGGCGTCGGTGGAGGGATCGGTTGCCGTCACGTGCAGCGAGGCGATCGCCGCGTTCCTGCTCCCCCCGTTCATCGCTTCACTCCGACGCGATTTCCCGGGCATCGAGATCGAGCTCGTGGTGTCGAACGAGGTGCGCGATTTGCGCCGGCGCGAGGCAGACATCGCGATCCGGAACGTCGCGCCAAACCAACCCGATCTGGTAGGCAAGCGCCTCCCGACCGCCTCCGGGGGCTTCTATGCGACGCCCGACTACGTGGCGTCGATCGGTGGGATCGCGTCCCGGCAGGACCTGGCCCAGGCCGAAGTCTTCGCGTTCGACCGGACCGACGTGATGATCGAGGCTCTTGGTCACCTCGGCGTCGAATTGACCCGGGAGAACTTTCCCGTCACGACCTCGAACCATCTCGTGCAGTGGGAGATGTGCCGACGCGGTCTAGGGATCTGCGTGATGATGGCGGACGTCGGTGACCCCGATCCTTTCGTCGAACGCGTGCTTCCCGAGGTGGAGATGCCGGTGCCGATGTGGCTTGTCGCGCATCGCGAGCTGCGGACGAATCGGAGGATTCGGATCGTCTTCGATCGGCTGGCGGAGGCGTTGGGCGGTTAGTGGAAAGCGGTGAGCGGTTCGCGGTGAGCGCGCGGAATCGGTGAGCGCGCGTCTCGCGCGTCTCTCACTCGCAAATTGGGTCAGGGGGGCGATGAGGCCCATGAGACGAGAGAATGAGCATGGTAGGTGCTAATTTTTGGGGCCCATTGGGGTAACGCAAGGATGGCCCATTGGGGTGTGGTTGCGGGTCGCATGATCGTGATCATGGCGGCCGGATCGACGAGGCGCGAGTCGCGCGAGACGGGCGCTCACCGATGCTACCCGCCACCCGCTAGTTGTTCGAGCAGGGTCCGTCGTACAGCACGTCGACGCCTGCAGATCGAGCCATGCAACTGTTGCTGTGGGTCATGTTGTCGCAGCCGCAGACAGGCATGTAGACCTGCGGGCATGCCTGGGGCCGTGACTTGCAGTCGCCCTGGACGTCGCCCTGGCCGCACATGCTCGCATCGGGGTAGTCGCAGTATTCGTCGGCCGCGCATTGAAGGCCGAGGAGGCCTCCACAGACCCCCTGCTTCGGCTCGCACGATCCGTTCACGCACGACTCGCCTTGCTGGCAGTCGGAGTTGTTGCTGCAGGCGACGGTGCACGCTCCGTCGGACGCGACGTCGACCCCGGCTCCGTTGGCGTAACAGGAGTTCGAGTAGGTCATGCCGTCACACCCGCAGACCGGATCGTAGAGATCGATGCACGCCTGCGGGCGGGGTTGGCAGGTGCCGGTCTGGTCCGCCGCGCCACACATCGAGAGGTCGGGGTAGTCGCACCATTCGTCGGGGGCGCAGGTGAAGCCGGCGAGGCCTCCGCAGATCCCGGTGGTTCTCTCTTCGCAGACGCCGTTGATACACGCTTCGCCCATGTCGCAGTCGGAGTCGAGGATGCAGGTGCCGTCACAAGCGCCGTCGTAGAGCACGTCGGTGCCGGCGCCCTGGGCTTCGCAGGCGTTGTTGTAGGTCATGAAGTCACAGCCGCAGACGGGATCGATCACGTCGGGGCAGATCTGCGGCCGCGCTTCGCAGACGCCGGACTGGTCGGTCGCGCCGCACATCGCGATGTCGGGGAAGTTGCAGAACTCGTCGTCCTGGCAGGTGTCGCCGGCCCGAGCACCGCAGATCACGTCGCCGTTGTTCGGCACGCAGACCCCGTTCGAGCAGGTCTCCCCTCGCCCGCAATCCGAGTCGGACTGGCAGGCGACGGGGCACTCGCCGGAGTTGGCGATGTCGACGCCGGCGCTGTTCGCGTAGCACTCGTTGGAGTAGGTCATGCCGTCGCACCCGCAGACGGGCTCCTCGACGTCGAGGCAGGCATCGGGGCGCGGTTCGCACACACCCTGGCCGTCGGCGAAGCCGCAAGAGACGTCGGTCGAGTCGTCGAACTTGCACCACTCGTCGTCGGCGCAGGTGTCGCCGGCGAAGCCGCCACAGACGGTTCCGTTCGTACCGTTGTTGGTCCCGCCGGTACCGTTGTTGGTCCCGCCGGT
>CAYPJU010000115.1:0-7770 GCA_964411125.1 uncultured Bradymonadales bacterium | reverse complement strand
GTACCGTTGTTGGTCCCGCCGGTACCGTTGTTGGTCCCGCCGGTGCCGTTGTTGGTTCCGCCGGTGCCATTGTTGGTGGTGCCGTTGTTGTTCGACGTGCCGTTGTTGTTCGAGGTGCCGTTGTTGTTCGACGTCCCGTTGTTCGAGCCGCCATTGTTGGAACCGCCGTTGTTCGTGCCTTTGCAGTCACTGTCGGCCGAGGGGCAGAAGTCGTCGCAAACCCCGTCGCCGTACCACTCGAACTGCTCGCACAGGTCGGTCCCGTCTTCGTCCACGCCGTCGCTGTCGCGGGCGTCGTCCTTCGTGACCGTGCCGTTGTTTCCTTTCTCGGAGCCGGTCTCGCCCGAACATGCAGCGGTGAGGCCTGCGGCCAGAATGATCCAGTGCCAACGTTTCATGGTGTCTCCCAGCGCGAGCGGGCCCCGGGGCCAACGGTCGCGTAAACGGTTGATTGCAATGGGCACTTTGTAGTGAAGATGCGGATGCGGGTCAATTTGAGGCTCGAGGCTCGAGGCTTGCGGCTTGAGGCGTGAGGGGTGAGGCCTGAGTTCGGCGCCCGCACGAACCCGCGCCCCGAAACAGCCGCGAAGCGGCGCCCGTGCGAAGCACGGCATAGCCGCGTGCGACCGATCCCCGGGTTTGCCGCCTTCGGCGGCTACACGGCCTCCCCGCGAGCGACAGCGAGCCGACCGTCGAGGGAGCCGGGCGAGACGCCCGCTCACCGAAACCGCCTCAAGCCTCAAGCCTCGAGCCTCAAGCGTCGAACCTCACTTCCCGACGCAGAACTCGCCGAAGATCTTGGCGAGGATGTCGTCGGTGGAGACGTGCCCGACGATCGTCCCGAGTGCATCGAGGGCGTCGCGGAGGTCGAGGGCGAGGAGCTCGTGTTCGGCTTCGGCGTCGAGCCCCTCGAGGGTTCGTTCGAGGGCGTCGATGGCGGTGACCACGGCCTCCAGATGGCGGGCGCGGCTGATGAGGACGCCCTCCGCGGCGGTCAGTTCGTGGGCGAGATCGGTGAGTCGCGCGACGAGCTCTCGCACACCGTCCCCGGTGGCGAAAGAGGTATCGAAGACTTCGCCGGAGAGTTCGTCGGGGAGGAGCGAGTCGCCGTCGATGTCGGCTTTGTTGCGGCACACCAGGAGCGGGCGGCCGCGTTCGGCCTGCGCGGCGAGCTCGGTGCGGGCTTCGGGATCGAGCTCCTGGGTGCGATCGAGGACGAAGAGCGCGACGTCTGCTCGGGCACCGAGGGTGCGGCTTCGTTCGATGCCGATCGTCTCGACTGCATCGGACGCGCGACGGAGCCCGGCGGTGTCGACGAGGCGGACTCGAACGCCGTCGAGGACGAGCTCTTCCTCGAGCCAGTCTCGGGTGGTCCCGGCGATGTCGGTGACGATCGCACGCTCGTCTTCGACCAAGAGGTTGAAGAGGGTCGACTTCCCGGCGTTGGGGGGGCCGAGGACCACGACGCGCACACCCTCCCGCCTGCGGCGTCCGCTGTCGAACCGGTCCCGGAGGGCGCGCAGCTCGCCGAGGAGGGGGACGAGGCGCCCGCGGATCTCCTCCCTTTGGATCTGGTAGACGTGCTCTTCGTGGCTGAAGTCGATCGCGGCTTCGACGAGGACCATCGCCTCGGTCAACTTCTGTAGTCCCGCTCGGATCGCTGCGCCGAGTGAGCCGTCGAGGTGTTCGAGCGCGAGGGCGTGGGCGGTTTCGGTGGTCGCGTTGACGAGGTCGGCGACGGCCTCGGCTTGGGTGAGGTCGAGCTTGCCGTTGAGGAAGGCGCGTTCGGTGAACTCGCCGGGGCGGGCGACCCGACACCCTGCGGCGATGCAGGCGTCGAGCGCCTTACGCAGGACGACGGGTCCGCCGTGGCACTGCACTTCGACGACCTCCTCACCGGTGAAGCTGGCGGGAGCGCGGTAGACGACGCAGAGCGCGCGATCGATCGGTGCTCCGTCGGGGGCTGCCACGTCGCAGAGGCGCAGTTTGTGGGAGGGGTGGTCGGTCGGCCAGTCGGAGACGAGCGCGCGGAGCGTCGTCTCGGCGTCGGGGCCGCTGACGCGGACGATACCGACGCCGCCCCGCCCCGGAGGGGTCGCGACGGCGGCGATCGTTTTGCTCACGACTTCTGAGGCTCGACGCGGAGCTTACGGAACGAGCCGTAGCCCTCGCTTTCGGTCTTCACGTCGTCGTTACCGTCCAGGGCGTTGTGGACGACGCGACGCTCGAACGAGTTGAGGCCCGCGACGACGACCGGCTGGCCGGCGCGACCCGCGACTTCTGCGAGCGAGCTGGCGAGCGACTCGAGCCGGTCGGACCGTTTCTGACGGAAGCCGCCGACGTCGATCGTGATCGACACGTCGCTCGTCTTGCGGCTCTGAAGTGACGACTTGATCAGAGACTGGATCGACTCGAGCGACTTCGGTGACGACTGCGAGCGCCCCAGGAGTTGTGACGCGTCGGCTCCTGCAACGTCGATGTGGAGCTCCTTGCCCTTCAGGCGAGTGTCGACGGTGACGTCGAGGAGCATCCGCTGGAAGAGTCCGACGAGCATCTCCTTGGAAGCAGCCGCGAGGCCTTCGGCGTCCTGCGGGAGCTTCGAATCGGCGTCGTCTTCTGCGCTCTTGTCCTGCGCTTTCCCGTCGTCCGCCTTGGCGGCAGCCTTCTTCGTCGATTTGGCGGCCGTCTTCTTCGCGGCCTTCTTCTCGGCAGGCTTCGCCTCGGCCTCGGCGGCCTCTTCTTTGTCGTCGGCTTTCTTCGCAGTCTTCTTCGCGGTGGTCTTCTTCGCGGTCGACTTCTTGGTCGTCTTCCTGGCGGCCGTGTCGGACTTCGCCTCGGCCTCCGCTTCTGCCGGCTCGTCGGCCTTCTTCGCCGTCTTTTTGGCGGTGGTCTTCTTCGCGGTGGTCTTCTTCGCGGTCGACTTCTTCGCGGTGGTCTTCTTCTCGGCCGCTTCGTCTTCGGCGTCCGCTTTCTTGGTCGACTTTTTGGCCGTCGATTTCTTGGCCGTGGTCTTCTTCGCGGTGGTCTTCTTCGCGGTCTCTTTGTCGGCGGCGGCGTCCTCGGACTCCGCTTTCTTCGTCGACTTCTTGGCGGTGGTCTTCTTCGCCGTGGTCTTCTTGGCCGCAGGTTTCTTGGCGGCCGCCTTCTTGGCGGCGGGCTTTTTCGCGGCGGTCTTCTTCGCCTTCTCGGCGTCGTCGGTCTTTTTGTCTTCAGCCATGGGTGTCACGTCCGGTGAAAGTTGGGTGCGGCGTGAAAGTTCAGGCGGCCTGTGCCTTCTTTGCTGCGTAGCTTCTGCGAATCCAGAACTGCTGGACGAGGCCGATGATCAAGCTCACGAAGTAGTAGAGAACGACCCCGGATGGCAAGAAGAGCATGAAGACGGTGAACATGATCGGCATCACCTTCATCATCGTCGCCATCTGCGGGTTCGGCGTCTCCACCGTCATCATGCTCTGCTGCACGAACATCACGATCCCCATCAGGATGGGGAGCACGAAATAGGGGTCGGAGGAGGACAGGTCGGTGTACCAGAGGATGAAATCGGCCTGGTAGAGCTCCGACGAGTGCAAGATCATGAAGTAGAGCGACAGGAAGATCGGGAACTGGAGCACCATTGGTAGGCAGCCGAGCGGGCTGACGCCGTGTTCTTTCCAGACCTTCATCGTCTCTTCGCCGAGGCGTTGCTGGTCGTCTTTGTACTTCTCGCGGATCTCATTGAGCTTGGGCTGCAGCTCCTTCATCCGCTCGCTGTTGACGTACACCTTCTGGTTGATCGGCCAGATGATGATGCGGATCAGGAAGGTGAGCATGATGATCGCGAGTCCCCAGTTGCCGACCCAGCCGTGGAAAGTCACGAGGAGCCAGCGGAACGGGCGGGCGAGGAACGTCCAGATGCCGAAGTCGACGGCGTTCTCCATGCCGGCGCCGACCTGCTCGAGGATGTCGTAGTCTTTGGGTCCGACGAAGAGGCGGTATTTCGACGTGTAGGCGTCGCCCGAGGCGATCTCGAACTCCGGCTGGATGAGCCGGGTGCGCAGGAACTGCGAATCGAGGATCTCCATCGTGCACTTCTTGGACGGGACGGCCGGCAGCGCCGAGAAGAGGAAGTAGCGCGAGTCGATCGCGCCCCACTTCGTCGGGGTCTCGTCGAAGGCGAGCGGGGTCTCGATCGCCGAGAAGAGCTCCCGCTCGATGTCGTCTTCGGTGGCGCAGATCGTCTCGGGCTCGTTGGGACGAACGTCGAGGAAGCTCGTCTCGATCTCGGGGTCCTTCCACTTCGTGATGTCGAGGGCGAGGTTGTCGGAGATCGTCTTGCCGCTGTTGTTCTGGACCGTGACGGTCATGTCGAGCTGGTAGGGCGCATCCTCGACAGCTTCGAATCGTTTCTCGATCGCGAAGCGACCCGCGGGGTCGTCGTGCCTGTAGACGAGTTTTTCGTAGCCTCCGTCGTCGCTCTTCACGCTCTTCGACTCGTCGAAGGCCCAGATCAGATCACGATGGAGGGCGATCGAGTTCTGCGTGAAGTGGAGCCCGAACGGGTAGTGGATCGAATCTTTGGGGGTCCCTTTCAGGAGGTCGCCCTCGACCTGGTACTGCTCGGGCTTGTTGACGCTGGCGTGCGTCATCCGCGCGCCGCGCGTGGTGAACTCGAGGTTCGACCACTCGGTGTCGAGCTTCTGGGTGAGGACGGGGAGGTCTTCGGCGGGCGCTGCTTCCGAGGGGGCGAGCTTCGCGGGCTCGCCGTCGGCCTGGTCCGCGGTCGTGTCGTCGGCGGACTTCTCGATCGCGGCGTTGGTCTGCGTGGTGGTGTCGGCGGGGGGCGCCGGCGGAGGCGCGAAGAACGCCTGCCAGACGACGAGGATGAGCCCGCTGAGGATCATCGCCACCAGGAACCGTTTCTGGTCGAAATCGTCTTGTTGCTGCTCCACTACGCTTCCTGCGAATCGCGCGTCATCGTCGACGCTTCAGGGGACCGGGTCGTGCCCGCCGGGATGGAAAGGATGGCAGCGGCCGATACGGCGCGCTCCGAGCCAGCTTCCACGCACGAATCCGTACTTTCGGATCGCTTCGAGCGTGTACTGAGAACAGGTCGGGTTGAACCGACACGACGCGGGTGTCCACGAAGAGATGTACTTCTGATAGCCGCGTACGGCGGCGATCCCGAGGCGAGCCGGTAGGCTGGGGCGATCTGTTTCGATCGGTTGAAGTTCACTTCCGTCGCTCATCGCTTCGGTCCGCTGCTCTGCGCATCGTGTCCAGTAGCTCTCGGCGCAAATCGTCGATCGACGGATGCTCGGGTGCCGAATGCTTCACGATGACGACGAAATCGTAACCGGAAGGGTGTGCCGCCTTGTTCCTTCGAAAAATCTCACGAAGCCTTCGTTTCCATCGGTTCCGGATGTTGGCCGGACCGACTTTGCGGGTCACCGTGATTCCGATGCGCGACCAACCGTGTTCGTTGGCGCGCGCGTAGACGACGAGGTGGGGGGACGATGCGCGTCCCCCTCGCTGGGTGTGGCGAAACTCCGATCGTTGGCGAAGTCGCTCCTCTTTTCGGAGCCGCTCGTCGGATCGAAAGTCAATCACACCCGTCGTCGCTTACTTGCGGTGGCCCGAAGGTGCGAGCTTCTTGCGGCCTCTGGAGCGGCGGCGCTTGAGGACCTGACGTCCTCCACGAGTGCTTTTCCGAGCGCGGAAGCCGTGGGTGCGGGCGCGCTTGCGACGGCTGGGCTGATACGTACGTTTCGTCATGACATGCCTCAAACATTTTTCCGGGCCTCGCCCGGTTCACTTGCCTTCCCCGCGGCCCGATTTTTCGGGGCGCGAAGGGCGAAGCAACTAACCATATCGCCACGCGCCAGTCAAGTTGTGGTCGCGAACGAGGGGACTGGGATGGGAGCGCCCCCTGGCATCCATCGCAGCCCCTCGTTCGCGACCACGCGTGGTGGGGGTGGCGTTTCGCGCCTGCGGGTGGAGGGGAGCTATCGGTGGGGTAGGCGGTAAACTATGATAGGGGTCGAGCCAGCCTGGAGAGTTTTGTGCGGGAGCAGGAGCCAGTCCCTTCATACCTTTATCTGCTGTTCGGGCTGTCGGGGTTGGCGGCGCTGATCTACCAGATCGTGTGGCAGCGCTACCTGTTCATGACGTTCGGGACGAACGCGGAGTCGGTGACGCTGGTGGTGGCGGCGTTCATGCTGGGGCTCGGGGTGGGGAGCCTGGCCGGGGGTGAGGTCTCGCGGCGGACCTCGATGTCGCTGGTGAAGCTGTTCGCGATCGCGGAGGCGGGGATCGCGGTGTTCGGCGTCTTCTCGTCGGATGTGTTCGCGGCGCTGAATCACGCGCTCGCGGGGGCGCCGTTGTTGGTCGCAGGGGTGGCGTCGTTCGCGGTGGTCGTGATCCCGACGACGCTGATGGGGGCGACCCTGCCGCTGTTGATCACACACTGCGTACGCGCGGGGATGAAGGTCGGAGAGTCCGTGTCGCTCCTATACTTCGCGAACACGTTCGGGTCGGCCATCGCCTGTTTCCTCGCCGCGTTCCTGTTGCTGTCGCGCCTCGGCCTCGAAGGGGCGACCTACGCCGCGGCGTGTTGCAACTTCGTGGCTGCCGCTGCCGCATACTTCGTGCTGCGACCTTCGGTGACCGACGAGGTGGCTCGATGAGGCGGCTCTGGATCGGCGCGGTGGTGATCGCAGCGGGTGGGTTCATCGCGCTGTCGTACGAGTTGTTGTGGTACCGGCTCGCGTCGTTCGCCGCGTCGAGCACGCTGGCGACCTTTCCGCTGCTGCTCGGGTGCTACCTGGTCGGGATCGCGCTCGGGTCGCTCGGCGCGGAGCGCGTCGTCGCGAGCGGGCGCTCCGTCCTGCGGGCGACTCGGATCGCGCTGCTGGTCGGCAACGTCATCGGGGCCCTTGTCGGAGCGACGTTCGCCGACCTGCTGACGCTGGGCGTCCCTTACTATGCCGCGCTGGCGATGTTCGGGGTCGGCGCCGTCGCGCTCGGGTTCCTCTTCCCGCTCCTGACGCACTGGGCGGTCCCGCCCGATTCCGACGTCGGTTCGCGGGTCTCGTGGCTCTACGCAGCCAACATCGTCGGCTCGGTCGCCGGCTCCGCGCTGACGGGGTTCGTCCTCTTCGACGTCTTCACGCTGATGGAGCTGACCGTGCTCCTCGCGACGGCGGGGTTCCTCCTCTACTTCGTGGTGGGCCTCACCGACGAGGAGGTGGCGCGCGGACGGCTCGCGGCGATCACGGTCGCCGCGGTGGCGGGGGTCTGGCTCGTGGTCCCGCCGGCGTACGAGGGGATCTGGGACGAGCTTTTCTACTGGGACCAGGTCGACGAGAAGCCGGCGTTCGCGGAGATTTACGAGGGGCGCGGGGGTGTGGTCGCGATCACGCCGGACGGTCGGGCGCTGAGCGGCGGCGTGTACGACGGCACGTTCTCGGTCGACCTCGTCCACGACAAGAACGGCATCTTCCGAGCCTATGCAGGGCCGATCGTTCACCCCGCGCCCAAACGAATCCTATGCATTGGACTGGCGACTGGCTCGTGGGCAGCGGTGCTCGCGAACGCGCCCGGCGTCGAGGAGCTCGTGATCGTCGAGATCGAATCGCTGTGGCCGCGCGTCATCGCGAGCCGAGAGCCGCAGTCCATGCTTCTCGACGACCCACGGGTCACCTGGGTCATCGACGACGGGCGCCGCTGGCTCAACGCCAACCCCGACGAGAAGTTCGACCTCGTCGTCGCGAACGTGACCTACAACTGGCGCTC
>CAYPJU010000114.1:0-13800 GCA_964411125.1 uncultured Bradymonadales bacterium | reverse complement strand
CGGAGCGCCGCGGTCCACGCGGCGGCGGAGCGCCGCGGTCCGCGCGGCGACGGAGCGCCGCGGTCCGCGCGGCGAGCTCGGCGCTGCAACGCCGATGGTACGAAACTAGCGGTCCATCCCGCTTGAACGAGGAGGCGCTGCGAGGTTAGATCAACTGCCCGGTTTCCGGTGCCTGCAATGTTCCACACGTCTTCCCGCCGCTTCGTGATCGCTGCGCTGCTCGCCCTCTCGGTGGGCGGGTGCAACGCGCTGCGTGGCGGTGAGCGCTGCGAAGCCGACGACGCGACTTCGTGCCCGTCGGGACAGGTCTGCGACGGCGAGCTCTCCCTCTGTGTCGTCCCGGTCGACGCGGTTTCCTGCTCCGGGGAAACCCAGGCGTCCGATTGCTCGCTCGGACAGCGCTGCGAAGAGACCCTCGGGATCTGTATCGACGACGTCTACACGTTGGTCGTCCTGGGGGACAAAGCGGCGCCGCCGACGCTCGTGCAGATCCACACGCTGGTGGAATTCGTAGCGCGTCACGCCGCGGAGGTCGTCAACCGGGGGGGATTTCTGCAGCGCCCGGTGACGGTCGAACGTCTGAACGTCGACCTCACCACCGAGGAGGCCACGGCAGCGGACTTCGCGACGTTGGACCGTCCCAACGTGCTCGGGGTCATCACACTGACCGGCACGCTGGCCCTGATCGGTCAGCAGTATCTGACCCCGGCGCGTACTCTCATGATCGGGCAGTTCACGTCGTCTCGGCAGTTTGAGACGTATTCGCGCCCGTGGGACCGCTACGCGTACGGTCTCATCCCGACACCCCGGGCGAATTTCGCGATGTTGTCGAAGTTTCTGAGCGGTTGGCGTCCCGCGGACGAACTGACTGGCGGCGACCCTTCGGTGCTCGCCTGCGAGAGACTGGGGTTCGTATATCGAGAGTTCGCTTCGACGCGCTACGATCAAAGCCTCATTCGTTCTCAGATCGCGCGGTACGGCACTCTGAGCTTGGAGGCGGACATCGCTGTGGAGGGGGAGCTCGAGCTCGAGCTCGAGGAGATCTATGAGCAGCTCACGAAGGCTGACGTCGATTGCGTGTACCTTGGAGCTCTTCATTTCGACGACACGGTGAACGAAGCAGCGCTCATCATCGGAGGGCACCCGGCCTGGAGAGAAGAGGACCCGGGGGCGAAGCGAATCCGATGGCTGCTGGGGAACGCCGCGCCGTTGCATCGGCAGTCGTTGGAGGAGGCGGGGCTCGAGGACGAGGTTACCGGAAGCCTGTCCGCGGTATTCGAAGTCGGCGGGGAGCGCTCCGAAAGCGCGGTGAAGGAATTGACGCGACTTCACGACGAGGCAGCAGCGGAAGCATGCGAGGAGGTCGGGACCGACGACTGTCGATGGCTGTCTCCCGAAGCAGTGGCGAACACCTGGTTTCAGCGTTTCGCTCCCTCCGACGACCAGGCGATGCTGCTGCTCGTGGCTGCCATGCATGCGGAGCGCCGCTTCGGTGGGGAGTTCGGTCGAGAGGAGCTGCGCGACAGCTTCCTGTCGATCGTCGATGACACCACCCTGAGAAGTGCGTGCCGAAGAGATGCGCTCGAGGTCTGCGTCGATCGTTTCGAAGAGGGAAAGGACGTCCATTACTTCGGGCTATCCGGCGATCTGACCTTCGGTGAGGATGGCCGTGCCGAGACCTACGATGAGGTGATGGTGCTGCGCCAGATCCAGGGGGATGGCACGATGGAGGAGGTCGCGCGCTTCACGTCGTCGGAGATGCTCGAGGCGTATCTCAACGCGAGCCCAAAGGATCCGTAGTGCCCATTCGTACCCACGCCGTGGTCTGCTCGGTCACGGCCATCATCGGTCTGGTGCTGTTGACGTCCGGCCTGGCCTCGGCCGAGCCGAAGGTCGAACCGACATCGGAGCAGCGAGAGCTCTACGAGCGGGCCTTTCAAGCCTACCGCCTCAACCAGTTCGAGGACTCCGCCGCCTATCTCGATGCGGCGGTGCGCATCCAGCCATTCGACTTGCTCTACTACAGCAAGGGGAGGGCGCACTTTCGGCTCGGCGAGTGCAAGGAGGCGTTGACCGCCTACGAGCTCGCCGTACAGGCGCCCGCGTACGAAGCCAGCCAGGAGTCGATGTCTGAACGGGCGCAGATGGCGATCGCGGAGCTCAAGCAGTCGTGTCCCGGGGAACTGGCCACGTCGTGTCGGGTGGCGGGGGTGGAGGTCGAGATCGATGACCGCGCCGCGATCGCGTGCGGCGAGGTGACGCGGCTTGCGCCCGGGTCGCATCGGGTTCTGGCGCGTCTGGGAGGGAAGGAGGAGGAACACACCGTCACGGTGGTGCCGATCGAGCGCACCACGGTCGCGATCGAGCTGGTGCCGGATCCCGAAGTGATCGTGCAGCGCTATCAGGAGCCGGCCACCCCCTGGGTTCCGCCGACCCTCATCGCGGGAGGCGCGGCGCTTCTCGTCGGGAGCCTCGTCGTCGACGTCGCATGGTTGGGACCCGCCATGGACCAACTGGCGCGGATGCAGATGCGTCCGACGCCGCGTGACGAGATCGCGGAGCAGCGCGCCCGGGTTCGCGCCGGGCGTGTGTCCGTGATCGCCGGGTACGTCATGTCGGCCGCTCTCGCCGGGGTCGGTACGGGGTTGATCCTGTTTCGCAGCTCGCCGGAAGCGGAACCGACGTTGTCCGCGGGCGTCTCGGCGGAGGGTGTCCAGGGAGTCCTGCGTTGGTGAAGCGTGGCGCAGGGGTCATTTTGGCGTCACTCCTGACGCTCGCGTGCAACGCGTTGCAGGCAGAGCCGGGGCTCTGCGCTTCGGACGGCGACTGCGCGGCGTCCCAGATCTGCGACGGGGAGCTGGGCATTTGCCGTGTTACGGATGAAGCGCGACGCTGCACGCCACAGGATACCGAGGATGCTTGCGGCATCTTCGCAGACTGTTCCGACGCGGTGTGCGTAGAGGCTGACCCGATCATCGCCCTGATCAACAACCCGCTGAGCGGGGACACGAGAACCCCGCAGCAGGTTCAGCACGGCGCCGCACAGTTCGCGGTCTCCGAGGTCGCCGATGCTTTTGAACAGTTTGCGGGACGCACGCCCCAACTGGTGCACCTGGTGGCCGGCTTCGACCCCGCCTCGCGTGCGGGAGCCTTCGCGGCGGCCTCCGACATGGGCGCCGACGTCGTCCTCACCTTCGACGCCGAGGTCACCCGCGAGGCACAGCGATTCTTCATCGACCGCCGGACACTGGTGTTGGCCTTGTTCACCAACTACTCGGCCTTTGGGTCGGCAGAGAGCGACTCGCTTCGTTACACGTACGGTCTGGTCCCCGAACCAGCCGCGGATTTCGCGATGTGGGCGAGGTTCCTCGACCAGAACACCGCCTGTCGCAGAGTGGCGACCGTCTACGTGGCCGGGACTTCGGATGATGAGCTCACGCGCCATATCGAGATACAGCTCCCCAAAGCAGGGCTCGAGAGGGTCCCTCCCATCGCGTTGACGCCGGGGGTCGACCCGGCCGAGGCGGTCGGGAGGCTCATCCAGCAAGACGTCGACTGCGCGTTCGCACTGCCGGCGCTGGACGAGGTGCCCGAGGATACGTTCGGGGTGTTCCTCGAGGCGTGGACATCGGCCCGAACGGGTGCAGACGACGACTTCTTCTGGTTGTTCCACAACGAGAAGCGACTCGAGGATCTACGGGAAGAGCTCGGCTCGGCGGCCCTCGCGGAGCTCGAAGGGGCCTATACCGTCCGCTACGAGACCGGCGGTGAGTCCGGCGAGCAACTGACAGGGCGGTTCATCGAGTACTACGAAACCGAGTACCTGACGCAGTGCCCCGACGAGCCATGTTTCGCGCCCGTGACGAATCGGCAGGTCGAGAACAACGCGCTCTTTGTCGCGCTCGGTTACGACCAGGCGGTGCTCGGCCTGCTCGCCACGCTGCGAGCATTGCGGGAGAGCCGGCCCTCGCGTGTCACACTGCGCCGAAGCTTCCAGGCGATCAATGGCGATGCACAGGACGCCGTCGACTGCAGCGCGTCGACGCTCGAACTCTGCGTCGAGGGGATCCTGCAGGGAGCCGCGCCGAACTACCGCGGGGCGTCCGGCGAGCTGCGGTTTGGCGACGACGGCCGGACCCAGACCCTCGACCAGGTGATGATCTTCTCACGTGTCGAGGCGGGGGCGGCCACCGAGGTCGCACGGTTCACGCACGAAGAGATGGCCGACGCGCTCCAGGGCATTCGATAGCGGTCAATCGAAGCGCCGCAGCGGCGGGGTATCCGGTTTGTCGACCGGGGCAGCGGTCACCGCCGGCTTGACCGTCCGCTTTCGCGTCAGACCCAGCCGCAGCTCCGACGCGGTGGAATCGCCGACCGTAAAGGTGCGTTCCTCGTAGCCCGCGAGCCGCGCGGTGATTTCGCGAACAGCGCCCGATTCCAGCTTCACGTCGAGCGGAGACAACCCGAGGAGGACGCCCGATTCGAGGATCTCAGCCCCCGCTGGGTTCGTCTCCAGGCGGATCAGGCGAACACTCGGCGCGGTCGCGATCTCGGGTTCGTCGGCGCTTCCGACGGTCTCGGTGGCGGCGGCCGCGGGGGGGATGTTCGCCACGGTCACGGGGCTCGGCTCGACGGGCACCGACTCGGCGAGCTCTTCGGCCCCGTCGCGTTCTCGGAGGGACCCGACGGCCACGACAATCCCCAGGACGACCACCGAGGCGACGAGCATCAGCCAGCGTCGAGGGGAGCCGCGGACCTCGGGAGCCCGCTCATCGTGAGTCAGGGTCGAATCCGACAGCCTCGCATCCAACGCGACCGGCGCCCCGTCCGGCCCGACCAGGCCCGGGATTGAGCGGCTCCAGCGCTCGACATCCTCGGAGGACCACTCGTTCGTGATCGCGTGGTGGGCGGGGACCTCTTCGGGGGGAACCGGTGGGATGTCTCCGGGCCGAAGCTGCGCAAAGTCCTCGTAGAAGGCCCGCGCATTGGGGTAGCGCTCGTGCAACTCCGTCGCGATGGCTCGAGAGAGGATGTCGCCAAGTGGTGAGGCACGCAGATACTGGGGGACCGCCACGTAGCCGTTGCAGTGAGCGAACATGCACTGCAGCGGATGCTCCAGGCTCACCAACGGCCGGCCGATGAGCATCTCGATGAAGATCAGGCCCAACTGGTAGACGTCGAGCGCGGGGGTCACCTTCTGCTCCCGCACATACTCGGGGGCGATGTATTCGGGCGTCCCGAGAAACTGTCCCGACGCGGTGAGCCGCGTGAGCGCCTCGCCGAAGTAGAAGGCGATGCCGAAGTCGAGGATGCGCAACGACTCGACGAGCTCCCCCCGATGGGTCAGCACGAGATTGCCCGGCTTGAGGTCGCGGTGGATGACCCCGGCGTCGTGCGCCGTCGCCATGGCGTGCAACACGCGGGTGAAGAGCCTGCGCGCGACTTCGGGGTCGACCGGGCCGTTGAGCCACAGTTCCTTGTCCAGCGGCTCCCCATCCAGCAGCTCGAGCACGATGTAGGGCGATCCCCTGTCCACACCGAAGTCGTAGATCGTGACGATGTCGGGGTGGTCGAGCTTGGCGGCGAACTTCGCCTCCCGAAAGAAGCGCTTCTCCGCGGCGGCGCGGCGATCGGGGTCATCGTGGTGCTTCAACAGCTTGACCGCGACAGCGCGCTCGAGCTTGATGTCGAGGGCTTCGTACACCTGCGCGAAACCGCCTTCCCCGATCGATCGACGCAGATGGAAACGCCCGTCGATGACCCGCCCGACCTCGGAGTGGCTCGGTTGCATTGCGCCTGTCATCGCGGTGGGATCGACCGAGGTACTCATCGCGTGAATGTAGCACGGGGCCTCATCGCGCGCACGGCGGGGACGCGGACCGCGGCGCTCCGCCGCCGCGGTCGGGTCAAACCGCGCGGTAGCCGCCGGCAGTCCGGACGGCGCGGCCGAGCTCCACCAGATGAATCAGGTGCGCCTCGGCGCTCCGCGCCGCGATCGGCCATACCGCCTTCGGAGCATCGTCGTAGGCGATCGGGACGAGGTCGGGCGCGCTGCTTTCGCCGACCTGCCGCAGGGCCGCCAGCACCTTCTCTTCGCGGGCGAGCCGATGCGCGGTGTAGTGGTCGAGCATCGCCTCGGCGCCGGGGACGATCCAGCCGTGGGCGGGCAGCAGCGCGGATGGCGCGAGCTCCCGGACGCGGGCGAGGCTCGCGAGGTAGTCCCCCATGTGGCCGTCGGGCGGGTTCACGAGGATCGTGCCGGGCGCGGCGACGAGATCGCCGGCGAGGATGGCGCCGGTACGCTGGTGGCGGAAGCAGAGGTGGTCGGAGGCGTGCCCCGGCGTGTGGAGGCATTCGAGCGAGTCGACGCCGAGCTCGATACGGTCGCCGTCGCGCAGCAGCCGGTCGACCTCGAAGTCGACGAGGGGCGGCGTGTTTTCGTGCGCCCAGACCGGCACGCCGTAGCGCTCGGTGAGCGCGCCGACGCCGCTGACGTGGTCGACGTGGTGGTGGGTCAGGACGACCGCGTCGAACGTCCGGTCGTCGGCGATCATCTGATCGAGCAGGTCCTCCAAGAGCGCCTGTTCGCGTCGATCCGGGCTGCCGGGGTCGACCACGACGAACCGGTCCTCGCCGACGATCGCGGCGTTGGTCCGCGTCGCGGGCGGGATCGTCGGGGTCCGAAGCGGCACCATGTAGAGCCCCCCGGTCGTCTTCCAGATGTCGTAGCGGCGGATGTCACCGCGGTCGATCTCGACGTCGTGGACGTCGCCGTGTCGCTCGAGCTCCTCGAGGGCCAGCCGGATCGGCGGGCTGATCCAACGCTCCCCTCGCAGCCAGGCGTCGAGCGCGTCGGCAGGTCTGCGCCACTCGCCCGCGATCAGCTCGGACGTCTGCATGTGGTCGGCGAGCGCGGCCCCGAAGCGCTCGTTCTCGTCGGCGGTGAGCTGCAGCGCGAAGAACTCGCTGTCGAACCGGACCTCGAACCACTCGGGGGTGAGCCACGTCCCGATCGGCCACAACCGATCGACGGCGACGCGCTCACCGCGTTCGCGCAGCGACTCGACCCAGGCGCCCGCGTCGTCGCCGATTCGATCGCGGAGCCTCGCCAGCTCGGCGCTCTCGGAGACGTGCCGCACCCCGCGGTCGGTGACCCAGAGTCCGAGCTCCTCGAACACTTCGCGTGCCGCGCATCCGTACGCCCTGCGCGTCGGAAACCCGGGCTCGGGCCCGGCGCTCAGCGGGGCGTCGGCGTCGGCATCCTCGACGGCGCCGCCGGCGAACGCCCACATGCCGCCCAGGAACGCCATGTCGTGCGAGCGCTGCGACCAGAAGAGTTCGAGGTCGTCTCCGTGGCCCCGCGTCGGGACGATGATCGAAGATTCGCGCATCAGACGGCCGCGACGAGCCGATCCCCGTCCCACGTCAACGGCGCGTAGACCACGTCACCGACGCGCGACGCGGGGTCGCCGAGCAGTTGCACACGCAGGTAGTCCTCGGTCACGCCCCACTCGTCCTCCTCGACGACGATCTGCGCTCCCTGGCCGTGACGGCGCTGCTGGTATTCGATCCCCTTTCGCATCGCGATCTCGCGCAGCACTCGGCCGCGCTCCGCCTTGACGTTGCCGTCGACGTCGTCGGGGAGGTCGGCCGCGACGGTGCCGTCGCGCTGGCTGTACGGGAAGACGTGCAGGTAGGTGAACGGCAGCTCCTCGACGAGCGCCCGGGTCGACTCGAAGTCCTCCTCGGTCTCGCCGGGGAAACCGACGATCACATCGGCACCGAGCCCCAGACATGCGACGCGGTCGGCGATCTCGAGCACGCGGCTTCGATACTGCTCGCGGGTGTGCCAGCGACGCATCCGCCGCAGGACGGGATCGGCGCCCGACTGCATCGGGACGTGCAGATGCGGGACGAGGTTCTCGGCCTCGGCGAGCAGGTCGACGAGCCGGTCGTCGATCTCGGTCGCCTCGATGCTGCCGAGCCGAAAGCGAACTTCGGGGAGCTCGCCGACGAGGCGCTCGCAGAGCGCCGAGAGCGTGGACTCGGGCTCGAGGTCGATCCCGTAGTGGCCGATGTGGACGCCGGTGAAGACGAGCTCGCGGTGATGCCGCGCGAGCAGGCGCGCCTCGGCGACGACGTCGTCGGGCGTCCTCGACCGGCTTCGTCCGCGGGCGAGGCGCGTCGCGCAGAACGAGCAGCGCCGGTCGCAGCCGTCCTGGATCTTGATCCACCCGCGGGTCCGGCGGTTCTTGCCGAGGAGTTCGCTCCCGATCGCTTCGTCGTGGACCGCGGAGAGCTCGGGGGCGACCGTCGAGGCGACGGCTATGGCGTCGTGCCCGCCGACGACGCCGAAGACTTCGCTCATCGCGTCGTACTCGTCGCCGCGCAGCGCCGCCGAGCAGCCGGCGACGACGACCCGAAGATCGGGATTGTCTCGCCTCAGCTTTCGGATGAGCTTACGGGCCGCAGCATCAGCGGAGTTGGTGACGGTGCAAGTATTCACCACGCAGGCGTCCGCGTCGGCCGCGTCCTCGACGACGGTCGCTCCACGGGCCTGCAATTCTTGACGGAATTTCTCCGTGTCGTACTGATTGGCTTTGCACCCGAAGGTGACGAACGCGATTTTCATGGGTTTGACCGCGGTCGGGTTACGAGGCTAGAAACCTCGATCGAACTACTTGAGCTGGTCCGTCATGTCTGCTGATCGCTGGCGCCTGTTCGCCAACATCTTCGCCATCCTCGTGGTCGTGGGGATCGCGTGGGCATGGATACCATATGCGACGTGCGTGTACGAGGTTTCGAACGGCATGGTTCGCGAGCTCAACCCGCTCACCGAGCAAGGGCTCGCTCAGTTGATCGACCGGGCCACGGCCGGGGTGGAGAAGGTCCCGACCTCGTTCGGGGACCGCATCGACCTCGCGCAGCCCGTCTGCCGAAAAGAGAATCCGTATTCGGACGGAATGGCGGGCTACATCCTCGCGATCCTGGGGGTGATCGGGTTCGTGTTCTGCCGCAACCAGATTCGACTGACCACCGTCGACGTCGACCGTGAGATCGCGCGGGAACGCAAACAGTCCCGCACCGCGAGCCGCGGGGGACGCGAATCGGTCGGGACGCCGTCCGTCCTGGAGGTGGAGGGGCTCGACATCGGTCTGTCGGACCGCGACCGGCAGATCCTCGAATCGGTCGGCGACGTGAACTCGCGCGACGAATCGCTGATGATGTACCTGCAGCGAAAGTCGGACGGGACGAAAGAGACGGCGGTGGTCGTCCCGCCCGAGATCGAGGGCTTCTATTGCCCACCGGGCTACGCGGACAAGTCGGTCCTGTGGGTCGACCCATCTGATCCCGTGGCGAGCGACGACCTGGCGGGCGCGGACCCGGTGAACAACAAGGCGCGCCCGCTGGCGACGCTCGGCGTGGCGCTCGACCTCGCCCGCCGGCTGGTCCACGATGAAGATCACAAAGGCGTGATGATCCGGATGATGCCGGGGGTCTACACCCTCGCCGTCGAGATCCCCGACCGCTGCGTGGTGGTGAACCACCGCCTGCCGGCCGAGGGCTCGTTCCGGTCGCGCCTCAAGTGGATGACGGACCAGGTCGGGAAGGACTCCGAGGGGGTCACGATCCTGGCGCCGAAGAACTCGCAGTGGGCGGTCCAGTTCGAGGAGCGCGGGGCGAACCAGGGAATCTTCGGTTGTCACATCGCCGGCCGCAAGTCGGTGAAGCAGGCGGGCATCGTGGCCGTCGCGTGCCGCGGGCTCACGATCGGCAACTGCACCATCGAGGGCTTCATGGGGGGCGGCATCCGGCTTCAGGACGCCGGCACCGAGCTCGCTGGCGGGCAGGTGCTGATCCACGGATGCATGGTCCAGCGAAACGAGTCGAAGATCGGGGGTGGCATCTACGCGCTGCGAAGCTCGCTCGCGATCGTCGACTCGATCATCGAGCGCAACAAGGCGGTGACGGGCGGAGCGATCTGGGCGAGCGAGATGCGCGCCCCGCTGGCGCTGACCGACTGCCGCGTGGCGCACAACCGGGCGCAGCGCGAGCAACCCCCCGAGATCGACCTGCAAGAGACGAAGCCGGCGGCGTGGGACCGCGCGACGGGACTCGGCGGCGGAGTCTACGTCCGCAGGTCGCGGTTCAAGGCGACGGGGACCGAGTTCGTCGAGAACGGTGCCAGCACCGCGGGAGGCGGCCTCGCCCTCGTCGGCTGCCGGGCGATCCTCGACCAGGACGACTACAAGCGGCCGCGCTTCGCCCGCAACAAAGCGCGGGTCGGCGGCGGGGCGGTTTTGATCGGCTGGCACGACAACATCGCGACGCTGAAAGCGACCAACCTGCTCGCCGAGAAGAACGTCGCGACGCTGTCGGGCGGCGCGCTGGCCGCGATCGGCAAAGCGACGCTTCAGTTCGTCGAGGGGGCGTTCACCGAGAACGAGGCGTCCGGAGAAGACGCGCACGGTGGTGCCCTCTCCGTGCACCTCGGCGCCGAGCTTCAGATCTCCGAGGTCGAACTCACCGACAACAAATCGGGCGGCTCAGGCGGCGCGATCGCCGCCATCGACGCCAACCTGACGATCAAGAATTCGGCCCGCATCCGGGCGAACCTCGCGCGGGTCTCGGGCGGTGGGATCTACGCGATCACGACGGCGTCGGCCGTCGCGGTGGAGCTCGCGCGCGAACGCGACATCAAGGTGCCCCTCAGCGTCGTCCTCGGCGGCATCAAGATCTCGAACAACGCCTCGGGAGACCTCGGCGGCGGATTCCGCGGCGGCAACGACCACTCGCGCGCGACCCTCCCCCTCTCGATCGAGATGGACTCCGACGTCGTCTTCCAGCTCAACCGGACCAAATCGCAGGTCGAACACGGCGACGACATTTGGGTCGCGTGGGCAGGTCAGGTAAAAGCAACGGACCGCAATCGCTCGGAGAAGCTGACGTTGCGGTGAGGCGCGAGGCGCGAGGCGTGAGGCGCGAGGCGCGAGGCGCGCGAGACGCGCGCTCACCGAACTCGAGCCTCGAACCTCGAGCCCCGAGAAGATCATGAAGACGAAGATACCGACAGCAATCGCCCTCGTCGCGCTCTTGAGCGCCTGCCCTTCCGACCCGGAGTCGACCACGTCGGATGCGGGTGGCGAGGCGGACATGGGGATGGTGGAAGATTCCGGCGGAGGGACGGCGGATTCGGGCGCTGATGCCGGGGGTGACGCAAACGTGACGCCCGACATGGAGGTCCTGCCGGACGGGCTGTCGATCCCGGGGCTGAGCGGCGATGTCACGGTGCGCTTCGACGAGCGGAGCGTGCTGCACGTCGAGTGCGGGACGCTCCACGACTGTCTGGCGGTGCAGGGGTACTTCCACGCGGCGCACCGGTTCGTTCAGATGGACGTTCAGCGGCGCTACGGCTCCGGTCGGCTCGCCGAGCTGATCGGGAGCGCTGCGCTGCCGACCGACATCGCGACGCGGACGCTCTTGTCGACTGCATCGGGGCAGCCGCTCGAAGAATTCGTGTGGGAGAACGCGGCGGAGTCGACGAAAGACGCCGTGCGCGCTTACACACGCGGCGTCAACGCCTGGATCACCGACCTTCGCGAGGGCCGCAACGGCGCGCGCCTCAGCGAGGAGTACGAGCTCGAGCTCGTCGACGCGACGATCGTCGACTGGACCGAGACGGACAGCATCGCGACGGGGATGCTGCTGGTCGAACAGCTCTCGAACACCGCCGACGGCGACATCCGCAACGGTCGCCAGTTCGCCCAGGTGAGCGCCGAGACCGCGTTCGACGTACTCGGGACGATGAACGGCGTCGGCATCTCGGCGATGGACACCTCGGGCGAAACCTACACGCGTGCGCTGACGGCGCGACCGAACATCGGCGGGATCGCAGAAGCGCAGAAGCGCCTGCGCCCACATCTGTCGCTCCTAGACCGCGCGGCGGAGACCCTCGGCGCCATCGACTCCGCGTTCGGCCCCTCCGAGCAGCGCGGCTCCAACAACTGGGTGATCGGCGGAACGCGGACCACGTCGGGGATGCCGATCCTCGCCAACGACCCGCACCTCGGCCTGCAGAACCCCACGCTGTGGTACCTGCTCGAGATGCGCAGCGAAGACGGCGCGCACATTGCGGGGGCGAGTCTCCCGGGCCTGCCTGGGCTGCAGCTCGGGCACAACGCAAACATCGCCTGGGGTGCGACGGTGCTGTTTCACGACCTCTCGGATGCCTACGTCGAGCGCCTGAACGCCGCCGGCACCGCGGTCGAGTTCGACGGCGGCGAGGTCGACATCGTCGAGGTCGAACACACGTTCAACGTCGCGCGGAGCAACCCCGTCACGCAGACGCTGCGGTTCGTCCCGCACCACGGTCCGATCGTGGCGTACGACGCCGCCTCGCGCGCTGCGATCTCGGTCCGCTGGACCGGCCACGCCGTCGACGAAGAGCTCGACGTCTTCCTGGAGCTCGCGCTCGCCGCCGACATCGTGGAAGCGGAAGACGCGCTCGAGAAGTTCGGGACCACCAACATGAACTGGATCGTCGCCGACACCGCGGGCGACATCGGGTGGTTCCCCTACACCGACATCCCGCAGCGCCCCTGGGCGAGCCTCGAAGTCGCTCCGTGGTTGCCGCTGCCGGGGGACGGGAGCGCGGAGTGGGGCCCGAAGATCCCGGTCGCCGAACAACCACGGATGTTCAACCCGGCGAACGGCTACATCGCGACCGCCAACACCGACTCGATCGGGTCGTCGTTCGACGGAGACCCGACCAACGAGCCTTACGGCTACCTCTACTCGTACGGCGAGACCGGAGGCTTCCGGCAGCAGGACATCGTGAACCAGATCGAAGCGATCGGGAACGCGCACACCGCGCAGGATTCGATCGCGATCCAGGGGAGCAACTACCTGATCCTCTCCGAGCTCATCTTGCCGAGCGTGCGCTCCGTCATCCTCGCGAACAGCAACTCGCTGAGCCCCGAGGCCCAGACGTTGTGGGCGGCTCTCGACGGTTGGGACGGCACCTGCCCGACTGGACTCGCGACGTCGGATCCGGAAGGGGCGAAGAACACCGACCCCGACGAAGCCGCCGCCTCGATCGGCTGCACCGCGATGCACTACCTCGTCCCGGCGCTCACCGAAGCGACGTTCGGCGACGAGCTCGCCGGCAGCGGCGCGAGCCCCGCGGGGCTCGGCCCGATCCGCACGCTCGTCGTCCTGATGAACGACCCGGTCCGCCTGATGGCGGGCCCCGCCTACTGGGACGACGTCGGCACCGTCGACGTCGTCGAGACGCGCGACGAGACGGTCCTCGCCGGATTCGAAACCGGGGCGTCACGCATCGTCGCGAGCCACGGCGCCGACCCCGACGAGTGGCGATGGGGCCGCCTCCACATGCTGCGCATGTTCGCGAACGTCTTCTCGGACGCGGGCTTCGTGCAGTACGAGCACGAGCTGGTCGCGGGCCCCGGCGGCGCGTTCGCCATCAACGTCGCGAACCCGCGCGACCCGCTCGGCGAGAACTGGACGTACTCTGCCGGCCCCTCGTTCCGGCACGTGTCGGAGTTCACCGCGGACGGCATCAAGTCGTACTGGACGCTCCCGGGCGGTCAGCGTCACTTCCGTGATTCCCCGCACTACGACGACCTGCTGGAGCCGTGGCTGAACAACGAGCCGTTCGAGATGCCCTTCACCGCCGAGGCGGTCGAGGCGGCGGCGACCGAGACGCTGACGGTGAGTCCGCGTTAGAGCGGTTCGGGGTCAGCGGGTAGCGGTCAGCGGGTAGCGGTCAGCGGGTAGCGG
>CAYPJU010000113.1:12221-14570 GCA_964411125.1 uncultured Bradymonadales bacterium | reverse complement strand
TCGTCGGGTTATCCACGGAGTGCTAACGACCGCCAGTCGAAAGGAGAAGGAAAGCGGGACGCGGGAATTGGAAATCGGGAAACAGAGCGACACCTCAACGCGACACCCCTCGAGGACGCCCGCCCGCCGAGCGGTGGCATGGCATCCTTGCCGTGCAATGCGTCGGGTGAGGACTATCCAGGGACCAACTACCTGCTGACCTCCACTCCGTACGAGTTGTTCTTGGAGGCCGAAGCAACGCGAGTGGCCGGCTTCTTCGCCTCGAACACGAGCAGCACGCCGTGGACGTACCACGGGAACCCGTCGGGCTTGTAGACGGTGACCATGACGCCCAGCTCCAACGGGTCCCGACGGATGAGGTCGTCGGGGAACTCGACCTCTGCCAGTTCACCCGTCTCGAAGAGGTAGTAGGTCGCTGCCTTGCCGGCCTCTTGCTGCTGGTAGGTCCGGAGCACCTTGCCGGCTGCGTGGTGCAGAGTGCTCTCGCCCGCATCGACCTCGGCCGCGTGGTTCGCCGCGGTCGCTCGCGAGGCGGCGTGAACTTTCGCGGGTTTGCTGCCGAAGGCAGCGCGCTGCGAATTCAAGGTCGCAATCAGCGCATCGACCCTTGCCTTGTGGATCGTGTCCTCCACGAAGTCGTAGGAGTTCACGAGGACGCCGAGCGCGGACGAGTCCGGGGCGATGTGGCTCCCGATCGCGATCACGTCGGTCTTCGCGTCGAGCAGCGCCTTGCGCCCGCCCGGGCGAGACAGCAGGGCGTCGAGGAGTTCGTCGGGGTCACCGGAGAAGTTGTACTGGGCGACGAAGTCGCCATCCATGATCGGACCGTCGACGTCCCAGCCGGCCAGCAAGCCCATCGTGATCTCGTTGAGGACCGCGTGGTCGCCGCCGCCGAACGATGCCGCGAAGAAGTTGTCCGCCACGTTGTTGGCGGCCACGGTCTGCGCCGCGGACAGTTTGACCGGAGGGCGCCCCGCGACCTGCCGGACCTCGTTCAGCGCCTGGAGCATCCGTCGTTCGACTTCCTCGGCCGACCGTGCTGGCGAGTACTCGACCGGAAGGGCGCGGGCTAGTTCGGGCTCTACGTCTGGCGTCGGTGCGCCTTCGGGGTTCTCTTCGTTGGCCTCGACCCCAGCATCACCTGCGGTTTCCGGGGAGGGTGCTGCTTCTGCGGCGACCGGTTCGATCGGCTCCTCGCCGCGGGCGTAGAAGGTGTCGCCGGGTGCCTTTGCCGGCCACGCCTGCTGCAGCAGGACGGCGCGCGAGTGAACCGCGCCTTCCTGAGCGACCGATACGCTGAACGTCGCCGCGCGGTCCTCGGGGTTTGCGGTGCAGCGAACGTGAAACTCGGGGAGCGGCGGCCCCGGCATCGACTCACAGTGCCGGAAATCGTACTCGCCGTCGTTGACGAGCGCGCCCAGGCGGGCGCCCGGTGTCAGCAGCCTACCGCGAACGTCGAACGTCCCGGTCGCGGCGGTCGAGAAGGGCGTGGGCTCGACCTCGACCGTGCGGCGTCCGAACGTCGTCATCACCACCGTTCGTTCGTCGCTCGCTCCGTACCAGACGCCGAACGACGCGTTGTCGGAGGCGGCGACGCGCTGTGCCGCCTCGGCGGGGTAGCCACGCTGCTCGGAGAGAGCATCGGCCTCGTCGACGCGGCGATCCCAGACGATCCAGTTCGACGCGTAGGTCGGGGCGACCGAACCGCAGCGCATGCGGATGAAGTCGCGGAGCTGCTCGTGAGGAAGTGCGCCGTACTCGAGGAAGAAGATGCCCGTCTCTCGCGCGACGCACTGCATGCTCTCGCTGAGGCGGTCGTCCGGGCCGAGCTCCGACGCGGCCGATTTTTCCCACTCGGACTGCGGAGCGCGCGCTTTCGATTCGATCCGCTCCGGCAGCGGCCCCGTCAACTTCCAGACGGCGACCTGTACCTCGTTCTGCTTCGTGAAGACCTGGGACGGTGGAGCGGCCTTCTGAATGGCAGCGAACTGCTCTTGTTTCGGAAAGGGGTTGGTGCGTTTGACCGGCTTCACGCCGCTGCTGCTTGCGCAACCGGCAGTCACTAGCGTCGTAAAGACGATGGCGAGGTGAGGTTTCATCGGGCTCCCTTCGATGTGTTTGTATGTGGTCGGAAAAGTGTACGGCTCCCAATCCTGACGTGCCATGGCGAAACGCCGCGCTTCGCGCGGACGCCGGCTCACGCCGGCAACGTCCATGCCTGCAGGGCACCTTGCGCCCCGCGCCCCGCGCCCCGCGCCCCGGCGCTTACGCGCCGGGCTACACCGCGCTTCGCGCGGATGCCGGCTGACGCCGGCGACATCGGTGCCGTTCACCCCGCGCCCCGCGCCC
>CAYPJU010000113.1:0-12121 GCA_964411125.1 uncultured Bradymonadales bacterium | reverse complement strand
CACCCATCACCCCATCCATCACGGTGGGGTTTACTGCAAGGGGTACGGCGTGAGAACATAGTCCGTTCCCCCGCCGTGGCAGCCGGCGCACAGCGAGGCTCCGCGGTCTGACACGACCGGCGAATTGTCCTCGGTGCTGAAGACCTCGTACCAGTACCACGTGTCGGCATCGGTTCCCTCTTCGACCTTCACGCTGACCGCCCAGCCCCGCAGCCCCTCGGCGTCGTGAAGCTCCTTCACGGCGGCGGCTCCCACGGGGTGCTCGGTGGCGCCGTCCGCGAGCGAGCCGGCGAGCAGCGGGTCGACGAACGTTCGGACCTGTCCGTGCGGGCCGGTCGAACCGTGCACTTCGGTCTCGGCCTCGAAGTCCTCGTAGTTCCCCTCGACGAGGTAGTCGAACAGTGGCGCCTCTTGGGCGGGTACCTCGCCGTGGGCGGGCACCTCGGTGCCGCCGCACGCGGCGAGGAAGGTGGCGGTGGCAAAGATGTGGCGTGGCGCGAATCGCATGAAGGCTCCCGAACGAGTGAGTCCGCAGCGTAGCATCGTCGTCGTCGGGACGGCAGCCGCTGGGAAATTCGAGGGTCGCGTACAAGTTGAGGGGCAGCCAGGACGGGAGGCACCATGAAGATGCTGCGGTTGGCCGAGACGAGTTGGAAGGTCAGCGAGAAGAGTTCGCGCAATGCGAAGGTGGCGGCGCTGGCGGAGCTACTCCGCGAGGCCGACGACATTCCGCCGGTCGTGTCGCTCCTGATGGGTGACCTGCGGCAAGGGAAGATCGGTGTCGGGTACTCCGCGGTCCGTGAAGCGCTACGCGCGACCCCGCCGGCGGACGAAACGTCGCTCACCGTCGCCGAGTTCGAGGCGCGGATCACCGACATTGCCGAAATCTCGGGTGCCGGCTCGAAAGCACGCCGTGAGCGCGCCCTGGGTGAGCTGCTCGCCGCGGGCACCGAGGTGGAACGCGAGTTCATCGCGGCGCTGCTGGTCGGCGAGCTGCGGCAGGGGGCGCTGGAAGGCGTGATGGTCTCGGCGGTGGCCGAAGGCGCGGGCGTTCCGCTCGAGTCGGTGCGGCGGGCGCTGATGTTTCACGGCGACCTCCCCGTCGTCGCCGACCGCGCGTTCCGGGAGGGCAAGCAAGGGCTCGCCCGCCTGTCCGTGCAGCTCTTTCGACCACTGAAGCCGATGCTCGCTCAACCTGGTGATTCGGTCGGCGCGGCGATGGACGTGCTCGAGAACGCGGCGCTCGAGTTCAAGCTCGATGGCGCGCGGGTCCAGGTGCACCGCGACGGGGACGACGTGCGCATCTTCACGCGCAAGCTGAACGAGGTGACCGATGCGCTTCCCGAGGTGGTGGAGCGGGTCCGGCGACTCCCTGGCCGCCAGCTGGTGCTCGACGGCGAGGTGATCGCGCTGTCCGAGGACGGTCGTCCCGAGATGTTTCAGACCACGATGCGGCGATTTGGCCGGACGGAGAACGTGGCCGAGATGGTCGAGGAGCTGCCGCTGTCGACCTACTTCTTCGACTGCCTCTACCTGGACGGCGACGCGCTCGTCGACGAGCCGGGCGCCGAGCGTTGGCGCGCGCTACAGGATGCGACGGGCGGGCAGATGCTCGTCCCGAGAGTAATCACGACCGACCGCGACGAGGCCGACCGACAGCTTCGGCGGGCGCTCGACGCCGGTCACGAAGGGCTCGTGGCGAAGGCGCTCGACGCGCCGTACGAAGCGGGGCGTCGCGGCAAGAGCTGGTTCAAGATCAAGCCGGTCTACACGCTGGACCTGGTGATTCTCGCGGCGGAGTGGGGGAGCGGGCGGCGCAAAGGGAAGCTCAGCAACCTGCACCTCGGGGCGCGGGACCCCGAGACCGGCGGCTTCGTCATGCTCGGCAAGACCTTCAAGGGCCTCACCGACGAGATGCTCGCCTGGCAGACCGAGAAGCTGCTGGCGCTGAAGACCGAACAGCATCGCCACGTCGTCCACGTCCGACCCGAGCTCGTCGCCGAGATCGCGTTCGACGGCGTGCAGGATTCGCCGCGCTACCCGGGCGGGCTCGCGCTGCGGTTCGCACGGGTGAAAGCTCATCGCCCGGACAAGTCGGCCGCCGAGGCGGACACGATCGACCTGGTGCGCGCGATCCGCGCGGGAACGGTCGCCCCCGATCTCTAGCGAACGACAGTTCAGGTGCCGCAGAACGTGGCGTGAACCTTCTCGTCGGGCGCTGGCGGGGCGGTGAAGTGCTCGTCGTCGGGGTCGAGGTCGAACGGCGAGGTCACGACGTCGACCAGCCGATGAAAGACCGAGAAGTCGTCGTCGTTCACGGCGGCCCGAATCGCGCGCTCCACCTGGTGGTTTCGCGGGATGACGAGCGGGTTGTGTCGCGCCATCGTCAGGGCCGCATCCGGCTCCGTTTCGATGCGCTCTCGCCAGCCTGGCAGCCACTCCCGCACCATCGTCCCGAACGTGACGTCGTCTCGTCCTTCGGCCAGCGCGTTGAGCGCTCGGAACGTGTTGGTGTAGTCCGCGCCGTCGTCGTACATCGCCTGGAGCAGGCCTTCCAGCAGCGGCCAGTCGTCCTCGCGCAGCTCGAACCCGAGCTTGTTGGCGAGCCCGGCGCCGTAGTGGTGCTTGAACCGGTCCGGGAAGTCGTCGACGACCCGCTGCATCGCCCGAGCGGCGTCCTCGTCCTCCCAACCGACGAGCAGGGAGGTCGCGAAGCGCGACAGGTTCCAGCGCGCGATCGGCGGCTGATTGCCGTAGGCATACCGACCCATGTGGTCGATCGAACTGTAGACCGTCTCGGGGTCGTACTCGTTCATGAAGGCGCACGGGCCGTAGTCGATCGTCTCGCCCGAGACCAACATGTTGTCGGTGTTCATCACGCCGTGGATGAACCCGACCAGCATCCACTGTGCGATGAGCTTCGCCTGCCGTTCGGCTGCGGCCGCGAAGAGCTCGGCCGGTGCATCGACGAGCCCGTCGAAGTGCCGCTCGCCGACGTGGTTCGCGAGGAGCCGGATCGACTCGCCGTCGTTCCGCGCCGCGAAGTACTCGAAGGTGCCGACGCGAATGTGGCTCGCGGCGACGCGGACCAGCACGCCGCCGGGCTGCATCGTCTCGCGGCGAACTTCGGCGCCCGTCGTCGCCGCGACGAGCGACCGCGTCGTCGGAATCCCGAGCGCATGCATCGTCTCGCTGATCACGTACTCGCGCAGGACGGGACCGAGCGGTGAACGCCCGTCACCGCGCCGCGAATACGGCGTCCGCCCGCTCCCTTTGAGCTGGATGTCGTAGCGACGCTCGTCCGTTCCGATGACCTCGCCGAGCAGAATGGCGCGCCCGTCGCCTAGCTGCGGATTCCACCCGCCGAACTGGTGGCCGGCGTAGACCGTCGCGATCGGGTCCGACCCCTCGATGATCTCGTTGCCCGTCGCAAAAGCTGCCCCGGCGTCGCTGCGCAGCCAGTCTGGGTCGAAGCCGAGCAATTCGGCGAGCTCGTCGTTCACTCGGACCACACGGGGGCCTGGCACCTCCTCGGGCAACAGCCGCGTGTAGAAGCGAGATGGTAGGGCGGCGTACGAGTTGTCGAAGGTCGGTGTCATGCCACTGTGATGTACGAGGCTGGTCGACGTTGCAAGGTTGCATGTACCGCACGAACTGCGGGCAAAAAGTAGGCCCCGCCGAAGCGGGGCCGAAAATTCGCGGGTGCAGGGATGCAATCCCTGCCGGGGTGCGGGGCAGCGCCCCGCCGTTCCCTCAGTCTTCGACGCGCTCGAAGAGCGCCGCGGGGTCGTCGAAGATCCCGTCGAATGTACCCTCGCCGGAAACCCCGCCTTCGCGGATCCATTGCCGCGGCGTTGTTCGCCTGGGACCATTTTTGATAGCGTCCGCCCTCATTAGACCGACGATGGTGGTTTCGATGAAAACAGTCCATTGGTTCGTTTTTCTCGTCCTGGCGGTCACCGGATGCGGGAGCGACAAGATTGGCAACGGTCCCGATCCTTCGGACCCGGCGGACGACGTGGGTCTCGACTCCACGAGCACCGTTGCAGACATGAACCAGTTCGAGGCCGACGGGGGATTGGATGCCTCAAATGGCGACGCCGAGGTCGACCTGGTTTCCGTGGATGGGTGCGCGACTGGCACGTGGGACGACGACGCAGATTCCACGACGGCTTGCGTCGCGTGGAGTGACTGCGGAGACGACGAGTTCGTGCGCTCGGAAGGTTCGCCGACCGCCGACCGCACATGCGAGCCGTGCCCAACGGGCCAGACGGCCGTCGGACCCAATGCCCCTTCCTGTGACCCGGTCCCCGCCGACCAATTGACGGGGCTGTCCGCGGGGGCGCGCCATGTATGCGCAGTGAAGCCCGATCAAACCGTCTTGTGCTGGGGGTACGACGAAGACGGACAGTCGAGTGGAACCCCGGACGTGGCGGTTACGCAGATCGCGGCGGGAGGGGTAGGCAACTGCGCGTTGCGGGCGGCGGATCAGAAACCCGTGTGTTGGGGGTCAAACTTCAACGGACGCGTTTCCGGAGCGCCGGATCTCGCGCTGGCGACGATTGCCGCCGGGTACAGCTACACCTGTGGACTGCGAGCGAGCGACCGGACCGTCGTCTGCTGGGGCACCGAGTCCGGGAACCCTCTTTCTCCGCCGCCAGCCGTCGAGTTCGACGAAATCGCGGTCGGTATCAGGCACGCCTGCGGGATCCGTTCGAACGACGGCGGTATTCAATGCTGGGGCGATGACGACGACGGGCAAGTCAGCGGGGCGCCAGATGGGGCTTTCGTGGGGATTGCTGCCGGCGCGACGACGACCTGCGCTCTGGCGCTCGACCAGACGGCCACGTGCTGGGGGGACGGCACGGATCAGCAGGTAAAGGGCGTCGCGGACGACGTTCCGTTCTCCGCGATTTCGGTCGGGCAGGACGTGATCTGCGCCGTCAGGGCCGACGACAGCACCGTGATGTGCTGGGGGTCGGATCCTGCCGAGACTACACCTCCCGATGGCACATTCGTGAGCGTCACGTCAGGCCCAACATTCACCTGCGCCCGACGAACCGACGGCGAACTCGCCTGCTGGGGAAACGACTCGGACGGAGCAGTAAGCGGCTTTCCGACCACTCGTCAGTACGTCGACTTCTCGACCGGGTTCCAACGTGGCTGCGGCGTTGTCGACGATGGTTCCCTTCACTGCTGGGGTTTTCGGGGCGAACTCGCGGGCAGCTTTTCGACTGTGACGGCCAGCTGGGACAACGTTTGCGCCACCTCCAGCGCTACGGGGGAGGTCACCTGTTGGGGGAACGATCTCTCCGGACAGATCTCCGAGGTACCGCAGGGGGTATCGTTCGACAGACTGGCCGGGGGATTCCGTCATGTCTGCGGGCGCCGCGCCGACGACCAGAGCGTCGTCTGTTGGGGAAGTGATTTGAGGGGCGCCGTGTCTACCGCTCCAACCGGCGTGCCCGTCGACTCGATCGGCGACGGTCACGAGCACCACTGTGCCATTCGTTCCGATGACAAGAAGCTGGCGTGCTGGGGCAGCGGAAGTGGCGTCGACGCGGCACCGGCAGATCAGCAGTTCCTCGACGTCGATTCGGGAGACTCCTTCAGCTGTGGAGTCCTCGCCCCCGACGGTGCGCTCGATTGCTGGGGAAACAATGGTGATCGGCAACTGAGCGACACTCCCACGACGACCGGATACCGCAGCGTCTCAGCAGGGGAACGCCACGCGTGTGCGATCCGAGACGCCGACGGTACTGTGGAGTGCTGGGGCTTCGATGCCTTCGGTCAAACCAGCAAAGCCCCACCGGGCGTTGCATTCGACTCGGTGTCGGCAGGCACCACCCACACGTGTGGCATTCGCAGCGACGGCACCGCCACCTGTTGGGGCGCCGTGCATTGGAACCCTCGCTAACTCGCTGCAGCGTGACAGGTGGAATTCGGGCGCGTGCGTTCGGGGCCCGAAAAAGTTGCCGGGAGAACACGAAAAAGCCCCGCCGAAGCGGGGCCGAAAATTCGCGGGTGCAGGGATGCAATCCCTGCCGGGGTGCGGGGCAGCGCCCCGCCGTTCCCTCAGTCTTCGACGCGCTCGAAGAGCGCAGCAGCGCCCATGCCGCCACCGATGCACATCGAGACGATGCCGTAGCGACCGCCACGGTTTTCGAGCTCGCGGAGCAGCGTGCCGGTCATGCGCGTGCCGGAGACGCCGAGCGGGTGACCGAGGGCGATCGCGCCGCCGTTCGGGTTCAGCTTCTCGGGGGGAACACCCAGCTCTTCACCGCAGTATGCGGCCTGCGCCGCGAACGCTTCGTTGATCTCGAAGACGTCGATGTCGTCGATCGTCAGACCGGTGTGGGCGAGGAGCTTGCGGATCGCCGGGACCGGGCCGATGCCCATGATCTCGGGCGGAACGCCGGCGACCTGGAAGCCGCGGTAGTAGCCCATCGGTTTCAGGCCGAGCTCGTCGGCCTTCGCCTTCGACATCATGACGACGGCGGCTGCGCCGTCGGTGAGCGGCGAGGCGTTGCCTGCCGTCACGGTGCCCTTCGGGTTGAACGCCGGGCGAAGTTTGCCGAGCACCTCTTTCGTGGTGTCGGGGCGCGGTCCGTCGTCACGGTCGACCGTGACGTCTTTCCAGTTGCCCTCCTTGTCGACGACGCGGGTCTCGAGCGGGACGATCTCGCCGGCGAAGTAGTTCTTCTCCCACGCTTTCACCGCCTTCTGGTGCGAGTTGTACGCGAACTCGTCCTGCGTCTCGCGGCTGACGTCGTGCTTCTTCGCGACGTTCTCGGCCGTGGTTCCCATCGGGGTGTAGACCTCGGGGATCTCGTCCATCGCTTCGGGGTTCGCCGAGAACTTGTTGCCGCTCATCGGCACCATCGACATCGTCTCGGTACCACCGGCGATGACGATGTCGTTCTGCCCGAGCATGATGCGCTCGGCCGCGATCGACACGGTCTGCACGCCCGACGAGCAGAAGCGGTTGACGGTCATCGCCGGAACCTCGGGGGGAAGGCCGGCGAGCATCGCGGAGATGCGGGCGACGTTCATCCCCTGCTCACCTTCGGGCATCGCGCAGCCCATGATGACGTCGTCGACGTCTTCGGGCTTCACGCCCTTCGCCTGCTCGAGCGCCGCTTTGATCACGTGCGCCCCCATCGTGTCGGGGCGCGTGTCCTTGAGAAGTCCCTTGTGCGCGCGGGTGAACGCCGTACGCGCATACGAGACGATGACAGCTTCTTTGGTTTCCATATCGAACCTCCTGGGTCCTTAGATGCGCCCCGGAGGACGCACGTTTCTTTCATCACCGAGGGAGCGGGCCTACCGCCCCAATTCGTACCAATCCAGAGACCGACTCGTGTGTCGCTGCGGACCGAGCCGAACCGACGGAGTGACCGTGATTTTCGACCTCGTCGAACGCAGGCGATGCGGAGCATCGTCGAGGCTCGACGAGTCGAAAAGCGCGGCCACTCCGTCGGAAGCGGCGACGGGAGCAGCGCACACGATTCGGTCAGTTGCGGAGAGGCTTGTTGTTCATCAGCATGTGCTGCATGCGCTCCTGCGTCTTCTCCTCGCCGCACAGCGAAAGGAACGCTTCGCGCTCCAGGTCGAGAAGCTGCTGCTCGGTGACGAGCAGGGCCGTCGACGTCTCGCCGCCGCACAGAACCGTCGCCAGCTTCTTGCCGATCACTCGGTCGTAAGCCGAAACCTGGTTGTTGTGCATCATGCTGTAGAGCATCGCGTCGATCGTCGCGATGCCGCTTCGGCCCGGGAGGCTGAACTTCATCGGACGCGGGGCTCGGAAGCCGGCGCGAGCCATCCCGAGGACGCGCTGCTTCGCGTCGTAGACGAGGTGGTCGCGGTTGAGCGACACGCCGTCGGACGCGTTCAGGAAGCCGAACTCACGGCCTTCTTCGGCCGACGTGGCGACCTTGGCCATGCCGATCGTCATGAAGATGCCCTGCAGGAAGCCGAGCGGATCGATGTCGCGGTTGTCGGAGTGACGCCCGAAGTAGTTCCGCATCAACTGCAGGTTGCCGCCGCCACCGGGGATGAGGCCGACGCCCATCTCGACGAGACCGATGTAGGTCTCGGCCGCCGCCTGCACCGCGTTGCCGCCCATGACGACCTCGCAGCCGCCGCCGAGCGCCATCCCGGCCGGAGCCGTGACGACGGGCTTCGACGAGAAGCGCATCCGCTGGTTCGCCTGCTGGAACGAGTCGATCATCTTCTCGATGTCGTCCCAGTTGCCTGCCTGCGCGTTCATCATGACGAGCAGCAGGTTGGCGCCGACCGAGAAGTTGGTCGAGCCGTTGGCGATGACGAGTCCTTCCCAATCGCCTTCCTCCATCGTGTCGACGGCCTTGTGCATGCCGCCGATGATGTCGTCGTCGATCGAGTTCATCTTGGTGTGGAACTCGAGGAGGCCGACGCCGTCGCCGATGTCGCGGAACGTGAGCCCACTGTTCGAGAACACGACGTTGTCCTTGTTCTTCGACAGAACCTCGAAGTTGATCTCTTTGGGGTCGCGCTCGATCGCGCGGTAGGTGTGCTCGCGGTAATCGTAGTACTTCTTGGTCGTCCCGTCCCACTGGTAGAACGAGTCGTTCCCCTTCGCGACCATGTCGTCGAGCCACGACGGGTAGTCGATGTCGTGCTCCTTCATCTGCTCGACGGCCCATTTGACGCCGATGGCGTCGAAGACCTCGAAGGGACCGAGGTCCCAGTTGAAGCCCCAGCGCATCGCGCGGTCGACGTTCAAGACGTCGTCGGCGATCTCACCGAGCCGGCGTGCCGAGTAGGCGAGCGAGCGGAGCGTGACTTCGCGGGCGAACGCCGCAGCCTGGTCTTCGCCGTCGACGACGACCTTTTTGATGCGCTCGGCCGGCGAGCCTTTGGCTCCCGAGAGCGAATCGAACTCACGCTTGTCGCGCGGGCGGTACTCGAGCGTCTTGAAGTCGATGACCTCGATGCCGTCCTTGCCCTTGCGCATGAAGCCCTGGCCGGCCTTCTGGCCGGTCCAGCCCTTGTCGACGAGCTCCTTCATGAAGCTCGGGACCTGGAAGATCTCGCGCTCTTCGTCGTCGGTGAGCGTGTCGTAGCAGTTCGTCGCCACGTGCACGAACGTATCGAGCCCGACGACGTCGGCGGTGCGGAAGACGGCCGATTTCGGACGGCCCATCGGCTTGCCGAAGATGGCGTCGACGTCCTCGACGCGCATCTCGTATTTGTCCATCAGGTGCATGATCGTCATCATCCCGTGCACGCCGATGCGGTTCGCGATGAAGTTCGTCGTGTCCTTGCCGAACACGATGCCCTTGCCCAGGACGTCGCGGCCGAACTCGACCATCGTGTCGACGACCTCGGGGGCCGTCTCCTCGGCGGGGACGATCTCGAGGAGGTTCATGTAGCGGACGGGGTTGAAGAAGTGCGTCACGAGGAAGCGCTTCTTGAAGTCGTCGCTACGGCCTTCCAACATCCCCTTGATCGAAAGGCCCGACGTGTTCGAGGCGATGATCGCCTTCGGGTTCGCGTGCTTCTCGATCTTGTCGAACGTCGCCTGCTTGATGCTCATCTTCTCGGGGACGGCCTCGACGATCCAGTCGACGTCGGCGAGCCACTCGAGGTTGTCCTCGACGTTGCCGGGGGTGATCATCTCGAGATCGTTTTTCGTCAGGATGAGCGAAGGCTTGTCCTTCTTCATCCGCTCGATCGCACCGATCGCGAACTTGTTCCGGAAGTTGGGATCGTTGACGTCGTCGCCTTCGCCCGGGTTGGGCGGGACGATGTCGAGGAGTACCGAGGGGATGCCAGCGTTCGCGAGATGCGCAGCAATGCCGCGCCCCATCACGCCGCCGCCGATCACGGCGGCCTTTCGGATGCGTTTCGTCACCATGGGTGTTTCGTCCTGGTCTGAGGGATCGTTTTTGACGCGCGATCCATAGCGCAGCGAGCCTTCGATGTCACGCGGGCTCTGCGGGCATCGTCAGATCTGATGCGGGGACGCACTGTTTCTGGCTATGGGTTCTGTGGTGGCGCGGGTTCTGTGGTGCGCGGGTTCTGTGGGGGCGCGGCTTCCAGCCGCGCTCGGCGATTTTTGAAACCGAGCGCTGGCACATCCTGTCGATCACGCTCGACACTTTCCATTCTATCGAGTCTGATCGACAGTTGTGTTTTCGTCGAGTATGGTCGACAGAATGACAAACGTCCTCGACATAGCAAAGGCATGGAGCTTTTGGGACCGCGACCCGCCGCGCTTTGTCGAGCGCCGGGTCACCTTGCCGAAAGAGCTGCACGACTCTCTCTGCCTCGTCATCCAGGGCGTGCGACGATCGGGAAAGAGCACCTTGATGGTGCAGTTGATGGAGCGCTATCGCCTGGACCGCGAGCGTTGCGTTTTCGTCAACTTCGAGGACCCGAAGCTCGCGTCCCACCTGTCCGTCGAGACGTTGGACGCGCTGGTGGAGCAGTTTCGTGCGCGGCACTCACGGGTGAAGCGCCTCTACTTCTTCCTCGACGAGATACAGAACGTCCCCGAGTGGCAGAAGTGGCTGCGGGCGAAGTTGGAGCGACCGCGTGACAACTATTTCGTCGTGACGGGCTCGAACGCCGAGATGCTGTCGGGCGAGATGAGTAGCGTGCTCACCGGGAGGCATCTGACGGTCGAGCTCTTCCCGTTCGACTTCGAGGAGTTTCGTCTGCTGAAGCCCGGGGGATCGCTCACCGACTACCTGACTCTGGGCGGATTCCCGCAGCCCCTTCAGATCGACGACGGGGACATGCTGCTGCGCCAGTACTTCCACGACATCGTCGAGCGCGACGTGCGCGAGAACGTGAAAGCGCGAACGAGCGCCGAGCTGCGCCAGGTCGTCCAGATGATCTTCGAGGCCTCCGGTTCGGAGCTGAGTATGCGTCGGGTAGCGGGCGCGGCCGGCATCGCCGTCGAGACCGCGCAGCGGTACGTCGAGGGCTGCATCAACGCTTACCTGCTGTTCGAGTGCCCCTACTTCGCTTTCTCGGCACGGAAACGGGCGAACCGAAACAGCAAGTTCTATCCGATCGATACGGGGCTGCGTCGCCTCGTCGTGACCAAGACGGGCGACGACCTCGGCAAGAACCTCGAGTGCGCCGTCCAGCTTCGGCTCCGAAAGCTCTTTGGCGAGGTCTACTACTGGCGGGACGACGGCGAGGTCGATTTCGTGGTTCGGGACGGCGACGCCGTCCGACCCTTTCAGGTCTCCTGGGACGGCCCGCGCGAACGGCACCACCGCGCCCTGCAGGGCTTTTACGAACGCTATCCTCAGGCGGAGGAAGCCGTGCACGTGAGTGCGGAGAACTTCGATTCAATCTTTTCGACCGAAGCTCGCTGACGTGGTGGTAGGAGTCAGCCGTCCTCGTCCCCCTCGATCGATCGACGCAACCACTCGCTCTCTCTCTCGGACTGCGCAACCGTCCCATTCGACCCCGCCGACGCTTCGGGCGCCTTGTCCTTCAGCGGGCCGCTCGCCAGGCGCGGTAGCGTCTTCGGACGTGGGAGCTCGAAGTTCGACCCGGAACTCGACGCCGGGCGAGCTGCCGTCGTGCCGGTCCTGGCCGAGTGCGGCGGGGTAGGGCGGTCGAGGTCGATGCCGTCGAGTTTGGCGAGCAGCTCGCGGAGTGCGACCTGCGTGTCGTCGCGTTCTTGCAACTGCGAATGCACCGCCTTGGCGAGCGGAACGAGCGCCGACTCGATGATCGCGAGCTGGTGGTCGAGCATCTCGGCGAGCCGACCCGGTACGTCGCCGACGAGGCTGACCTCGAGCCGCGCTTCCTGCAGCGCGCGCTTCGCGTCCGCCAGCACGCTCGCGCCGTTCGACGCCGGCCGCGCCTTCTCGGCGTGGGTGCGGGTCGCGTCGATCGACGACTTGATGCCGTCGAGATGACGCGCGAGCTGGTTGGTCGACGACAGCGACTCCTGCACGCCGCCGAGCTGTTGCACCAGGCTCGCCAGCGGGCCGGCGATGCGCGCGACCGGGTCGTCGTCGCCGCCGAACATCTTGCGGCGGGCGAACTCCGACTTGATCTCGCGCCAGCGCTCGGCCTGCTCGGGCGACAGCGTCTGTCGCAGCTCACCGAGCCT
>CAYPJU010000112.1:6227-14903 GCA_964411125.1 uncultured Bradymonadales bacterium | reverse complement strand
GGTCCAGGGGAGAATCCCCTGGTGGGTTTGGGCGAAGCCCAACGGCCCCCCTTTCACGACAGCCTCTTCCTACCGCAGGCGCCGTGGCTGTGGTGATGCGGCATCCTCGGTGGTCGGTCATTCGACCCGGAAGGTCGACATCATCCCCAGCTCGGCGTGCTCCAGGATGTGGCAGTGCATCATCCAGTCGCCGGGGTTGTCCATGAACGCGGTGATGCGCACGGTCCCCTGACCGGGCACGAGCACCGTGTCCCACACACCCGGCTCGCCTTCGATCTGAAAGAACTGGCCGTGCAGATGGAACGGGTGTTCGGGACCCAGCATGTTGCGGATCTCCATCTTCACCGTCTCACCCTGCGCGAACTCGAAGAGCGGCTCCATCCCGTGGGCCTGTTCGTTGATGCGCCATTCCACGCCGTGTTCGCCACCCTGCACCGCGTCCAAGACGACCAGCTCCTCCCGGTCGACGCTTCGTTCGGGCCACTGCGTCGCGGGCGCCCACTCGACCTCGGTGGGCGTCGCGTCGGCGTCGGCTTCCTGCACCTCGATCTCCGCTACGTTGCGCGCCTGCGTCACGATCTGCCCGAAGTTGTTCCGGGTCAGCACCAACTGGTTCAGCTTTGCGGTGCCCGCCTCTTCGTACGAAATCTCGACGTCGAAACGGCGTCCCACCGGAAGTAGCAACTCGTCCGTCTCGTACGGTTCCACGCGTCCGCCGTCGTTCCCGTAGACGGTCATCCGCGCCCCCTCGACCTTGATCTCCATCGTCCGGGCGTTCGCCGTGTTGACCAGCCGCCACCGCTCCTTCTCCCCAACTTTGGCCGTCGCGGTTACCCCGTCGATCGAGCCGTTCGTCAGGAACGCGTTCCCGTACCGACCGTGCATGAGCTCGGGATGACCACCGGCAAACTCGCCCGCGATCTGGTCGCCGTCCAACAGCACGTCGTCCAGGACGAAGAAGCGCTCACGGTCGTGACGCGGTCGCTGGTCCTCGGGCTCGTGGACGACGAGCGTGCCATACAGACCTCTCTCGACCTGAACGTGCGCACGTACGTGCGGGTGGTACCAGTAGGTTCCTTCGTCATCGACCTGGAACTCGTAAGTGAACGTGCCCCCGGGTTCGACGGGATCCTGAATGCGCGGATTGCCGTCCATCTCGTCCGAGATGCGCAGGCCGTGCCAGTGAATGGTGGTCGCCTCGGGGAGGTTGTTCGTGAAGTGCACGATGACCGTGTCCCCGACGTTCGCCTCCAGCAGCGGTCCGGGGAACTCGCCGTTGTACGTGTATAGCTCGAGCTCGATCCCCTGCCGCACCAACTTCTTCGTGACCGTCGCCTCCAGCTCGAACTCCACGATGGTCGGGTCGGGGTTGATGTCCTCGAGCGTCGCCACCCCGACGAACTCGGGTGGGGGAGTGACCTCGACCACCGGCTCTTCTTCGATCGGTTCTTCTTCCTCCGTCACCTCCGGCTCTTCCTCTTCGTCCGGCTCGGTGACGATCTCGATCGGGTCGTCCTCGGCGGGGGCCGGCTCCGGCTCGGAGCAGGCGAACGCGGTGAGACAGAGGAGTGCGGCGAGGCAGGAAGTGCGGAAAAGCATTTTAGATCCAGGGAACGTCGTGTGACATCTGCGAGGCGGGAATTCCTAGTGGTCCCGAGGCGCCAGGTCAAGCCGTGGAGGCCTCGTCGAAGCCTCCAGCGGCACTCGGACGAGCCCCAAACGCAAAAACGCCAGCCACCGTGGGCTGGCGTCGAACACCGGGTCCTTGCGAAGGAAGACAGGCTCCTTTTCGCGGCGACTACTCGGACTGCGGTTCGGCATCCTCAGGAACATCCTCCGCGGACTCTGCGGACTCGGCCGCCTCTTCCTCCGCAGCCTCTTCCGGCTCTTCTTTCGTCTCGATCGGTACTTCGGCCGTATCGAATGCCGACTCGCCGAAGCCACCGGAGGTAGCTTCTACCTCGGCGCCAGCCGGCGCGGGTGCCGTCACCTGCGAGCTGTAGGGCGGCGGAGGCGGCGGAAGATCGTCGGGGATCTCCGCGCTGCCGGCGCAGCCAATCAGCAGAAATGCGGGAAGCAAAAAGCGCATCGGTATCCTCTCAGCCCGACATCGACTGCAGGAAGTCCTGGTTCGAGTCCGTACGCCCGAGCTTGTCGAGCATGAACTCCATCGAGTCGACGACGTTCAGCGGGTGCAGAAGCTGACGCAGGATCCAGACGCGGTTGAGCTGTCCTTCGTCCATCAAGAGCTCTTCCTTACGCGTGCCCGACTTGTTGATGTCGAGGCACGGGAAGATGCGTTTCTCCATCAGCTTGCGGTCGAGGTGGAGCTCGGAGTTACCGGTACCCTTGAACTCCTCGAAGATGACCTCGTCCATGCGGCTGCCGGTGTCGATCAGCGCCGTGGCGATGATCGTGAGCGAGCCGCCCTCTTCGATGTTACGGGCCGCACCGAAGAAACGCTTCGGCTTGTGCAGCGCGTTCGAGTCGACACCACCCGAGAGAATCTTGCCGGACGGCGGAACGACGGTGTTGTACGCACGGGCCAGACGCGTGATCGAGTCGAGCAGGATGACGACGTCTTTCTTGTGCTCGACCAGGCGCTTCGCCTTCTCGATCACCATCTCGGCGACCTGGACGTGGCGCTGTGCCGGCTCGTCGAACGTCGACGAGATGACCTCGCCTTCGACCGAACGCTCCATGTCGGTGACCTCCTCGGGACGTTCGTCGATGAGGAGGACGATGAGCACGATGTCGGGGTGGTTGGTCGCGATCGAGTTCGCGATCTGCTGCATCAGGACCGTCTTACCGGTACGCGGCGGCGCGACGATGAGCGCACGCTGCCCCATGCCGATCGGGACCAGCAGGTCGAGGATTCGCGTCGAGAAGTTGTCCGAGTCGACCTCGAGGTCGAGCCGCTTCATCGGGTAGAGCGGCGTGAGGTTGTCGAACAGAACCTTGTCGCGAAGCGCGTCGGGGTTCTCGAAGTTGACCTCTTCCACCTTCAGCAGCGCGAAGTAGCGCTCGCTGTCTTTGGGCGGACGAATCTGGCCGCTCACCGTGTCGCCCGTCCGCAGGTTGAAGCGGCGGATCTGGCTCGGCGAGACGTAGATGTCGTCGGGTCCCGGAAGATAGTTGTAGTCGGGCGCACGGAGGAACCCGAAGCCGTCCGGCAGGGTCTCGAGAACACCTTCGCCGTAAATCGCTTCGTCAGCGTCGGCCATCGACTGGAGGATGGCGAAGATGAGCTCTTGCTTCCGCATGTTGGAAGCCCCTTCGATGTCCGCCTCGTTGGCGAGCTTCAAAAGGTCGGTCATCTTCTTCTGTTTGAGTTCCTTCAGATGCATGGATCTCTCCTGGAAAGCGAGGTATCAGCCTCGCCGTTCGAACGCGGGGGACGCGTTCAGGTTGGTGGTGATTGAAAGTTTCAAAGGACCAGTTTCTAACGACTGGGAGCGCCGGGGCGCATCAGCTTGTGCAGAGTATGGAAAGCTGAACGGATACGCCGACAAGCTATGTACCGATCCCGGGATTGTCAACGCGGTTTGCGTATGGTGCTGCTCGTCCGACACGACGCCAGGACGCCGGCCCCCCCGCACCGCGGACCGACTTCGGTGAGCGGGCGTCCTCGCCCGGCTCCCCGCACCGCAGGACCGCCGTGCCACCGTTGTTTGCCCTACTCGCTCTCGAACACCCCGATCTCGGCGACGTCTTTGGGTCGCGAAACGGTGAACACGAACGAGTCGTCCCGGACGGTGCCGTCGATGATCCGGAGCAACCGCAGTTTCCCTTCGATGTCGCGAGGACGGCCCGAGAAGAACTGCGCCTTGATCGTGAACGGTCCCGCGCTGACGTCGCTGGCCCGGAAGACCTCGGGGCCCGGGCCCTGACGGCCCTCGCGGGCGAGCTGCCCCCAACCCGCCTGTTTGCTGCCGATGTGGACGAGCTCGCCGTCGGCGCTCCAGATGTTCAGATCGAGGTCGGCGGGTTCACTCGGCCCCGCGTCCCAGCTCATGATCGCCACGAACGGGTGCCGCGGGAGCGCGCACGGCTCGCCCACCTCGATGGCGAACGTCTGGTCACCCTCTCCCAGCACGGCGCTCGTCGACACGAGGATCTTCTGATGTCCGCCGTGCAGATAGACCTCGCCTGCGACTTTGCCGTCGACGATCTCCACCTCGAAATGGTCGGTGCGAGGCTGCAAGTCCGGGCACTCCTGGCCCCCCGACTGAACATGGACGAACGCCGTCTCCGCGTCGCCGTCGTAGTCGGCCCGCACCTCCGCCAGGCCGGTCTCGGGGATGCTGTCGATGCCGAGCGTCGCGTTCCCCGCCGACGCGTCCGCCAGCACCGCGTCGTCGGCGCCGACCAGCGTGAAGCTCGTCCACGCGGTCACCTCCACCGGCGGGACGATCTCGCCGGGGGCCGGCGCCCTGCATGCGACCGGGCTCGCGACGAGATCGCACCAGGCACCGGGCTGACCTGCCTGGCAGTCGTCGTCGCTGGTGCAGGCGAGGACGCAGTCGGCCCCCTCGCACACGCCCCCGGCAGCGGTGCACGTCGCCTCGTCACACGTCGGCGGCGTGACCTCCGGCTCGAACGGCGGGGCCTCGTCGGTGTTCCCCTCCGGCCCGATGTCCTCGGGCGGCGTCGCACACGCCAGGACGAAGGTGGGGACCGCGAAGTCGAGGTTCGAGTCAGGGAGGATCAGCGTATCGAGGTTCAAGACCCCCGTCTCTTCGTCGAAGCCCGCGAAGCCCGACGTACACCCGTCTTTCGTCGCGACGGCGAGCAGCGCGCTGGGGAAGACCCCTTCGAAGACGAACTTGCCGTCGCTCCCGGTGGTCGCCGTGGCGAGGGAGTTGTCCGACGACAGAATCGCGGCGCGATCGATGTAGGCCTCGGCCGCCGTCACGTCGCCCCCCTCGACGAACGACTGGTTGGCGGCGAGGTCGAAAAGCTCCACCGTCGCTCCCTCCAACGCCGCGCCGCGATTGTCGGTCACCGAGCCGCTCACGGTGCTGTCGAGCCGCTCTCCGTTGTTCAGCACCGAACCGTTGTTGAGGTTGTTGAGCGGATCGACGGGGCCACAGCCGCCGGCGAGCATCAGCGTGACGAGGGCAGACGAAACGGCGTAGCGCATCGATTCTCCTTGGGAACTTTCGACTTGTGTCGGGAGTTTGATGCGTTTGGCGGCGCGGTTCAAGCGCCAAGCGCGCCCAGGGTCAGTTGCCCGGGACCAGCCGAACGGAGCGCGGTCGATTCGTCGCACTGAACGAGTCGGTGTGTTCGACACGCAGCATCCCACGGTGCGCGTAGACGCGGATTCCCGCCCCTTCGTCGTCGGGGACGAACGTCACGAACTCGCCGATGTTGTTGCGGCTGATGCGCGGAATCCCCGGCAGGTCCCACGGAGCTCCCGCGCCGATCTGTCTCTCGAGCGTCTGGCTTTCGAACGGTTCGGGGTAGTGCACCGAGTAGCTGAGCAGTCGTTCCATCCCGTGCGGGACGACCGCCGAGCCGTCCCAGTCGTTCCAGACGTCCCGGTTCGAGCGGTACACGGCGATGGAACCGAGCACCCACCCGAAGTCGCGTGCGCCGGTCGCTCCGCCATTTTCGGCCACGACGTTGCACGCCTCGCCGTTGCAGCTCGGTTCGTTCGCCATCTGCGCGAGGGTCCAGCCGTCGCTGTCGCCCGAAATCTGCGTGAGTTTCGTCTCGTCGCCCGAGATATCGAGGATGCCGACGTGCGTCGGACATGGGTCGTCCCCGCATGTGCCCATCTTCGACAGCACCTCGTAGCTGCCCGGGGACCACTTCGCGCCGAGGGTCTGAAAACCCTGCCCGGCAGGAAGCGCGGGACCAAAAGAGGTCGGGCGCTGGTCGACCCCGGTCTCGATCCCGATCGACCATGCGGTGACCTCGGTGTCGGAAGTTCCGGCGAGGAAGAGTACCCTGGTCCCGTTCCACGCAAAGACCGGAGAGTGCACGTCCACCCCCGTCAGTTCGGGGTTGCCGAAGATGGGAACGGGCGCAGATGAGAAGTCGCTCGGGCCGAGCACCAGCAACGCGTCGGCGACACCCGGCTGGGCGTACACGATCCATTCGCCGTCGGGAGAGACGTCCCAGTCCTCGCCGGCCACGTCGGGAATCGACGCATCGTCGTGTTCGACCGCCTCGTTCGTCTCGATGTCGACAGTGACCCAGCCCTCGTCGGTCCGGACGATGGCATGCGACGAAGCGGTCGAGCGGTACTCGTCCAGCGCGCGTGCCTCGCACTGGCCCGAGATGCAGATCCCGACGTACTCCACCGCGCAAGTCGACGCCTGGTGAATCGTGCGCTCGTCCTCGAGCGACCCGCAGGCCTCACGCATCGTGCATGCCTCCCGCAGCGCCCAGAGTCGGTCTCGATACTCCGCCGCGCTCTCTTTGTTGATCGCGGTGATCGGGCCGCAGCCGCTGCACTCGCACACGTCGCCGCCGACCCAGACCGTTTCACAGTCGAAGTCGACTTCGCACGAAGCGTCGTAGTCCGACGCGAAGATCGTCTTCTGCGGCGATCCGTCGTCTCCACCGCCCCCCTGGTTGGTCCCCCCGGCGTCCGAGGTCGGGCTACCGTTGGTGGAGTCGGCGTCGCGGTCGTCTCCCGGTGCGAGGCACGCCCCGCCGGCGACGAGTGCGATGAGCAGGGCGAGCGCGCTTCGATGGTGCGTATTCAAGATTGTCCCCTGGTGGCTGAACGCTCCCCAAACCTATCGAGACACCAATCGCGATCCAAGATCGCCGGTGTTCGCGAGGCGGATGGGCGTCGAGCGAGCGTCATGCGGACTTCGTCGAAGCCGGCCGGCGGAAGGTCGCGGGTAGCGGCACGGCGTCGCGGTCAGAGCGTGCGGCGGGGAAGAATCGCTTCGACCTCGACGTCGAAAACGAGGTCCCCTGCGATCCGTCCCGCGCCGGGGTCGCTCCCGTAGGCCTGCTCGGCGGGAATCCAGACGCGGGCGAAATCGCCTTCGCACAGTACGAGTAGCGCGGACGCGAAACCCGGGATGACCTGGCTGGGGGAGAAGGTCGCCGGACGTCCGCGTTCCCAGGCGCTGTCGAAGACGCCCCCGGCGTTCCATCCTTCGTAGTACACGCGGGCGCGATCGTCGCCGCCCGCCATGCACTTCTGGCGCGGTCCCCGATGTCGAAGATCGAGCCGAACACCACCAGGCAGAGTCATCGCATCGGCCGGGGGACGCTCCGTGAGCCGCGGGGCGACCTCGGGCGCGACGCGCTCTTCGGTGGCGCGCAACGAGAGGCTCCCCATCGCCCCGTCGTCCCCGTGCCAGCGAGCCTCGACGACGTCGAGCCCATCGAACACGTACGCCTTGTGACGACCGTCGGTGACGAAGCCAGCCGAGACATCGGGAGCGGATTCCCACATCACGAACTCGCCCGACACCGGATCGATCTCGATCCGAAACGAAAACTCGATCGCTCGATGCTGCCGAATCGTGTACGTGCCGCGCCCCGTCGCCACCAACAAACCCTCCACTTCGTTGACGTCTTCCACCGTCAGCACCACGTGCTGTTCGTCGGCCGCCTGGTCGCCGTCCCAGCGAAACGTACCCTCGTAGCGCTCCGGAACGTCCTCGACCGCCAGCAACGACTGCGGAACTTCGACCGGGCCGACGAGAGGTTCCTCGGGCGGCTCCGGACACGTCCAGAGCATGGCGACGCCCACGCAGATCAGCAGCAGAAAGCCGATGGAGAGCAGGGGCGGGAGGACGAGGTTTCGCGGCCGAATCATGGGGGCTCCAGGTTGGGTTCGAGTCTTTCAACGAAACCGACCCTGGTTGGATCTAAATTTCGTCGTGTCGATCCCACCCGGCGTGATAGGCCGTTGTGATGTTTGCACTACGCCCCTGGAGGCTCCCATGTCCGACCCGGAAATCCCCAAAGAACTCGTCCCGCACGTACGAACCGCCTACATCCCCACCGTCGAGGAACGTGACGGTGAGCTCGGCGCCACGAAGTTCGGCGGACGCCCCTGGCTCGCCGCCGACGAGGAGTGGCCGCTGTGCGAGAACTGCGGAGGACGCCTTCAACTGTTTCTCCAGCTCGACCTCGGCTCCATCCCGAAGCCCGCGCAAGAGCAGTTCGGCTCGGAAGGACTCCTCCAGCTCTTCTACTGCACCAACTCCGACCCTCTCTGCGAGGTCGACTGCGAGGCTTACTTCCCCTACGCGAAGAGCGTCGTCGCACGCTGGGTCCCCGACCCCTCCGCCCCCTCGCGCGACGACGCGGCCGGTCCCGACGAACCGCACGCCCCCCGCCTCGTCACCGGCTGGACGCCGCACGATGACATCCCCAACTGGGAAGAAGCCGACTACGCGCTGGGCGTCGAGCTCGACGACGAAACCTCTGACCAACTGATCGAATCGGGCCTGCCCGTAGTAGGCGACAAGCTCGGCGGCTGGCCGGCGTGGGTTCAGGGGGTCGAATACCCCGACTGTCGCGAGTGCGGCGCCCAGATGAAATACGTCTTCCAGATCGACTCGAACGACAACGTCCCGTTCATGTTCGGAGACGTCGGTGCCGGACATCTCAGCCGTTGCCCCGCCCATCCCGAAGTCCTCGCGTTCGGATGGGCATGCCACTGATCCCGACACCTGAGGCGTCGCTCGCCCATCC
>CAYPJU010000112.1:0-6127 GCA_964411125.1 uncultured Bradymonadales bacterium | reverse complement strand
GATCCCGACACCTGAGGCGTCGCTCGCCCATCCGAAGGCCTCGCCTTCGGGGGGGCGTTCGGATGGGCATGCCACTGATCCCGACACCTGAGGCGTCGCTCGCCCATCCGAAGGCCTCGCCTTCGGGGGGGGGCGTGCCGCTGGATGCTGTCGGAAAAGGGGGCCTTTGGGCTTCGCCCAAACCCACCAGGGGATGCTCCCCTGCTCCCCTGGACCCCGAAGTTTATCTCTGGGTCTAACGGCTGATTTCGAGCTACATCAACGAGTTGCCACGCCCCGCCACAAGATGTTCGCGGTTCCAAGGATGCAATCCTTGGTGAGGTGGGGGCAAAGCCCCACGGTATCTGCTACGCCCCTCGCGCCCTCCCCATGCGCCCGCTCGCCACAGTTTTCGACCGCCGCGACGAGGCGCCGGGGGCGCACTACCAGGTCGCCGGAGGCAGTCCCTCACGGATTGATTTCGGGCGGGAAAACACCAGGAGTGGGGGGATGGCTGGCAGAATCGGGGGTTGGAGACGTGGTTTCGACGGGATTGGGGGCGTGAAATGACCGTCTTTTGCCGCACCGGGGAGGAGCGGGCGCACGGGTGCATCTCGCGACGGGACCGCGATCGAAAGAGACGGGGGGACACGGAGGGTGACGCCTCCGTCATGGACGTGAACCGCTAGCCAGGGCGCAGCGGAAAGCCATGGATGTTGTGGTGGTAGTCGGTGCCGGGGGGCCAGTCGTCGACGTAGACGTGGTCCTGCACCCACCGATCGAAACAAGCTCGGTGCTCGGCACGAAAGCTCGCGATCGCGCGCTCGGCGCGTCTACGCGTGCTGTCGTCGTTCGCGAGGACGAGGTCTCGCGCGCCGTTGCCGGGTCGACGTTCGTGCAGTGGCGCCGGCCGGTCGAACCCAGCGTTCAAGATCGCGTCCGCTCCGCAGCATCTCGTGCCGGGAGGGCGTGCGGCGAGCAGCGCGGCGACGCGCGCTTTGCGGGTCCGCTTGAAATCACGCGCGATGCTGCGATGCGGTCGGCCGCGGTCGTGGAGCGTCGGGGAGACGCGCACGGATTCGGCCTCGCGATAGGAGGTGAAGTGCCGTAACTCGACCGGACGACGGTACGTCACGAGGGCGCCGACGTCTTCGGGGGTGAAGAGTACGCCCGGCCAGTCGGCGACGGCGTCGACCCAGCCGAGGTCGACCGGCGCGGTGACGCGTCGAACGAGCGCTTCCATCTGGGCCTCCGAGTCGAGGACGACGGCTTTGCCTGGCGGCCCGGCCGAAACGATCTTGCCAGAGGTTCCGTAACGCGCGTGGTGAAACTCGGCATAACGCGCGTTGACGTCGCGCAGGAAGGCGGAGAGCCGGCTCTGAGGTGCGTCGTTCACGCTCAGATACCAGACGTTGTCCAACATCACGACACTGCTCACTCCCAGGCCGTGTATGCGGGCGAAGCGTGCGACGAGGTAGCCGAGCGCGTTGCGACGCGCGGGCGTCGGCACGTAGTACGGCATTCCTTTGCAGGCGTCGCGGCGGCCGGCGATCGATTCGTTTCCTGGTCTCGGTACGGGAGCTGTCATCTGTAGCCTCGGGAGCGGGGGACCCCCCACGGGTCCATCACCTCGTTATCGGCAGCTCGCGTCTTCCGTTGCGAAAATAGTTGAGCGGCGCCCGGAAGTGCCCATTTCCTGCGATGATGCGCAACCTCCCGCCTTGCGAAGATGTTCGATTTCCCCCGGAACTGTTCGAATCGCTTTCATCGTCGACGCCGGGAAGCTATCAAGACTCCTCGTCGCGAAAAGACGCCCCTTCGAGCTCCTGAGCCCGACCCGCCCATGAACGAACCGACCCAGCAAAAGCGGTCCTCGCTCCTCCGGAAGGCCCTCATCGGTCTCGCGGTCGTCGCCGGTCTCGGAATCGCCGCCCTCCTCCTCCTCGCCGGGGCTCGCTCCGTCCTCACCCGGATCGAGGCGCGAGAACTGGCCAGCACCTACCTCGCGGAGCACTGCCCTGGCGGCGCCGTCACCGACGTCTCGTCGGACGATGACGTCAAGTATCCGATCGGCTGCGGCGACCACTGGTCCGTCCCCGGGTATCGCATCACGGTAGAGGGTTGCGGACCCTCCTCCCACATCGACGTCGCGTGCTTGCCGTTCGCGGATTCGTGCGTCGTGACCACCGGGATGGTGGTCGTCGCGAGCGACTGTGGTCAGATGTTCTGAGGAGTCGCGGCCGTTCTGCGTGATGCCCACCATTTGCGCGTGACCGGCCCACCAGCTAGATTGCGCGCTTTCGAGAGCCGAAGCCCCAGAGTCCTCCCATGTTCGACCGTACCCATCCCGTTCTCCTCGCCGCGCTTCTCCTCGCCGCCGGGGGCGTCGCGTGCTCCGGCAACAACGGCGCCGGCTCGACGCCGACCGACGATACGGGGACGACGGTCGCGGACATGGGGACCGACGAAGGCTCCACCACGGACCCCACCGATCTCGGCGAGACTTCCTGCTGTCCGGAAGGGCCCATCTCGCCACGCGGACGGACCTGCGAAGACGAGTGCGGACCGTGCGACTACGGGTACGACGAAAACGGGTGCGGCGGAGAGACCGTGGAATGCCTCGGCGGCGAGTGGATCGAGCTGGTCAGCGTCGGGAACCCGGCGTGCGACGGCGGTGACATGGGCTCGGACGCCGACCCCGTCGACATGGGGACAGACGTAGCGGACATGGTGGACGAGCCCGACGCCCCCCCCCAGGCCTGCTTCCATCCGTCGACCGATCCGACGTGCCCGATGGGCGAGTTCGGGCCCGGCGGTTTGATGGACTTCGTCGAGGTCGCGGCGCAGGGCGCCTGCTGCACCGACTTCGACGGCGACGGTGACCTCGACAACCAGATCGGTTTCTACGCCGCGCTGCTCGCGTCGCAGGGCGCCGACATCAACGCCCAGATCGCCGACGCGATCAGCATCGGAGACCTCGCCTACCTGCTCGAGTTTTCGGACTGGTCCAACGCGATGAACGATCCCGACCTGTCGGCGACGCTGTACGTCGGACGCGACAACGACACCGACTACACGGACAACCTCGCCGGCACCGGCCAGTTCGAGATCCTCCCCGACAGCTTCGACCCCAACGGGGACGCGCTGTGGCCGTTCGCGCAGGCTTCGGTCTCAAACGGCGTCCTGAAGGCGACCGGCGGCTCGATGGAGCTCTACTTTCCTGGCCTGCTCGACCAGGTGCGACTGAAGATGAGCGACGTCTCGATCACCGCGAACGTCGTGCCGCCCGCCGACCTTCAGACCGCCGGGACCGTCACCCTCGCCGACGGCGAGCTGTCGGGCGTTCTCGACCGCGACGTCTTCTTCGAATCGCTGAACGAAGCGTCGACGGCCTGCGTCTGCTTGCAGAAATCGGTGTTCACCTACGTGGCGGCCGACGACAAGTGGGACTGCGTCGCGACGCAGGCCGACGAGACGAATTGCCAATTCGACCCGCTCTCGGGTTGCCGACTGCTCAGTTCGCGCCAAGGTTGCGGGTTGCTGGAGCAGATCTCGGAAGGAGCCGACGTCGACACGGATGGAGATGACGTTCGCGATGGTTACTCTCTCGGGGCGAGGTTCACGACCGTCGGCGCTTCGATCGTCGGCCGTGCTCCGGCCCCTTGAATCTGTCACGTTGAAATGACGGCGTCCCCGTGCACGCGGCGACGACCAGACCAGGAGAACCCATGTGTGGAATCGTCGGATACGTCGGCGGGCAAGAGTGTAGCGACATCCTGCTGACAGGCCTGCGACGCCTGGAGTACCGCGGCTACGACTCGGCGGGGATCGCGATCGCGACGCCGTCGGGGGTCCAGGTCGTCCGCGCCGAAGGCAAGCTCGCGAACCTCGAGCGCGCCTACCACGCCGAGCCATTCGATGGCTCGGTAGGGATCGGACACACCCGCTGGGCGACCCACGGAAGCCCGGTCGAGCGCAACGCGCACCCGCACCGCGCGGGCCGCATCATCCTAGCCCACAACGGCATCATCGAGAACTACCTCGCGCTGCGCGACGAGCTCGAATCGAACGGCAGCGAGTTCCTGTCGGCCACCGACACCGAGGTCGTCGCCCACCTGATCGACGCCGAGCTGAAGGCCGGCGCGAGCTCCCTACACGCCGCAGTGTGCGCGACCCTGCAACGGATCGAGGGCTCGTACGCCCTGGTCGTCATGGACATCGAGAACCCCGACCACCTCGTCGTCGCACGCAACGCCTCGCCGATGGTGCTGGGGCGAAACGGCGACGAAGCGTTCGCCGCCTCCGACGTGCCGGCGGTTCTGGGGCAGACCCGCGAGTTCGTCTTCCTGCACGACGGCGACACCGCGATCCTGCGCGCCGACAAGACCGAGATCTTCGACGCCCGGTGCGAGCCGGTCGAACGCGAGTCGAAGAAGATCTCGTGGGACCCGATCTCGGCCGAGAAGCAGGGCTACAAGCACTTCATGCTCAAGGAGATCCACGAGCAGCCAGCCCGCATCGTCGACACGCTGCGCGGCCGCGTCAGCCTCGAGAACGGCGACGTCGACATCTCGGAGGTCGACATCGACGAGACGTGGCTCCGCGAGGCGACCAAGATTTCGATCGTCGCATGCGGTACCAGCAACTTCGCCGCGATGGTCGGCAAGTACATCATCGAGAAGGTCGCCCGCATCCCCGTCGAGGTCGACCTCGCGAGCGAGTTCCGCTACCGCGATCCGATCATCGACGACCGCACGCTCTGCATCGCCATCAGCCAGTCCGGCGAGACCGCCGATACGCTCGCCGCGATGCGGCAGGCGCGTGAGCTCGGCGCGAAGAGCCTCGCGATCTGCAACGTCATCGAGTCGACCATCGCCCGCGAATCGGACGGCGTCCTCTACACCCACGCTGGCCCCGAGATCGGCGTCGCCTCCACCAAGGCCTTCACCACGCAGCTCGCCGCCGTCACGTTGATGGCGATCTGGCTCGGCCGACGACGCGGCACGATCGACGCGACCGAAGGCCGACGGTTGATCGAAGCGCTCCGGGCCGTCCCCGGCGCGATGGCAAAGGTGCTCGACGACGTCTCGATCTACGAGAACATCGCGCACCGCTACTCGAACGCACCCTCGTTCCTCTACCTCGGCCGCGGCATTCAGTACCCGATCGCGATGGAGGGCGCGCTGAAGCTCAAAGAGATCAGCTACATCCACGCCGAGGGCTACGCTGCCGGCGAGATGAAGCACGGCCCGATCGCGCTCATCGACGAGGAGATGCCCGTCGTCTGTATCGCCCCGAGGAACAGCGTCTACGAGAAGACGTTGTCGAACGTGGAGGAGGTGAAGGCGCGCGAAGGGAAGATCATCTCGATCATCACGAACGGCGACAACGAGCTGACCCGCCTGTCCGACGTCTTCATCCGCATCCCGGAGGTCGACGAGATCGTCCAGCCCCTCATCACGTCGGTCGCCGTCCAACTGCTCGCCTACCACATCGCCGACTTCAAGGGGACAGACGTCGACCAACCGCGAAACCTCGCCAAGTCGGTTACCGTGGAATAGCGGTTCGCGGTCAGCGGTCAGCGGTCAGCGGTCAGCGGTTCGCGGGGAGCGGTCAGCGGTCAGCGGTCAGCGGTCAGCGGTCAGCGGTCAGCGGTCAGCGGTTATGGTCAATCCAGGTTTCGGGAGATCTGCCTGACGAGGCCGACGAGCGGAGCGACGGCAGAATCAATCTTTGATGCAATCGCTTCTGCCGTTTGTGGATCGACCAAGTTGAGGCGTCGGACCACGGTCCATTGATATTCTATCTCGCGCAGGGACCCGAGCGCGATCTCTAGAAAGCGAAGGTAGTCTCGTTGGGACGAGCGAGAGCTGCCTTCGACGATGTTGGACGCCACGGACACCGCGCCCCGTCGCAATTGTGACGTTAGTCCGTACCGCTCCTCGCTCGGGAAGCCTTCCGTGGCACGGTAGATCTCAAGCGCGAGTTCGTCCGCGTTCTGGAACGCCCGCAAGGACTTGTGATTTCTCATTCTGACCCCTCGTTCGGTTTCAAACGCACCCACCCTCTCTCGCCGAGAACCCCGAATCAAGACCTTATTCGCCGTACCGCCACCCTCGAACCGCTACCCGCTACCCGCTCACCGCTA
>CAYPJU010000111.1:13001-15090 GCA_964411125.1 uncultured Bradymonadales bacterium | reverse complement strand
CGCATCGGCGAGCTCGTCCCCGACCTCGAGGCCCTGGACGTCGCGGCGATTCGAATCGACTCGCCGGACCTCGATAACCCGCAGTAGCGGCAGTCCAACTTCACACGTTCGCCAGTGGCGCGTCGCCAGGGCCTGCTCGCCGAGCCTCGGAATCTTCCGAGTCAGGAAGCCCGCTCGAAGCGGTCGTGGTGTGCCTCCAGATACTCGCGTCGTGGACGCATCTCCGCCTCGCGAGGGAGCGACAACGGTCGACCCTCCATCGCGTAGTACGCCGCGCCGTTCTTGTAGTCTTCACGCAATCTTTCACTCACCTTGAACTGGTAGTCGGGCGTCACCGTCACCAGATGACGGTCGTACAGGCGGTGGATGTCTGCCCGCAAAAGCAACCCGTTGGCGAGCTCGTGGGTGCCACCCTCCGTCACGCCGAGGATGTGCGCGGCCTCGAGCACCGGGAGGGTATGGTCCCCCGACACCGCACACGTCCCGTCGTACGCCTGCGTGACCATCGCGCGAAATCCTCCCTGCCCCAGCCGCACGCGGGACACCCTCTCGCGGAACTCCACCTCCGAACGCGCGAGCGCGAGATTGTAGTGTAGCTGCTGGTCGTCCTGCCGTAGGTCTCCAGCTCGCTCCATGCACTCCTGCCAGATCCGGAGGCCTTCTCCATGGCTGAGATCGTAGCCCGATCCCGTCACGATGTTTGGTTTCCAGTCGGCCGGGGGCGCTACGAAGTGAGACGCGGGGAAGAACACCGGCGTCGTGAGCAGGATACAACCGATCTGATGGCCCCGCTCGACCTCGCCGCCACGATTCCGCTTCACGTAGTGGCCCACGCGCTCCCACATCGCGGCCTCCGACGACACCCCGTTGCTGCGACCGAACGTCGCCCACGCGTCAGCGACCCCCATCGCCATGAACCCGGCGTACACACCGAACCCGGCGATCCAGTCGCCGTGCGCCTTCTTCAGTTTGAAGAAGAAAGGCTCCGAGGGACGCAGAGCGCGAAAGTTCTTCCCGCTCAGCGGCCGCCAGAAGTTCACCTCCGCAGGCTGGTCAGCCAGCAGCTGCCGGTACCATTCATAGTCCGTGAGACCGATGAAGCCGTTCAACCTCGCCTCCTCACCCCGACTCAGGTCACGCTGGCGAGCAAAGCGCGAGCGCCAGCGACGTCGAGTAGATACGCTTCCACCATCTCCCGGGTCGCCCACTCCGGCAACGCTCGCTGGAACTTGCTCAGCCGAAACTCCGGCAGAAGGGCCAGCGTCCTTCGGCGAAGCTCCTCTTCGTCGGTGGACGCAAGCTCGCGCAGCAGCTCGACCATCCCCACGTCGTCGAGGACGACCCGGAAGTTGTCTGCCCGCGCGTCGTGCCCCATCGCTTTGAGCTGGTACCTCAAGGTGTTGTTGATCCGCCCACCCGCGAACGTCCACCACGTCGTCTGGCCCTCGTCCACAACCATCGGAACTTCGGCGGACTGCAGAATCGGCCGCAGCCATTCGCGGCGTCCATGCAGCACCCCCGCCGCCGAAGGGTCGAGGTACCGATACGTCTCCGACGACAGCAGCACCTCCCGAATCTCGCGGCTCAGCTCGCGCCCCAGAAACTGCGGGAAGAACCCTCCCCACCGTGGCTTTTTGCCACCGCGCGCCGCCTCGACCCGTACCCGCCGTCGCTTGTGGTCGATGGTGTGGACTTCCCAGGCGCGCCCGCCAAGCAAGAACGAGCTGCCGTCCTCGCTCAGCGAGTCGACGAAGTTCTGCTCCAGCGAGCCGAGCTCCCGCCCCGACATCGACTCGACCGTGAACAACTGCGGCGACGAGAAGACCGCGTAGAGCTCCATGAAGTTCCGGCGCCCGAACGCCCGCTCCGCCGCGTGCCCCATCAGGTACTGCCGCCCGTCGCGGAAAAGGAAATCGCCGCTCGCCATGTGCTCCAGCACCGCCTCGTACTCGTCGAACGTAATCCCCCCGAAGTCGGGCACCGCGCTCAGCACGTCCCAGAGCGCATCGGCGCGAAAGCCGCCGAAGGCGAGGGTGGTGGCGAGGATCTGATGGACGAGGACGGGCCAGCAGCGGTCGTTCACGGCGAC